>CARUPR010000001.1 GCA_949077035.1 uncultured Eubacteriales bacterium
GAAATACTAACTTTAAGTTAAAATATCATCCATATGATACAAAAAAAGCAGGTCTTTCGACCTGCTTTTCCCCTATTAAACAACATAAATTAAGTAAATTTTCACTATCTAAGTTAAACTGATGCAACTTTATTTTTTATATAACTCAAAATTTTGCCAGCAACATTTATTCCTGTGGTTTTGTAAATATTATTTAAGTGAGCATTGCTGTTCACCTCACAAATGACAGGCCCTTTTTGCGTTTGCAAAATGTCAACACCGCAAAAATCACAACCAAGTGCTTTTGCGGCTTTTAATGCAAGGATTTTTTCTGATTCTGTTGGCTTATAGCTTTCAGCAACGCCACCATTAGAAAGATTTGCTCTGAAATCATCTTTTGAAAATCTTTGCATACTTGCAACAATTTCATTATTTACAACATTTATCCTTATATCACTGCCAAAGCACTCTGAAAAATATTCTTGAATTAATAGCTCTTGTTTTTCTCTGTTTAACAGGTCAACAAATTCTTGTCTATTCTTCACCAAAAACACTTGTTGCCCTTCAGAGCCAAACCATTTTTTTACTACAACTGGATATGCAAGCTCGTTTTCAACCTTTTCAATAAACAATATATTATTTTGCACATTTGGATAAAACAAAAGTGGAAATATAAATGTCTTTGGAATAGGCAATTTGTTATCTGCAAGGATTTTGTATGTGAGAGCTTTATTATCACAATTTTTTATACAATCGGCACTATTGAAAACCTTATATCCCTTTTCTTCAAGCAAATTTGCAAGAGTAATATCTTTGTCATAAAAAAGTATGGCATCACAATTTAAACGCTCTAAGAAAGAGCCATTGCTATCATACCAGTATTTAATATCTATATTTCGTTTTACATCCAATTCAATATTCAAGTCTTTTGCTGCATCAAAAAGCAGTTGATTTTGCTGCTTAAATTTGTCTGTGTTTAGACTTGCATTATTTATTAAAAGTATATTCATTTGTCAATTCCTTTTCTATCATATCGCAAATTTTTACAATCAAGTCATATACATCATCAAGTTGTGTTGCATTGCAATAACTTGAAACCAATTTGCTGTTTATCTCAAACTGCATTGCTGGGAAATCATTTCTTGAACAAAATCCAGAAACTGTCCTAGCAGAAGAAGCAGCATAAGGATTGTTTATTTCAAGTGTGAATCCATTATCATTTGCAAGTTGTTTTGTAAGATGTGCAATATTGTTGTGATTTAACAAATTTCTATTATCTTCACTTCCTGTGCCAAGACAAAAATCCATTTCTCTTGTTTGTGAAAGTTGATGCAAATCCAGCACAAAAAGAATATTATTTTTCTGACAGAATTTCAACAATTGCTGTTTATATGGGCTTTCCAAATCATAATTGGCATCATCATTCAAATTTTCAGTTTTAATAATTGTAGGATAACCCAATTTATTTAACATTTTTGCAATAATAGCCGTTTCCTGCTCGGCATATTTTACCTTATTATCCCTTGTTTGTTCAACGGCGTGTGGTGCAGAGATTAAAATTTTCTTTGTTCCACTTAAAATTTCAAAACCTTCAAACTTCATTTTACACATCCTTTCCATGGTTATATCTACAATATAGCCTAAGTTAACAAAAAAAGCAAGTCTTTTGACCTGCTTCTTCACTGGTTGCGGGAGTTGGATTTGAACCAACGACCTTCGGGTTATGAGGGGCTATTTTTAATAAATTTTACTTCTCATACTCTATATGGTGTATTTTTAATTTTTATAAATACTATATATTGTATCTAATATTTTCAACCACCTTTTTCAATCCCTTTTTGTGGTGTCAAAATTGGTGTCAATAAGCTTAATTTGTTCTTTTTCGTAGTTATCTAAAACTTTTATATAATATTTATTTGTTGTAGTTGTGGTTGTATGCCCTAGCCATTTAGCAATAATGCGTGGTGCAATTCCTTTTTCTGCACACATTGTGGCAAATGTTGTTCTTAAATCTTTTGTTTTAAATTTAAAACCGCATAACTCGCATAATTCTAATCTTTCTCTTTTTAATGTTGTTTCTGAAATATTAAAAATTGTTTGGTGAGTTAAATCGATATTTTTTAATAATTCTTCAACTTGTGAAAATTTAGGTATATATCTATCAGAGTTTTCAGTTTTAGTTCCTGGTATATGTATTAAAGTTTCTTCAATATCTTTTGGCGTAATTCGTAAGCCTTCAGCCGGTCTTGCACCGGTAAATAAATAAAATTTAAAGATTGCCCCATGTTTTATTTGCTCAGCCTTTTCAAGTAATATTTCTCTTTGTTCGATTGTAAGAGCTGTCCCTTCTGTTCTCTTGTGGTGATATTTTCTTATATCTTCCCAAATATCAAAAGGTATCTTTTTATCTTTGTATGCTTGTTTAAATACCTCTACTAAATATTGACTTGCATATTCCTTCATACGGCTGTTAGGTAATTTCTTTAATAGTAAATTTAAATCTAATGCAGTAACCTTTTTTATGTCCTTATCTTCAAAATTTGGTTTTATTTGATTTTTAAAAACGCTTCTGTAATTTTTTAATGTGCCTTCTTGTATAAAAGGCTCTTTATAGTTTTTATACCAAAACTCCCAGTATTCATAAAAAGTAAGTTTCTTTTCAATTTTTATTTTTTTAGTGCTTAAGAAAGATTTCAATTTTTCATAGCACTCTTTTTTTGTGTTGGCATATATAGATTTTCTTTTGCCGTTGATTGTAAACCTTGCTTGATATCGGTTATCAACTCGTTTAGTAATCTTTATGCCTCTGTAACTGTCATAATTCAAATCTTCCTCCTCATTTTTAGTTGGAAGAATTGAAATAGTCTTATTTTCGTTTTTTGTATTATCGATTAGTAAGAAAGGTTTATTATTGTCTTCAAAACCTTTAATAGTAATATCAATTAATTCACATCTATCTTTTATTTCTTGATTAACTTTTTATATATTCTATAATTTCTAACATTTTCTCTCCTTTGTTAAATAGGTAAATATTCTAATTTTAAAACTGCGTCAACAATATCATTAGCAATTCTTTCTATATTTTTTTTAAAATCTTCGTTGTCAATAGTTAAAAAACCTATATTCGCTTTTTCTATTATTTCCATAACACTCTTATCTCTTTTTTTCCAGTAATCATTATTTTGATGTTGTTTTCCATTAACTTCAATCAATAATATAGGATTATACATTTCAGTATCGAATATTCCAAAATCAATATTCCTAAATAATTCTTCATTTCTACCATAAGATAAAGGTGTTTCAATTATTGATTGTAAATTTACTTGTGGAGTAATAATAAATTTATTCCCTAATTTTTCACGCATTAATTTAAAAAACTTTTTTTCATAAATACTTAAAACAGGATTTTTTCTAACATATAGTTTGTTCGGATTATAAAATCTATTTGATATATTTTCATACATATTATACTCCTTTAAATTTAGTAATAATTCTTTCTTTTTGTTCTTCAGCACTAGTTAGCCCTATGATGTATGCTTCAACTTTTTCACACTGAAGATTATTAAGATTAATTATTCTTTCAATTAATTTATTTTGTTTTTCACTTAATAAACTTTTATCAAGTAAATATGGCACATTATGATCTACAAGATTGTCTATTGTTACATGAAAAAAATCTGCAAGTTTTATTAATGTGTTTAAATCTACTTTTGATTTTTCATTTTCAATTCTACTATATTTTTCTTGTGATATATTAAGAAAATCAGCAATAGTTGTTTGATTTATATTTTTATTTTCTCTTAATTCTTTTAACTTCATATTCCCCTCCTATAGTTGATTTTATTATATTTATTTAAAAAATCAATAAAAATAAAAAAAAATTTATATTTTATAGAAAAATCGCATAAAACAGTTGACAAATATAGAATATTTGCATATAATTACTATATAAATATAGAGAATTTCTATAATTTCGATATGTAAAAAGCGAGGTTGATATGGCTAAATACAAACTTGAAAAAACAAATGTAAAGAAGAAATTTTATAAACTTGAATATGTAGATTTGCCCAGTGATGATATGTTTTGGTTTGACAGCAAAAAACAAAGTAAAAAAGATAAAATCAAAGTAAGATATATTGCTTTGCCTGGTAAATATAGAAATACAAAAAAAGTTGTTCATGCAATAGTAGAATTCCCTGATAATGATTGTTGGTATTACACTTTACTAGAATAAAAAAACACCTTACGGTGTTTAGAAATCAATAGCTTTCATTTCTTTCTTATAAGATTTGGCTAATGATTTATATCGTTTGTCAAATTCATTCGGTGAAAGTTTGTCTTGAAGATTATTTAAATTTTCAAACTCCCCTTCATACTTAATGATTAATTGCTTTTTTAATTCAAGTTTTTTAAAAATAGATGTTAATTTTTCCATATAAACTCCTTTTATATATTCACATTGTAACATAAAAGAAAAATAAAAAAAACAAAAAGAGAGGAAAAAATGAATAAAGTTAAGAAATTGATTTTTAAGTGTGACTTAATTATTTTAAAAAATAAATTGTTGTTGAATGGAGTTAAACAATTTTTAAAAGGAGTAAAAAAACATGTATGATTTAAAAAACTTATTAGTTGAAAATGAGATTTTGAAACATAATGTAAAAGTTTTAATTGAAAGAAATTCAGAACTTTTATTGAAAATAAAGAATTTAGAAATACAAAATGAACAGCATTGGCTGAATAAATTGATTTAAAAGGAGTATTTATGAAAAATTTAACATTTAAGCAAGTAATAAAAATGTTTGATGAATTAATTGCTAAAGGCTATCAAGTCGAAGAAATAGTCAATATGCCTATAGAAATAGGTGAAAATTGATAGGTATAAAAAATGATAGTTTTAAAAATTTTTAAATACATATTACAAGTTTGTTTGTGTGTAGGTGTCGTTTGTTTAATCGCATTCTTAACAACATTTATTTAAAAAAATATCGGAGGTTATCTTGAAGAAAGTTTTAAAATTTTATGAAAACACAAAATTTCGATGTATTGCCATGTTTTTAATTTTATTCGCCTTTTTAATCTTCAACGGCTTTTCAAATGTTCAACTTGCAAAAGCAGAAAGCATTGAATACTCGAGTGTTCTTGAGGATTTATCAAAAGACGAAAATTTTAATCAGTCAAAATATATTGAGAAGATTAATGATTATTCATTACAGTTGATTCAAATTGCGGAAAGTGAAAGTAAAGAGTTGTTTATTTATGTCTACCAACCTTCTGGAACTATTAGGCCTTTAAAAGCAACATCAATAAATATCTCAATAACTTCTGGCGATAATTTAGATTTTAAAAATTATAAATTATCATTAATAAGTTATTCAAGCACTTTGTTTAAATACAAAGTTAAAGATTTTAAAGTTGCAGATATTGAAGAACGATATTATGAGATTTCTTCAATTTTTAGAAAATGGGACGGCAAAATTGATGATGTTCTGGACAAAACAACTGAAAATAGTATATCAGAAGTTAGTTACCCTGTAGCAAAATCATATAGAATATCTGGCGAAAATAACTCTGAAATAATTTGTGAAGATATCGAAACAATCAAGATTATAGATAAATATGTTGGCTTTATACGATATAGAGAAGGTTTTATTTTGTATTTAGATGCTTGCGATGCTCATTATGTTGCTTTTTCAACTGATAAAAGAATTGACACTCTTTTAGAAGCAGATGTTTACTATATGGAAAGTGATGTTTATGAAACTGAAAATTTAACAGGCAAACATCCACATTATGGGGCAAAAAAAAGTAAGTATAAAAAATTAACAAGTGATGATACAGCAAGTGATAAGCCTATCATTGGCAAGCCGCATAAATGGAGCAGAATTGAAACTGTAGATGAATTTATTAAATCAGAAGATTTGACAAGTTCAACAATTAATAATATCTCAGAGATGAAATGGGTGTTAAGATTTGCTGAAACTGAATATAAATCGGCACCTTCTGTTACAGGTGTAACTTATAATTATTACACTAAAGTTTCAGATGTTTCAATTTTAAGATTAAAATTTGAAACTGATGGTATTACATATAATCTTGGAGTTATTGATAACAAACAAACTGGCAGTGATAATCCTGGCAACATTCAAAAAACTTTGCTTGACAAGATAATCAATATAGTAATTAAAGTAATCATTTTTATAGTGGGTATTATTTTATTTGTTGAATTAATAAAACTTGTAATTTACATATTTAAAGGTTAAAAAAGAGGTAATATATGTCAAAGAAATTTTGGACGAGTTTAGTTGTTTGTTTATTTGCGACTGCAATATTAGGCGGTGGCGTTTATACAATCTGTAACTATGAAAAAATTAAAGAAAAAATACAAAATGGTAGTAATGGCTCGCATAAGCCTGTTGACCCGTCAACACCTATCGACCCTAACTTTCCTTTGACTTTCATTGTTAAATTTTTAGGGTATGAAAAGGATGAAATTCAAACGGTTGCTATTGGAGATTATGCAAAGCAACCTTCCGTTCTTCCTCAAAAGAAAGGTTATAAATTTAAAGGTTGGCTGTATAATGGACAACCTGTCAAAGTTGAAGATATTGTTGTAAATCAAAATATAACATTTGAGCCGATGTTTGTTAAAATTCACATAGTAACATACAAAATTGGCGAAGAAACAGGTTCTTTCACTCGTGAAAATGGTTATAAGTTAAATCTTATAGATGTTTACTATGAAATACCAGAAGGCTTTGTTTTAGATGGTTGGAAATATAACAATCTTATAATTTCTCCAGTTGAAATAAACGATATAGAAATAACTAGCGATACTTACATAGAAGCAATTTTAACAAGATTTTATCAAGTGACTTTTTCGTATAAAGGTCACATTAAAAAACAAAATGTAATTCATGGCGAATTTGCTCAACCATTTATTCCAGAACAACCTGCCGTCAAGTTTGTCGGCTGGTATGTTGGTGATGTTCTAGTTGAAGATTTTGAAAACTACCCTATCACACAAGATACAATTTTTGTGGCAAAATATGTCGATGTTGACATGGTTAAACTTGAATTATCTTTTACCGATGAACAAAAGCAAATTATATTTAGACACCCTAACCCTTCAGCTGGTGGAGTTGGTCTTGAAATTAAAGATATTTATTATTGTCAATCTTTAAATTGTGCTTATGTTTTTGTGCGTGGTGTCGACAAGAAAACTAATCCTGTTTATACAAGGTATGAAATTAAATCTGACAACTTATCAGAAGTCACTGCTGAGTTTATAGTAAATGAAATTTGCATACAAAATAACCCAAAAGTTGAAATGGGACTTTATCGTTTAGCAAGTGATTATTCGCAAGAATATTTTGACACAAATAAAGATAATCAATATAACTTTGATGACCAAACTTTCATGCTTAAAAATATTTATGTGTCATTAAATTCGTCATATTCGACTAAGGAAGGAATTACAAGATATTATTATTACATTGTTGCAATAAACGATAATGGCGAACTTGTAATTATTAATCAAAAAGAAGGCGAAGATTATGCCTTTGAAGGCACAACTATGACTGACAAAGAATTTTGTTCAATTTTATTTGAAAAATATAAAATTACATAAGGAGTAAGAACAATATGAAAAAATTTACAAAACTATTAATTAGTGGTGCGATGATAGCACTATTAAGCACTGGACTGACTTTAGGCCATATTTACAGAAACGAAATTAAAGATTTTTTTACTGGTGTTTTTGCGAAAGCCGAAATACCTTCCAAACCTACTGGCGAAGAAATAAAAGGATTCAAATTTTCTGGAAACAAGATAAGTGGATATTCAGGCACAGAAGTTAATCTTCAATCTTTGCCTTCGTCTTATTCAAAATATGATGAGCATTTAGAAGAATTCGAAATGACCATGGACGATTTGAATGGTAATGAAGAAGTGCTTGAAAAGATGATGAATCACAGCTTTAATTGTCAACCTAAAGGCAAAGAGAAATTTTATTGTGCAGATGCTTATGACTGGGAAGAAAAGTTTTCTTTGCTTTTTGAAACTGAAGAAGAAATGATGCAGGCTTTTCCACTTAAAATTGAACTTTTAAAGACTACTTATTATAATGGCGATGATTTTCAAGTAACAGCCATTGGCGATTATGCTTTTTCTGAAAATACGATAATTACTGATGTCGTAATTCCTGACAACATAACTGAAATAGGCGGAGGTGCTTTTCAAGGTTGCTCAAGCCTTATTAATGTTCGTTTAGGTAAAAATATCAAATCTTTAGACATGACAACTTTTTTAAATTGCGAAAGTCTTGAAAACATAAATCTTGAAAATATATCTGAATTTGGTAGTTCGGCTTTTGAAGGTTGCTCAAGTTTAAAGAATGTAACTTTAAATTCTCATTTAAAGAAAATTTCTGAAAGAATGTTTGCATCTTCTGGACTAACATCAATAACAATTCCATCATCTGTTGAAAAAATTGAAATGTTGGCATTTAATAATTGTTCAAATTTAAGTCATTTGACAATTCCTGAAGGTGTTAAAGAATTGGGAGCATCATTCATTGACGGGACTGCCATTAAAAAACTTGAATTGCCTTCAACAATAGAGATTGCTGATTATGTCAATTTCTTAAATGAAAATTTAGAAATTCTTAAAATTAATATAGATCTGAATATGACACAACTATTAAATATTTTATATTCAAACAATGCTCAAATTTTTGTTAAAAGTGAGATCGAGAAAGAATGTTTTAACAATGAAAATATAAATAACTTTGCTCAGTATAATGGAAGAATTTTCTCTCTTGATGAATACACTGGCGAAAAGGTGCAAAGGACAGGGCTTATAACTGATTTTCGATTTCAAGCAGAGAATGCAGGTGTTGCTATAAATAAATACTTAGGCAATGATACAAAATTGATTCTTCCCGATTTTATTCGATATGAATTTGAAACACTCTTAAATCAGACCATTTCTTCTAAAGAAGATTTTTATGCCTTTTATGAAGCAAATAAAGACCTTCAATGTTATGAAATTTCATATATGTCTATCGATAGAAATGAAGGTTCTTTCTTTGAAAATATAAATGAATTTAAAACTTTTATTGATGAGAACTATTCAACAACTTCAAATCTCTTTCCTATGGATGTTCAAGCACGAAATATGTATGTCTATGAAAGTGAATATGGTGTGCCTGTTCAAAGCATTGATTTACATTGCTTTGAAAATAATCAAACAATAGAAGAAGTTGTAATAAGTGATACTTGTAAAACTATTGGTGAAATGGCTTTTAAAGATTGTGTTAATTTGAAAAAAGTAGTGCTAGGCGAAAATTGTAAATCGATTGCTCAAAATTCCTTTCAAGGCACTACTGAAGATTTAGTGATAGTAATTCAAGCAGATGAAGTCCCTAATGTTTTTTGGTCAAATCAAATACAGCACATCTTAGGCAAGGTTTATGTGTTAGATGAACTATATGAAACATTTACGACAAGTGAAGGCTGGTCGAATATTGCAAGTCAAATTCATCGCTTGAGCGAGTTGGAGATAAATGATGTTTTAGTAAATAAGATAAATTAAACTTTTAAATCTATGGTGGTGAAATGTTCATGGTGTTTAACACGATAAACACGGTACAAGGCAAAATTAATAAATATTTAGTCTTTTTCATTTATTAAACCCTCTCAAAGTGCTGATAAGGTATGCTTGCCCGCCCTTATCTTCTCAAGGTTGAAGTCCTTGAGCCATAGTATGAGAGTTGCATATTTAATTAAAAATTCACTGTCACTTAATTAAATAGTGCTTGAGTTCAAAACTTAAAACTCTCACCAGTTGAGTAGTCGCGAATACTCAAAAAAAGTTTATCAGTATCTTAAAAAACTGAAATATAAAATAAAGGAGTTTAAGTTTGGCGTATTATAAAAAAGCAAAGCCAAAAAAGAAATCAAGTAAATATACTTCAGTAGAAAAATTGGCTTATCAAATTGGTCAAATAGAAAAAGGTTTGAAAAACCCAAATAGCAGGGTTTACGAATCTTTTAACAATGGTCGTAATATAGAAAAAAAGAAAAAGAAACCTTTATTCTAAAGAAAATTTCGCCGGCGTAACAAATTTGCGTTTGGTGTTTTAACTGAACCATGAAAACTAAATATTAAAAGCTGTAAGTCAGGGAAATGCTGCCCTGCACAAAGTCAATAGTTAAAGTTGATTATTATCACTAAGCCAAAAATATTAAACAAAAAAAAGGAGAAAAAATTATGGCAAATAATATTAAAAGAATGATTAAAGAAGAAGGAGTTGTACTTGAAAAAATTTTCAAAGAGGCAACTAATGAGTTTAAAGGCTCAGATGGTCGAGTTGTTCCTGCACAACCTGATAGATATATTTTGAAATGCGTAAGTGGTGAAGACTATGACAAGAACTTAGGTTTTAAACAATCAACTGTCCTTGAATATAAAACTGATAGAGTTGTTTATGATAAAGTTTCTTGCTATACACCTGTAGTAGTAAGATATGAAGTGTCAAATTATGGTGCAAGAGCAATGTCTATTGAATTAAAGTAATTTAAAAAGGAGATTAAGCATTGCGTTTTTTTAAAAATTTAATGTTAGTTATTTTAGGAATGGCTCTTGCTGTGGGAATTTTCTGTTTGATTGTTGGCATTGATTTGAGTTTTAACCAACAAATCATTGAATGGCTTTCTTCATTTTCACCTGCAATAAAAGAGCCTGTTGATGAACTTGCAAGTATTGCATTATTAAAAATAATATAATTAAAAATAAGGGTTGGGTATATTACCCTTTTACCCTTATTTTTTTAAATTCAGCAATGTTTAAATATGATTTTTTTAGGAGTTTTTTAATTTGATAACAATAATATTCGCTCCACCACGCACCGGAAAAACTTGCTTTATGACACATTGCCTAGTGCAAACTATGTTTGATAGACAAAGAAATTTAGCAATGCAAAATGAAATATTACAAAAACAACAAAACGGCTTTAAAAATATTAAGACTATACCTATTCATTGTGTTTCAGCTAATTATGATATAACTGGCAAACAATTTAGGTATAGTCCTAGATTTAGCCGACGAATTAACCCTTATAGATTAGGTTTTTCAAATAATTTTGTTAAGACACATTTTAATCTACCTTATGAGTGCATTGGAATTACAGAAGCCCAAAAGTATTTAAATAGTAGATTGTCAATGTATTTCCCCGACTGGCAAAGTCGTTGGTATGAGCAACACGGACACGATGATATTGATATATTTCTTGATACTCAAAGACCGATGCTTATTGATGTTAATATTCGAGAACTTGCACAATTCTTTGAAATTATAAAGCTTACTATTCATAAAGACGAACGAGGCAAAATAATAGGTTTAACTTGGAAGATAAGAAAGATTGAAAATAGCAGTCTTTTTGAAAGATATATGGCAAGCGGGAAAAAAGATATTGATTGCTATACTGAAGAAGAAGTTACTGCTAATTATAATGTTTTTGATTGCTACGATAGTAAATCTTGTAAACCTAAATTTTATCAAGGTCATTTAGAAGAAGATTTTGATTATCAACAGGCAGAACCAACCGAAGAAACTATCGAAGGTTATATAAAATATTTAAAAGAAAATGACGATGAATTGCCTGATAATTTTCATCAAAAAAGGAAGGTAGCATAATGGAATTTAAGCAAAATGAACTTATTAATGATACTCTAGATGTTCATTTTGGCACTTGGTCGCATACTCTTAATACCGCTGATTTTGTGCCTGCAAAATATTTAGATAAAATTGATAAATATATTTTTAAACTATTAAAAAAGAAATTGAAAGAAACTGAAATTTTTTATTTATTACATTTGCAAGAATTAGGTTATAAACTTGGTTTATTTGAAAAATTGCGAGTTGCCTTTTCTGGACTTAAACCTTTATATTGCGGAGAGAAACTTGTAGAAAATATGGAAAACGAAATTTCTAATCTTCGAGAAGAATTAGAAAAATGTAAAAAGTCCAAACGCAAGAAGAAAACAAATAGTTCTTCTGATGAAAATAATTAAATTTGATTATCCCCTTTCAAGATTTATTATTTTTTCTTGATTGGTAATAGTCGTAAGTGTGTGGTAATGTGTATTACTCTTTTAGAGTTATGCACATTTCCAGCAAACTGTGTGAATGTGGGTTACTTGTTTGCAAGTTATCCATATTTACATAGTTTACCGTAAGCACACAAATTTTGTTGGGAATGTGGAAAAGTCAAAGACTTCTCCATATTTCCACAAAATATGAAACCTTATATTAAAACTGTGGTTTTAAATATGATAATTTCACGCAAAGGCGTAGGGTTTACCCTAGCCTTGCGTGAGAGTGTTACTTCTACTCGACAATAGTAACACTCAACGGAATAAAAATTTTTAAGGAGAAAATTATGTCTTATTACAAAGGTATGGAATATGGTAAAAAAATATATTTGGAGAATATATTAAAATATGGTTTTTCTGAACGTAGTCATTCAGAAAAAATTATTAAAACTTGTAATGAATATGCTAAAAACGAAAAAATTAAGAGAACTAAAAAAGGTGTAAAACTTACAAAAGAAAAACGATTGTTTTATAAAGGTATAGCAGATTATTTAATTGCACCAAAAAGAGTTCGCTTTTAATTATTTAATAAAAAAAATAATAGGTTCAGTGATGAAATATAAAATTGATAATAGTGATTTAATTTCAATGTTCACATTGTAATGTTATGTTATTTTAAAAGAATTTTAAATTAAAATAGGAGTTTTTATGGAAAATTTAGAAGAACGAAAAACTGCCTATTACTTGTTTCAAAAAGATAGAGTATATAGAGATAAAACTCTAACCTCGATATACTATAAATCAGATAAACAAGTAGAAAAGAAAAGTCGACCTATTGATATTGACGGAATAAGATATAAGTTAAATTTAGAAACTGGCGAGATTGATACATATAAGAAAAGTGAAGTTTTAAATTCAATGAATTGTTCACTTCGTAGGACTAAAATTTTAATGAATATGCTCCTTGAAATGAATGATTTTGATTGGTTTTGCACTCTTACTTTTGACCCTCATAAAATAGATAGAACAAATGATGAAGTAGTTTTTAATGCATACAAAAAATACATAAACAATATTAAAAAGCAGTTCCCCTCTCTAGGTTATATGTGCTTTCCTGAAAGGCATGAAGATAATTGCATACATTTTCATTTACTTATTAATGGAATTACACCGAAACAACTTGGACTTGTAAATTCTGGAAAAGTGTGTTGTTCTTGGGCTTATTACAAAAACAAAATTTCAAGCAGAGAATATTTTGAAGAAACAAAGCACGAACATGAATTAACTGATACTGATGGACTTCCTGTTTATAATGTCACTACATTCCCCTATGGCTTTACAACGGTTACTAGAATAGCAAGTAGAGAAAGATGTAATAGTTATGTTAAAAAGTATGTAGAAAAGGCTCTCGGCTCAACAGATATTTTTAAAAAGCGATTTTATTATTCTTCCAACTTAAATGTTCCAGAAATTGTATCTCGGCTTATAGGTGCAGATTTTGACACACCAAAAGATATAACTAAAACAGAGTTATATTACAACAACCCTCTTATTCAAAATGCTGATTATCTTAATTACAATAAAGATTACAATGTTTTGCAATATTGGGTTGATAATGAAATAAAAGAAAATATAAATAAAGGTTTAATTCCTCTTGAATTACTTTCAGAAGAATTACCTTTTACGGAGGTTTATGAACAACAAAAAATCAAAATTTAAAAGAAGTTTGCCCATAGGACAAACACTTGAAACAAATGACCTATATTTACCTTATAAGAAAAATAAAAAGCCTGCAAGTAAATGCAGACCTGTTATTATAGCTGATAAAAAGATAAGTCCAAAAGGTATTGAAGAATATTTAGTTATTCCAGGCTCGACACAAAAAACGCCAAATACAACTAAATATAAAAAATATGGTATTGATTATTATCGACATAATATTGAAATAGTAGATAATGAAAATAAACCGATTGTTTTAGGTAAGAAATTTAAAAAGACAAATAATTGTTCAAAATTGCCTGAAGAAGAAACTAGAAAGGTTTTTAATAATGTTGTTAATCATACAAAACAATCAAGTGAAAATCGAAAGAAACATAAGCAATTTATAGATAGATATAAAAAAAGTAAGAGTTAGAACTCTTACTTATTGCACAAGTTACCCGCAGGTCTTGTGTGCTGATAGAGATTAAAACCACTCTACCCAATGCTCTACGGCGGGTGCATATAGCGAATAATTCCTATATGCCTGTTACCAAATTAAATTTGATATATGTATTATATGTTAAATTTAATTAAAAGTCAACACTTTAAATAAAAAAATAAGGAGAGAATATGACATTTTTTAAGAAAGAATATAAAGAACTTGCTTTAAAACATAGTAAGGAGCATTTAACTGAATTATACAAATATAGTGAGAAGAAATTAAAGGAAAGTGCAAAATATGGAAGTGATTTTGAATTGCAAGAAGCAATGAGAAAACATCAACTATTTGAATATGCTCGGCTATATCAACAAACACCTCAATATAAAAAACAAATAAAGAAAAGGGAACTGAATAATGGAAGAAAATTTTTATCTAGATAATGAATTAGAATTTGAAGATAAAACCTTACAAGGTTTAATTTCAAACTTAAAAGAATGTTTTGAAGATAAACAAAAATATTTTGTAAAGTTATGTAAAACAATTTATAATATCTGGTCTTATTGTAAAAATAATTATTGGAAAGCAAAGAATAATGAGTATTACAATTCATATAAATTGCTTGCAAAATTTGGTTTTAGTAAAACAGCAGTTTGTCGACTAAAAAATTGCTATGAAAGATTTTGTAATGATAGAGATATAAATATTCAACTAAAAGACATTTTCAAAGACTTTTCCCCTTCTAAACTTTATGAACTTTTACCATTAAAGGAAGAATTAATATATGAATGTGTCAATAAAAATATTATATCTGCAAAGATGTCTAAAAAAGAAATTAGACAAATAGTAAAAGATTTGGTAAATGGTGTTCCAGTAGATAAAATATCTAATGCAGTTGTGGAAATTGAGGAAATAAATGAAGAAGAAATACCTATGGTTTATGACCCAAAACAAAACTATGAATTTGAATATTTTAAATCAAAATCAAAAAATCAACTATTAAATATGATATGGGACTTACAAAAAGAATATCAAGAATCAAGAAATAAAAAAGTAGAGGTAATTTATGACGAAAGATAGATATGTTTTAATTGAAGATTATTTTGAGCCTACTGCAATACAAGATAATGAAAATAAGATTTTATATGAACAAAATAATTTTGATATGAATAAATTATGTGAAATTCTTAACAAGCAATTATTACAAATCGAGCAACTCAAAGCAGATGTAAAGAAACGAACAAAGATTATTGAAAAAGGCAATCAAAAATTAATTGAATATTACAACGAAAAGATTAATGAATTAGATAAAGAATATAATGATGATTTGGAAGAACGATTTAAGGAAATTGAGTTGCTTAAAAAAGAGCAAGAAAGGTTGAAAAAAGAAGTTCTTGAAAGTAATCAAACTATTTATGATGAAGAAAATAATATTATATTATGTGGAGATTGTTATTGTATAAGTAATTTTGTAAGAGAAAAAATTGATAAAATAAAACATTTACAGCAACAACTCAAAGATATAAGAGATGAAAACATATTACTAAAAGATGCTAATAAAAACCTTTATGAGAAAGTTAAGAAAGTTAGAAAGGAAGTCTGCGATAGTATTATAAAGAATATTGCTGTAGAAATGATAAAAAGTAAATTGTATGTTAAATTTGATGACTTAAAGAATATTTTATAGTTAAATTGAAAAAGAAAATATGATAGAATAATATAAAAAAGCCTAGCAAATTGCTAGACTTTTTTTTTAAAGACTATTTCAAATCTCCCTTTTGACTACCTTTTAGTGGTGTCAAGATTGGTGTCAAAATCAATATTTTAAACACTACGAAATCGCTATAGCCCCTTATTTATAGTGGTTGCGGGAGTTGGATTTGAACCAACGACCTTCGGGTTATGAGCCCGACGAGCTTCCGAGCTGCTCTATCCCGCGATAATCACAATACTAGTATATTCATTATCGCAGGAAAAGTCAATACTTTTTTTATATTTTTTTATCTTTTTTAAAAGAAATATATTGTCATGGTCATAATAAGCAACGAAATCATGAATATTGCATTTATAATATATCCCATTATTTTATATTTTCCACAAAAACTTTCAAGTATATGTTTTGCAAACATAAGTATACTTCCTATAAGCATCAATATGCCGCTTACAAAGTGTTTTGAAACAATTGTTGCTGTCAGCGAAAAGCCGAGCAATAGTCCAAGCGACAATGACACCAGTATTTCCATTAAAATTGGCTCTATCGCCCAATTCTTTTTAAAGCCACAGATTATAAGTCCAAGACCTATACCGGCTAAAATACCGCCTACAAGGGCTAAAACATTAAATTCCGATAAAGTGATTGAACTTACCGCAAAAAGCAGCACAGAGGCAAAATTTAACAGGCTGAAGGTGATAAGTCTTGCTTTTTCATCAACATTATTTGAAGCAAGCAATGTTTCTGACATAATATTTAGGCCAAGAGCAATCATCACAAACATAGGCAAAGCATTGTTAAGCTCTTTACTATTTGCGCTTACTACCGCAAGTATCAAAAAAGAGAGGATGGAGAGTCCACGAAGGATAATCCCCTGCCAGCCAATTTTTTTATGAAAAATTGTGTAAAGAGTGCCCATACCAACGCACAAAATACTTAAAATAATAAAAGGAAGATATTTCATAGATATATTGTAACCGAATTTATCAATAAAACAAAACAAATTTTAATATTTTTTTATATTTTATTCAAAATAAAGATATGAAGAAAATAAAAAACATAGCTAAAGACCTATCTTTGTTTTTATCAGCTTTTGTGCCGATGTTTGTTTTGATTTTTATCAAACTTGTCATTGATATGTTAAACAACAACTTATCTTTCAATGTGCTAAACTCTCTTAATTTTGCCACCTTGATTTTGCTTATTGGTTTTGGTATTGGAGGTCTTATATGGAATATAAAATCAACTGGCAAGGCAATTGAAATTGAGATAATTTCAAAGGAAAATATCACCGATAAACACTTTTTAGGTTATTTTTCACTTTTTGTGCTTTTTGCACTTCAACTTAATCTTGCTTTAGTAAGCGGATATTGTTTGTTTGTAATAATTATGATTTTTATTGGGATAGTTTATATCAAAAATTCGCTTTTTTATATAAATCCACTTTTAAATATTATGGGTTACAACTTTTATGACGTCACATATAAAGTGAAAAATGGCGAAGAAAAGGAGGCAAAAATTTTTCATAAAGGCGACTTAAAGATTAATGCAAAATATTTTGTGAATATCAAAAATGACAATTTTACATTTATTGACACAAAAAAATCATAGCAATATTAAGCTATGATTTTTTATATAAATTTAAAATTATTTTCCTTCTTTTTTCTTTATTCTTAATTTCTCGCTGATTTTGCCCATAAGTTTGTCATTAAATACGATAAATTTATCCCAAACAAACTCTAAAACAAAGTTGATTACCATCATAAGCATTTCAACCAAAGTCCCATTCCAGCCGATGTCTTTAAGTGCATTTCCGCCAAATATTGATGCAGGAGTAAACCCTACATAAAACAAAAAAGCAAAACTCATCGCAAGAGGAACATTGCTTGCTGACTTGAAGGTAAACTTTCTGTTGAAGGTAAAATTCCACACAACAGACAATGTCAAGCTTATAAGATGGCAAGCCCACCACTCTTTCCAACCGATAAGCTCATACATAATGGTAAATGAGCCAAGTTGGATGGCGCCTGCTGAAAGTGAGAAACAAAGAAATTTTAAAAATTCAATAAATTCACTTTTGCGAGATGGTTTTTGCTGAGCATCTTTTTCTGCAACTATGTCTTTCTCTGTTGCATCTTTCTCGACACTTTTTTCTATTGCAATATCATTTTCTGTTGCAACAGCATTTTCATTTGTTTTTGATGTTTCATTCTCTGCAGAAACACACTCTTTTTCTTTTATTTGATTGTTTTCATCTTCTGAAACAACCTTCTTTTCTTCTTTGATTTTTTTACTCGAGTTTTTCATGAGATTGATAATAGCACAATTTTTAGAAGTTTGCAACAATTTTTTAAGATTTTTGACAATTTTATCTTCACAAATTTCAAAAAAGGCTTGCCTTTATATAGTATTATATATATAATATATTATATATATTTAATATATAATTATATATAGGAGATTTTATGGAAAATATGGAAAACTTGGAAATCAATCAAGAACAAGAAATTGGACATTCTGTCAAGTATGACGCAAGTGACATACAGGTGCTTGAAGGGCTTGAACCTGTGCGTAAAAGACCGGGAATGTATATCGGCTCTACCGATGAGCATGGTCTTCACCACCTGGTAACAGAAGTAGTCGACAACTCTATTGATGAAGCTCTTGCTGGATACTGCACTCAAATTGAAGTTGTCCTCAATGCCGATGGCTCATGCTCTGTTTCTGACAATGGTCGTGGTATACCTACCGGCATCATTGCAAAGGAAGGTAAAAGTGCGGTTGAAGTGGTTTTAACAAAACTTCATGCTGGCGGAAAATTTGGCGGCGAAGGTTATAAGATATCTGGCGGACTTCATGGTGTGGGTGTATCCTGCGTAAATGCACTTTCAAAACACATGGTTGCAGATGTTTATCAAAATGGCAAACATCATAAGATAGAATTTAGTCGCGGTCATGTTGTAAGCCCTCTTGAAATAGTTGGCGGAACTGACAAACGCGGGACAACAATCACCTTTCAGCCTGATGATGAAATTTTTGAAACAGTAGAATTTAATTTTGAAACAATGAAAAATCGTTTCAGAGAAATTGCATTTTTAAATAAAGGACTTGTAATCTCTCTTGAAGACAAAAGAGAGGGTCAAGAGCGAAAGGAAATTTTTGAGTTTAAAGGCGGAATTATTGAGTTTGTTGACTACCTCAACAAAAACCGCGAAACCATCCTTTCTTCACCCGTTTATTTCAACAAATTCAATCGTGGCGAAAATGGCGAAATTGACAATGAAGTTGAAGTTTGCTTCCAATTTAATGAGGGTTATAGCGAAGTAATCAATGCCTATGCAAACAACATCAACACAGAAGAAGGTGGCACCCACCTTGACGGATTTAAAGCAGGTCTTACAAAGGTTTTAAATGAATATGCTGTTGCAAATAAAATTATAAAAGACAATGAAAAACTGACAGGCGATGATTGTCGTGAAGGTATCACAGCTGTAATCAGTGTCAAATTAAAAGAACCTCAATTTGAAGGTCAGACAAAAACCAAACTTGGCAACAGTGAAATGAGAAACATCGTTTATAAGGCTATGACAAGCGAGTTTGGCGACTATCTTGACCAACACCCTGCCGAAGCTAAAAACCTTATTTTAAAAAGCGTGATGGCACAGCGTGCAAGAGAGGCTGCAAGAAATGCAAGAGAGCTTACAAGAAGAAAGAGTGTGCTTGAAAACACCACCCTTCCTGGCAAGCTTGCAGACTGCAGTGAGCGTGATAGAAAATTCTGCGAAATTTATATCGTAGAGGGCGATTCTGCGGGCGGAACTGCCAAAACTGGTAGAGATAGACGCTTTCAAGCAATCTTACCTTTAAGAGGCAAAATTTTAAATGTAGAAAAGGCAAGACTTAACCGCGTGCTTGAAAATGCAGAAATAAAATCAATGATAACTGCTTTTGGATGCGGAATCGGCGAAGAATTTAATGAAGACAAACTCCGCTATGATAAGATTATCTGTATGACCGATGCCGATGTAGATGGTGCACATATCAGAATACTTCTTCTCACCTTTTTCTTCCGTTTTATGAGGCCTTTAATTGAACATGGTCATGTATATGCTGCAAAGCCACCTCTTTATAAGGTGACTAAAAACAAAAATGATTATTACTTCTATTCTGATGAAGAGCTTGAAGAATGGTATTCACAAAATGGCAGAATCGGATGTGCTCAACAGCGATATAAAGGTCTTGGTGAAATGAATGCAGAACAACTTTGGGAAACAACACTTGACCCAGAACATCGCATTTTAATTCAACTTACAATGGAAGATGCAATCGAAGCAGAAAAATACTTCAACGACCTCATGGGCGAAGATAGCGAACTTAGACGTCAATTCATTGAAGAAAATGCTAAGCTTGTGACAGACCTTGATGTTTAAAAATAATAAAACAAAATTTAAAAAAAGTTAAAATTTAAATTAATTTAAAATAATATTTAAACTAATCAATAATCTATAATTTCAATAAGTTTTATAGTTTTTAATAAAAAAATACCAAAAAACAATAAAAAAACTGAAATATAACATATATTTGGAGAATTTAAATGAAAACTTCATATTACGCAAGATTAAATAAAATTGACATCAACACATATCAGCCTATTGCAATTTCTGGTGATGAAGGAAAGCTTGTTGGCTTTCAAGGAAGGGCGATGAGGAAACTTTCACCATATAGATTCTTCCGCAAATGGAAGGAAAAAGAAGAAGAAATTGAAAATGATTTTAAGGAAAATAAAATTTCAGAGGATGTATATAAACAAAGAAAACTTGAAAATCAAAAAGACTATATAGAAAAATTTTATAATCAAGTTTTAAAAATACTTGACCCACAAGAAATTTACAATGAATTAGGCGAAAATGCTGTCATATTATGTTTTGAAAAACCAACTGAATTTTGTCACAGATTTTTAGTTGCTGGCTGGCTTGAAATGAATTTGGGAATTGAAATTGAAGAAAATTGCTTTGAAAACGACTTAAATGTCAAAAAAAACAAAGAAAATCTTAAATTAATGCTAAAAGAGGTTATGGATAATAATTACGAAAGGAGCGATTTATGATTGATGAAGAAAAATTTATTCAAGTATATGACAAATTAACCCTAGCATGGGGCAAGGAAAGTCAGATGAGATTATGCATTGAAGAAATGAGCGAGCTTACCAAAGAGCTTTGCAAGTTTATGCGATATTCTCTAAACGAACAATCTCAAGAAAATGATGCAAAACTTAAACAGATAAAGGAAAATATCATAGAAGAAACTGCCGATGTTTTAATATGCGCAAGCCAAATAAAAAGATTATTTGGAGATGATGAAGTTAAAAAAATAATGAATTTTAAAATAGAAAGAGGCGACAAAATTGTGTCTGACTATATAAAAAAGAATAATAAGGAGGGAAAATGAAATTTGATAATAAATTTGAAATATTCTTTGAAAAATTTACCAATTTTTGGGGAGATGATTCATACGATTTGCTAAGTCTTAGCAATGATGATTTTACAGAATTTAATTTTTTAATAAAAGATTATCAATATGATAAGCAAGATGAAGAAACAAAACAAGCTTTAATTAAAAAATTAGCAGAAGCTGAATTGTCAATCATGACTTTAAAAAAGTTGCTAGGCGAAAAAGAAGTTGAAAAAGAAATTGAAGAATTGATGAAAAATGAGCTTAAACATATAAAAGATTTAAGTAAAAACAAAACATCCAATGAGGAGTGCGAAAATGAGCAAATTTGAAAGTAAAAAACCACTTGACGAAATTTTTAAAAATACCAAGATTGAAAAGGTCGATACAGTGGACAACCTTAAAAAGTCATTCATTTCTTATGCTATGGCTGTAAACGTTTCTCGTGCTATACCTGATGTGCGTGATGGTCTTAAGCCAGTTCATAGAAGAATTCTCTTTGCTATGGGTGAAATGAACAACTTTTTTGACAAACCTACAAAAAAATGTGCAAGAATTGTGGGTGATGTAATGGGTAAATATCACCCTCATGGTGACAGCTCAATCTATGACGCGCTGGTTAGGCTTGCTCAAGATTTCTCAATCCGCTACCCTCTTGTAGACGGCCAGGGAAACTTTGGCTCTGTTGATGGTGACCCACCTGCAGCAATGAGATATACAGAGGCAAGACTTGCAAAAATTGCCGCGTTGATGCTGGATGATATAGACAAAGAAACAGTTGACTTTATGCCAAACTTTGACAATCAAAATCTTGAGCCAAAGGTGCTTCCATCTAAAATACCAAACCTTCTTATAAATGGTTCTGACGGTATCGCTGTTGGTATGGCGACAAATATTCCACCTCACAACCTCACCGAGGTTTTAAGTGGTCTTCAAGCTCTTATTGACAATCCTGAGATTGACATTGACGAGCTTATCAAGATTATCCCTGCCCCAGACTTTCCAACTGGCGGTATAATTATGGGCAGAACAGCTGTTAAACACGCATACAAAACAGGTCGTGGTGGAATTATTGTGCGTGGAAGAGCAGAAATTGAAGAACATGAGAATGGCAAAACAAGAATTATCATAACAGAGCTTCCATATCAGGTAAACAAGGCTCAGCTTATCATTCAGATTGCCGAGCTTGTAAAGAATAAAAGAATTGAAGGAATTTCAAACATCAATGAAGAATCTGACAGAAATGGTATGAGAATTGTAATTGATGTTAAGAGAGATTATAATGCACAGGTTGTTTTAAATTCTCTTTATAAACTCACTCAACTTCAAAAGGGTTCTGGAATTATCTTCCTTGCTCTTGCAGATGGTCAACCAAGAATTCTCAACCTTAAAGAAATGCTTTCATATTATTTAGAGCATCAGAAGGAAGTTCTTGTCAGAAAAACTCAGTTTGACCTTAAAAAAGCAAGGGAGAGAGAACATATTGTAAAAGGTCTTGTTATCGCACTTGCAAACATCGATGAAGTCATTAAAATCATCAAATCGGCAGACGATAAAGCTGATGCCTGCCAAAAATTGACACAAAACTTTGAGCTTGATGAAATTCAAGCCAATGCCATCCTTGAAATGAAACTCAGCAAACTTACCTCTTTGGAAGTTGAAAAGTTGAAGGATGAACTTCGTGCTCTTGAAGAGATTATCTTAGACCTTGAAGATATTTTGGCAAACCCTGCCCGCGTTCTTCAAATCTTAAGAGATAATTTTGAAGAAATTAAAAACAATTTTGGCGACAAACGTAAAACCGAAATCAGCCTTGATGCAGGCGGAATTGATATTGCCGACCTTATAACCAAGGAAGATGTAATCATTTCTATGACACATCAAGGATTTATCAAACGTATGTCAACAAGTGAATACAAGGCACAAAATCGTGGAGGCGTAGGCATAACTGCCCACAAGACCAAAGAGGAAGACTATGTTGAAAATATGTTTGTCACCTCAACCCATGATGACCTTCTATTCTTCACAAACAAGGGTCGTGTTTATTGCATAAAGGCCTATGAAGTGCCAGAAGCGCAAAGGACTGCCAAAGGAAGAGCAATTATCAATCTGCTTATGCTTTCACCTGACGAAAAGGTAACAACAGTCATTCCAAGAAAAGATGGTGCTGAAGGCAACCTTATTATGGCGACAAAAAATGGTCTTATCAAAAAGACAAATCTCACAGAATTTGCTTCTATAAGAAAGGTTGGTAAAATTGCAATTCACCTTCTTGAAAATGACGAACTTATTGGAGTTGAAGTTTCTTCTGGAGAGGATGACATTCTTGTTGCTTCTCATAATGGAAAAGCTATCAGATTTAATGAAAAAGATGTCCGAAATATGGGGCGTGACAGTCAAGGCGTGCGAAGCATGAAACTTTCAAGCGACGACTTTATCGTTGACCTTGCTGTAATAAAACCAAATTCTCAAATCATAACCATTTCATCAAAGGGCTATGGCAAACGTTCAAGCGTAAATGACTATAGAGTGCAAAGCCGTGGTGGTATGGGTGTGAAAGCTGGCGTATTCAATGAAAAAACAGGTCATTTGATTGCACTTAAGCAGACATATGACGATAATGATATCCTGCTTATTGCAGACAATGGCGTCATTATCAGAACACCTCTTACCGGCATAAGCCAACTTTCAAGAGTAAGCCAAGGTGTAAAAATTATGCGTCTTAAAGAAGACAATCTCATTGTCAGTGCTGCCCTTGTGAAGAAGGAAGATGATGATGAAAATGGCGAACAGACCGAAAACAATTCAAACGAAAATTTAGAAAACAGCCAAGAAAACAACAATATTCAAGAAAATATTGAAAATCAAGAAAATGTTTCTGAAGAAAATAAATCAGAAACAGAAAATGATGAGCAAGAATAATAAAAAAGACAAAATCTGATTTAAAAAATATTAAAAATTTTATCAATACAATTTTGTTGCAATAAAAAAACAGTTATTTATTTAATTTCAAAGATGTTGCTATATTTTATTAAAAAATTTAAATAATATCAATATTCATTTAAATTATCGCTAAAAAAGAGATTAAAAATAAAATATTGGCTATTATCAAACTATTGTGCCAAATAATTTGACAAAATTTTAAATAATTGCTATTCTTGATAATCATAAAAAGAGGGAGTAAACAACCTTCTCTTTGATTAAACTGGGCAAAGGACCTTTATATTTATATAGTGTCTTTTGCTTTGGTTTTAAAGGAGGTCTAATTTGGAGATTAAGGAAGAGAAACAATATCTCACACAAACATTAAATGTCTTAGATAAAAAAATCAAATTATGTAAAGAAAAACTTAATAAAAATAAAGAGCGATTTAAAGAGGGTATAAAAAATTTAGGTGAAGAATACAGCGAAATTTCTCGCGGTGGCGATTTATCCAATTCTTTCACCACCCTTGGACTTATGCAGGCAGAGGAACAACTTACAGAACGTGAAGAAAAAAGATTAAACCTTCAAAAAAGAAATCCCTACTTTGCAAGAATAGATTTTAAATCAAAAAACAAAAAAAATGCTCAAAAAATTTATATAGGAATAGGAAATGTCCTTGACGACAAGAAAATTTATGTCGCAGACTGGCGTGCACCTATCTCTAGTATGTATTATGATTATAATTTGGGTGATGCATCCTTTTCGATAGACAATGACGTCTATTATGGCAATATAGAGCTTAAACGTCAATACAAAATTGAGGAAGGCAATCTGATATCTTTCTTTGATACAGACCTTACCATAAATGATGATATCCTTCAGGAAATTTTATCTCAAAATGTTTCTATCAAAATGAAACAGATTGTTTCTTCAATACAAAAAGAACAAAATGCCATCGTCCGTTGTGATACAAATGAAAATATGCTTGTTCAAGGAATTGCAGGCTCTGGAAAAACATCTATTGCCCTGCACCGAGCAGCCTATCTTCTTTATAAACACAGAAAACAAATAAAAAGCAGTGATATCACAATCTTATCACCAAACAACATCTTTTCAAGCTATATATCAGATGTTTTACCTCAACTTGGCGAAGATAACTTGGTGGAAACAACTTTTGCAAGTCTTGCCCGAGCAGAACTTAAAAAGGCAATTCAAACAAGAGAGGATATGCTTGATGAAATAGCAACCGCACCTTCACAAGAGCTTTTAAATGAGGTTTCTTATAAATCTTCTTATGAATATCTTGATGACCTGCTGCGTTTCTTAAAAGGACCATTCCTTGAAACATATTCACCTCAAACATTGAGTTTTGTGGTAAATGAAAATATTGAAGGCGAGAAGGAAACCATTGAGTTTTCTGCCGAAAAAACAAAAGAATTGTTTTTTAAAACCTTTAAAGGCTATGACTTTTATGAACGTATAAACAAGATTGCATGGCAATACGCAATGTTCTTCACAGAAAGAAGACATTATTCAAAAGAACAAAATCGTGGTCTTAAAGAAAGGTTTAAAACAATCTTATATCAATTCTTGCCAGTGCGTGACATAGATAAAATCGTTGAAATTTTTATGGCAAGAGAAGGCTATAAACTTCCTCGCAATAAAAAGATAAGCTATATGGATAAAGGGACATGGCTTGCTATAAAACATTTTGTATATGGCTTAGAACATGATTTCTCTGCAAAATATCTTATCATCGATGAAATGCAAGATTTCACACCAGTTGACTTTTATATGTTTAAAAAGATATGGGCATGCCCTAAAATTATGGTTGGTGATGTAAACCAATGCATTGAAAAAAATGTGACCGATGAATATCTGACAATCACTGCAGATTTCCTTGGTTGCAAACTGACTAAACTCAATAAAACATATCGTTCTACAAAAGAAATTGCTCAATTTGCAAATCATTTGGTTGGACTTGATAATATTGAATTTGTAAATAGAAGCGGCAGCAAACCAACAGTTTACAAAACAAACTCACCTGCCAATGCAATAAAAGAAATAATTGAAAAAGAATGTGAAGCTTTAGAGCATATTGCCATCATTTGCAAGTGTCAAAAGGAGGCAAATTTGCTTTATAAAGAGCTTAAAAATATTATCGACTGCAAACTGCTTGTAAACCCTGAAGATTATTCTTCTCGCGTGCTTATCACCTCTTGTGCAACCGCAAAAGGTATTGAATTTGATGCGGTAATAATTCCAAACTGCGAAAAATCAACCTATAAAAATGCTGTTGATAAAAATATAATATATGTTTCAAGCACAAGAGCTCTTCACAAATTGTTCTTCACCTACTCTCAAGAAAAATCTTCTTTTATCTCTGATTTGGAAGAAATAAATTTATAAACAAATTATCAATTTTTTCGATATAATTATATAAAAATAACCTTCAGTTAAATTTTATCAAAAATTAAATTTTGTAAAATATTTTTAATCAATTTTTGACCTGCGAATTTTTATACATTTTGTTGATAATTTTACGCAATCTTCTAAAAATTGATTTAATAAATTTTAAAATTTTTATAAAAAAACAACATTTTTATCTTTATTTTTATCTCAAAATTTTAAAATAACCAACAAAAAATAGGAAAATTCAATAAATTTTCGTGTGGATATGTGGATAACTATGGTGGTTATCCACAAAAATAGGTAAAAATGCATAAAAATTAATGCAAATGTATAAATATTTATTTGTGGATATGTGGATAACTTTTTGGGGACAACTTTTTCAATTTTGCACAAATTTTTACAATATTTAAAAAATAATTTTGCAAAACAGGCTTTCCCACTCGCAATAATAATTTAGTCATAATAAGGAGAATTTATGAACGAGAAAAAACTAATTTCACCTCGAAAATTGTCAGGCTTTATGGAACTTGAACCATGCAAGCAAATTATCTTTGACAATATGGTTGATAAGATTAAAGCAGTGTATAAAAGATATGCTTTCATGCCTCTTGACACACCTGTTCTTGAGCTTAGTGAAATTCTTTTGGCCAAATCTGGCGGTGAAATTGACAAAGAGCTATACGCTTTCACCAAAGGCGACACTGCAGTTTGTATGAGATATGACTTAACTGTCCCTCTTGCAAGATTTGTTGCTATGAACCACCCTACCCTAAGTTTTCCTTTTAAGAGATATCAAATCGGAAAGGCTTATCGTGGAGAGAGAGCTCAAAAGGGTCGTTTCAGAGAGTTTGTCCAGTGCGATGCAGACATAGTTGGAAATGAAGTTTTGCCTATTGTTGCTGATGCAGAATGTATTAATATGGCAACTGATGTTTTCAAAGCTCTTGAGATTGACACCATAATGCATATCTCAAACAGAAATATATTGTTTGGATATTGTGAGAGTTTGGGCTTGAAAGAAAAGACACTTGATATCCTCATCATCCTTGACAAAATTGGAAAAATTGGAAAAGAAAATGCAATAATAGAGCTTGAAAAGATTGAAGTTGAAAGCGAAAAGGCAGAAAAGCTTATTTCAATCGCCCTTAAGCAAGGTTGTTTTGAAGATGTTTTAAACGATATTGGAAAGCTGTCTGACAATGAAACTTTCCAGTTGGGAATAAGTCAGCTTAAAGAGCTTAATAGTTATCTTTCAAGTTATGGCATCAACAGGGACAACATCACACTTGATATCGGAATTATCAGAGGTCATAACTATTATACAGGCACCGTTTTTGAGGCCTATGTCACACAGCATCCAGAGTTTGGCTCGGTTTGCGGCGGCGGAAGATATGACAATCTTGCCGGATATTATACCGAAAAAAATATGCCTGGTGTTGGAATCAGCATTGGTCTTACCCGACTTTTTGATACCCTTGATAAAAACAATATGCTTCCAGAAATCAAACCTACAAACATTGACCTGCAAATTATACCTATGGGGCAAACCTTGAACGAATGTATCAAACTTCAAGCATATTTTAAAGAGCAAATTGTATGTGAGTTGAATTATGACGAGCGTTCTTTCAAAAGCAAAATGAAGGAAGCAAACAAACGTCAGATACCTTTCATCTTAATTGTTGGAGAAAATGAAGTTGAAAGCGGGCTGTATTCATTGAAAAATATGCAAACTGGCGAGCAATTCAATCTGACAAAGGAAGAATGTTTGAATATTATTAAAAAAGGCAATTAATTAAATTGTCTTTTTTTATATTTCTTGCAACATATTCCAAAATATTATTTGAGCATATTTTTTTAGTTTTTTTATATTTATTTTTATTTTTTAATATTTTATTTTTATTCTTTAATATTTTATTTTTATTTATAATATATTTTCAATGTTTTATATTATATTTTAATTTAATTTATTTTTTATTTTTATCAATTAAGACAAAATAAAATTTTTAATTGTAATAAATCTAATTTGATTTTAAACTTGAAAAAAAATTTAAAAATGGATATAATTATTGCATGAACAATATTATAAAAGATAAATTAAAAGCTTTGACAACAAAACCGGGCGTCTATATCATGCGTGATAATGACGGGCTGGTAATTTATGTAGGAAAGGCAAAAAATCTAAAAAACAGAGTCAGCCAATATTTCAGAAATTCACCAAAGCCAAGCAAGGTGAAAGCAATGGTTGATAATGTGGCTGATTTTGATTATTTTATTACCATGTCTGAAATGGATGCCCTTGCACTTGAAAGCAATCTGATAAAAAAATATCAACCTTTTTATAACATTTTATTAAAGGACGGCAAACAATTTCCTTATATTAAAATAAATCTGAAGGACCCTTTCCCCAAATTTGAAATTGTCAGAAGGGTGAAAAAAGATGGTGCCAAATATTTTGGTCCATATTTTGCAGGTCTTGATGCAAGAGAAATTTTAAAGACAATAAATGCCGCATTTAAAATTCGCACCTGCTCAAACAAAATCACAGAAAATTCAATAGCCAAGCGAGAATGTTTAAATTTTTCGCTCAATCTTTGTTCTGCACCCTGCACCAAGCAAATTTCAAGAGAGATGTATCTTAATGAAATTGACAGGGCTGTAAACTTTTTAAATGGAAATGACAACGAAATTGAAGAGATTTTGACACGAAAAATGTTGGATGCGTCAAATAATGAAAATTTTGAAAGTGCTATTCTTTTGAGAGAACGCTTGAAGATGATTAAAAAGCTAAAAGACAGAGTTGTTGCAAACCTGCCTAAAGATGTATCAAAAGACATCTTTGCCTATGTTACTGACGGCTTAAGCGGAGTTATCACCTACATGGTTGTGCGAGGCGGAAAGATACTTGGTATCATTTCCTACCCTTGCATTGACGCAGAGCTTGAAGAAGGTCAAACACTTTTCAATTTTATTTCACAATATTATAATAATATGATTATTCCAAAAGAAATAATTTTATCACATGAAATACCTTCAATCGATACTCTATGCGAGTATCTAGGCAAAAAGATAAATTTCATATCCAATCCTCATGGCATAAACAAATCACTGCTTGACATGGCAAAGGAAAATGCAAAAGAATATCTTGAAAAGCATTTGGAAAAGGATAAAACAAAATATAACAACACCCTTGGTGCAATAAAGGTTTTAAAGGAAAAACTAAACTTAAAAGAATTGCCTCTCAGAATGGAATGTTATGATATTTCAAACATCAGCGGGACAAATAAGGTTTGCTCTATGGTAGTTTTTAAAAATGGCGAGCCAAGCAAGAAAGATTATCGAAAATTTAAAATCAAATCGGTAAAAGGTGCAAACGATTTTGCATCACTTGAGGAGGCTTTGAAAAGAAGACTTAAAAGATATATCGACCAAAATGGTGAAAGTTTTAAAGAAAAACCAAACTTAATCATTATTGATGGTGGAAAGGGTCAACTTTCTTCCTGTTATGAAATACTTTCCTCTCTTCATCTTGAAAACGACATTCAAATGATAAGTCTTGCAAAAAGGATTGAAGAGGTATTTCATCCAAATTCCAGCCTGCCAACACTTTTAAAACCAGGCTCGGCAGAACTTAAACTTTTGCAACGTATTCGTGATGAAGCACATAGGTTTGCAATCACCTATCATAGGACATTACGCACAAATAAAATGGCAAAATCTATTTTAGATGAAATTCCTGGTGTGGGCCCTAAGAAAAGAGATGCTTTACTAAAAGCCTTTGGCAGAAGTGAAGACATTGCCAAGCTTGATGTTGAAATGCTTGAAACCCTGCCCGAGATAAATCATTCTTTAGCATTGACAATATACAATTATTTTCGCTCAAAACCTATAAAGCATGGTATAGAAGAATAAAAACTGCAATTTTACCATTTATGCCAACATTCTCACAAAAACCTTAAAAAAAATTTGGTAAAAATTCTTTTTATTGATATACTTACTTCTAGGAGGATATAAATGGAAAAAATTAAAATGGTTCAATATGGTTGTGGTAAAATGAGTAAATACACAATCGGCTATGCTCTTGAAAAAGGGGTAGAACTTGTCGGCGCTTTTGATATTGACAAAAGCAAGTTTGGCAAAGATGTTTCTATTGTGCTTGAAAATGATAAAAAAGTTGGGGTGAAAATTCAAGACGCTAAAGAGCTTGAAAGTTTCCTTGAAGAAAATGAAGTTGATGTTGCCATTGTGACAACAACAAGTTTATTCAGCGAAAACTACCCTATCTATGAAACTTTTGCAAAATATGGTGTAAATGTTATATCAACTTGCGAAGAAGCTTTCTATGCACAAAACTCAAACCCTACCCTTGCAAAGAAGCTTGACACTCTTGCAAAAGAAAATGGTTGCACAATTTGTGGAAGCGGTTATCAAGATGTGTTCTGGGGAAACCTTATCAGCGTTCTTGCTGGGGCAACTCATAAAATTAAAACCATCAGAGGCAAATCAAGTTATAATGTAGAAGACTATGGCATCTCTCTTGCAAAAGTTCATGGTGCAGGTCTGACTGTTGAAGAGTTTGAAAAAGAAATCGCATCTGTTGATGAAATTTCTGATGAAGAACGTGCTAAACTTATTCAAGAAGGAAATTATGCCCCAAGTTATATGTGGAATGTAAATGGTTGGCTTTGCTCTAAACTTGGCTTACACGTAAAAAGACAAACTCAAAAAACTACTCCACAGATTGCAACAGAAGACATCTACAGCTCAACCCTTGACATGACAATCAAAAAAGGCGACTGCACCGGTATGAGCGCTATTGTAACCACCGAAACAGAGGAAGGCACAACAATAATTTCTGAATGCATTGGAAAAGTTTATAGAGCTGATGAATTTGATTGCAATGACTGGACTATTGAGGGAGAACCTTCAACAAGAGTTGTAATTGAAAGACCTGCAACTGCAGAGCTTACCTGTGCATCAGTAATCAACAGAATTGTTGAAGTGCTTTGTGCAGAACCAGGATACACTACCACCGACCAAATGCCAGAAAATATATATAAATCTCACAACCTTGATGAATATCTTGAATATGTTGACATATTTGAAGAAGCTTGCAAATGTGGTGAGCTTGAACATCATTGCCACTGCGGTGACGATTGTGATTGCGGTGATGATTGCGAATGCGGTGACGATTGTGATTGCGGCGATGACTGTCACTGCCAAGAAGAAGGTCATGAATGCAAATGCGGAAATCATTGCCATTGCGGAGATGATAAATAATTTCATTTATTAAAAATAAATTTAATTTTCTTCAAAATAAAAAAAAGAGTTTGATTATACGTCAAACTCTTTTTTATTATCTCTTGCAAACAAAATTTCAATTGCCTTTTCTTTTGCGATTTTCCCATGAATAATATCATATACAATTTGAGTGATAGGCAATTCGACTCCAACATTTTTTGCCAAGGTAAGCAGTGCTGAAGAAGTTTCAACGCCCTCTGCAAGTTTTTCAAAACGTTCACCTTTAGCAAACCTTTCACCAAACATTCTATTATGAGAATTTATTGAGAAAAGTGTTGCTTCATAGTCACCCAAATGACAAAGTCCATAGGCTGACATTTCATTTCCGCCACAGGCCTTAATAAGTCTCGAAATTTCTCTCGAACCTCTTGCCATAAGACCACCCTTCATAGCTTCAGCACCAACGCCATCTAAAAGACCAGCAGCAATTCCCATAACATTTTTGGCAGCGGCACCAATTTCAGAGCCAATCATATCTTGACCTTGATAGAATTTTATCAAGTCAGAACTAAGGTTTTTCACCAAAAATTCTGATAAACTGCTTTCATAAGAGTCAATGACCATGACTGTTGGAATACCTTTAACAAGCGATTGAATATGCCCAGGTCCAACCCAAGCTGCAATATTATTTTTAGGAACACCCGCCTCAATTAAAATGCTTGAAAGTCTATTTCCGGTTTTGTTTTCTATTCCCTTCATGCAAAGAATAAACTTCTTATCCTTATAACCTTCAATTTTTCTCACATTTTCCATAAGACTTCTCACAGCCTGCGAGCTTATTGAAATGACCACATAATCACTGCACGAAACTGCATAGCCCAAATCTTTTGTAAAGGTTACGCTTTCAGGCATTGTAACATATTCATTTGTCCTTGTAGAAAATAATTGTTCAACAATAGGGTCACCATCAAGTCCCCAAACTGTCACTTTATTGCCAATTTTATTTAAATACCAAGCTATAAATGAGCCCCATCTTCCACATCCAAGTAAAGTAAATTTCATAATCCTCCCCAAGTTTTTGGCAAGCTATTTTATATTTTATTGAGAAAATAAATATCTTATAAAATAAAATGTTTGACCAAAATTCTATAATTTTTTCGTCTTATATAATTATACCAATTCTTATAAATTTGTCAAACTTATATTCAGTTAAAACAGAATTTTGAGAAATATTTATATTCCTTATAAAGAAAATATTTTGCAAAATTGTTTTTTATGACTTCAGAATATTTAAAAAGTCAAACGATTTTTAAAATGAAGCAAATATGATTGATTTATTCAAAAAATTTAAAAATATTGCAAATTAGAAAGCTTTATGATATAATATTATTTATAGGAGATAAAGATATGTTTAAGGGTAAAAGTTTAAAAAAGTTTTTTCTTGCAAGCGCAGTTTTAATGATAGGTGCTTCGGCTCTTTCAGGTTGCACATCAAAATTTGTTAAGGCAACTAAAAAATTTGAAGATAGTGCTGTCAACGCTTTAAATAGAAGTGAGATTGTGCAAGAAGCACTTGATGTCGATTTCAATGATTTCGCTTTTTTAGGTGCAGATTTTACACGCGCTGATTCTAATAATTTTGATGTTGATGTAAGCGGTGTTGCAAAATATAATGATGGAAAAAATAATGCTGTTGTTACAATGAGTTATACATTAGATGATGATTATTTTGAAGATATCAAACCTGAAAAACAAGACAAATTAATGGAATCACTTAATAAAGCTATAGAAACCGAAGAAATTTCTTCCTTTGATTATATGGAAATAGAAAGTTTTGCAAACCTCAACAGTATGCTTCAAAAATTTGCAAATTCACCAAAAGAAGATTTTAATTTTAAAGAAGGGTTAATATTCTCTTTAGGCAATTTAAGTTTTAATGAGAAAGATGGCGTGATTTCTTTTGATTTAAAAAATCATAATACCTATGTTAAGCAAATAATAACAACGACTTATTATTATAATGTTGCATTAAAAATGCTTATGCCAATGACCAACACCTATTATGAATATGAAAATTGTTTGCATTATAATCAGGTAAACTTATTTGTTTCGCCGGAAGAGATGCAAAATATGAAAAAAGACCCAAAAAGCATTATAAACACTTTTATAAATCATCTTGAAAATAATGCAAAAGACAAATACAAAATTGTCTTTAAAAACACTGAAAATTTAAATGAAAATGATTTATCCAATATTGAAGACTTTGAATTTGAAAATTGCTAACTAAGCAAAGTATTATTTAATAATTATATCATCAAGAGAGGAATTTATGTTTGAAATAGGAATTAATTCAAATAATGAATGTGGAAATAATATTCAAGAAATTTGCGCCAACATCAAAAAAGCAGGCTTTAACAATATTATGATTGCCTTTAAAGATGGTGGAGAAGAGGCTGCAATAATAGAAGCAAAAAAACATGGATTAAAGATACCTTATGTGCATTTAAATAATAAATTTGCAAATGATTTATGGACCAAGGGCGAGAGCAATCAAAGTTATGTGGAAGATGTAATTAGACAAATTGAGCTCTGCGGAAAATATGATATAAAAATTGCTGTTTTTCATGGGACAGAAGGTCGCACATCAAATATGGCTTTTCCTCCCCTTCCACAGGCAATTGATTCCATGGAAAGAATTTTAAAAGCCGCTCAAGAAAACAATGTCAAAATTGCTTTGGAAAATTTGGATGCCCCAAACTTTGACCATTTCACCTTTTTAATTGATAATATCAAATCTGACTGGCTTGGATTTTGTTATGATGTCGGTCATCATCATCTTTTCAATCCAGACTTTGATATACTCGAAAATTATGGCGATAGAATTCTGGCATTACATCTCCATGATAATTTGATGGACTGGCAGTATGGCTATGACCACACCAGAGATTTGCATTTATTACCTTTTGACGGCAAGATTGACTATGAAAAATTGTGCCAAAATATCGCCAAAACTGGTTATGATAATGTGATTATGCTTGAGCTGCACAAGATAGCTTGCGGAGAGCCTAGAATGTATTTAAATATGCCAAATGAAGAATTTTTATCAAATGCGAGCAAAAGAGCAAAGAAAATTGTCGAAATGATTGAAAAATTTAAACAAAAATAATTTTCGATTTCTTTATAAAAAAAAGACCTTTAATTAAAGGTCTTCTTTTTCTTCTTCATTTTTTTCAACTGCATTGTTTTCTGATGCTTACTCTTTCGCCGCACTATCATTTTTTGCAATTTCTTTTTTATGGTCTAAAATCAATTTTACTAAATGATATGTGTTTACAATTATCAATGCACCATTTAACACCGCAGTGCTGATTGCTGGAAGAATACTTCCATAAACTACAAAAACGGCTGAACCGACAAGGTTTAAACTTCTCATACAAACGCTTCCTTTGTATGAAAGTGTTGGAAACAACATTGAAGCCAAAATCATTAATGTCGCAACAATACCAATCGCTTCCATTCCTTTGAAAGCATAAGCGAAGAACGTAAGGATGTTGCCCCCTGAGCAAGTGTAACTTGCCTTAGTCTTAATGCAAATATAAGATGGCAAATAAAAAAAGACCATTTGGTCTTTTGGTCTTTTGGTAGAGATGAGTGGACTCGAACCACCGACCCCCACCTTATCAGGGTGGTGCTCTAACCAGCTGAGCTACATCTCTATAATTTGTCACACACTTTTCTAATAAAAATCAGAATCAGTGTGACCAATCTAAAGGATTATTATAAAGAGGGAGTTTCCCTTAGATTGCATATTAATTATACTCTATTGTTTAAAAAATGTCAACTATTTTTTTTAAATTATTTTAGAATTTTTCGATAAATTTACATGACTTTATATATACTTTTTTCACTTTTTATTAAATTTATTGATTTTCTTAGCTTATTTATATTTGTTTATCTTTATTGACAACAAAAAGTATTTTTGTTATAATAAAATCAAAATAAAATGAGGTAATAAATGGATAAAATAGAAGAGTTGTATGATTTAATCAAACAATCACAAAAGCTGGTCTTTTTTACTGGTGCCGGGGCTTCTGTTGATAGCGGCGTAAGCAGTTTTACAAAGATTTATTCAAAGAATTTTGACAACTATTCCCCTGTCGATATCATGACAAAAGGTTTTCAGCAAAAACATCCTGACATTTTCTTTAAGTTTATTAAAGAATATTTTTCAATGAAGTTGCAACCAAATATCTGCCATAAAGTGATTGCAGACATTGGCAATAAGATGAACAAAGATGTCTGTGTCATCACACAAAATATCGATGGTCTTCATCAAAAAGCAGGAAGCAGGCCTGTCCTTGAAATCCATGGAAATATAAATAAATGGCATTGCACCGATTGCAAAAAAACTTTTTCTTTTGATGATATTCTTAAACGCAATAATTTAAATTGTGATGAAGAAAACTGCAATGGCTTTATCAGACCAAACATAATTCTGTATAATGAAAATTTTCAGCCAACCACATTAAAGATATCACAAAATAAATTTGATGAAGCTGATACTTTGATTGTAATAGGCACAACTTTAAACACCCTATTTGCTTATGAGGCTGTCAAAAATTTTAAGGGCAAAATCGCTTTTATAAATCATCCTTTAAAGGAGCCCCTTCCAAAAGAATTGGATTTAATAATATATGACGATGTTTCAAATGTATTTAACCAGTTGCAAGAACTTATTAATGAAGATGAAATTTTATTACAATAAAAAATAAACGGATAAAATTTATAAATAAAAATATATAAAAAACAAAAAAATGCTTTTAAAATAAAGCATTTTTTTATTCCATTTTTATAACTGAAAAGCATTTAAACACCGCCCTTATCCCAAAATAAAAGCTAATACACATTTTTATTTTGATTAATTATCATTCTTATCTGTGCTTTTCAAATTCAAGTTTGCTTTCTTTTGAAACTTTCCATCTTTTTTATAAACCACAAACTTTGAGTCTTGAGATTGAGAAAGTTCTTGAACGCGAGCAAGAGCCTCTTCTTTGGTCACTTTGCTGTCAATAACTCTTTTAGCACCATCTTTTTTAATCTTCCAAAGTCTGTCCTCTTTATCAAAGATAACTCTATAAACAGCCTTTCTTGTCTTTTCTTGAACTTCAACATTCAATTCTTCATTTTCATCCTGCTTAGCATCTTTTTCTTCAACAACTTCAGGTTTTTTCTCTACTTTAGGTTGTTTCACTTCGCTCTTTTCAGTTTTAGCTGCCACTTTTTTTGGCTCTGCCTTCACTTCCTTTTTTAGTTCTGTCTTGCCTATCTTCGCATCAACCTTTTTGGCTTCTGTTTTCTTTGCGACAGGCTTTTCTTCCTTCTTTTTATCAGTTTTTGCACCTTCTTGTTTCTTTGCTTCAGCCTCTTTTTTTGCTTTTTCTTCTGCTAATCTTTTAGCTTCAGCTTGTTTTTTCTTTTTCTTTCCAAAAAACAACATTTTTCTTCTCCTTTATCTAAATATATACAAATTATAGCATTAAAAAATTCCTTTTTCAAGGAATTTCTTTATTTTTTTATAACAATTTTTGATTTTAATTTATTTTTTTTAAATTATCAAATTAATAATCATTATCACTAAAAATATCCTTCTTTATCGCCCTCAATTCACGGATTTTATAGCTTTCTTCTCTTGCAAGTTCATTCTTATTATACTCATCAATTTTATTATAATAAATTGCGCCATAGTCTATTCCTCGACCGACAAAATATCCAACAATTGTCAGTATGCAGATAAATGTCCCACCTATGATACATTGGAAGAAGCTTGTCATCATGATAAATGAGGATTTATTCATTAAGTTGTCCCTTGTATAATTTGCGAAAGAGCCAATCTTCAACCCTACAAGCAAATTTAACACCCCTAGCAATGGAAGCAAGATAAAGCTTGCAATGATTAAACGTTTGTTTGACTCTATATCTAAATCAAAATAAATTGAAAACTTGCCAAAACTTACGCTTGAAACAAGCAGCATAACACCAATGATAACCACCCCAACAAGACAGGCAATACCAATCAAAATAGAAATAATAGCCGATACGCTAAACCAATGATTTTTTTGATAACCTTTTTGATATTTATCTATCACCCCTTTTGTATATTCGTCATCAATTTTCTCATTAAATTTCATTTCATCAGCTTTTTCTAAATACTGAGCTTTGACAGGGTCTTTAAGCCATAATTTTTTTAATTTCTTTTTAAACTTTTTTCTGGCTTTTAAATCTTCTTTATTTGTCATATCTATATTATATCATATTTATCAAAGTTTGTAAATATTAATTTTTATTTTTTTAACAAACTTATTTATTATTTCACAACTCTATCTCCACGAAATTTTGAAAGATTGGTCAAAACTTCATATTCTGTGGTTGATAACTTAGCTGCTAAGTCGGATGCATTTTCCATAATTATCACTTTATCACCTTTCTTGCATTTCAAATCACTGACATCAACCATAAAAGCATCCATACAAATATTGCCCACGCAACAAGCTTTCTTGTCATTTATCTTCACGATAATTTCATTTGAGAGTTTTCTGGGCAGACCATCGCCATAACCTAAAGGTATTGTCGCAATGGTCATATCATGTTTTGCAGTAAAGCCGCAAAGGTAACCCACATGTTCGCCAGCAACAACTTTCTGCAAATCAACTATTTGGCTTTCAACCGACAGCACCGGTTTGACAAACTCATTTCCATAGCCATAAACTTCAAGACCAACCCTATACATATCTGCCTTGATATCACTGAAAATAGTTCCGCCACCACCCACATGAGCTATGGTATCCCAATCACTTGGCAATAGTGAAATATAGTCATAAAATAATTGTTTTTGCCTAGCAGTATAATTTTTATCAGTTGTCAAAGACGAAAAATGTGTATAAACCCCTTCAAGAGGAAGGTCATTTTTAGACAAAAGCTGGATAATTCTTGCAAATTCCTTTCTATCTCTCACTCCATATCTGTTCATGCCCGAATTTATGCACAGATGCATTTTAGGCTTTTTATTAATTTTTTTCGACAAATTTATCATCTCTTTAGTATGTTTAAAAGATAATAGTATAAAAGAAATATCATTTTCAATACATCTTTGATAATCTTCGCATCCGCCGAAAACAACTACACCAGAGTTTGTAAGTCCTCTTATCTCTTCTGCCTCCGTTTGATTTGAAACGCCAAAAAAATCGGCAAAGGTATCAAGTGTTTTTACAATTTCCTTTGCGCCATGACCATATGCATTGGCTTTTACCATAACACAGATTTTGCCTTCAGCTTTATCTTTTAATAATTGGAAATTATCTATTAAATTTTTTTTATTTAAAAAAATATTTGAGAACATATTAAGATATATTCCCAAATATATTAAATAGTTATGAAATTTTTATATTTTTTAAATTATAGTTCCACTCACGCCATTGAAATATAAGATTTCGCGAATGGCCTGTTTATCATAAAACTCAATCGCATTTCTTTTAAACCTTTCAATATCTTCCTCTGTGACATCTTCGCCTCTAATATAAATTTCACTTATATTAATGCTGTAAATGTTGTCCTTAAACATACCGCTAAGATGAGATGAGAAGAATGAATCTTTTATATCTTCAGAGAAAACTGAATATCCTGAAAAGAGGTTTTTATTTGATTCTAAGCCATATAAATCACAAATTGTTGGAAGAATATCATATGTATTGCAAAAATCATCAATAATCTTGCCTTCTTCACCAAACAATTTTGGACTATAAATCATTGCAGGAATATGATTTATTTCTGGATGAGATATATCAGATTTCTTGATGCCTTTTATCGAATAACATAAATCACTATAATAGGCATTATGGTCTGTAAACATCAAAATAGATGTGTTTTGGTCAAGTCCTCTTTCTTCAAGTTCTTCTAAAATATAATTGATGGTATTATCAAGGTCAATAGTTGCAACTTTAAAGTTTCTAAGCATATTTTGTGAACTTTCGTCTTTTGGATAGATATAACCCACCTCTTCCAACCATGTTTTAAAATCCTCTAAATTGTCATCATAAATCTGATATTCTTCTGCAAAATTCAGTCTTTCAGTATTGTAAGGACCATGTGATGATAATGAAGTAAAATAAGTCAAGAATCTCTTATCTTTTGGTAAAAAGTCATCAATCATATTTTCAACAAAATCACAATCCTCAATCCAATCTCCCCAGCTTCCAGTTGTTTGATTTCCGGTGTATTCTTCTTTTGCCAACAAGTTGTCAAAGCCTATGCCTGTTGCGCCATGTGTAATATGTCTATCATAGAAGGTTTTTCTGTTTGTATGAATATATGATGTAACAACATTCTCATCACCACCCCTTTTGAAGAGATGTGGCAGTGAATACTCAAATTCATACCCATTCATGAAGGCATCTTTGATGGTAGAATTTTTAGGCATACTTCCAAGCAAGGTAATTCCTTCACTATTGTTTGTTCTGTTTTTTGCATGAAAGTTTTTTAATGCAGCACTGTTCCAACCATTATACATTTTATATAAAGTTGGAGTATTGTATGGGTCAATGCCAAACATATCAATGCTTTCCATCAATATCACAATAAGGTTGTCGCCATACAATGGTGCATTTGGATTACCTTTTACATAGCCGTCATCAATATATTTGATATAATCAATCACTTCATCTTGGTCAATATGTTCTGTTGTAAGACAATTGTAAACTTCTTTTGTATAAAATCCATAAAAACCGAATTTTTTGTAAGCATCCATTTTAAAATGGAAATTTTCCCAGAGATAGACATCACTTGATTCTATTTCGCTCTCCTGTGATGCACCTGCATTTAGATTGTAAATTTGAACTTGATATAGGCATGTCCCAAATGCTTCAACAAATATGAAAAGTGCAACAGCAATTATTGGTGCGGCAAAATATTTGATTGAATAAAACTTTTTATTATACACAGTCAACAAAATGGCGGAAACAAACATTATCAAGAATAAACACAAATTTAAAAACACTCCACCCCAGTCAACAAGGTCAAAAGCAAATGCCGCTTTTGCTTCATTGCCCAGTTTCAATAAATTAACAGAAAGCACCTCTCCAAACAGACTGTAAAGAGTTGCATTTACCAAGCCAAGACCTGCTTGAAAGGCTAATATTAAAGAAAAGACAACAAGCATTGCATACTTATTTTGTAAAAGATAAATAAAAGCTGCAAGCATAATAATTATAGCAAAATCAAACAAAAAATATGATGGCAAAAACATTAAGTTGCCATTGCTGTTTTTAAGACCTAAATATAAAAAGTTTGCAATTTCCAATATAATAGAACAGATAATAAATAAAATAGGCAAAAAAATTCTATTAGTTGAAAGTTTTTTCTCTTTACTTTTCTCTTCCATTTCAAACATCTCCTATTAAAACCTTTTTATATTTTATCATATATTAAATCAATTTTCAACCTATAATAACAAAAAAATGCCACAATTTGCAGCATCTTTTTATTTTTCTTTTCAATTTTAAGATTTATCATCATTTAGATTAAATTACAAGTGGCACAACAATACCAGCAATAACAATCAATAAACAAATCACATACAAAACTTTCCATACAAATGGCTTTGACCTTACAAAACGCCATGCAAGAATTGAAACAATGATTATCATGATTGCAGTTGCAAAACCTTGCAATGCACCAACAACTTTAAAACTAATGCCAACAGCAGAGAGAATTAAAGAAACTGCATACAAAACAGTAACTGCAACGATAGTCCAAAAAGAAATCTTGTTCAAACTCCAAAAACTGCTTTTTGAAGAAGATGATGATGATTTTTTAGTCTTTTTTGATTCTGCCATGAAATTTCCTCCTTGCATATATTTTACATTCATCAAAAAAAATTGTCAATTATTTTGTAATGTTTAATTTTAATTTATTTGTCTTAAATATTTATCTAATATTTCAACAAATATATCTATTTTAAAAATAAAAATTCTTGCTTAAATTTTACTGGTCCAAATCGACCAAAAATGGAAGATACTTTTCCCACATATAATCTCTTATCGGCATAGGTTGATGGTCTTTGAAATATAAAATAAGTGCGGGCGAAATTCCATGATATTCATCTGCAAATTCATAACCGGTCAACCGACCTTCCAAAATCAATTTTTTTACCTGTGCATGATAATTATACCACATTGCAACCTCTAAACTGAAACATTTACTCTCAATAATATTCTCTTCCAAAATGTTTTATATATTCATCCAAACGCAACATCAAGAATCATCATAACCACAAAACCAAATATCAGGCTCCAACCTGCTATGTGAGATTCTTGTGAATATTTTGCTTCAGGTATCATCTCTTCAGCAACGACAAAAAGCATAGAGCCAGCAGCAAACGCAAGCAGCCAAGGCATAAGTGAAGACATAGCTGTTGAAATCAAAATTCCGATTATCGCCATAACAGGTTCAACAGCACCACTCAGCACACTATATAAAAAGGCCTTTTTATTACTCTTCAATTTTTCTTTCAGTGGCAAACTGATTGCACTGCTTTCAGGGAAGTTTTGAATACCAATTCCAATCACAAACCATAATGCAGAATAAATCGCATTGCCGCCCAGAAGCAAAGCATTGCCAAAAGCTATTCCGGCAGCCAAACCTTCTGGAATATTATGTATTGTCACAGCTAAAAATAATTTTGATGTGCCTGACATACTTTTATTTGGGTTTTTTGATTTTCTATTTAAAAGTTTTGGCAAAACCTTATCCATCATCACCAAAAATAAAGTCCCTAAAATTATGCCAATGGCTGCAGGAAGAAAACTCAAAACTCCATAACTAGTCGATTGCTCCATGGCTGGCAATAATAATGACCAAATAGAAGAAGCAATCATAATGCCAGAGGCGAAACCTAAAAAGATGCTGTTGGTTTTTTCTTTTATATCTTTTTTAAATAAAAAAACAATACTGCCGCCCAAGACTGACATTAAAAACATAAATGAAATACCAAGCACCGCTATTAAAATATCACTCACATTTTCTCCTATGTAGATGCCCCTATAATCAATATAAACAAAAAAAGAAAAAAGGTTACTAAAATATTTTTATATAAACACTGCTACAAAATATAAAATTAAAATGATTAAGCATTAAAAAAAGATGCCTAAACAGCATCATCTTGATTTATAAAATTTTTAATAAAGGTGTTGCGATGAATTTTGGTTTTTCCAAAATTTTTAAGAGCCTGAATATGCTCTTTTGTGCCATAACCTTTATTTCTTGAAAAACCATAACAAGGATATAACTTATCATATTCTTGCATCAACCTATCTCGATAAACCTTTGCAAGGATAGAGGCGGCAGCGATATTATATGAAAGAGTATCACCCTTAATAATATTTTCCTGAATAGTGTCAGTTTCAATTTTTACCGCATCGATAAGCACGATATCAGGTCTGACCTTAAGTCCTTCAAGAGCCTTTTTCATGCCAAGCTTGGTTGCATTTAAAATATTTATTTTATCAATTTCATCTTGCTCTATTTCAATAATACAATAGCTTATTGCCCTGTCAATAATTTTTTTATACAAATCTTCCCGCTTTTTGGCGGTCAGCTTTTTACTATCATTTATGCCATCAATTATTTGATTTTCATCCATTGGCATTATTACACAAGCACAAACCACAGGGCCTGCCAAAGGTCCACGTCCAGCTTCATCAATTCCTGCAACAACTTTATCGGCATATTTTTTTTCATAATCAAGCATAAATTCTCCTAAAAATCAAAAATATCTAAATTAATTATCAAATTAATTTATAAAATTATATCAAACAAATTTAATATAAAAATTTAATATAAAAATTTAATAATTTTTAAAAATTGTTTGAAATAAATAAAAAATAAACTAAAAAACACAAAAATTTACCTTTTTTTAATGTTTTTTAGCCATTTTAATAATATTTTTATTATTCTCTATTTTTTTTGCATTTTCGCCTGCGAGGAATTGTGACAATAAGCACAAGTGCAATAAAGCCCACTCCGCCAGCAATAACCATTGCCGAGATATTTTTAAAACCACCTGCCAGGCCATAAAAAGATGTGATTTGCAAGCTTAAATCTTTATCATCAAATTTCTCATCATGACTTATGATAACCTTGTTTCCTTTAAGCTTATAAAATGCATCAGTCTTAACTTCCCCCAGCTCTTTTGTTTTAACAACAATCTGCATTGTCCCGTCAATTGCAAATTTATATGAAGTTGTCACGTTGGCAACAGTTGAAGTATAACTTCCTACTGGCAAAATAACACAAGGATATGCAAAGCCAATTACTACAAAAGCCAAGCAAATTAATAAAAGAAATTTTCTAATCATAATTTTCTCCCTAATTCATTTTACCATTTATAAAAACAATTTGCAATATAAATTTTTATTTTTTGACAAAATTTTCAATTTATTTTTAGAAAAAACTTAACTAAATTATCTCTCATTTATATTTGCAAAATTTAAAAGTTTTGTTATAATATTTAAAAGATTACAAACTTTAAATACAAAAGGCAATTTTATGAGTATTTTTTTAAACATTTTATTTTTAATTTTAGGAATAGTTTTTCTTATCAAGGGTGCAGATATATTTGTAACTGGTGCAAGTTCGGTTGCTAAAAAATTCAAAGTCCCTTCTCTTTTTATCGGGCTTACTATTGTGGCTTTGGGCACAAGCCTGCCAGAGCTTTCTGTAAGTATTGCAAGTGCCATAAAAAATAGCGTTGATATGTCTGTGGGAAATATTGTTGGCTCTAATATGATGAATATGCTTTTAATTTTTGGTATAACCATATTAATAAAACCGGTTGTGGTAAAAAAATCAAGCAAAAAATTGGACTTCCCATTTTTAATTGCAATAACCTTTTTGCTTTTATTGTTTTGCGTTGATACCATCATCAATGGTGCATCAAACAATATCATAACAAGGACAGAAAGCTTACTATTCATCGCATCACTAATTGGTTATATTATCCTCTCTATTATAAATGCAAATTCAGAAAGAAAACAAATGTTTAAAAAACCAGATGATTTTCAGTTTTCATATCATGAAAAAACAAATGATAAGAGCAGCGAGAATGGTGAAAATAATAAAAACGACATTTCCACCGAATTGACAACTCAGCAAATTGAATCGGACACCTCTCTTGAAAATGAAACCACACTTTCTCAAGATATTGAAAATAATGAGCCTTTGAAAGAGAAAGAAAAGAAAAAACTGGCAAAGCTAAAAAAGAAAAGAAAAAATGAAGATAAAATTCTTAAAAATTGGCAAATTATCATTTTTATTATTTTAGGTTTGGCTGCCGTTGTCTTTGGTGCAGAATGTGTTTCTTCAACCTCTCAATTTCTTGCACTTAAAATGGGAATGAGTGAAGCTTTGGTGGGCATCACAATTGTTGCAATCGGGACAAGTCTGCCAGAACTGGCAACATCCATTTCAGCATCTATCAAAGGCGAAAATGAACTGGCTTTAGGCAATATTTTGGGCTCTAACATCATAAACATTTCTTTAATCTTAGGTCTTGTCGGCTTGATTACACAGGTAAGTGTTTCTTCGCTTATATTAATTGACATCTTAATTTTATTTGTTTGCACCCTCGTCTTTTCCATCTTTTGTATGGCAAGAAAAAATTTATCACGTTGGATTGGTTTTGTCTTTGTGATGATGTATGTCGCTTATATGGTGTTTGCTATTGTAAGAAATTATTGTTTTTAAATAAACTTTCATCTTTTTATATCTTTTAAAACATTTCTTTGATAATTTTATCAATTCTTTATTTTACGATTTTTAAATTCTTATTAAAACTTTTTTCTTAAAAACTTTATTGTTTTGCTTAAAATTAATATCTTCGCATATTAATTTTTTTTATTTGCATCCTAAAAGAAAGGTCTAAAAAAAGGAATTTTATGAAAAGAATATATAATAGTTCTAAAACAAAGATGGAATATGTAAAAGGTGATGCTTACTTTTATCAATCTGAAAATAGACTGAAAAGTTATCCTTATTTAAATCATGATTTTCAAACTGATATTTTAATTATCGGTGGTGGTGCTGTTGGCAGCATAGCAAATTATTATCTATCAAAAAAATATGATGCAACACTGGTTGATAAATCAAGATTTGGCAGCGGCTGCACATCATGTGCAACTGTCTTGCTTGAATATCAACTTGATGATTATGCTGAAAATCTGCAAAAAATCATGTCAGAAAAAGAAATTGTAGATATATATCGCATGGGGCTTGAAAGCATAAAAGAACTGCAAAATTTTATAAATCAACATGGCAATCATTGTCATTTTGCACTTCGCGGCTCACTTTTATATACAAATAAAAATTTTGGAATAAACGCCATAGAAAAAGAATTTCTTTTTAGAAAGAAAAACAATTTCCATGCAAAACTTATCTATCCAGAAAATAATCCCTTCCCTTTTGACTTTAAGGCAGGTCTTTATTGTGAAGATGGTGGTGCAGAATTCAACCCCTATCTCTTTACAAAACAAATGATAGAAAATTCTCAAAACCAAGACAATCTTTTTGAAAATACAGAGATAATTTCAATCACAAAAATAAATGATGGTTTTATTGCAACAACAAACTTTCATGATAAAATTTATTGCAAAAAGATTATATTTGCAACTGGATATAATTTTGAACTTCTTTCAAATGCCAATCTATGTGACAGGGCTGTTTCATATACAATTGTCACAAATCCAATAAAAGAGCTTTCCTCTCTTAAAACCACCCTATTTCAAGATGACGAAGTGCCATATCACTATATGAGAATACTTCCCGACAACCGAATTATATTTGGCGGAGAAGACAGCAGCTTTAAGAAAGATTCAATTGACGACAAACTTGCCCAAAAAAAATATGCAAAATTAAAAAAAGCCCTCTGTCAGTTGTTACCTCAGCATGAAAAAGAGCTTGAAATAGCCTATGAATTTTGTGGAGCCTTTGGCTCAACTGAAAATAATCTTGGACTGATTGGCAAAATCAATCAAGAAAATGTCTATTATATGCTCAGCTGTGGTGCAAATGAAATTATAAATGCCATTTTTGGTGCAAAACTTCTTATAGATATATTTGAGAACAAAGCAAATAAATTAGAACATCTTTTTTCGCCATTGAGATAAATTTAACTTAAAAACATGATTTTTTAATATTTTTATTTAATTTTTATCAATTTTTAATAAAACTTATTCAAATTATTTAAAATTATCTTTATCTATTATTTTTTATTTAAGATTTTTTCTTTATAATATTCTATGCTTTCAGCGATTATTTTAACCGCTTCCTCTCTATTTTCAAGAGCCTTAATTTCCACCTTTTTATTTTCAAGTTGTTTATAAACATTTAAAAAATGTCTTAATTCATCAAAAATATGAGCTGGCAGCTGACTTACATCTGTATATTTGTTATATTGTGGGTCACCAAAAGGGATGGCGATAACTTTTTCATCTCTTTTTTCACGGTCTTTCATGACAATCACTCCAATTGGAAAACATCTTACGAGACACATTCTTTCAAGTGGCTGACTGCAAAGCACAAACACATCAAGTGGGTCATTGTCCTTACCATAGGTAAGAGGGATAAATCCATAATTCATTGGATAATGGGTGCTTGTGTATAAAACTCTATCCATAAGCAAAAAGCCTGTTTCCTTGTCTAATTCATACTTAGTCTTATCACCCTGCTGAATTTCTATGCAGGCATAAAAATCATCACTTTTTATCCTTTCCTGACTGATATCTTTCCAAATATTCATATTGTTCTCCTTTTTTAATATAATGTCCAAAAATATATATAAATTTTATCATCTATAAATATAATTTTATCATGACAAATTTAAAAAGTCAAACATTTATACAACAGCTTAAAACAATTCTGATATTTAATAAAAAATTTAAAAATTGCAGAGTCTACCTTTATCCTGCTTGCTATAAATTTTCTTAAAATTGCTCTATTTTACTTTAATTTTTTACCATAAAGTTTACATTTCTGAGACAAAAAAACACCTATTAATTCACTTAAGGCAACCCCTCAATTTTCCATATATTTAAGGGCGATTTAAGATTTTCACAAAACAAAAATAGCCACAAAGGGCTATTTGGTGCGTCGCAAGGGATTCGAACCCCTGACCTTTCGTTCCGTAGACGAACGCTCTATCCAGCTGAGCTAGCAACGCATATTTTTATTAACTTTCATATTATATCATATTTATTTTAATTTTGCAATTGTTTTTTATAATATTTTTTCTTCCTTATAAAATTTAAGGCTATTTTAACTCTTATCATTATATTGACATTTTATAAAATTTATTTATAATTATATATATGGAGTTTTAAATGAAAGATTTTAATAAGAATTATTATAAAGTTGATAAAAAAGGGCTCGGATTAAACCTTGTAAATTTAAAAGGTGAAATTTTACCTCATAAAATAAGGAAAAAATTAGGAATCAAATTTTATCGCAATAAAGAAAAACAATATGAGCATCCAAAGTTTACCTTTGATATAAATGGTAAAGAATCACAAAAATGTAATGAGTTGAATTTTTATTCTGAAAATCAAGCAATGATTTTTTCTGACAATTTCACCTATTATAATATAAATTTAAAATCAGGCATCATTTCTCCCGAATTTTCAGACTATTCTGATAATATTTTTCTAGCCACAAATGGCACTATCTATCAATTAGATGAAAATGGTAATACTATTGACACAGGCTATAAAATGGCTTCTTTTCAACCAAATAAAAATAGATATCGATTTAATGAAAGTAATTTCAATAGCGATTTAATTAAAGTTTCAGACAAAAATGGAAAATTCGGGCTAATAGACAAAAATCTTAACAAAGTTTGCCCTTTCATATATGATAATAACAATTTTACTTACCAGTTAATAGATAAGAAAAACAATTTATTACAGATAACTGATAAAACAAACAACATAATTCAAATCTTTAAAGATAGTAAAGAAATTTTTAAAACAGAGATTGACAATCAATCAAAATTTGAAAAACTAGATAATAACTACTATCTGCATAATAGCAAAAACATAAGCAAACTTTTCAAATATAATGTTGAAAATACCTCTTTTAACTTTGCTGGAAATTATAATGGCAATATAATTAATTTATATAACATAGGCAATGAAGATTATATAAATATTGAAAATAAAAAATTGATAAAATTAGATAATAATTCTATAGTTGTTGATGGATGTTTAAATATTAAATTTGAAAAAATTGATGGTGAACCAGTGATTGCTTATGAATTAAATAATTCAAATCAAAAAAACATAATGGGTGTTTTTTCACCAAAAGAGAATAGAATAGTTCTTTCACCTATTCATAATATTTATGATGTTCAATTTAATCAGTCTGCAAAAATGCCAGATGGGTCTTACAGATTTTTAGGCAGAGCTCTTGACGAAGATGATAACAATAAATTCAACTGGGGCGTAATAGATGATAAGGGAAATAAACTAACTGAATTTAAATATCATTTTGATACAAACCTTATTAAAACCTTTTATAGATACAACAATAAAGGCGTTGTATCAGAAACATTAATTTCTACAATAGATTCTGGTGATAAGTTTTTTAATATCAAAGAAGATAACATTATAGCCACTGAAGAAGAGGAAAAAGCTATAAATATTCCAAAAACTCAAAATAAAACAAAAGATAATGACGGTATTATAAAAGACACAAGCAACAACAAACTTTTATATTCAGCTCTTGCTAGCGTGCTTTTAAGTCCTGCTGCTGGTATGTATGTTTATATGGCTATGGATGAACTTGAAAATGAAATGTAGCTATATTAAATTTAAAGTTTTTTAAATTAATTTATAATAATTCTAAAAAAACACGAAATTTTCGTGTTTTTTTGGTTTTCCTTATATTAATTTAAAATAATGACTTTTTTATTAAATAAACAAAGTAAATTTTTATATTAAAAGACATTTAATTTGTCATATAGATTTTGCTAGGCAAGATGCTCTTTTATAAACTCCATTTGAGATTTTATACATTCACCTTCTGATATGTTTGCTTCTTCAATAGTCATTTCACTCATATATTTGCCAAATTGTTTATTATAATCAAGCGAACGCAGTGGCAACCCTTTTTGAATAACTTTGCTTGGCTTATCTACCATGTATCGATAGCTTTTGAATAATTTTTCATGACATTTTTCATCTTTATCGATAATTACAAGCGCGACATTGAAATAGGCATCGCTTTCTCCACCCACATCATGCAATTTTTTTGAGAAGATTTCAATCGCTTCTTCATCACTCAGTTCTTTTCCACTATATCTTCTGACAAACACTCCTGGCTGGTCCTCTTTGCTGAGTTTTTCAATTACAAGACCGCTATCATTTGAAACCACTGGAAGACCTGTTGCCTCATGATATGCCTTTGCTTTTATTAAAGAATTTTCAAGTTCAGTTTCGCCATTTTCTTCCACCTGAATATCTACCTTCAAATCTTTTAAAGAACAATAAGGCAGATTCAATTCTTTAAAAATTTGAGCATAAATTGCAATTTTGCCCATATTTGAAGAGGCAATCAATGGTTTTAATTCTCTTTTTATCAGTTTTCCATCATCATAGGTATTAATTTCATGAAAGCCCTCTTGAAGAGATGGCAAGCCTTCCATCAGACGTTTTTTATAGATAGATATTGCAAGTTTGATATCTTCAATATAATGCGAGGACCTACCCTCTCTTTCCTGTCTTTCAATAACACGTCTTTCACTTTCTTCATCAGAAATAAGAAGCAATTCGCCAACAACTTTATAGCCATGCTTTTTCGCAATTTCAATAATAGGCTCTCTCGACGATTGCGGAACATTTGTGCTGTCGACAATGATACTTTCGCCCTTTTCAGCCAGTTCTTCAATCTGCCTGTGCATTTCGGCAAAAACTATTGTATTGTATTTTGAATCATAAGCCTTTGGAATTTCGCCTTTATTGACATAATCTCGTCTTATTTCATCACTTGCAATAACCTTTCCGCCAACTTTTTCTGCAAGTTTATCTGCATAGGTGCTTTTCCCTGCACCTACAATTCCCATTAAAATATATATCGTTTTCATGTTTTTATTATAGCATAAATCAAAAAAAAGTCAAAGCAAACTTTGACTTTCTTTGATTTGGTTTTAAATTGATTTATTATAATTTATTTTTATTTTCCTTTTATTTCTCTGTAGTTTTTGAAACATCCCTTTCAATTGCCTTTCCACAGCCGGTGCAGAACTCTGATTCGATATTATTTATTGTGCCACACTGGCAAGCAACAGTTCCATCAACAGGACATCCACATTTATGACAGAAAGCTGCATTTTCAGTTAGCTGAGAGCCGCACTTATCGCACTTTGAAATATTGATAGTGCCAATTGCTCTGTTGCCATCTTTAACATTTCCTTGATTGTTTTTAATCATACCAAGGCTTGTCAAAAGCATAACCAAAGAAATACTGCCACTTGCAAGAGAAAGCAAAATTAGCATTACGCCAAAGGAAATATTGAAAGCAATACTAGAAGCAACATCGCTTTTGCAACCTTCAATAACTAAACATATACCAAAGGCAATAATACCAATTGAAATAGCAAGCAAAACACTTGAAAAGACCATAAGTGCCTTTCTTCCATATCTTGCTTCTTTATAAACTTCTTTTTTCTCTTTTTTCATGATTTCTCCTTAGATTTTATTTAAAACTTTAAATAAAAATATTAAATTAATTTAACTTTTAAATTAATAAAAATATTAATAATGGCACTCCAAAAAACATCAATATTGCCAGTATTACCAAAAATGATATTTTAACTTTTGAATAAGGCAATTTCCCGCCAACATTTCCGTTTTGACCATTCATTACATTCATATATTCTTTATCTTTATATTTAAAATTGACAAAATATATAGGGACAAGCGAATAAACATAATTTTCATCGCTATAATTTGTTTGTATTGACAAACTTGAAATAGAATTGCTATATTTATTTCTTATCATATGTTCAATTTCATGTTCAGCCATTATTTTAGCCTCTTCAAAAGCGTCTATTGGTGTCTGATTATAATAACCCACACTATAACCCATTATAAACGCACTGTCATAATCATAAGCTTCATTAAAATTGAAAGGAAGAATGGAAGAAATATGATATTGAGTAATTTTGTCACTGACTTCAACTATGATATTGTTGAATTGATGTTTTAAATGACCAGAAATAGGTCTTGAACGTGTGACAACTTTTGTTTCACCATTCACACGTGTTGTAGTTGTATACTGCTCAGTGCCATGATACATTGCATAAACACTGCAGCCAAAACTAAATGAAGGAATATATGACGCACCAATTTCTATATTTGGCAAATTCTTTTTAAACTCACCTGGCAATAAAAATCTGCTTTTTATATTTTTTTTAAATACCATACCAGCCTGTTCTTTTGAAATTTTAAAAGGCAAAACCAGTGATGGTTTTAGTCCTGGAAGTTCATTTAAAGGCACAAGCGATGAAGTATTGCAATATTGACATCTGTTTGACATTTCAAATTTATTTAATATAATTTGACCACCACAATTTGCACATTGATAACATCTGCTTGAATTTTCCCATTCTTTAAAGCCGTCATCATTTTCACAGTCATGAAGTGGTTTTTTATGAGGATTTTTAATAAATTTTATAGGATATATTTTGCCACACTTAACACACTTCAAGGCTTTATCAGTTGGGCTGAACTCAATTTTTGCACCACAAGAAGGACAATTGTTGATTTCCATTATAATTTTTCTCCACATTCTGGACAGAATTTTGCATTTGAATTTAATTGCTTATTGCATTTTGGACAAACCTTTGATTTAATCAATTTTTCTCCACAGCTTGCACAAAATTTTGCTCCACTTGCAACATTTTCACCACAAGAAGGACATTTAATATTTTGACTTGCACCACATTCTGGGCAAAACTTGGTCCCTTTTGAAATTTTTGCCTTACATTTTACGCATTTAATTTCTTCCACATCCTTAGCCGAAGAAATTGAATTTGCAAAAAGGCCGCCAACATGAGCGCCAGCACCAAGACCAATGCCAAGACCTGCAAGATTTCCACCAGAAGGATTTTGTGCTGCATCTCTTATTGCCTGAGCAGTCTGATATTGTGCATAAGTGCCCATCTTATCACCCAAAATGCCCAATTTACTTCTTTCATCCAAAGTTTTCTCAACTTCTTCTGGCAATGATAAGTTTTCAACAATAACATTGCAAAGTTTTAAACCAAGCTTATTGAAAGCATTTTGTGAAACTTCAACAATCTTATCAGCAATCTCTTTATAATTTGCAACAAGGTCAAGTGCAGAAACACCACTTTCACCAATCGCATCACTAATATACTGAATTAAGATTGATTTGCATTGCTCTGAAAGGTCACTCACCTTATAAATGCCATTTGTCCCGAAGACCTCTTTCATAAATGTCTTAACATCGTCAACTTTAAAACTATATGTTCCAAAGCCTCTAAGTCTTATTGAGCCAAAGTCGGCATCTCGCATCATAATAGGATTTTGTGTGCCCCATTTTTGACCGATAAATTGTTTAGTGTTGATAAAATAAATTTCTGCTTTAATTCTTGAATTAAATCCTGTTGGCAAAGAAAGAAGCTTTGTCAAAAAAGGTATATTTTCTGTTGTGAGTTTATATGTGCCAGGGCCAAAAACATCTGCAACTTCGCCCTTATGCATAAATAAAGCCACCTGCGATTCTCTGACTACAAGAGTGGAACTATTCATGATTTCCTCTCTATTTTTTAATGGAAAGCGATAAACCAAAATATCTTTGCTATCATCTTGCCATTCAATAACCGATAATAATTGCTTTCTTAAAAATCCCATTTTCTTCTCCTTCAAATAAATCCAATTAAAAACAAAAAATATAAGGTAATTAATTGAATACGATATATAGTTATTATACAATAAATATATTCAAAACACAACAAATATTTAAAATTTGTCGGAAGCAGTTTTACTTTTTAAGGATGATTTAAATTTTTTATTTCAATCATTTTTTTAGCTGCTAAAAAAAAGAGGAATAAATTTCCTCTTTATTTAATAAAACCCATTAAACAAAATTTGTTTAAAATATTTTTAATTGCAAGTTTTTTTTACCAGCATCTAAGTTCTTCTGGCAAAATCACCTGACAAACTCCCTGTTCTGCCTGACAAAGTGGACAGGTTTCCCAAGCCTCTTCATCAAAAGAAATATAACCGCAATTTGGGCATATCCACATTTTTTTGTCAGCTTTTTTATAAAGTTCTTTACTTTTAAATTGTTGATAAAGATTTTCAAAAAGATTTTTGTGTCTTATCTCAACTTCACCAATCATTCTAAATAATTTGGCAACATCTTTAAGACCCTCTTCATCTGCCACTTGAGCAAACTCTTCATAAGCTTCAGCCTCCAAAAGTTCATCTTCGGCAAGAAGTCTTAAATTTTCTTCCATGTTCCATTTTTCTTTAAAAGGGAAACCTGCATTAATATCAATGTTTGAAATTTCCTTTTGTTCTGCATCTTGAATAAAAGTATAAAGCATTCTTGCATGGTTGAATTCTTGATATGCAATGGTGTCAACAATTTGAGCCAAAGCTTCAAAGCCATTATACCTAAGACCATATTCTACAAATTCATATCTTGTCCTAGCCTGACATTCAGCAGCCCAAGCTCTTGCCAAATTTGAATAAGTTTTGCTGTTTTTTAATTTCATAAATATATCCTCCAATTAAAAATATGTGCATAATTGAAGGTTTTTATGTAAAATTTTTAAATTTCTATCATATTTCCAAAAGGTTTTTCTTTTGCATTTATAAAATTTCTTTTTAAGTAAAAATGGCAATTAACCACCTTTTTTCTTTCAAGAGTAAATCTTTCATTGCCTAAAGAATAACTGATATTATCCCTATATTTGCAACTAGAGCAATTGCCACCAAAGTGCTCTTTAATTGGACAATGCTTAAAATAAATCAATCTTGGCTTTCTATTGTCAATGAAAAGTTGCCCATCTTCTGCCATAAGGTTTTCATAGTCAAAATCTTCTTTTGACAAAACGATGTTTTTAAAGCCCTTTTTCAGATAAAAATCTATTGCATAGCTATTTAAAACATTCAATTCAGAGCCTATTATTGTTTGGCTTGGACTTTTCATCATAAGAGCATAATAGTTTGTCGCATAAACGCCCAAATTTGGCAAAGCATCTAAAATTTGACTCAGCATTGTAATATCCTCTTTGGTCGCAATCAAAGGCATATCTAAAAATATATTTTCACCTTTAAAATGTTGACAAACGGCTTTAATATCTTCAAAATTATAAATTGCTGGTGAATATACAAAAAAGTCAAATTTATTTAATTCTTCACTTGAATATTCTAAAATTTTGCTTAAATTATCGAAAAATGCGATTTTTTTATTGTTTTTTGCCGCTTTTTGTGTCGAAATGATTAAATTATCCCTTTCAAGCACTTCTATTTTCTTTTCATTTTTCTTTGTTAAGTGTGCTTTTAATTTATCAAGCATAACTCTTCGAGCTTCGTTTAAATCACTCTTTCTTATAAACACATTTCCTATCTCGCAAGTCAAATTATGCAAACTAAACTCATCACCGCATTTATTGAAAGTTTGAAATAAATCGTTTTGAGTAAGCGGTTGTGATTTGGCAACAGACAAAACATTTTCAAAACTTTGTGACACACTTTCGCCATTTGCAATTAAAGTGACATTTAAGATGAGATTATCTAAGGCTTGAACTTTGGCATCAAATTCTATTTTTCTTTCCTTATTTAAAACCTTTTCTTCAAACTTACCATCAACAATAAGTCTTACAATTTGCCCCTTCTTTGCCATAGCTGTTGTTGTAAAAATATATCTATCTTTGCCGACATTTCTTATATCAACAGGGCTTATGGTGCAAACCTCTCTTGACTTTTCAAAAAGTTTTATTGTATCTCCTTTTTGAAGATTGTGGGAAGAAGAGATTAAAATTTCATTAAATCTTTTGCCCTTTTTAAAATTCTCAACGCTGCCAATAGGCAGACCTATATGATTTTGTGCATCGCTATAAATTATTTTTTCGCCCTTAAAATATCCTGAGATAAATTCGCCTCTATTAAATACCTTTTTTAAGTTTTCTATATCTTCTTTATCAAACTTAAAGCTCTCGTCAATCACCTTACGATAGGTTTGCACAGCAGTTGCGACATAGGCAGGCCTGCGGGCACGACCTTCAATTTTTAGGCTGACAACCCCACAATCGACAAGTTCTTTCAAACTTTCAAGCATACAAAAATCCTTTGTGCTTAGATAATATCCCTCTGCTCCACCATTTATTTTATATTTCAAGCGACAAAATTGTTTGCATTTTCCACGATTGCCGCTCGCACCTGCAAGCAAGGATGACAGATAACAATTTCCTGAAAAACCTACACATAATGCACCTTGCACAAAATATTCAATTTCAAGTTTGGTATTTTCATGTATTCTTTTAATTTCACTTAAAGGCGTTTCTCTTGAGAGAACAATTCTTTTAAAACCAAGGCTTTCTATAAACTTGGCCCCTTCCAAATTGTGCAGTCCCATTTGGGTGCTTGCATGAAGTTCAATCCCCTCAAAGTTTTTGCTAAGTAAGTTTGCAATGCCTATATCTTGCACAATAAAGGCATCTATCTTACAATCAAGAGCAAATCTTACCAAACTTAAAACTTGCATAACCTCTTCATCCTTAAAAAGGATATTTAAAGTCAGATAAGCTTTTACGCCAAAAAGATGAGCCTTACTTACAGCCTCTTTTAAATTTTCTCTGGTAAAATTTTCAAAATTTGCTCTAGCATTAAAATCGCTAAGCCCCAAATATATTGCATCAGCACCGCCGTTTATTGCCGAAATTAAACTTTGCATATTCCCGACAGGTGCAAGCAATTCAATCTTATCTTTCATTTAAAACCTTTTCCTTTCACTTTCATTACTTTTATATCTCATTATACCACATATTCGCGCATTGCTCAAATAAAAGATAAAATAATTTTTTTTAAGTTTTCATTAAATCTTTTACACTTAAAAAGTATTAATAGTTTTTAAATGGGAAAGATAATAAGTGGAGGAAAAATATGATAAATCCGTTTTTAGAAAAACCAAAAAAACTTGAAAGCACAATCATGAGCATGAAAATGCTTTCGCCAAAACCTTATAATAAAAATGAGGTTGACCCTTACACAAGAGTAAGATGTATATTGATGAACGGGACAGAATATGAAGCCGTATGGTCAAAACATCATTTCAATCGACATTGCCCAGACAATGATGCCAGAAGAAGGGTTGCACTTGTCCGCAAGCTTGAACAAGAACAACAAAAACTTATCGCAGCACTCAAGCCGGCAGATGAAAATATCTTGCAAACCACAATTGGTTATGAGCAACTTGCGGTTGACCTGACCGCCCTATTAGCCCGCCGCCAGAAAGATAAAGATGTAAAAAATGCACTTGATTTTGCACTCTTAGAAGACTTTGACCATCTTTATAGATATGCCAATCTGCTTGAAACTGACATGGGCGAACACGCAGAAAAATATGTGGGAAGTTATACAGAAATCATGCCTGCAAGACCGACCGTTGCACATCATAGACACCCTTTTGATACTGTCAAACATCATATCTGCAACAAGACTGCAGACCCTCTTGCAATGTGCGATGTTTCAATCATTACAGCTGCCGAGCAGCAAACAATGAACTATTATATGAACCTTGGTGCCTTTTATAAAAACAAAGTTGGCAGAGAAATTTATAGTGAAATTGCCTTGGTGGAAGAGGAACATGTGACAGAATATGGCTCTCTTATCGACCCAAATGCAACACCTTTTGAAGAACTTTTGATGCATGAGTATATTGAATGTTATCTTTATTATTCAATGCTTAATGATGAAGTGGATGAAAATATAAAACAGATTTGGCTTATGCTTTATGAGCAAGAACTTGCTCACCTTCATGAAGCTGTAAAACTTTTGCAAAAATATGAGAAAAAGGATTGGCAACAGGTAATACCAAAAGGCGAATTTCCAGAGCTTATCAATTTTAAGCCGCAAAAAGATTATATAAGAGAAATTATTGCAAAAACAGTCAACAACACAGAAGAGCGAGAAAGCTATATAAATGTCAAAAAACTTCCTGAAAAAGCTGATTTTTTCATTTATCAACACAAATTTATCAAAAATGTAGAAAAAATGCCTTCTCACAAGGTGATAAATGACCATATCAAAAAATATGGTCAGGATTATCGCGTCCAAGACAGTGAGCATCCTATCAAATCGCTGCGTTCAAGAAAAAGCGATAATGTGGACTTGGGCAGAATACAATAATTTTGTTTTTTTGACTTAATTTATAAATAAATTTTAATTATTTTTTATTTTAAAAAAGGCTTTATATTTTATTTTAATCAATAAAAACTATGTTTATAAGTAATTTTTAAGCTATTTTATAAGAAGGTTTTTAAGTAAGTTTTTAAAAAAAAGTTTAGTTTTTAAGTAAGCTTATCAAAAAAAAAGACATACAAATTCGTATGTCTTTTTTTTTATGAACGCAAGATAGGCACGAACAAAGTGAGTGCTATCTTATTAAAACAAAGATGATAACAATCTCATAATTGCCTGCAACATCTTGGTAAGAAAACTTTTCTTTTGAAAATAATTTGTGTTTACTTCAACAGAATGTTTTATATCTTCCTTAAAAATATCTTGATGTTGTTTGTTTAAATTTTTTGAATATATAATGACAGTATTTTCAAAGTTTAGTCCGAAAGAACGATTATCCATATTGCATGTGCCAACTGATAAAAGATTATCATCAATAATGAGAGCTTTGCTATGCAAAAATCCCTTATATAAATAGACCTTTACTCCTATCTCTGCCATTTCTTTTAAATATGAAAGTGTGGCAAGATAGACAGTTTTTTTATCAGGTTTTCTTGGCACCATTATTCGCACATCGACGCCACTCTTCACTGCAATTCTAAGACTTGCAAAAAACACATCATCAGGGATAAAATATGGTGTTTGAATATATACTTTATCCTTTGCACATGTAATCATCTTTACAAATGTTTCTTTTATTCTTTGCACCTGACTATCAGGTCCAGAAGCCAAAACTTGAACTGTTGCATCACCACAAAGTGTTGGACTTGGAAAATATCCATTCTCTAAATAAAGGCGAGGTGGAGTGTTGTCATTTTGGCAATATCTCCAGTCATCCAAAAATATATTTTGAAGCCCATAAACACCACTGCCCTCAATTCTTATATGTGTATCTCTCCAAGGCGTAAGTTTTTTATCGCGACTTAAATGGTCATCACGAATATTTACACCACCAGTATACCCAACCTTTCCGTCAATGATGACAAGTTTTCTATGGTTTCGATAATTGAGTTTTAAATTTATAAGTCTTATGTGCATAAATGGTGGAAAAAACTCACCAATCTGACCGCCCGCCTGCTCCAGTTTTTTGAAAAAACGTCTTGGAGCCTTTCTTGAGCCGATAGAGTCATAAATAAGTTTGACATCCACCCCTTCTTTAGCTTTTTTGCATAAAATTTCCATTATTTCTTTGCCCACTTTATCATTTGCAAAGATATAATATTCAATATTTATTGAAGATTTGGCATTCATCAAATCTTTTTTTAATGCCTCAACTTTTGCAACACCACTTGTGAAAACTTTTATATCATTTCCTGGAAGTGGATATGAGCCGTATGCATAACACATTGAAACAAGTTCTCGATGTTCAATCAAAGTATCATCAATTCTTGCTTCATCCAGCGTTTGAATACCATCAATATTTCTGATGATATCACGTTCAGAAACCGCCTTCTTTTTTATCATGCGTCTTGTTCGCACACTAAGTCCACTTCCAAAAACAATATAAAGTAAAAAGCCAAATATAGGTAAAAATGTCAAAATTGTAAGCCATGCAATTATATTTTCTGGCTTTCTTCTTTCAAGAAAAACCATACCTACAAGGAGGAAAAAGTTGACACAAGCAACAACTGTAATCACTATTTTTGAAATCTCGCCAAACATTTTCGCTCCTTTTAGTATGTTTTATTTAAAATTTTTTGTTTATATTTAAAGTTATATCTTTTGTCATTTTATTTTCTTGAATAAACACTAATTTAAAAACTTTAATTTTTTTAATCATTTTTCTTAAAAACTCTTATCCTTATATAACCATATTCTTAAAACTTATGTTTTTAATAAAATGTTTATATTATTGACAGAATTTTTTGACCATTTTTTATGGAATAACTCTTGTTATGGTGCTTAGGTTAAGTTCACCTAAAATCACCTTTGTTCCTTCATTATTTGCAGCATCTCTTTCTTGTCCGCTTACCTTCATAAGCACAACAACTCTGATATACTGATTAGGTGTGAAGGTATTACTTAACTGAATTGTTCCATCTGCATCAATAGTTGCATTACCTAAGCTTGTTTCACCACCCTTGTTGTCAAGTTTGAATGAGAGATAATCTAAAGCAACATCCTTGTTTATTGGCTGACTACCCAAATCAACTTCAATCTTTCCACCATTTGTGGTGATTCCATTATACAAACTGAAAGCACTATTCCATTGAGCAAATGTTGCTGGTGACCATTTTGGATTCTCACCACTATTTTCGGTATATGTTGAATTAATAGTAAATCCAATTTCGCCACTATAATTCTTTTTAAGATTATAGACAAAACCTGTCACTTCATAATCTGCAGAAACGCGATAATTGTAAGTTTGATTTGCAGGAGTTGTTGTTGATTCATCAGCTGTAGTTTCAGGTGTGGTTGGAGTTTTAGAACCAAATTCACACTGAGCGATATAATGTTTTGTCACACTATAGCTATAGTCACCTAAAAGACTTGCATCTTCAACAAAGACTACATCTTGGTCTATTTTCGCTATTTTAAATGTTGCATTTCCATCACCATCTTCCCATACCTGTCCTGTTGGCTTTCCTGAAACTTGTTCAATATCTCTAAGATTAGTTTTTGGGTCTCTTGTGGTTGTATTTGTAATGTAATAAATACCCAAAGCATCTTTTACATTTGAAATAGTAATCTCATCGTCAGGCTCTACATAGACGCCTAAAGCAGCTGAAATTGATTCATATTTTGTTGTCGCAATATTAGAGCTTGTATTTGGTAACTGAATTGTGTTTTTATATTCTTTTTTCTCGCCGTTTATTGTTTTTGTAAGAGCAATGTCAAATGTTGCACGGCTGTTTCCTTTAACAAGCACTTCTATGGTGTCATTTACAAAGCCTGTAATATTCACCTGTTCATTTCCGTCAGCCACTCTGCCTTCAAGCTTGTCGCTAAGAGCAAATGCCTGACCATCTCTTACAACCCTATTATCTGTTTGCTGTAATATAACTTTTCTATTTACAGTAATGTTTATAGGACAATCGCAATATTCTACTATGCCATTAGCTTGATATTTAAGTTTTACAACAAGTCTAAGAGGAACCGAATCACCATTTTTATAAAGTCCAGTTTGAGTAAGTTTTGGAAGCTGATAGAGGTGGTCGCTATAATCATTTTCAGCACCTTCTCCATCTTGTTTTCCATAAATCGCTCTTGGAGCACGATGAGATTGAGCTGTTCTTGCTTCAGTTGCAGTTTCTGGGGCTGGCTCATTTCCAAAATAGCCCGCACCATTTGTCGCAAAAGACCAATTTGCTGTGTTTGCTGCTTTTTGCACTAAAGTTTCAATTAATTGATTAGTGTCAGGGTCATAAAGCTTAATATTCTCAACAGTGATTTTATCAATCATTGGATATTTCAAATAATTTGCACCTTGATTGATATTAATTTCATATCCTTGGTTTCCTCCTGCTGCTGCTTCTTTATGAGCAGTATAGGCAGTATCGGCACTGTTTGATTTATCTAAATAGATTTTATTTCCATCATTTATCTGTGCGACAGTATAATTTTCAACAAATTGCCATGCATCAATACCTTCAAATTTAAGGATATTCACCTTAGAATCATTTTGCAATACTGGGTCATCTTGGGCGGTAATCATATAATTATCATTATTATTGTTTTTGATTGAGAGGTTTTTATATTGTTCAATAACAAGGTCTATATAATCCTCTTCCATGATAGTAATGCTGTTTGTAATTGCAGGTGTATCTTCTGTTGCAATAAGCGTAAAGTATAATCTAAACTTATAGCCATAAGCATCTTCACCTTCAATATAATAATTTTGATTTCCAAATATAACCGCTTTTACCTTGCTGAAGGTAATTGCAGCAGCTGTTTCACCTGCATTATAAGAATAATAATTATCATTTGCAGCTTTTACCCAGCTATTGTTATTTTGACCAGCACTTGTATTATAGAAAATCTTGCTTGCAAGGTTTTCTGGTATATTGTATGAAATATCTTTCACCATTTTTTCTTCGGTAAGTTTTATAGAAAATTCTTTTGTAGAAAGGTCTTGTTTTTCACCAGTGCCGTTTTTATGCTTGATTGTCATATAACCTTGCTCGCCGGTAAGATTAAAATCTCTATATTCATTAGCAGTTTGTAAATATTCAATTCTGTGGGGCTCAATATTAGAACGGATTTGATTGCCAGCCTCGTCTAATTCATTCTGGCCATTTTCTGTGTTGCCATTGAAAGAAACAGCATAATCTGGCATGATTTTTATTACAACATAGAAGTCTGTTTCAAAATTGTTTACCTTATAGGTGACTTTTCCTAAAACATAATCACCTATATTTTTTGCACCAAAAGGAATCAATTCATAATCATATACTCTGCCACCTGAAGTATCATTTAAGGTAGGTCCTATAAAGATATATTCATGGTCATCTGTGGTTTGAGTTCCCCCATCATCTTCAACAAAACGTTTGTAAGCATTGAATGAATGTGTGTTCATATAATTATTTAAAAGAGTTTTTGTTTCTTGTGGTAAAGGGCTACTTTCTTCACCAGCATAATAAATCAATTCAAAGCCCAGGCCAGAATCAGCTGAAGTGAAGTCTGAAGCCGCCACCTTTCTCTTTGTAGTTGGGTGATGAATTCCCAAAAGGTCATTCAAGCTTTCAATTGTATCATTGACTTCAACTTCGACAATATTGCCTTTTTCCTTCACATCAATATCAAAGCTGCCCATATAGTAATAATTGAAATTAAATTCTTTTGTAGGGCTTGTTGAGCCATCATTTTTATTAAAGGTTAATCTAAATTCATTTTTATTAATTTTGTCAAGGTCGTTTTTGCCTAAATTCAAAGTCAAATAATTCCCTTTGAAAATTGAATTATATTTTTTGATATCAACTAAGATTTCATTTCCTTCTTCATCAACGCCATAGGTCATCTGTGCCCTATTAGCAAGTGCAACTTGAGGTTTGTTATCCACCATTTTAAACACTTGATTTGCCAAATTTGTTAAATTATCAAGTGGGTCTTCCACAACTCTGTTGTCACCAATTCCTATATTGTTTTGCTCAAAACTTGAAGTGGTATAAATTCCGACAAAGGTTTTTCCTTCAAAGGAAACGCCTAAATCATAATATCTGTTGCTGCTTTGGTCTTTGTCTGTGATATAGATTGGATAAGAAGCATAAAGTTTATCATCGCCATCTTCTCCGCTGAAGACAAAATAATATTCATCAGCATAGTATGCCATTGTATCGTTTAAGCTTGCATAAAGAAGTCTTTCACCAACAAATAAATTTTCTGTATTTGTTTTGTCTACATAAATTTTTTCATAACTTATTGAATTGCTTACTGAATCTTCTTCATATTCGCCCTGCAAGGTATAATTTGATACTGTATGCTGAACGATTGAAAGTGACTGACCAAGCAATCTAATATTGTAAACAATATTGACAGATTGGTATGTTATGCTAAGCTGAATACTTGCATCGCCAGAATTGCCACCTGTCCTGACAAATTTGATTGAATTATTTGCATCTATCTGACCATTTACAGGAATGGTTGTTTCTCCATTGATTAGGTCTGCATTGTCAGTCTTGCTGTTTAGAATAACTGTCAAGTCATCATTATTAATAGTTTCAAGTTTTTTGTTATAAGAAGCAAATTTATCTCCATTTAAGAGTTCTGCTTGATAGAATGAAATTCTTTCTGCTTCGCCAAAGATTGGATTTGCATTTAAGAAAGCTTTTATGTCTGCAAAAGTTGTATTATTGTCAATATATTCAAATTTCATCATTCCATTTGAATTTGGCACTGGATAACTTGATTCAAGCTTAACACTTGGAGCCACAACGAAAGAATATCTAACATTAAATTCTTGTGATGTTTGCTCAAAAGTCAATGTCACCTTTAAGGTAAGTTCTAATGTCACCTTATCAGAAACATAGTTTGTTGAAATTTCGACCAAGTTTCCGTTTACACTTATTCCACCAAATGCAGGATTTGATGATTGACATTCAACATTGATTTGTGTATTTAAACTTGTTTGACTATCATTTATAAAATCAAATAAATTATAAATATCAAATTCATGGATTCTGCCAGCTATAGTTTCGTCACTTACAGCGATATTGCCTTTTGGAGTAATATTTTTTCTTAAAGTATATTGATGTGAGAATTTAAATTCCTTTTCCTGTTCACCTTTATTGAATTTTACAACAAAGTCGATTGAAATATCTTTATCTGAAATGAGGTCACTTATGATAAGTTGCCCGTTTTCATACTTAACAAGGTCTTTTCCTTGACCAGAAATGGTTATATCAGCGATGGTATATTCAGAAATTTCTGATGCATCTTCAGTCAATTTGATTGTATCTTTCAAATTTATAGTTGAGCCACCATTAATTTCACTTATCATTGGTGTAAACTCTATATTTGCTTTCAAATCAAGATTTATTGATGCAAGATATCCCATTGATGTATAAACAGCGAAGCTTGCATTTTTATCTGAATCAACATAATCTTTCAATACAATAATCAAAATACCATTTGAAGGATTATAATTAAAACTTTCAATGTTTTCTTTGCCTTCAGAAATGCCCACATTCAGTTTATCGCGAACGATTGTGTTGATATTTCCTGCCTCTTTCTTTAAGAGGTCAACTTGCATTTTATAAACATTTTTGCCTTCATAGCCTTCAACATTGTCATTATAAACTTCACCATTTTTGAGTGAAAGTTTCAACTCATCTGTTTCAGAAACTTTGCCATCTTTATCAGTAAAACGAACAGAATAGATTTCTGAATCTTCATTTAAAATAAGGGTATAAGTTTGCTCGCCACCAACAACCGACAATTTATCTTCATCTGTTGTAAGATAGCTATGTTTGATTGTGATTGTCATCTTAGAGTTTGCATACTTACCAAAAGGTCTGTAATAAAGTGTGCTATAGTCACTTGAGAAATATGCTTCAAGTGATTTTCCCCACTCTTCACTGTCTGTCATTACGCCTTCGCTGCCCACCTCAACTGAAACAATCTCATTTTTATATTTTAAAGTTTCAAACAGTTTTTCATTTTGATATGATATAGAAATGTCACCTTTCAAGATTGCAACTTTCACAGTAGAGCCGCTTTCCTTTTTGATAAAACCATTGAAAAGGTCTTCAGCATTTAAGTCAATTTCTGTTTCATCTTTAAAGTCTTTTATAATTTCTTTATATTTTGTTGTTTCTATGCCATCTTTTGTTTCTTTATATTCATAGGTAAACATCAATTTGCTTTCTGATTTTATATCAAGCTTAAGGAGGCAATCAAGTTCGGTTTCTTGATTTTCTTTATTTTTGAGATTGATAATCTTATTTGAAACAAATCTCTTCTTGTCTTTATTTAATGTCTTTTCATCAAACAATTCTTCAAGATTAACCTCTCTTACTGCTGAGCTGTCACCAGAAATATGTTCGGCCGAGCCATTGTATGCATATATAGAATTATCAATTTCTACATCTGCCACAACTTTCAATAGATAATAGAAAGTTTGTTTTTTGCCATAAGAATCTACAACATACTCAAATGCCAGATAAACATCTTTGTCTTCCTTATTTAAGTGGTTGAGAGTGATATAGCCAACAAATTCTTCAATTTTATCATTTGAATTTGTATTATCATCGGTATTATTAGAATTGCCATTTTTGATTATTTTTGTGATAAGTTTTGAATTTAATAGGTTTGAATAATCTTCATCTTTGTTTTCAAATATATAAACATTCAGTTGTTGTTCAATAGCGCCGCCAATGGTATATAAACCGCCTTTATTTATTGGTCTATATTGGGCTGGGACAATTTGACCATCCTCACCCATTTCGCTGACAAGTTCTGCCATATTGTATTGGCTTAAAATTTGACTGAGTTTTCCTGCCTCGATTTCATTATAAATGCCCATTTCTATAAGATTTTCTGGGTCAGCGAGCGCAGTTTCTACCCTATGTCTATCATCAGCAAAAAGTTTATTATAATTTTCATAAACAACAATATCATAACCAATATTTGAAACAAGCATTGGAATATGCATAAATGCGAGGACATTGTTATCTTTTCTGATTTGTAATACAAGATAAGAATTTGTATCATCTAAACCATAGAATAATTTTTGTTCTACCTGTGACTTAAATGAAATCAAACTATTATCTGAATCAGATTCATAGAGATTTCTTACATAATTGTTGCCAAAATAATCTCTTGTTGTAGGAAGGATATTATATTCATAACCATATAAGTTGCCAAAAGACCAATTAGGACCAACATTGCGGGCAAACATCAAATAATTGACATCACCGATAATTTGAGATTGAGGTTTAAGCTTACTTAAAAATTCATCGTTGCTTTCTAAAGTAAAACTTGAAGCAAGAATTGAATATATATCATCTTGAGAATTTAAAAGTTGAATTTCAATATCAATTTGACCAAAAGTTGTGTTGCCATGCTTTATTATCATGGTTGTCCAAAGAGATTTTTGATTGTAATCGAAGAAGAAATTTGCGTTTTCCTTTTTCACAACCTTACCATCTTTATATTGGAGATAATCATCAAAGTCAAAGCTAAAGGTCACACCTTCAATAGTCTGGTCATTATGTCTTGTCACTAAAACGAAATCACCAATTTGACTGCCATCGCCAAGAATATAGAATGTGCCTTTTTGGTCAGCGATTTTGATGTCGCGTTTTACCTCAAATTGAATTGGATGACTTAGGGCAAAGCTGTTGTTTCCTTCTGGTTGGAAATAGATTGTGAAATTCTTTGTCGCCACCTCCCAGAAATCTTCAAAGCTTATTTCATTTGAGTTTGCATTGTAAGTGCCGATTGCACCAACAGGTTTTGTATCGCTTGCAACGACAACATATCTTCCTTCATTGTTTGCTATAATATAATAATTTTTATTTTTATCAAAAAGTTGATTAAATGCATTTGTGCCTTGGGCGTTTTTATTGAAATCTACATAGGTGTTTTTAAGTGCAATTTTATTGCTTAATCCTGCATAAACAGAATCTTTACCAACATAATTTTCATTTGTTGCATTAAAATTTTGAAGTAATTGAAGTGAGAACATTATATTTACAGCACCACTTACGTCAGACATTGAAAATTCCATATAGTGTGGTGAAGCAAAGTTTTTGTTTATTTTAATCTTACTTATAATGATGTTTGCAAGAGCTTGTCTTATTGTATCTGCTGTGTTTGTGAAAGTGATTTTCTGGTCATTGCTATCATACAAGGTCACCATTCCGTCACTGCCAAACATATCAAGTATTTGCCTATCTGTCATTCTAGTTTCTGAATAATACTGAGAAGTAAACTTGAAGTTGACATTATCCAAACTAAATTCAACATCTTTTCCTTCTTCATCAAGGCAATATATTCTAATTAAATCTTTCAAGTTTATAAATTGGTCTTCATTACCAACAGCACCATATTTATTTACGATAACTTCTTTTGATGTATCACTGCTTTCAGTTGTTAAACTTACCTCATAGGTATTTTTATTTTCGGCATCATATTTAACCTTTGAAATGCCGGTTGACTTAACTTCAAACTGAATTTCAAATGCATTCTCATTTTCTGTAAGTGTAGCATTTTCATCATTACTCTTTACAATAAGAGAAAGAGGGATATAACTATTTGAATTTGTGTTTTTAAATGCAAATGATTGACCATTTGGAAGAATGTTTATGATATTTGAATTTCCGCTCTGCACCATAAACTTCCATTGATTTTTCAATGTGTTTGAATTTCCTTTTTGGTCAACAATTACAAAGTTTGAGCCGTTTGCACCAACAATGTCATTTATAAATTCTGTGACATTGTTGAAAGTTTTAATTGTTCCGTCAAGAAGTGTTACTTTTATTATTGTATTAAAACCACCCTCTTGGGTAAGATTTTGGTCGACTGTGATAGGTTTTGCATTTTCATCAGCAAGCGCTTCATAAACTGCAGACTTTGTTGCCATATCAATTCTGACAGCTTTTGGTTTATAGATATTTACCAGTTTATCGGTAATTGTATTTAATGCCCTTTTCCATTCAATGGCTTGCCCTTCTTCATTCTCATAAATAAGAGAAATATAGCCAAGATATAAGCCATTTAAATTGTCAAGCTGAACTGAAGCTTTTGTTGACACCCTATATTGCACTGATACAGCCTTAGTTTCGTCATTTGTAAAAATTGCACCTTCGCTGAAAATGAAGTATTCTGAAATGTCATTTCCTGCCATGTCATAAATCACAGGTCTTATAAAACCCTTTTGGAATTCATCTTTAAACACTGGCACAGATTCTGCTGCTATTGTATAGTGCAAGCCAAAATCGAGATTGCTTCCAAGATTGATTGAAATTTCTTGCTCGTCTTCAACAATGAAATTGTCTGCTTCTAAATAAAAATCTTTGATAGAGTTTGAATATAATGCAGTTTTAGATATCACTTCCTTTGTGCTGCTGCACATTTCAGCAATGTCATACAACCCTTCTGCACTTCCTGGTCTTATTGTTGCAAAGTATAATGAAAACTCACCTGTATTATAAAGTGTTAAGCGAGAGCCATTTACAGCAAACAAAGTAGCCATTCTGCCATCATTTGTTTGATATTTGCCAGACCTTTCAAGAATATATCCGTCTTCACCGATTATTCTATTTGCCATATCAACATAATCTGCCAAAGGACCATCACCAAACCATACAAAATAAACTTTATCTTGATAGATATTTTCTTCTGAAACAGAAGAATATCTGTTAAGGTCAATTGTTTCTGACTTAATCTTACTTTCTCCGTCAATTACCTGATAGTTAAGCAAGATGTTGATGTTTAAATTGTCTACCCATGATAGAGGCTTTTCTTCATGTTTTGAAATTGAAAGATTCACCTGGCTTATCATTGGCTGACCATTTGCATCAGCAAACAATTCTGTGTTTTCATTGACTAAAAGAGCGACATTAATCTTCAAATCAATGGCCTCGGTGGCGGTCAATTTCCAATTTGAATATCGTATGTCATTTACATTTGAATTTGGTCGATAATATCTTTTGCCATCAATATCAATATATGGCATTTCTTTATCGCCCTCAATATTTAAAATTTTATTATTGCCCCAAGTTGGGTCAACACCATTGAAATCAAAAGAAATAACAATGTTTTTTAATAGATTGTCAAGAAGAAGCCCTGAAGAAGAATAAACTCTCACTCCAAGATAATCGCTGCTGCTTTGATAAGGATATTGATTAAGATATAAGTTTAGTGGCGATTCAACATTCATAGAGATAGTTTGAGAAACCTTTGAAACTGTGAAATTTCCAATATTTTCTTCACCAATAGAAACCTCTGCATATGATTCTTCTGCAATTTCCTTATTGTCACTATTCTCACTTAAATAGGTCAAAACACCTGTATAATAATATGTGACATCCTCAATTTCTCCCACAAGCAAATCATAATCAAGTTGTGCTTTTGCTGTTGAGAAGGTATAACCATTTATTCTGACATTATCTGCCGCTTGATTTGAAGCAACAAAGTGATTGCTATGCTTTCCGTCATAAACAGCTGTGATATTTTGTGTGTTGACAGCTTCATAATAAGAATATTTTTCTCGCCAAGAAGCCTGTTCTTGACCACTCTTTTCATCTGAATACATCCATTTGCTTGCTTTAGGGATATATTTTGTTTGCATGGTGAAAGATTCATTTCTTACCACCTGATTTGTAAGTTCACCTTTTGAATTGTAAACCAAAGTTTGAGTTGAATATACTGGCACATCAACAGCAATCTTGATATTTGCAGTGCCAATTTCAATATTTTCAGAACGTGCAACAAGAGTTGAAATACCGCCTGCTATCCAGTTTATGTAATTATCAGAGCTGTCCTTTATTGGATTTCCATTTTCATCTTCAAGATGATTAGATAAAAGATGAACAGAAAAAGGTTTTCCTAAAGAAACATATTTTGGCACCTGAATCGATTTATTTGAAATAAGCTGATTGACAGGGTCATAATCTGTCACAACATCACCGCCAAAAGAAAGTTCTACCTTTCTTCGAGTAACCTGTGATGTTGGTGATGTGATTGTAAGCTGAAAATCTTTTCCAACTTCAAGTTGCATCCTTTCGCTGTTAAATAAATCATCATCATAAAGGAAATTTATGCTTTCTGGCATGGTGTTTTCTTCTTCAAAACCACCAGCAAGATAAACTCCAAGCACTGTCGCACCAGAGATGACAAAAATACTTGCAATAGTCACAACTATTGTCATCCATGTTTTCCACTTGGATTTAAACTTTTCCTCTTTTTTCTTTTCTTCTTTAATCATCTTTTTCTTTTTCATTTATGACCTCTCTATATAAATTGGCTAAATCAAAATGTAGTAAGCGGCTTTGCAAATTTAATAAAATTAAATATGGCAAAATCCTTTATTACAAGTATAAATTTTTGCTGTCAAAAAGGCAAATAAAATTGACCCTTTTAATAAATAATTTTAGTAATATATATATTATAAATATAATTAAGAAAAATATTTAGTTTTCTTCCTTCTTTTTCATCTCTTTTTTAGGCAGTTAAAAGTCAAATTTGTTTGACAATATTATTTATTTAAGTTATACTTACACGAAAGGAGTAAAAATGTTACAAGTTACAAATATCTCACTCGCCTTTGGCGGCAGAGTGCTGTATAAAGATGTCAATTTAAAATTTACAAAGGGAAACTGCTATGGCATAATCGGTGCCAATGGTGCAGGAAAATCAACATTCTTAAAAATTATTACAGGCGAAATAGAGCCAAACACAGGCGAAATTTCAATCACACCGGGCGAAAGAATGTCTGTTTTAGCGCAAAATCAAAATGCTTATGATAATGAAACTGTGCTTAACACCGTCCTACTCGGCCATAAGAGATTGATGGAAATTCAAAAAGAAAAAGATGAACTTTATATGAAACCAGACTTTTCTGAAGAAGATGGTTTAAGAGCGGGCGAACTTGAAACCGAATTTGCCGAGCTTGGTGGCTGGGAAGCTGAAAGTGAAGCAAAGAGCCTTCTTCAAAGCATGGGAATTGAAGAATCAATGTTTGACAGTCTTATGGGTGGATTAGACGGAAAAATCAAAGTTAAAATCCTGCTTGCGCAAGCTCTATTTGGAAATCCTGATATACTTATTTTGGACGAGCCTACAAACAACCTTGATTTCAAAACCTCTCGTTGGCTTGAAGAATATCTGTTGGATTTTGAAAACATTGTTATCATTGTTTCCCACAACCGTCACTTTTTAAATAAGGTCTGCACACATATTTGCGATGTCGACTATGGCAAGATTAATATGTTTATTGGAAACTATGATTTTTGGTATGAATCAAGTCAACTTATTTTAAGACAGATGAAAGACCAAAACAAAAAATCAGAACAACGAGCAAAAGAGCTTAAAGAATTTATCGCACGATTCTCTGCAAATGCTTCAAAGTCAAAACAGGCGACCAGCCGTAAGAGAGAACTTGAAAGATTGACAATTGAAGACATAAAACCTTCTTCAAGAAAATACCCTTATATAAACTTTGAATATAGTCAAGAAATTGGCAAAGAAATTTTGAAAGTAGAACATCTTACAAAAGCTGGAATGTTTAAAAATTTAAGTTTCAACATTGAAAAGGGGCAAAAAGTGGTATTTTTTGCAAAAAATAGCCAAATTTTAACCACTTTATTCAATATTATCCTAGGAAATGAAAAACCAGACCATGGTCAAGTCTTTGTTGGAAAGACCATAAAAATGACCAATCTGCCACAAAATAACAATGAATATTTTGAAGGAAATACCTCATCAATTGTTGACTGGCTTAGACAATACTCTCAAGACCAAAATGAAACATATATAAGAAGCTGGCTTGGAAGAATGCTTTTTACCGGCGAAGAAAACCTCAAGCCTGCAAATGTCCTTTCTGGTGGTGAACGTGTGAGATGTATGCTTGCCAAAATGATGCTTGAACAGGGAAATCTTGTGATTTTAGATGAACCTACAAACCATCTTGACCTTGAATCTATCACAGCCTTAAACAAAGGTATGGTAAATTTTAGAGGAAATATGCTTTTTGCAACACATGACCAAGAAATCATAGAAACTGTTGCAGACAGAATTATTGATATTGTTGATGAAAACAAAATTATTGATTTCACTGGGACTTATCAAGAATACCTAGAAAAATATTCAAAATAATATAAAATATCAAAAAAAAGAGGCAATTTTGCCCCTTTTTTTTGTTTTTTAATAAATTTTAAACTAATTATAACAAATTTTCAAGCTTGCCCAACCTCTCTTTTATGGTATAAGCAATTTCAAAATATGAATTTGATACTATAAAAAATTCTCGCATATTTATATTTTCAATACATAAATATGACCCTCTTGGTGCATATATTATTTCACCCCATAGCGTATAGAAATAAACATTTTTAGTAATTTTTAAATATTTTTTATCATCGTCAATTGGAGTATACATCCCCCACAACTCATCTGTCAGCTCATATACATCCTGAAATTTCTCGCCCTTAATTACTTTTGTAAAACCATTTGTATATAATGCCAGCATTGAATTTAATTCAACATCTCTTTTGTCGATGGTTTTCAAATCTTTTTTTAAGACATAACTTCTTCCACCGATATCATATCTCTGACGATTGTCAACCTCTTTTCCTTCTTCTGCCTTCAAAACATAAACACTTTTATCACGCTTTGCAACAAGCACCTGACCATCGGTAAATTCTTTTAAAAGAGCCACTATATCAGCAGAATTTATCAAATCAACCTTTTGAAATTCAAATTCCGTTTGATTTATGCCATCTAGCGAATAAAACTTTTTTATCATCATTTCTCCTAAACAACAACTCCTACATTGAAAATTGTAACATAATTAAATTAAAATGTAAAGTTTAAAATAAAAATACATCTAAAAAAGTTGACATATTATTTTATATTGACTATAATAAAAATGTCTAAGATAGATTTTTGGATTAATCAAAATATTTAAGTTTTCTTATTTTTGAATTAATTAAAATATTTAAGATTTTTATTTTTTTGGTTAAACAAATTTTATTGGACTTATTAATTTTTATTATTTAAGCGATGATAGAATTGGCAACTCTTGAGCTTGACGCGATGTCAGCGAATTGACAGAATGAAGGCGATTGTAAAATCGCGAATTAGGGTGGAACAGCGTATACCATGACGCCCCTATTGCTTTTTGGCAGTAGGGCTTTTTTTATAGATTATCAGCATGAAAGTTTTATTTTTAAAATTTTTATAATATGAATAATTTAAATATTTATAAGCATAGATGATATATTTGTTTTTATTTAATGTAAATTATTTATAAACAAAACAATCAATGTGAAGAAAAAAATATTAAAAATAAAAGATAATTTATAAGATTTAGCCAAAAAACATCAAAAAAAAGCCAAAAACATATTATTTTTATAAAAAGGAGCTTTATTATGCAAACAAAATTGACAATGGAAAAAATTGTAAACCTTTCAAAATCACGTGGTTTTATCTTTCAAGGAAGTGAAATTTACGGCGGTTTTGCAAACACTTGGGACTTTGGTCCTATAGGCGTAGAACTTAAAAACAATATCAAACGTGCATGGTGGAAGAGATTTGTCCAAGAAGACCCAACAACCTATGGTGTTGATGCTGCCATTCTTATGAATCCTACTGTTTGGCACGCATCAGGTCATGTTGAGAGCTTTGGCGACCCTAAAATGGATTGCAAAAATTGCAAAACAAGACATCGCGCTGATACTTTAATCGAAAATCATAGCAAGGGAAAAATCTCTGCAGAAGGTATGACAAATGAAGAAATGGAAGCATACATTGAAGAACATGATGTCAAATGTCCAAACTGCGGCAAACGTGATTTCACTCAAATTCGCAAGTTCAACCCTATGTTTACCACTTCCAGAGCTATGACAGGAGATAATAGTGATATAGTATACTTAAGACCAGAAACCTGCCAAGGCGAATATATAAATTTCCTCAACATCCAACGTTCTACTCGTGCAAAAGTGCCATTCGCAATTGCACAAATAGGGAAATCTTTTAGAAATGAAATCACTCCTGGAAATTTCCTTTTCAGAACTATTGAGTTTGAACAAATGGAACTTCAAAAATTCTGCAAAGATGTTGATAGTATGGACATTTATGCAGACTATAAGAAAAGAGCTTGGACTTTTGTAAATGACATAGGTCTTAAAGAAGAACATTTAAGATATCATGACCATGACAAACTTGCCCATTATGCAAAAGCTGCTTGCGACATTCAATACCTTTTCCCAATGGGATGGCAAGAGCTTAATGGAATTCACCATAGAGGCACATGGGATTTATCAAGGCATCAAGAATTCAGCGGCAAGAATATGAATTATCTTGACCCTGTCACAAATGAAAAATATCTTCCAACAGTTGTAGAATATTCAATAGGTGCTGACAGACTTACCCTTGCTCTCATGTGCGAGGCATATGAAGAAGAAGCACTTGAAAATGGCGAAACAAGAGTTGTTATGCATTTCCACCCTGCTATCGCACCATATAAAGTTGCAATTCTCCCACTGCAAAAAAATCTTGGTGATAAAGCTAAAGAAATTTATTCTATGCTCAGCAAAGAATTTATGTGTGACTATGATGAAGCTGGCTCAATCGGAAAGAGATATCGCAGACAAGATGAAATCGGCACTCCATTCTGCGTGACAATTGATTTTGATACACTTGAAGATAACACTGTGACTATCCGTGACCGCGATACTATGCAACAGATTAGAATCAATGTAAACGACCTTTATGAATACATTTCAAAAAGAATCAAATTTAATTAATTTTTAATAATTTTAGAAAAATATGGTAAAAATTGCTTAAAAAGGGCAAAAAATTGCAAAAAATGGATTTATAACATCTAATTAATGAAAAATAAGATAGCACTCATGTTATTCGTGCCTATCTTGCGTTTCTAAAGATAGCACTCATGTTATTCCTGCCTATCTTGCGTTTCTAAAGATAGCACTCATGTTATTCCTGCCTATCTTGCGTTTCTAAAGATATCACTTTCTTTGTTTGTGCCTATCTTGCGTCTTTAAAAAAAGAATCGCTTTTCTTCAAGCGATTCTTTTTTTATCTCATACATCAGCAAGATGTTTTAATTGATATTTTTATTTGATTTATATTAATAAATTCTGTTTATCTATCTTTGGTGATAGCCAAAAGCAAAAACAACATTCTAAGAAAATAGGCAAGCGAAACCAAAAGTGAAGCCACATAAGTCATTGCTGCTGCATTAAGAAGTCTATCTGTCCCCTCAACCTCTTCTTGACTTACACAACCCATTTCATATAAAAGTTTTTTAGCCCTAGCCGAAGCATTATATTCAACAGGCAAAGTAACAAGTGACGCCAAGACAGAAACTGCATATATGCCCACATAAACATAGATTAATATACTGCCCGCAGTCATAAAAAACACAAGATTCATTATAAGTCCAATCACCACCATTGGAATCAAAAGCGTGGAAACAAAGTTGCAGGCAGTGACAACAACCTGTCTTAGTTTTAATGCTAAATAATTTTCTTTATCTTGAAGAGCATGACCAAATTCATGTGCAACGATGGCATGAGCGGCAAGCGATTTTGAGTTGTAGTTTGCCTGTGAAATATTCAATGTTTTTGTCCTTGAATTGTAATGGTCACTAAGTGTGCCACGACATGAGCCAATTTTGATGTTCACACCATATTGCTGTGCAAGCATTTCCGCAAGCTGAGCACCTGTCATATCCAAAGATGAGGAAACATCTTTATATTTGTTAAATGCACTTGACACCTTTCCTTGCGCAACCAATGCAATTATAATGGCAATTATTATTGCAAAGCCGCTGACTATATATCCTATATAATACCCCATATAATTCTCCTTATAAAATTTCTAATTAAAAAGTTTTGATAATTAAATATTTTGCTAACTTAATTATTCATCTGATTAAATATTTTTCTAATTAAATAGTTCTGCTCTTTTTGAAACACCCGTCCAAAACAGCACTATTTTCAAAAATTCTGCCCAATAGGTAAGTCTAGCATCATTTAAAAATTTTTTACACATTTTAAGTTGCCCCTCATCAAAGACTTCCTTTAAAAATGTCATAGCTTTATTTGATGCATCTTTTTCGATTGAAATTGTTATTATCTTTACCACAAGTGCAAGAATAAAGATTAAGATTGCAAATGCAGCAAGCGAACAACCAATTATAAAGAAAGTTTTTCCCAAAAAGAGCATTATAATTCCTGCAATAAGGCTTGGCATCATCAAAAATTTCAATAATTTACCTAATCTTCTTAATCTGCCCAATTTTTTCAATTTGTTTCCGCTGACATCTTGCAGAGCATGACCAAGTTCATGGGCGATTATTGTATAAGAAGCAAGACTATGTTTATGAATGGTGTCTGTTGACAAAAATATTTTACCCTTATAGTAAGCATCTCTTGCAACACCTGAAATTTGCACAACTTCAATTGGAATTTGAATAAAATTTCTGACAACAAAATTTACAAATTCTATTGGTGAAAGTCTTGTATTTGCTTCAATATTGTTCATTTCTTCATATTTTTGCATAAACTTCTCGCCCGAATAATTTGCAACTGCAAGCAGAAAACATAAAAATACCAATATGGCAATTACGCCGATAATTATAAACCAAGTATTCATAGTTCTATTTTATATCATTTTTAAATTTTAAGCAAACAAATTAGGCTGTTTTTTCTTTTTGACTGATTTGTTATTAAATAAACTCCTTTTACGCAAGCTTGCTCTTATAACCAATTTGTTTTTAACTATTTTCCATTTTAAATAATTTTATTAAAAGAGTTGTAATTTTAAATAAAAAGTTTTCAAAAGGTTGAAATGTTAGCTAATTTGTAATTAAAAGTATAGTAGAGCCTTTTGCCAAAGTTGTGCCAACTGGTGGCAACTGCCTTTCAATAAATTCACCTTCACCATCAAGTTCATACTCAAGTCCAAGTTCTTTCAAAATAACAGCACAATCGGTCAAACTTTTTCCCACAATATCAGGCATTTCAACCCATTCTATCACTATACTCTCATCCTGTTTTTGTTCTCCTAAATAATCAAATAAATTGATAAAAATCTCCTTTCCATAAGGTGCAGCGACAATACTTCCATAATAGGCACCATTGCTTGGCTCATCAACCATAATAAAAACTATATATTTAGGGTTATCTGCCGGATAGGTGCCAATAAAACTTGATATATATTTTCCAGTATCAATACCACCCGTTTCTTTATATTTTTGTGCCGTTCCTGTCTTTCCTCCAATATTATAGCCTTCAACGAAGGTATATTTCCCGGTCTTATTTTCTGCAAATTCAAGCAGCCCATTTACAAGATTTGAGGTTTGAGAGCTTATAATCTTATCAACCTTTCGTGCTTTGACTGTTGGCGAGCCACCCACAATCAAATGAGGACTGTTGAAAGTTCCGCCATTTATAATAGAACTTACCGCACTTAAAAGTTGCATTGGCGTAAGAGCAATAGCATGACCAAAACCCATACGAGCAAGGTCAACATTTTTGACCAATTTTTTAGCCATTAAAATACCACCTGCTTCACCCGACACATCAAGCCCTGTCTTTTGACCAAGCCCAAATTTTGTCATATAACTATAAAATTTATCTACGCCAAGCCTGAGTGCCAAGTCCATAAAGCAACAGTTGCATGAATTTGCAAAAGCTTCAGTCAAAGTTTGGCTGCCATGCCCGATTGTTCGCCAGCATTTTATCCTTATTCCGTCAACAATTCTAAAGCCAGGACAATAAAACCTGTCTTCAAGTGAAGTCAACCCTTCTTCAAGTGCAGCAGCGACAGTCAAAATTTTGAATGTTGAGCCCGGCTCATAAATATCGGTGGCAGGTTTAATTTTACTATAGGCAAAAAGGCTTTCAAGGTCATCACGTGGCACTTCATTTAAGTCAAAACTTGGCTTTGATGACATAGATAAAACTTCACCATTTTCGGCATTTAAAATAATTCCTGTCACACTTTTTGCTTTTTGTTCTATCATTATTTTTTCAAGAGTTTGTTCTACAATAAGCTGCATTTTGCTGTCAATGGCAAGAGTCAAATCACTGCCCGGTTTTGCACCAACATAATATCTAAGTGAGCCGCCAATTTCCTTTCCTTGCAGGTCACTTTGCACATAACTGAAACCATCTTTTCCCTTTAAAAGGTCATTATAAAAAGCTTCCACCCCAGTTTGACCAACATTGTCAATGCTTATAAAGCCAAGTACTTGAGTGAGCAAATTTCCATATGTGTAATATCTATTTGAGTTTTCTGCAAGATATACACCTGGCAAATTTAGTGCATATATTTCTTCAGCCTTTTCACCCTCGATTTGCATTTTAATCAAAACTTCACTGGCATTTTTCTTGCTAATTTTGGTGTAAACCCCCTCAAAAGAAAGCTCTAAAATTTCTGAAAGATGAATGGCTGTTTGTGATTTGTCTTTGACCTCTCTTGCCCTGACATAGACATTGTAGGTTGTATAACTGACAGCCAAAGCAGAACCTGTCCTATCATAAATTGTCCCTCTTGGAGCAACGATTGCAAGGTCTCTTGTCCACTGGTCAGTAGCCCTTGACTGCAAATCTTTTCCATTTATAATTTGCAAAACAAAAAGTCTGACAACAAGCGAGCAAAAAATAAAGGATATGACTAATAAAATAGCCAATATCCTTTTTTTTAATGAAAATAATGTAAAGGCTTTATTCAAAGCTAACCTCCAAATAAGCCTCCTATGAAATTGCAAAATCTGTCAAACCAATTTGATTGTGCATCGATTTGAGTTGGTGGGACACTTTCATCAGGAATGGTTTCAAAAAGATTTTTCATGTTTTCAGAATTTGTCACATCAAGCATATAAAGGTTTTTAAGATAGTTTATAAGGTTGATTTCATATTGAGATGAAACTTGGGATATCTGACTTGAAACATTTTCAATATTTGCAATATTGACAGTCCCCCAAATGGTAAACAACGCAAATATGACCGAAATCAATATTATTTTAAACTTGCTTGGATTTGCCTTTTTTGTGCTTTCAACATTCTTAAAAACAAAGACCTTTTTACGTTCGCTTTCGCTAAGCGTGTCCATCGTATCATAGTTTGGCTTTTCTATTACCTGAGAAACTTTGCTTTCGATACGATTAATTTCCTCTTCTTCCTGATTATATTTTTGTTTCAATCTCTCAACTTGAGATGAAGGAAAACTTGAAGCAGAGAATATATTAATCGACTCTTGCGTTGAATTGCTTTTTTCAGGCAAAGCTTTTTGGGTTGAAACCTGCTCTTCCTGCTTGATAGCAATTTCAACTTCGCTTTCAATTTCAACTTTCTTTTCGGTCAAAACTTCTTTAAGCAAAGTTCTATCACTCATAATATATTCACCTCCCTTCATATGTATTACTGATTATAATCATCAAAACTGATTAAATTTTGCATTTTAAAATTGATTAATTTTTTTCATTGGTTTTTAAATAATTTGCTGTAAATTTATTATTTTTGCAGTAAAAACCGCATTTTTTTGATAATTTTTCTAAAATTTTATTGAAATTTTAATAAATTATCAGATTTTTTCAATAATCCTCAATTTCGCACTGCTGCTTCTTGAATTTAAAGAAAGCTCTTTATCACCTGCAATTATCGGCTTATTGTTGATAAGTTTTACCTCTGCTTTATGACCGCAGATGCAAATTGGTGTTCTTGGCGGACATATACAATCTGTTGCAAATTCTCTAAAAACATTTTTGACAATTCTATCTTCCAAACTATGAAAGGTTATGACAGCAAGTCTTCCGCCTGTTTTTAAGACAGCAATTGTTTCGCGAAGAAATTTGTCAAGGTTTTCAAGCTCGCCATTCACTTCAATTCTGATTGCTTGAAAGGTCTTTTTGGAAACACCGCCCTTGCCATATATCACCTTTTTTGGAAAAGAACTTTCGATGATTTCCTTAAGTTCGGTGGTGGTTTCAATTGGTTTTATCGCCCTTCTCGCACAGATGTTTTCAACAATGCGTCTAGCATTATTTTCTTCACCATATCGATATAAAATTTGAATAAGTTTATCCTTAGGATAATTATTTACAACATAGTATCCATCAATCTCTTGCGAGGTATCCATTCTCATATCAAGTCTGCCTTCATGAAGAAAACTGAATCCTCTTTCTCCATTGTCTATTTGATAAGAACTTACCCCTAAGTCGACAAGCACGCCATCAATTTCACCTGCATAACCCATATGAGAAATAATCTGTGGTGCCTGTTTAAAGTTTGAATGTATCACTTGAACATTTGTCAATTTGTTAAATCGAGATTTGCAGACATTCACCGCATCCAAATCTCTATCAAAACCGATAAGTTTTCCCCTTTTAGAAAGGTTTGAGGCAATCACGCTTGAGTGACCGCCTCCCCCCATTGTGCAATCTACATAGATGCCATCTTCTTTTATGTTTAGCCCTTCAATCACTTCGTTTAGAAGGACTGGAATATGTTTAAACTCCATTTTTTTCCTTTAAGCTTGCGCTAAAATATCTTCTATCATTCCGACAAGTTTGTCAAAATCAATATTTAATAATGTTTCAATATCCAAATCAGTCACACCCAGCTCTTCAAGAAGTTGTGCATTTTTTGCAATTTCTGCCAAAGTATCGGTATAAGCTTCTTCAAAGCTTTCTACAAGAGCCTGATAACAACCTTTGAATATTCCCTCTTCTTCCTTGCCATTTAAAGTTCTATAAGCGTTCAACTTCATAGCTTCAAGAAGGTCTGAAAGAGCCTGACGATTGATATTTTCAATTCCTGCATCCAAATTGCCATTGATTGCAACAAATTTTTTGAGTATGTTGCAGATTTCCTGTGTTTGACTCTCTTCGCCAGAGAAGCTTACCCCTTGGGTTGAGATGACAATATCTTTATTTGTAAGGGTAGAAAGTTGTGATGCAATATTATTAAACAAACTTTCTTTCAATGAAGCAGTTGATTTTGCATTTAATACAGGAGCAAATACATTGTCTATATCTTCAGCATCAATATTGTTGATAATCTTTTCAACTTCGCCATTTACAACAAGTTTTAAATAGCTTTCTTCGCCAACCTTCTTGCTGTTTAAAGTGACAAATACATTTGAAATATATCCCAAATCACTCTTCCATTCATCATAATTTGTAAGAAGTGAAAGGTCTAACAATTCTGCACTTAAGTTTTCTACAATTTTATCTATAATAAGTTTATTAGTAAATTCTACCTGATAAAGAGGAAGAATTATTTGACTTAAAATTTCTTCATTTCCTTCTTTTGAAAGGATATTTGCAACAGCATCCATTATTTCTTCATCTGAAGAGGTGCTGTTTATAACAGTATTATATAAATCTTCATCTCTTACAATTTCAACAGATTGAGAAACAAATTCAAGAAGTTGTTTATAATTTCTTATTTCAACACAGTTTCCTTGGTTGTCAATGAGAGAATTTTCTGGTAATTTCAAATTCTTATCATTTAAAAGCTTGTCAACGATAGGTTTTCCTGCCTCTGTTTGAAGCAATTTGTTTTCTCTTACTTTATCAACCATGCCACCTATCTTAGACAAGATTAAATTTAAATCATAATTTTTTTCTTTATCTAAAAGAATTGCTGGGTCATCAATTACCGCCCCAATATCAACTTCATTTATTATGACTGACATATCCTTCAATATCTCTGTAAGTGATGTTGCAATTTCCTTCCAGCCATTCTCGCTTATATCCGCGCTATCAACGCCAATGTTATCAAGTTCTAATGAAAGCTTATCAATCACCTTTTGAGTTACACTTGAAATGCTGTCTTTGATTAAATTTATTTTAAATACCTTATTTATTCCATCTTCAATTACAGCAATATTTTTATCAGTTGTCAAAACATTTATAATTGTTTTTTCATCTTTATCTTCAACAGCAACAACATCATTGACTATTCCGCTTTTTCCGATAGTTTTAAAGGTATTGACCATAGTAAGAATATCATTTCTGAAATAGCTGCCAGTTTGTTGCATTTCAGCCAAACGTTGACCTATATCAATAAATATATCTTCAAATTCAAAATTTTCGCCAAAGAAAGAATACTTTTCATAATTTATAATCATGTCAGAAATTGTTGGAGAAACCACATAATTAAACAATTCTGATTTGGTAAATTCATCAACCGCTTTTACAAGCTTGTCATAGTTTACCTTTGTCCAATCAAGTTTGTTTAAATCTTGATTGCTGAGTTGATAACCAAAATCTGCAATTTGATAAACCTCTTCAATTTCCTTTCTTACCTTTACCCTTCCGCCATCAACCTTTGCACTTGCATAATAATCAAGCATTGCATTATCAAGGCCAAACAAACTGCTGCATTTGGTAAGGAAATTGTTTTCTAAACCCTTTATAACAATCACCGCCTGCTCTGGCAATTTATCCAAAATAAGAGAAGAGTTTTTGTCATCTTTGCTGTTTTGTTGTGTTTCAGTTTGCGCAACAGCAACAAAATTATAATCATTTGCAGTTGTCATTTTATTTGCAAAACCGATAAGTCCTGCAAGAGGCATAAATGCAATGATGGTGACAATAAATGCTTTTGCCACGCCAACAAGACCACCAAACAACCTTCCACCCTTTGCGCCTTTAAGGAAGGTGAAATTGCATATTTTATAGATAATATACATCACAATTTCAATAGCAATTGTCACAAGTATAAACATTATAACATTGCAAAGTGCACCTGGAAGATTTACAACAAGCAATTCAAGGTTTTTATTTGCACTTATCATCTGCCTTAAATCACCCACAGATAAAATCATTTCAAGCAGGATATTTTGCAAACTAACCTGACTTCCTTCATATTCAACCTCAATGCCTAAAATAGCATTTGTAATCAATGGTGTCACAAAGAATGCAACAATGACACCCACAACCGAGAAGATTAGATTTACTGTCGAGCGTTTAAACCCTCTCCAGAACCCAACAAAAAAGCCGCCTAATAAAATCACCGCAAATAAGAGTGAAACGATAACAGCTATTATAGTAGAACTCATTATAAACTCCTTTTAACAAGACTATTTTAACATATTTTAAGCCAGCAATCAATCTTTTTCTAAAATATTTTTATAATTATTTTTAGATAAATTCATAATTATTTTTAGACATTTTCAATTTAGTTTAATCAAAAATCTATAAAAAACTCACTTGAATTTCTGCAAATCCAAATCAAAATGCCGGCAAAAGAGCAATAATATTTTTTTACAAAATAATAGCAAAAATTTTTTTAATAGCTCTTCAATCTTATTGCTCATGGGTATGTTATAAATAAATAACAAAGGCGTCATTTTTGAAAAATTTGTTGTCAAAAAATGTTGACATTAAAATTAAAAAGTTTTAATATATACACTGAACGACACTAAATGTGCTAATTGCAAAAACTTTACATACAATATATAGTGTTTTATTAAAAAGGAGATATTATGGTAAAAAACATCATGAAAAGAGATGGCAGAGTCAAAGAATTTGACGTGTCAAAAATTGAATACGCCATTTCAAAAGCTATGAACGCTGTTGGAGATAAGGAATTTAAAATTGCTTCAAAGCTTGCAAAACTTGTTGTAGAGGAAATTGACAATCAATTTGATGATGGCAAAATCCCTTCTGTAGAACAGGTGCAAGATATTGTCGAAAAAGTCTTGATGAAAAAGGGCTATGACGATGTTGCAAAAGCTTATATTATCTATCGTCAAAAACGCAGCCAAGTGCGCGAGCTTAATTCTTCTCTTATGAAAACTTTTGACAAAATCAACAATAGCGATGCGAAAGACAGTGATTTAAAAAGAGAAAATGCAAATATCGATGGCGATACACCAATGGGAGTTATGCTTAAGTTTGGTTCTGAATCTGCCAAAAACTATTTTAATAAGGCAATTATCGACCCAAAACAAGGCAAAGCTCATCAAGAAGGTGACATTCACATTCATGACTTTGATTTCTATACTCTGACAGAAACTTGCTGTCAAATTGATGTTGAAAAACTTTTTAAGAGTGGTTTTCATACAGGTCATGGCTTTGTCAGAGAGCCCAATGATATAAGGACCTATTCTGCCCTTGTTTGCATTGCTATTCAATCAAACCAAAATGACCAACATGGCGGTCAAAGCGTGCCAAACTTTGATTATGGATGTGCTCCTGGGGTTGCAAAGACATATAAAAAACTATATAGAACAAACTTTATTAAAGCTTACATCTTAAAAGAAGCTGGGAGTTTAAGCGAAGAAGAAATATTAAACACACTTAAAAATATTGAAAAAGAAAAAGGTCTTTATCCTACCCTTGCCGGCGATAAGGGTTATGACAAAGCTGAAAGACAGGCTTTTGCAGAAATAAATGATGAAATGTTTGCAAAAATTAAAGATTACGCAACACAAAAAGGTTACAGCGAAACAAATGAAGCAACACATCAAGCTATGGAAGCGCTTGTCCACAACCTTAACACAATGCATTCTCGTGCCGGCGCTCAAGTGCCATTCTCATCATTAAACTTTGGGACTGACACATCACCAGAAGGCAGAATGGTTATGATAAACTTCTTAAGAGCTACCGAAGAAGGTTTAGGAAATGGCGAAACTCCAATCTTCCCTATTTCAATATTTAAGGTTAAGGAAGGTGTAAACTATAATCCTGGCGACCCTAACTATGACATCTTTAAACTTGCTATGAGATGCTCTGCAAAAAGAATGTTTCCAAACTTCTCATTCATTGATGCACCTTTCAACTTAAAATATTATAAGGAAGGTCAACCAGAAACCGAAGTCGCTTATATGGGCTGCAGAACAAGGGTTATGGCAAACGAATATGACCCTTCAAGAGCTATCACATATGGAAGAGGCAACCTTTCATTCACATCAATCAACCTTCCAAGAATTGCCATTGAAAGCAAGGGCGATATAAAGAAATTCTATAACCGCCTTGACGAACTTATGGAGCTTGTGACCGACCAACTTCTTGATAGATTTAAAATTCAACAATCTAAACACGTTTACAACTATCCCTTCCTCATGGGGCAAGGAGTTTGGATTGACTCAGAAAAATTAAATAGAGATGACAGCATTGCCGAGATATTAAAGCACGGAACACTCACCTATGGTTTTATCGGTCTTGCTGAAGCATTGGTTGCTCTTACAGGCAAGCATCATGGCGAAAGTGAAAAATCATGGCAGATAGGATATGATATTATCAAACATATGCGTGAATTTGCTGATGAAAAGGCAAAAAAATACAAGCTCAACTTCTCAGTTATCGCAACACCTGCTGAAGGCTTAAGCGGAAGATTTATCAGAATAGACAAGGAAAAATATGGCAAAATTGAAGGTGTAACTGATAGAGATTATTACACAAACAGTTTCCATGTGCCAGTTTATTATGACATAACAGCTGAAAGAAAGATTGACCTTGAAGCACCTTTCCATGCACTTTGCAATGGCGGTCATATATCATATATAGAACTTGATGGCGATGCTACCGCAAACCTTGATGCTTTTGAAAGAATTGTCAGACACATGAAAGAAAAAGGCATTGGTTATGGTGCAGTCAACCACCCTATCGACAGAGACCCTGTCTGTGGTTATAATGGAATAATTGGTGACACCTGCCCTAATTGCGGCAGAAGTGAACAAGATGGAAGAGGCAACTTTGAAAGAATAAGAAGAATTACCGGCTATCTTGTAGGGACTCTTGATAGATTCAACAACGGAAAACGTGCTGAAGAACATGACAGAGTAAAACATGGTGTTTAATGTTTAATAAATGAATTTTTAAAACAAAAAATTTTAAATAAACAAATTAAAACGGGCTTTTAAATTAAGCTCGTTTTAATTGCTAATAATTATGCTAAAATTTAGAATATAAAGAAATTTATATAAAAAAATATGAAAAAACGATAAAAAATAGGCTTTTTTATGAAATTTTAATTATTTTTCTTTAAATTATCATAAATTTTATATTCAAACACATTCAAAAAAAATATGAATTTTATACTTAGAAAAGAGGTAAAAAATGGCTAGAATAAGAATTTCAGGAATTGTAAATGACAGCATTGTGGATGGCCCAGGGCTGCGATATACCATTTTCACACAAGGCTGCCCTCATCATTGTGAAGGCTGTCACAACCCACACACCCATTCATATAAAGGTGGAAAGAAAATAAGCTTTAGAAAAATCAAAAAAGATATCCTTTCCAATCCACTGCTTCAAGGTGTTACACTTTCTGGCGGCGACCCTTTTGTTCAGGCAAAGAATCTTATTCCTGTTGCAAAATTTATCAAAGAACAAGGTTTAGAACTTGCTTGTTATACAGGCTATATGTTTGAAGTGCTTTCAAGCGGAAAATTGCCATTTGCAAGAGAGCTTCTATCATATATTGATGTGCTTATTGATGGAAAATTTATCTTGGCACAAAAAAGTCTTAACTTAAAATTTAAAGGTTCAGCCAATCAAAGAACTATTGACGTTCAATCATCATTAAGTCAGGGTAAAATTGTTTTAATGACTGACCCAAGATGGGCATGAAATACATCATTATAAAAAATGTAATTATTTAAAATGTAATTATTTAAAATTTGATTATAAAATATTCATTATTATTAAATATTTAAAAAAACATTAATTAATCATTTTTAAAGCAATATTTAATAAAAAAGATAAAAAAACAAAAAATATAAGGATTTTTCTTTCCTTATATTTTTATTTTTACTTTAGGTAATTGTTATATATTTCAACATAAATCACATTTTATTTAAAAGCGCAAGATAGGCATGAATAACATGAGTGCTTTCTTATTCATTTGCAATTTTAAAAAGTTTTTCACTTTCTGCCGCAACATCAAGGCGAGGGAACAAAATTCCAAGTTCTGCCAAGGTTTTGCCAGTTTCAAGCCCATCAAAATTGTCAATGTTTGCAAACTCTGAAGTTGGTTCTATACCAAAAGCATTTAAAACCTTTGCACTGCTCTCTGGCATGAAAGCATAGATGAGCTGACTGCCTATTCTGATAGATTCAAGAAGATATCTCATGATGGTTTTAAGTCTTGCCTCTCCACCCTCTTCTTTTGCAACAACCCATGGTTGCACTTTTTGAATGTAGGTATTTGCATATGTGAAAATATTCATGATTGAAGTGATTGCACGAGTAATGTCAAGTTCTTCCATAAGTTTAAGGACAGTTTTTACTTCATTTAAAACACTTGTTTTAAACTCTTCATCATCTGCATTTGCCGCTGCCGCATCTGTAATTTCAGAAGCGAAATATTTTTTGACCATGCTGAAAGTCCTTGAAACAAGATTTCCGAAATTGTTTGAAAGGTCGGCATTTATCCTTGTGAGGAAGGCTTCTGTTGAATAATTGCCATCGCTGCCAAAAGGAATTTCTCTATAAAGGAAATATCTTACAGCATCAGCACTATACATTGGCACAAGCACTCTAGGGTCTGTGCATTCTTTCACCCCTGCATCCTTACTCTTAGAAAGTTTATCACCACCAAACAAAATCCAACCATGTGCAAAGATACGTTTTGGCAATGGCAGGTCAAGCGCCATCAAGATTGCAGGCCAAATTATTGAATGGAAGCGGACAATTTCCTTTCCAATCACATGGACATCTGCAGGCCAGAATTTTTTATAATTGCTTTCATCTTCACTTAAAAACCCGAGTGCTGTAATATAGTTTGAAAGAGCATCAATCCAAACATAGATGGTATGGTCTGTATCAAACTCTACAGGCACACCCCATTTCACAGACGTTCTTGAAACGCAAAGGTCATTAAGTCCTGGCTTAATAAAGTTGTTGACCATCTCATTTACACGACTTATAGGTTGAAGAAACTCTGGATTTGATTTATAAAGGTCGATTAATTTATCACCAAACTCAGAAAGTTTGAAAAAGTAAGCTTCTTCCTCTTGAAATTTCACCTCTCTTCCACAATCAGGGCATTTTCCGTCAGCAAGTTGACTTTCTGTCCAAAAAGATTCGCAAGGTGTGCAATACCAGCCTTTGTAAGAGCCTTTATAGATATAACCTTTTTCATAAAGCTGAGTGAATATTTTTTGAACTGCCTTTTCATGATAATCATCAGTTGTTCTGATAAACTTGTCATATTCAATATCCAAAAGTTTCCAAAGTGCTTTTGTATCTGCAACTATCTCGTCAAGATATTCCTTTTCACTTTTGCCAACTTTGGCAGCAGATTGTGTTATCTTTTGACCATGCTCATCAGTCCCTGTGAGATAGAATACATCTTTGCCAAGTTTTTTATTAAATCTTGCAATGGCATCACAAACAATGGTTGTATAAGAATTGCCCAAAGTCAATTTATTGCTTGGATAATATATAGGTGTGGTAATATAAAATTTATCTTTCATTAAGTCCTCCTAAAAAGCTTATTTTTTATAAATGAATGATATCATTTTTATATTTTCTTGTCAAGTAAAAACACTCTATTTATTGACTTGGCAAACTCAACATTATTCAACTATAATCGTCAAATTTTGACTTAATCTTAAAATCTTATTTTTGTAAATTCTTCTCAAGAATGTTAAACTATTTTTAATGAAAAATCGTCTTTTATTTATTGCTGGTCTGGCTTTTATCATTTTTATAATATGGGCAACAACCATGCTGGGTATAAAATATACTAAGAAAATCACTGACAACAAAAATTCGGTGATATTTTTGCAAGCAAATTTTGTTAAAAATGAAAAAGAACCATTCATTTTGAATAATCATTTCAATAAACCTATCTCAATTTATCTGCAAGAAAACAATTTTAATATTTAAAGATAATATTTTTTAAACAAAACAAAAAAAGCGCACCATGAACTAACTGATAATTCAATTTATTATTGCATAATTTGTTGAAACATGATATAATTTGTTTATGCGAATTATAAATTTAGCCTCAGGCAGTGATGGCAACATTACATATATTGAAAATGGTGATACAAAACTATTGTTAGATGACGGATTAAGCTGCAGCGAAACTGTCAAAAGACTTGAAAAAATCTCCATTTCACCAAATGAAATTGATGCCATAATTATAAGTCATGAACATTCTGACCACATAAAAGGTGTGGATGTTTTTTCAAGCAAATTTAACACCCCTGTTTATGCACCTGAGAGTGTTTGGCTTGGGCTTGACCAAAAATTCAAAAAAGTTTCAAACAACAACCGCAGAACTTTCTCAAAAAATCATTCATTTAAGGATATCGAAATAACTTCTGTTGAAGTGCCACACGATGTCAAATGTTTTGGTTATAGCTTTGAAAGCGATAACAAAAAGATAAGTGTTTTAACCGACCTTGGTCATTTAAACGATGAAATTTTGTATGCAATCAAGGGAAGCGGTCTTGTATATCTTGAAGCAAATTATGACAAACAACTTCTGATGAAATCGGTAAAATACCCTCTTTCTCTTAAACTAAGAATTGATGGTCCACGAGGCCACCTTTCAAACAATGCAAGCTGCCAAGCTGTAGAATATCTTGCCAAAAATGGGACAAGGCAAATTGTTCTTTCTCACCTTAGTCGCGAAAACAATACACCAAATCTTGCATATACAACTATATGTTCAAACATAAAAAAGAATGGAATAATTGAAGGTGAAGATATTATGATTGATGTTGCAGGGCCATCAATTAGCACAATGTTTAAATTAAAATAGCAAAAATGGGGCAAAATAAGGTCATAAACATATTAAAATTCTATTTTTTTTTAAAAACAGGTATTGAAATTTGATTTGAAATATGCTAAAATAATATATATAAATTGGAGGGAATAATGGAAAAACTTATAGACATATTACCTAAATTAATCACAAATGAAGATTCAAAATGGCTTAGAAGGGCAATTAAAAACCCAGATGCTCTTTCAAGATTTATAGTAGAACATTTTAATACTAAGCTCTATCTTTTGTCAATTATGAAAAGAGCAAATTATAATGCTGACATATTAGGCAATAAAATCAATGATAATTCAACTATTGAAGAACTTATTGATGTAGCCAATACAAACTTACCTAATAATGAAGGTTTTGCAAAATTATTGGAAGAGCTTAAATCTCGCGTTGACTGCAATGATAAATCTATCACATCAATTCTTTGGGCATCTTCTATTTTAAACAACCTTGAAAGCAGACATGTTGACCAAGAAATTATCAACAAAGCTTTCCTTGCTGTTGCTGCAACTTTGACAAATTCACAAAAGACAATTGCAGACCTTCGTGAAGAGCTTAATGCTTTGGTTGAAAGTGACCAAAAACTTGCAAAAATCACAGACTCAACTCTTGCTTATTCACTTTTAATGAACCCTACCGTTCAAAAATCTGATATCTATTTTGATTTTAATACTTTCACTCAAATTGAAAACAATACTGAAATAGAAATAAAATCAAAAGAAGAATTGTTAAGCAACTTAAATTCTTTAGAAAATTACAATGCCTGCATTGAATTTATTATGAGAGAATATCTAAGCGAAACTGACCCAACTATGGATGGCTTCTGCATTAATGAAGATGACAGAATGTATAAAGCTTTAATCATTGCCGTAGCTCTTGCAAGCGAAGTGAACAAACACAACCCTGAGTTTGATAAAGACAACAATATCGGCTTCAACATGACAGCAAATATATTTAAACTTCGCGAAAAGATTGACAATGCTCATATCTTATCAGAAATTTCAAACAAACTTAATGGTCTTGAATTTGCAGCAGGAAAGATTGCAAGCAAAATTCTTGGAAGAGACCTTGAAATAAGCAAAGAACAAAAAAGAATCTTCAATCTTCCTAAGGAAATTTTCAAAACAGGAAATGCCGAAGATTATATCAAAAACAACCTCAATGCTTTTGGAAAACTTATTAAGCCAAACCTTGATTATACCTTGGACCTTTTAAATACAATCAAAGCTCTTAAAAACAGATATCAATCAAAAAATAATTATCGCAAGAGCCAACGCACAGAAGACACAATTTCCTTCCTTGCAAATGAGCTTGATGTTCAACTGCTTTCAAGCACAAATATCCTCACCCCTCTTGGTGAACTTCTTGAAAACCTTAATGCCCTTGAAATTGCTTGCGACAACAAACATAAAGAGCTTTCAAGATTTGAAGAAATTTATAAAAAGGTAAAATCAAAACAAAAGACAAACCTTGATATTGAAAATGTTGCATTTGATAAAAAATTGCTTGGCAAAAATGTTGCTCTTAAAACACAATATCATGAACAACTTATCAAAGAAATATTCAAATTGGTAGAAATGGATAAAAAGGTTGCAATCAAAGGTGATATAAATCAAACTCTTAGAATTGCAAGTCCAAAAATCATTCTTTCTAAATTTAAGAAAGAGGCAGAAGCAAATAAAGATGCTTTACCTATCATAAACGACCTTTTCAATCATTTTACACTTAAATCATGTGATAAAATTAAAGAAATCACTGAAGAATATTATGCAAACAATGATGGCTCTGTAAACAAAGAGTATGAAAGCTTATATCATGTTTTAAATGACAAAAAGGCAGACAAACAAGAAAAAATTGATGTTGTGCTTAATTCTCAGATAAGCGAAGATGACAAAGAAGCTTTAAATAAGTTGTTATAATCATAATTTTATTGGTTAAAAAAGATTGCTACTAAGTAGCAATCTTTTTTTGATTTTTAAATATTAAAACAATCAAGTATTATTACTCACACAAACTTAATTTTAAAGTTTGTTCATTAAAAAACTTTTATCATTATTTTTATCTAAATTTACATCAAAATAATCATTATCATTAAATTGGGTCAACAATTTATTTGGTATGTTTAAATTATTATTTCCAGAAGCTATTTTACAAGTTCTGTTTATTCCATGATAATCAGAGCCGCCAGTTATCATCAAATCATTATCTTTACAATATTTAATCAATATATCAGTTTGTTCTTGGGTGAAATCTGAATAATAACACTCTACTCCATCAATCTTTCCAGTTTCAATTAAAGCTTTTACCTCTTGCATTGTATCGGCAAAACCATACAACCAGCAATGAGCAATCACAACCTTGCCGCCTGCATTATGAATAGCATCACAAACCTCTTCCACCGAAGGATAATAATCACAGAAATTTATATAAAATGGACTTTCTGGATTGCAAATACAAAGTCTATAAAATTTTTTATAGTTTTCCCAAATTTCCTTTGTAAAAAACTTTTCATTTTCAGGATATGATTGAATATTATCTTTAAAATATGGTTTAACAAAGGCAAGCGATTTGTCAGCCTTAATATTTTCATTTGTCTTTATCCCAAGATTTTTGCAAACGCTATTTAAATAATCAAATTGATTTTGCAAATTTTTCATTTGAACACCTATTTCAAAATGTTTATTTAAAAATGGTTTTAATTTATTAGTATCAATGCCATATCCTAAAAGTTCTATTTGTTTGCCCTTATAACCACAATATATTTCCACCCCTTTTATAATTTTTCCTTTATAATATTTTTCAACATCAATAGTTTTTAAATAATCATATATATCAACATTTATGTGGTCGGTTATTGAAATTACTTCAGCACCTGAATTTTGTGCATCAATAAGCAATTGTTCTGGCGAGCTTGCTCCATCTGAAAATGTTGAATGGGTATGCAAATCAATCATATATTCAACTCCTTTATTAATTTTAAACAATTATAGCATACTAACTAATTTTAAACAATTATATAAGAACTTTTTATATCTTAAATTAATTAATTTTTATTGCAAAATTTTATATGTAAAGATGCACATCTTTCATAAATACTTTAATTAAAAATAAGTGATTAAAAAAAGAACTCTATAAAAGTTCTTTTTTATTTTTAATTAAATAATTTTTTTAATATTTTTTATTTATTTTTTATTTATTTTTTATTTTATGATTAAAAAATATTAAAAATATTAATTTTTCATTTTTCATTTTTTTTAATTAATTATATTTAATTTAATTATTTTCAAGCATCTTTTTAAGATATTTTGCTGTGTATGATTTTTCGCATTTTGACACAGCTTCTGGTGTGCCGGCAGCAACAATTTCTCCGCCACCGCTTCCGCCTTCAGGTCCTAAATCGATGATATAATCGGCACATTTTATGACATCAAGATTATGTTCAATCACTACAACAGTATTCCCATTTTCGACCAGTCTATTTAAGATTGATATCAACTTTTTGACATCAAACATATGGAGTCCAGTCGTAGGCTCATCAAGCAGATAGATTGTCTTGCCTGTAGACCTCTTTGAAAGCTCTGTTGCAAGTTTAACCCTTTGCGCCTCTCCTCCAGAAAGTGTGGTTGCAGGTTGACCGAGTTTTATATAATCAAGACCGACATCATGCAAAGCCTGAACTTTGTTTTTAATAGAAGGAATATTCTCAAAAAATTTCAATGCTTCCTCAACTGTCATTTCAAGCACGTCAGATATGGTTTTACCCTTAAATCTGACTTCAAGAGTTTCTCTATTATATCTTTTTCCTTTGCATGCCTCACAAGGCACAACAATGTCAGGAAGAAAATACATTTCAATTTCTTTTACACCCGCGCCTTCACAGGCATCACATCTGCCGCCTTTGACATTGAATGAAAATCTTCCCGGCCCATAACCCATTGCCTTTGCATCAGCAGTTGAGGCAAAAAGTTCTCGAATATATGAAAACATTCCAACATATGTTGCAGGATTTGAGCGAGGTGTCCTACCAATTGGTGATTGGTCGATATTTATCACTTTATCAAAGTATTCTAAATTTTCTATTTTATCAAAATGACCAAGTTCCAATCTGCTATTATTTAAGTTGTTTGAAAGATAAGGGAAAATGATGTCACTCAAGAGCGATGATTTTCCGCTGCCTGATACGCCTGTAATGCAGGTGAAGACACCAACAGGCACCTTAACATCAATATTTTTCAGGTTGTTTTCCCTTGCACCTTTTATAAGAAGAAATCTGTCACTCTTTTTTCTTTCTTTTGGGACTTCTATCCTTTCTTCCCCTCTTAAGAATTTTGCAGTAATTGAAGTTGAGGACTTAAGCAAGTCTTCAAGTGTGCCATTGCCAACAATCTTACCGCCATGCACCCCTGCATAAGGACCTACATCGACAATCCAATCAGCACTTCTGATTGTGTCTTCATCATGCTCAACAACAATCAATGTGTTTCCTAAATCTCGCAAATGTTCCAAAGTGTGAATAAGCCTGTCATTATCTCGTTGATGAAGACCGATTGAAGGCTCATCCAAGATATACATCACTCCAGATAGTCCACTTCCAATTTGAGTAGCAAGTCTTATGCGTTGTGCCTCACCACCTGACAATGTTTCTGCCGAACGTGCAAGGGTAAGATAGTCAAGACCAACATCTGAAAGAAAGGTCAGTCGTGCTTTTATTTCCTTGAGAATACTCTTTGCAATTTCTGCCTTTTCCTTTGTCAATTTAAGTTCCTCAAAGAAAGGCAATAATTGACTTACCGACATTTCACATATTTCTGCAATATCCTTATGGTTTATTTTGATTGAAAGGGCGCTTTCATTAAGTCTTTTGCCCTTGCAGGTAGGACATTCTGTTTCATGAATAAATTTCCCAATTTCAAATCTGATAAAATCACTTTTTGTTTCTGCAAGACGCCTTTTAAGATTGTTTATTATGCCTTCAAAAGAAAGTGCTTTTTTGCCATTAAAATGCTCAAAAGTCTTATTTTGTTTTTCATTGCCATAGATGTCAAGTTTCTCTCCGTCATTTCCATAAAGCAGAATATCAATATGTTTTCTAGGCAGTTTATTAAGCGGTTTATCTAAATCAATACCATATTTTTTTGAAAGTGCATTGAAATACTTTGAAGCCAGACCATCATTATCCATTCTCCAACCTGAAATATTAAGAGCACCATCCCTTATTGACAAATGGCTATCTCTAAGCACAATTTCTTCATCTATTTCAGACGATGTCCCAAGCCCTCCACAAGTTTGACAGGCGCCAAAAGGGGCATTAAAAGAAAATAACCTTGGCGTAACCTCTTCAAGCGTCCAACCGCAATGTGGACAGGCATAATTGGTGCTGAAAAGAGTTTCCTGACCATCATTGTCTATTACAACAAGGCCTTCAGCAAGTTTTACAGCTGTTTCAATTGAATCAGTAAGTCTTGCGGTTATGCCATCTTTAAGCACAATTCTGTCAATGACTACACTTATATTATGCTTTATATTTTTATCCAAATTGATTTCTTCATCAAGTGAATAGATACTTCCATCAACCTGCACTCTGACAAAACCAGACTTTCTATAACCTTCAAAAGCCTTTGCGAAAGCTCCCTTTTGACCGCGTACTGTTGGCGCCAAAATGGTAAGTTTTGCACCCTTCTCATAGCCTTCCACCGCATCAACTATTTGGTCTATGGTCTGCTGGTCAATAGGCTTGTTGCAATGAGGACAGTAAGGCACGCCCACTCGTGCAAATAAAAGTCTTAAATAATCATAAATCTCAGTTACAGTGCCAACTGTCGAACGCGGATTATGATTTGTGGTTTTTTGGTCTATAGAAATTGCAGGACTTAAACCATCTATTTGTTCAACATCTGGTTTTTGAGCCTGACCCAAAAATTGACGTGCATAAGAGGACAAGCTTTCAACATATCTTCTCTGACCTTCAGCAAAAATAGTCCCAAAGGCAAGGCTTGATTTTCCTGACCCGCTGACACCGGTAAACACAACAAGCTTGTTTTTTGGCAACTGTAAATCCACATTTTGCAAGTTATTCTCTCTTGCGCCCTTTATTATTATTTTATCATTCATAATCCCTACCAACTTTTATCTTAAATTATTAATGTTTTATCTTAAATTAGTTTTTATTAGTTTTATCTTCCAAAACTTATCTTCCATTCAATCTCTTTCTGAGTTTTTGGATTTGGTTTCTAAGTTCTATAGCACGTTCAAAATCAAGAGAAGCTGAAGCAACCTTCATCATTGCCGTCAATTTTTCAATCTCAGCTGGCAATTCTTGCTTGCTCAGTTTTTTATCACTGACCTTCTTGGTAATTTCAAGAGTGTTTTTTATCTCTTTTTTAATAGTTTTTGGTATGATTCCATGCTCTTGATTATATTTTTCCTGCAAATTTCTTCGCTCAGCAGTCTTATCAATAGCCTTTTTCATAGAATCGGTAATTACATCTGCAAACATTATCACATGACCATTTGCATTTCTGGCTGCCCTTCCAATTGTTTGAATCAAAGCACCTTCACTACGCAAGAAACCCTCTTTGTCGGCATCAAGTATGCAAACAAGTTCAACTTCTGGCATATCAAGCCCCTCTCTCAAAAGATTTATACCGACAAGAACATCAAACTCGCCAGCCCTCAATCCATTGACGATTTCCACCCTTTCCATTGTGTCAATCTCAGAGTGCATATATTTTGTTTTAAAATTGTGCTCTTGAAGAAAAGTTGTCAAACTTTCTGCCATCTTTTTGGTCAAAGTTGTAACAAGCACTCTAGCCTTATTTTTTATAGTTTTGTCTATTTCAATCATCAATTCTTCAATTTGATTTTTGATTGGTCGAACTTCAATCAATGGGTCAAGCAGACCTGTCGGTCTGATAACCTGCTCAACAACTTGACCAGCGTGTTCAAATTCATACTTTGCAGGAGTTGCAGAAACATACAAAACTTGACCAAGTTTACCTTCAAACTCATCAAAGGTAAGCGGTCTGTTATCCCTCGCCGCTTCCAATCGAAAACCAAATTCGACAAGCGATTGTTTTCTTGCCTTATCACCATTATACATCGCCCTTACCTGCGGCAACGTCATATGACTTTCATCAATTATTGTCAAAAATCCCTTAGGGAAATAGTCGATAAGCGTATATGGTGCTTCGCCCGGCTTTCTTCCGTCAAAATATCGAGAATAATTTTCAATACCGCTGCAATAACCAACCTCTCGCATCATTTCCATATCATAGGCAACCCTCTGTCCTATTCTTTCCGCTTCAATCAGCTTTCCTTCATTTTGAAAATCATCAATAGCCTTTTCTCTGTCAAGTTCAATCTGACTGAGAGCATTTTCCATTCTTTCTTTTCCAACAGCATAATGGGTAGCAGGATATATTGCAACATACTTAAGCTGATTTATTAAATTTCCACTTATTGGGTCAAAATTGTAAATCTTTTCAATCTCATCACCAAAAAACTGGACTTTTATAGCAAGCTCTGACTGGTTTGCAGGAAAAATATCCAATGTGTCACCTTTTACTCTAAAGGTCGACCTTTTAAAATCAATATCATTTCTCATATATTGAATGTCAATTAGCCTAGAAATCACCTCATCTCGGTCTATCAAATCACCCTCTCTTAATGAGATGTGAAGATTGTAATATTCTTCAGGGTTGCCCAAACCATAAATGCAGGAAACCGATGCAACAATGATTACATCATCTCTTTCAAGAATTGAAGATGTCGCACTTGACCTAAGCTTGTCAATCTCTTCATTTATTGCCATATCCTTTTCAATATAGGTATCAGATGAAACGATGTATGCTTCAGGTTGATAATAGTCATAATAAGAAACAAAATATTCCACCCTGTTATGCGGAAAAAACTCACGAAACTCGTTGCAAAGCTGAGCCGCAAGCGTCTTATTGTGGGCAATGACAAGGGTTGGCTTTTTCACCTTTTGAATGATGTTTGCCATAGTAAATGTCTTACCACTTCCAGTAACACCCAAAAGCACCTGCTCTTTCAAACCATCTTCAAATCCCTCAACCAATCTATCAATTGCTTCTGGCTGGTCACCACTTGGTGAATATTTAGAAACTAAATCAAACTCCATAAAAATCCTTTGTTTATTTAGGCGCAAACTATGCCTAACAATCTTACTTCTATCTGTCTATTTTACTATAACATCAAACTTTTGGCAACCATTTTCACTTAAAAATCGCTTTAAGAATAAGCCCAAACACAAAACTGACAGTCGCCAAAAACATACTTCGCAAAACCAACATCATCAAAGCCTTCTTTTGCTTACGCGAATCTGCAAGATAGGTCTGTCCCTTTTTCTTAAGCTTTACACAATAATAATAGCCATTTTTGCTGTCAGAAACCACAAAATCAATGTAGTTTTGCAATGATAACCCCGTCATAATTTCATCAATTTCGCTTATCGACAAAATCATCTTGTTGCACACCTCTTTTGCTATATCGTGTGGCGAAATAAGATATGTTTTCTTCCCCGAACATACCCTGCAAATATATCTTAAAACCAATTTTTCCTTTCGTTCTTGCATAATTTTAATATAATATTGACTTTTTAGCCCCATTTCATACCTAAAATTGTCTAAACTATCAAAGCATTGGCAATAAAATAACCATGCTTGATATAAAAAGTAAACTGGTGCTTAAAATATTGTCAAAAGAATGTCCAAATGGCTCCTTCAAGATTGTTGAGGCCAAGGACATAATCTCTGCCATGCCCAGCAAATATCGTGTTGATTTTGATGGCCTTGACAATATACTGATTTATCTTGAAAGACAGGAATATATATCAATAAAATATGATGATGACGGGGTATATTGCCTGTGCGTGCTGCCTTTTGGGAATGAGATATTAGAAACCGAACAGACACAAAAAAGAGAGGGTTCAACCCCCTCTCTCCTTTGGAAGAATATGCTCGCAAACTTCATAACCGCCCTAGCAGCCTCCCTGCTAACACTTCTAATAGCTTATTTAGCTTTGTTTAGATAATCATAGAGATGGTTTGTTATGGTACGCGATAAGCCCAAATAATTCTTTATGGTCAATTGTCACTTTATAACTTACCCCGTCTTGTGTAACTTTATAGCCACCAACTCCAAAAGCAAATTTCTTCTCTTTATATTTTTCGTTCTTAGTGTAGGTAGTATCAACTTCATTACACGAATCTTGGTTAAATTCTATAGAGTTTTTAACAAAGGTTGATAGTGTATATCTTTGACTATAACCTGTTAAACCAGCTGTGTTTTTGCCGACTGTAATTCCAATTTCAGTTTCTTCAAAGCCTGTTACATTGCTACATTCGCCTTTGCCACCACCATTTTTTACTTTGCCTTTTTCGACAACATAACCACCAGCACCGCCATTTCCGCCTAAACCTTTAATGATTATACCAGAAGATTTTGCTGTAACAATATTTTCTTTTTCATTTCCATTTGGTAATAACAATGATAAACTCATACCGTTTCCGCCTTGAGTTCCATCTTTATCTTTTCCACCTTTTGCTCCGTCTTTACCATTGACTAAGGTAATGATTCCACCGATTTCAAGATTTTTAAATTCTGCAATATCGGCAAACAAATTAAATGTGTTTTCATCATTCTTACAAGCATTGATTGAAAGATAAGATTTTAAACCATCGATAATAACTTTATCATTAAAGACAGCTGATTTTGTATAAGTTTGTCCACCTTTCTCGTATGACACATCAGAATTTATAATTGAACCATATAAAGAAACATTCTTTAAAATAACATTCATATTCTCTTGGCTAGTCTCATTAAATAGGAATGATTGTTGTCCATAAACTTCACTTAAAATATTTATATTATTCATAAATGAAGTTGAGCCAACATCGCCTAAGAGCTTGTTGATAAATGGATTATTATTATTTGTTTTAATAGAATAACCATTTCCAATTATGTTTAAATTATTATGCTTGCTGCTTAAGCCTTCAATAAATGAAATATCCTGATTGAGAATGATATCACATATAGCAGAAGTATCTGTTACATGAAATTCGCCACATTCACCATCTTCACCATTACTCCAAGATATAAATGCCTTACAATTCAATCTACTTTCATTTTTATCTCTTAAGTAAACTTCAACATTTTTATCATTTTGGACATATTTGCTTTTTATGGTATCATCATCTATTATCATATTGCTATAATTAAGTTCAAAAGAAACACTGTCGTATGCAGGTATAGAAGCACTTTTGTATGAAATATTTGGGACTCTTACAGATGAAACTGGCCTTTCAGTATTGTCTTTTGTCTCAGGATTATCATATATATCGCATAACAATTTTCCAGTATAATTCAATTCTGGTAAAACATTATAAGCACCATTTACATATATATAATCTTTATATTCTTTTGTTCCTGAACCTGTTTCTTCAAAAGAACTAATTTTTAAAAGTTCATCGCCAAAATAATTTACTTCTGGCAATGCATCAAAACTGTTACCGATAAATTCACTTAAATTACTTGCTGAAGAATCTTTTCCAACATGAGGGATATAAACATTTTTTATGTCTAGTTCTGGGATGGAATCTTGATGAATACCGAATACCCATAAATTTTCACTAGATTCCAAGCAGTCTAACAGCTTATTTCCTACCTTCATTTCATATTGATTTTTTTCGGCATTTTGTGTCTCTCTTATAAAAATTAATTTATCGCCATCCTTAAGTTTATACTTTTGCCAACCATCTTCTGCTCCAATAGCCAGATATTCTTCACTGGAAACATTTGATGTAATAACAATATCTTCTTCACCTTCTTCATTAATTACTTTCGCTATATAATAAGTATCTTGTTCAGTTTTTGGTAAACCTTTAGCATCATAATAAGATATATATGAAGTTTTTCCAGTATTTTCATTAACAATTTTAGTCAATATTAAAGTATTGCAAACTGAGTAATTATATCTACATATCTTTTCATGGTTTTCATTTTCAAACTCTTCCTTACTTACAAAAAGTAAAATATTTTTATCCTCAACCAATTGCTTTTTTGTATAAAGCTTTCCATAAGAATTGATTACAGTTTTCTTAGTTGCTAAATCAAAGCTTGCGTCAACATAATATTTACTTCTATTATCATCCATTTCTTCAAGAACCAACTGATAATCAAAAGATTCACTCATATTAGCCTGTCTTGCAAGTCGTGTAGAGAATACTTCTACTGAAACTTCATATAAAACATCTGGCTCTATATCTTCAATATCAAAATTAAAACTACTTAAAGATGATATACTTTCAAGATATTTTACTAAAGTATCATCATTTTTTTTCTTCAATTTAAAATTAAAATAACTAGCTTCAATTTGATTATTTCCAGAAGTAATATGTGCGCTATACTTGTTTGGAGATAATGATGTCAAATTTAATTGCAGACCGCCCGCTTCTCCAATAGTGATAGAATTTCCATTTAAATAAATTTCTTCAGAAATTTTGTTATAACTTTCACTAAACTTACCATTTTCATCATTAATTGTTATCCAATCAGATTCTTCACTTTCATATCTTGAATAATATGGCGCCTCTAATAATTTTTGTATAACAATTTCGACATCTTTTGCAAAATTATCTGATTTAATGAAAACATTATTATTTTCACTATCTTTTATTTGATTGACAGTAAATCTATTACCTCTGGCATCTGTTAAGGTTGCATTAGGGACAAATACAAACTTTCCATTTCCGGCTGCATCTACATCCTCATTTGCATATACTAAATAAATATAGTCATCACCATCTTTAGGTTCGTTTTCAGTAACATAACTTTCTTTAGCCAATCTAACAATACCACCATCTATATAGTTGATATTTTTATCCATTGTATTATTGTCAATATTATCAACAACACAATACATATTGTTGCCATAGCTAAGTTTATAACCTTTTAAAGGTGTGAAATTTAAATTAAATAATTCCACTGCAATAGATTTTTCATCATTGTAATAATACTTTAAATTTTCTAAAGATTCTTCTATTGTTTGTGTATAGTCAAGACTAACTTTTATTTTAAAGGTTGCATCAATTATCTCTTTATCAAAAACATAGTAATCTATCACTGTTGCATTTGCATTTTCATCTCTATAAACTCTGTTTATTTTAGCAGAAATACTTTGATTCTTGTTTTCATTCAAACTTTCTACTTGAATGCTATACGCATCAATATTATCAATAAAAGGAAGTTCGCTTGAGGTGTAAGTTTCATTTACAACATAGATTCCTGCCATAAATGCATTTTTCATATTGTTTTGATTTGCAAACTTAAATTTCTTACCAGCAATAGTTGTATCTTTGATATTTTCAGCCTCTTCTTTTTCTTGACTTAAACAAGCTGTTTTAATATCATTTTTACTTGCAAAAACAATTTCATTTTTATTTTCCTTAGTAGGAATTACATCATTTGAAATCATTGTTTTGTTTTCATCTTTATCGCCATAAACGTATCTAGAATAATTTATGACAACATTTCTCATGCAATATTCATATAGTAAATAATTATTGTCTTTGTCTTCAACATCTGTTTTAAAACAATCATTATCTTTTCTATCAGAAAGACCTTTCACTTCTTTTTGTTGATAAGATAATAATTCACTTACAAAAGGAGGGCGTTTTAATTTATTATAATAAGTTCCACCTGCACCATCCCAAATTAGAGTTCTTGTCACAGTAAGATTTTGTTTGTTTGACAATTTTAAGACATAACTTTTTGGCAATCCTAAAGAATCAACTGACCTTACTGAAATATTTTCATTATTTAATGTTGGCAATTGATAAGAAAATTCACTACGAAATTTGTAATAATTATATACATACCATTGGTCTTGCCAAATATTTCCAAAGATTACTCCGAATATACCTCCCATTACATAACTCAATGAAGACATTGTATGAGTCCTATTAATAGTGTATTGGGTTATATCATCATCTTTGCCTTCCGATAATAATCCTGCAATTTGACCATCACTTAGAATGTTATTTAATGCATCCTTAAAAATAATAGTATTGATTTTTGCAGCTGAACCATTTGCGTAAATTGTAGAATAATCATTCTGACGTTCATTTAATCTAATAAAACTATTGGTAATTGTAGAATTAGATTCTTTATAACCTATACCATAAGCAAAAACATTTTGTTGAGAAGTTTGTTTTAATACAAGATTTATATTTTGTACCATCGCTTCAGTAATATCTAACTTTGTCAATTTTTGACCATTATATTCCCAATCCCACTCGGTGGTTGGATTTTGTCCTAAAGCCTCAACTGTCCCTTCATTATAACAGCCTGTTATACTTCCGCCTGCTATATATCCAACAATTCCGCCAGCATAAGACTTGCCATTGACGCTACCATCAGAATTATAAGAACCATTGCTCTTATTACCAGACTTAATCATACCTGCATTATAGCTGTTTGAAATAGCACCAGTGTTGAGTTTTCCTACAAGACCGCCTGTATAAAATGTGCCTTTTGTTGACACAACAGCGGATTGTGTTGCGTAATTTCCAAGCACTGAAGTTGAGTTGTAACTATAATCAATTGTCGAACTTGACAAAGTTTCATTAGTAGTTTTTTCATCTGCAACTTCACCTACAAGACCGCCTAACATAAGGGTTTTGCCATCTGCAGCCCTTGCGTTTATTGGCCCGTAGTTTGAACAGAACTTCATCTGAGAATTTATAAGCTTTCCTACAATACCACCTGCAGTCAAATTGTCGCCACCAGCTACATTAATATCAATCATATTTGTCACTGCATGGATATAAGAATTTTTTGCAGTTTCTGCAAGTCCACCTATAATTTTTGCTGAATTGTTTGCCAAACTTCCTGATAAAGTGATGTTTGAAACAAGTGCATTTTCAATTTCTTTAGCAAATAAAGATGTTATTATTGTTGCATCAGTCAAACGAAGATTGATAACTTGAGTTGATATCTCGTTTGCTCTTGAATTTTCAGTTTGAGTTTTATTAATAGAGGCAAACAAGGTTTTATCTAAATGTCTTATTGTATTGCCTTGTCCGTCAAACTTGCCTGTAAAGTTTCCAATATTTTTTGCATCATCATATTCAGTATTATCTTTACCAGTCACTTTGTTTGCAATATCAATATCATATCTAAGGATGAAATTGCCATTTAATCCATCATTTCCTACATCTGCCATCTTTGAAAGAATAGCAAGGTTTGGAATGATATAATAATATGATTTTGCCTCTTTGGTTGAGCTTGCTTCTTCTGGTTTTTGTCCATTTTCTAAACGAACATACTCATTTTCTATAATATAATTATCATAGAGGTTTTCGTCAGCAATCTTTTTAGCCGAGTCAAATGCTTTATCTCCAAGTCTTACACGTTTTGTTTGTGACTCTTTCAAATAAGTATAAGAAGAAGTTTTCAAGTATGGGTATTTAAGAGTTGGATATCCATAATTGAAATCATAATCACAAACCCATTTATTGGTTGCACCTGTAAAATTGACTGATGGATTGTATGTTGTTACACCATCTTCTGTTGTGTCTGCATTCATTAAGTCAGAGTGAGTCTTAACTGCAGCATCAACTTTAACAACTCTATTTTCATTTTTCTTAACTACTTCTTTGAAATAATTTAAGCTGTCATAATCTGCATAGCAATTATTCTTTGTGCCTGCAGTGCCAAATATGCCTTTATCACCACTGTTGACATCATCTTGATTTGTATAATCGTGCAAGTCAAGTTTGTTGATTGCATAGCAATTATTTAAAGTAGTTTTAGAACTTGCATTTGTGAAAGCATAAACATTTGAAGAAATCAAAGTTTTGATGCTGCCTGAAGCATAGGTATTTTCAATAATTCTTCCTATAGATTCAGCTTCTTCATCATCAGTCTTTGCAATGCCATAAACATTGCCTGCTTTTTTGCTTTCGCCTTCTTCTGAAATTCCGCCTGCTCTGTATGTGATATCTAAATCTGTTGAGCAGTCAAAAATTCTTCCTGAATAGAGATTTCCAACAATACCTGAAACAGTGCGGGTCTTTTCTCCGCCAACATCAAAAGTTCCTCTGACATTGATTGCATAGATTATGGTGTTGTCATACATTGCTTCAACAACAGGAGCCACATAATCAAGTGTATCCCCGCCATCAATCTTTTCATATTTTACATCAACATCCAAAGCAAACCCTGCTGCAAATGAATAACCTTTTAAAGATTTAATAAGTGCAGAAGTTTCCATATTATTGTTTATATTGCCTGAAATCTTATTGTATTTGATTTGATTGCCGTCACCAATAATCGCAACATTTTCTAAATCGAAAGTTTGATTATCATTTGCATCAACATCTTGAATTTGTCCTTTGAAATCATTTGATATTGTATAATATCTGATTCCATTAAATGGTTTTGCAGTTTCATTATTCAATGCTTTCAATCTATAATTTTGCACATTGACTGTGCCAGGATTGAGCTTGTTTATAGATGAAGTATTGCCTAATTTGTTACTAATTATAGAAGTAATTAAATTATTAGTGTTATTATTCTCTCGTGCAGAATTTTGTTGGCCACCACTTGGGAATGCTGCCTCATAACCATTGCTATAACTTCCATTGACATAACCAATATCTATGCCATGTTCATCATTTGCAAGAACAACTGCATGGTTATAATAATTACTATTCCATTGGTCGTTTGCATCATTTAAAACACTTTTTCCAAACAATGCATTTGCAGTGTTTGAAATTGTTTGATATTTTGCATTATGTGATGTTGTGATTGTATAGTTGTTATGAATATTATATTTCACATTTGATAAATCACCTATAAGCCCACCAAAGTTGTAACTTTCTAAATTATAATCTTTTTTTCCTAAAGTTGAACTTTCATCTGAACTATCATCTGAATTATCATACTCTACAAATACATCACCATAATTGTAATTTTCAGCCATTTCGACATTTGCTTTTATATTTTCTTCGGCCTTATTATTCACACTTCCGATAGAGCCACCTGCGGTAACATTGCCGTCATTAATTTTATTACCATAGATTTTAGCTACGCCACCAAATGCAGTATTTTTTAAACTTAAACTATCGTTTGCATTTGCAAAGTCAATTTGACCTAATATTCCACCAAATACCAAATTCTTAACATTTGAATAAACTGCACCATTAAAGTGAATTAAATTATTTCCTTCGCCAGTAATTTCATATTTTCGTCCGCTAGTAATAGTTCCGACATCAATATTTCCTACAATACCGCCAGCATAAATACTTGCTGCAACATCATCACTTACCTTAAATTCTGTGCTTGCAATAATTTTGCCCATAATAGAAAGGTTTGCGGCATCTGACTTTCCGACAACTGAGCCTATTGCCAACACGTCGCTTGCTTTTACGCAAATATTGTTGACTTTGTTATCGCTTATAGGATTGATTATCAAATCTTTTGAAGAAATACTCAATTCAGCATTTGAATAACCTACAGCGCCACCTATATATGCGGTTTTGACTGAAACAGGTGTTATTCTTTCATCACCTGTAGCTGGAACATAATCTTGTTTGAAATCATTTTTATTTGATTTAAATAATGTATCATTTTTAGCTTCATTGTTTTCAATTCCAACAACGCCAAAGTCTATTTGTTTATAACCAGAAACGCTAAATAAACCACTTTGACAGCCAATCAAACCACCGGCATTTAAAGTTTTAACTTCTCCATCTACAAACAATGAAAGATTCATTGTTGCATCAGTTGCATTAAAGTCGATTGTGCTGTTGCCTTGATTGAAACCAAAGATTCCACCAACTCTTAGGTTGCCTACTTTTTCTTCTGTTTCCAATTTAAAGTTGACAAAAGTGCTTAATGCATCTTCGCCATTTGTTTGAAGATTGTTTATAGGCAAAGCTTCCTCTGACAACGCAATAGCACCAAAATAACCACCCAAGTTTAAAGTTGCGTCAGCACATTTATTACCTATATAGATTAATGGATTGCTTGCATTATCTGTGTTGCCTCTTGCCCTCTTAATTGCAGACAATTTGAAATTGAGCATATATGCAGCAGCTTCTTTTGCTTTTTGAGCAACACCAAAATAGGTTGCAACATTATAAATGCTGTAATTTCCATCAATGATTGTCATAATATCGCAAGGAATTTCTATATTCTCAACTTGAATATTTTTACTTGCCAAAGCTGTGTCGGTAAGCTCTATCCTTCCGGCAATTAAACCTGCATTGAGAGTCCCATTTTTAGGATTCTTAAAATTTCCATCTTCTTCGATTGTTACCAAATATCCATCTTTCTTTTTTGAATTTATTTTAAGACGAGAAATATTTGTATTTGCAATGTTTGCAGCAACAAGACCTATATCTGTATTTGTGCTTGATGCTGAAACTTTAAATATGACAGGACTATCAACATTTAATGTCAGTCCATCAATTTCACAGCCATCCAAATCTGATAATACAAATAGTCCGCCCTTGCCTTTTGCGTCAGGTATCGAAACTACTATCTCACCTGTGCCATTTGCAGTTTGATAATCAACTTCAACATTTTCTACCTTGAAGCCAATAGAAACAGATTCGATAAAGTTTCTGTCTGAAATAATCTTAACAGGCTCGCCAGGAGCAACTTCATATACTCCGCCAACAAGCTTGCCGGCAAATCTTCTTATCACTGTGTCATGGTCTTCAAAATATTCACGTAAATCTATGTGACCATAGACTTCACTTCCCTTTGATTCAAGACCACGAATATAAACAGTTGCATTTGTCCCCTGCATCTTGCTGAAAATTTCTTCAACATTATACTGGTCAAGATAAAGGACGTCACTTGTTCTCTTGTATTTGATGCTTGGGAAGAGTTTATTCATATCATGTTCCCAATTTGCCATATTCCAAACACCTGAGCCAAGGAATCCGGCATTTGTATATTGCCAGCCCACCGAAGAATTTTCATAAGAACGAGGAGATTCAATTAAATAATAACATTCTCCAAGTCCTTCTTTTTCAAAGACATTTTCATCTCTTGCATCAATATTTCCAAACAGATTTAATGATACAGAGCCGCCTTTAGAGTTTTTATAATAGCTTTCAAATACGCCAATTGATGGCAGATATTTTTCGCCACCGCCTGAGCTTGCATCATAAGAGTTATCAAAGAACTCTACCAAGTTGATATATGATTTATAGTCATTTTTATTGTTAGTTTCATTATAAATCACATTATCAAGTTCTATTTTTCCTTCCTGACCAATCTTAGCAAACTGGCCAACAATGAAGTTTACCCTATAAATTTGTGAAATATTTGTTTGATTATCGGTAATTGCCTGATAGGTTTTTGTTTGATAATTATATGTTGTGATATAATTAAAGGCATTTACAGACATCATAACAACTCTTGAAGCCTCGCCCAGAATTTGACCAACAATTCCACCTGCATAAGTGAGGTCGCCTTCATGCTCTGGAGTCACACTTCTTGCACGGACGTCACCAATTGCATAGACTTCATTCATATAATATTTTGTATAATAATCGGCGTTTTCATAAACGGTGATTTGATATGGTGAGGTATCTTTAAGAATCAATCCTCCAATTACACCACCTGCATAATCGGTTGTTGGAGATGCAACATTGAGTTTTGAATATGATATAACCATACTTCCACTATAAGCCACACCCACAAGTCCGCCAATGTATCTTTGAGAATAATTTTTACCCTCCAAATAGAAGATATCCAAAATTCCACGAGGTGCACTGTTGTCACCAAGATAGAATTTTGACATATTATTTTCAATACTATCTTGGGTTGTCGCGTCATGGTCGGCAAAGATTCTATTGAGAGAACCAAATGATTGACCAATAACACCGCCTGCAAAATATTTTGTAGCAATGATATGTGATTTTGATGTTCCGTCAATAGTTACGCCAACATCTCGGATAATTGTCTGATATCCTACAAGACCAAAGGCACCGCCAACAACTTGACCTTCAATATAAATTGTTCCGCTTACTCTGATATTTTTAATGTTAAAGTTTTCAGATTGATTGATATCAAAGGCAGGAAGATTGACACGATAGTTGTCAACAAAGCCTAATACGCCACCGGCATAAGAATAATTTTCAAGTGAAGCAATAAGAGATGAAGAATAGTTTGTATTATAATTTAAGTTGTTTCCTACATCAGTCCTTAAAGCTTGAAGTGAGCCAGGGCCTTTATTTGCCTCATCAGAAACAAAGAAATTGTCGTCAGTTGTGTTGTCGCTAAGATAAGTTCTGGCAATGACATTTGGGTTTTGAACTTTGATACCCTTGATTGTGTTGTCGCCAATAACAAATCCTGCAAGACCACCTGCAAAATTGTATCCGGTAAGGATTGCATTTTCTTCAAAAGAAACATTGATGCCCACAACGACAGAATCTTTAATGTATCCTGCCAAAGCACCCGCCATGGTCACAACTGAGCCATCAACTTGATTTAAAGAAATATTAAGATTTTTTACAACTGGTTGGGCGCCACGGCCACGTTTTTCAATTGACCTAAACAGACCAAGAGCAACACCCCTTTCTTCAGTTGCAAGCGAAAGACCTGAAATGGTAAATCCATTTCCATACAAAGTCCCCGCAAAAGCTTTTGATGATGATGGAAGGACGGTTACATTATCACCATTTGCAATATCAGAAAGGTTGATGTTGTCAACAATTCGATAAGTCCCCCACATAACAGTTGAATTGAAATATTCACGAATATAAGAAGAAGTGCTTGTGCCGCTGACACTTACAAAGTCTTCTGCATCAGTAATGATAATTGGGTTGTTTTCTCCACCAAGTGAAGTATCAATCCTTATGCTTGTATCGGTAAAGACAAGTGTTGAATAAGGAAGTATATATTTACCCTTTTCATCCTCACCTGTCACACCCTCAAAGCCATCATTTTCTACATAAAGAATGTATCTATGAGAAACTGAAACATTGTCAGTGCTTACAAGGAAGATTCCTTGGTCTTTAACAACCTTCCAAATACCATCATTTGCCCCACTTGCGATAGCAAAGCCATAGAAAAGAGATTCTTTATCTGGGGTTGGAATTAAAACCGCACCAGTTTTATTTTGAGTTTCTGTTGTATTATCTGTTGATTCTTCGGTATCTTCATAAGCTTTGTTGAAGAAATAACAGTTGATATATTCACCTTCTACAAGAAGTTCTCCCTTGCTGTTTACGCCAGAGAAGTTCATCTGAGTATTCATAGAATTTTCAATTTGAGAAGCTGAATAAGCATTTTCTATAATTCCTCTATTTTCATAAACAAAACCTGAAGCAAGATAAACACTTGTTTCGCTGTTTGAATTTGCAATAAGGACATTTGAATAGCAGTCGTTGATTTTTCCTTCATTTTGGTAAACAAAACCAACAACATAACCCTTTTTAGATTTGATTGAAGAGCCTTCATAGGCAAAATCAGAATATTCTGGCATATCTGGTGAAGAAGGAAGACCCTCAACATAACTTACATTGATTGTTGAATTGTTTATTCCAACAAAACCACTTGTATAATATTTTGTTGTATCAGATTGGTTTTCCATATCAATCTTCTTGACAAAGCTTGATGCAATATTGCCGTTTGTGTTGTTAAGCACTAAGCCAGCCATATTTCCTTGACCAATTATATTAAATACCCCAAGCTTTTGGTTTGTTGCATATGTTTCACCAGTTGGGCTATTGTTTAGATTTCTTTCATCGCCTATTACAACGATAGAATCGCCACCTACGCGAGAATTTGTGATAGAACCATTGTTATTCAACACAAGACCTGCAATTTGGGTTGACCAATCGTCGGTATTTCCATTGAGATAAATTGCTTCTTCATTTTCACCATTGGTATATTTTACATTGATACCTTCTGGCAAATTGTGTTTTACAGTTGCAGGATAGTTTAACAAATCAACTTCACCCATTGCTGTTTTATCAGTATAGAAAGAAACAACTTCGCAATTGGTAATAATACCTGAGTTTGTAATTGCAAGACCTGCAATATTTATATCTTTAAATTTAAAGGTGTCAACTGTGATTTGACCGCCATTATAGAGGTTTACTCTCACATTTTTCAAGATTGTATTATCTGTCACATTATTAAATAAAGCAAGATTTAATGCAGTTGAATTTGAGTTGGAAACATTATATGATTTGATATAAATTGTATGACCATTTCCGTCAAAACTATTGATAGCAGAGCTATCAAAAGGAGTAAAGTTTTCAAGTATGATATCATTTGTGAGAATATAGTCATGAGCAGTTGAATTTTCGCCAAAGTTTGAAGGATTCAATTTCTTAAAATCTGCAGCATTTTTAATTAAAAGTGGCAAGTCAGGGTCAGAATAAGCATCAATGTTTATTGTAAACAATGTTTCAAAGTCTTGAGTGTTGCCGCCGGCAGAAATATATGTTTTTAATGCAAGCACAACAGAAGTGTTTATTTTTGTGCCTGTAAATGAAATTGAATTGGTTTTTTCATCAAAATTATATTCAAAAGGTTTATCAATGGTGTTATCTTTTATTGATATACGCTCATTTCCGTTTACAAAGTAAAGACGGTCTAAAAGATTTTGAACTTGCAAGTCCTTATTTTCACCAACATATTTATAGTTTACAAAATAATTATATTTTTTAAGTTCATCATTTTCAACTGGTGTATAAACCTTGTCACTGCCCTCGCCATCAACCTTTGCAGGATAATATTGAGCACCTGAGAATAAATCACGCTTTTTTCTTAATTCACTGATAGCTTTTTCAATTTCAGGTGTTGAAGCAACATCATAATCTTCAGGAATGAGATTATATTCTATATTGATAGGTTTTGGCACACCCTGCCAAATAGTTATATTTTTTTCGCTGTTGCCATTAATCGTGATGTTGTCGCCATCAACTTTAAAGTCAACAAGAATTGCAGTTGAAACAACTGTCTTTATCTCTTTAAAGCCGTTCAATTCTCTTGAAACTTGAGCCCCAATATAGAAGACATCAGATTCAGCTGTTGCATCTGGGAAAGCATAGAGAGTTGCGGTATAAATCTTAATACCTCTTACCTCATCAATCACCGGCTTGCTGAGAGAAGAAAGTGAAACTCCTTTAGTATTGCCTTCTAAAGTAAGATTATCAATAGTTTGGTCTGCAAAAACTTCAATTTTTACATTTGACTTTGCACCTTTTGCTATGTAAGCAGTGTTTGCCCCATCAATTGTGATGGTAGGTTCTGCCAAATAACTTATTGTCATAAAGTAATTTACAAAGTGGATAAGATTGCTGTTGCTATCAAAGAATTTAGCAGTAAATTTAAGTGTTGAATCTTTATTTATTGTTGAATTTATCCAAAGTTTATAATAAAGTGTGCCCTTTTCGTCAGCTTTTGGATAGAATCTTAAAACAGGACCAACTTCTTCAATGTCGCCGCCACCCACATTTCTACGTTTGAAGAGGGTATTTGAATCATCATATCTTTGCATAACTTCGATATTCACAGCTTCAGATACAGTTGCTTCTGAATAAGAAAGTTCTACATAGTCATAATATGCAAATTCAGGATTTACATTTATTTGAAGGATTGAGCTGTTGCTTGGAGCAAGAACAGATGTTTCATTGCCCACTTCATGAACTTCTATTATATTATTTGAAGAATCATGTCTATAGAAAGAACCTTTAATCTTTTTATTTGAAACATCAATATTATTAAATTTTTGTCTTGAAAGAGCAAGAGTGAAAGTCCCACCCCATTCTTCACTTGAATTGCCACTATCTGACATAAAGAATACATCAAAGTCCATATCTTGAGAAACAAGAGCTCTATATTCATCATTAATTTCAAAGATTACATCATAAACATATGTCTTTAAGTTTGAATCGGCTTTATCAGTATTTTCGCTTATACCAACTTTGTTGATAAAAGCTTTTAAGATTGCTTTATCTTGACCATTCAAGGTGTAAAGCAACACATTTTTATCATCAGCAAGAGTTGAAGAGATAAGTCTTTCACCGTCATAACTTATCACTGGATAGATGCTGTCGCTATCATTTGTTGTCTTAATTTCAACCTTTTGAGAGGCATTGGTTGATGGAGTGATTGCCAGTGTTTTATTTGAAATGTCAAAAGAAATCACACCTTCAACAGGACGGATATCAAAATTTCTTGTAAACTCTTCTTTAACCGCGTTTTGGAAGATTGCCTCATCAAAAATTTTAGGAGCAACCTTAAAGTTGGTCAAAACTGACCTGTCACTTGCAGAAACTTTGAAGCCTGCGAAAGAAACATCATCAACAGCTACAAGTTCTTCACTTTCTGCCAAACCAGAATTTGATGAATTGATTATATCAAGAGTGATATTTTCATCCACCTTCAATTCATAAGCAGAAGCAAGTGTGCCTATGAAAATTTGAGATTTTTCAAGGGTTGTAATAAATGCTCTTGAGCGTGTTTTTTGAAGAGTAATAATTGAATTGTCTACAACATAATCAACCCTATTTACAGAATCAATCCAAGAAATCATGATATCTGAAAGAGCATAAACAACTTTTATATTGATTTCTTTCAAAAGTGATACATCATGCTTAGACGCAAGAGTAAGCTTAATTGACCCAGTCTTTAAAATTTGAAGGTCGCTTCCAACAATTTTTACAACAGAGCTGTTTGAAGAAGATACTATAATATTGTTGTTGAAACTATCTTTGTCTGCCCCTATTAGGTCTGTCAAAGAAATTGTGTTTAAAGCATTTAAATCTTTAAGCTCTGATGTTGTAAGCTCACCTATTTCATCCTTCAAAGCATAATTGAAAAGAATACCATTATTGCTGTCAACCTTCAATGAATTATAATATCCATTAATTGATTTATAGGTGTCAACAGAATAATTTACATTTGATACAAATTCATCTTGCATCAAGTCTTTAAGGTGAGGCTGACCTTTATTTACATATTGTTTAAAGTTTGGTCCTTCAAAAACAAAACCATCAGTTGCACCAAATTGAGTTGAAGTATAAGTTACGCCATCATAATATGAAATATAGCAATTGTTAAGCATGGTAGAATTTTCATCAAAAACCACACCTGCAACAGCGTTTTCTATGTTAAGAACAGCAAAGGAATAATCAATAACAAAATTTGAAGAGGCAGCTGCACCCGCAAAGGCACCAACTTGACCTGTTGTTGTTTCATTATTTACAGCCTTTAAAACTTTAAGATTATCTCTATCCTCTTTTGCCATTGAATAGTCATAAGCATAGCTATTTAAGAGCTGAGAATTGCCGCCCATTTGGCCAACAAGACCACCAACATAAAGACCGGTAAATGTATTCATTTGATAGCTTTCTGTCTCTGTGCCTGCTTCAAGATTATAAAATTCTACCACAGAATTTTTTATGACACTATTGTTGACAGCTGCAATACCACCAACATAATTATTGCCTGTTATGGTCAAGCCAAGCACCCTTCCGCCGTCGATAGTTCCGGCATTTATTCCTGCAATACCACCAGCATTATAATTTGAAGTAAGAAGGCTTGCCCTTCTTCCATTTGTATCAATGGTGACATTTAAAATGCTTCCGCTGTTTTCATCGCAGACAAAACCGCTTCCGCTTACATCACCAATAAAAGTAATGTTTTTTACTACTGCATTTTTTTCAAGCTTTTGAGCAAAATTTTTGCCATTAAGCTTGATTGTTATATTTGAATTTAAGCCTTGAAGACCACCTTTAAAAGAAACTATTGCATTTCTGTTTTCTCTTGAAAGGTCAAGATTGTTCATGACGGTATAATATCTATCATCCCTCATATTAAGGAAGGAATTATTGTCATAGATTCTATAAGCATAATCAAAACTCTTTCCGTCAGCAATGGTAACTGGCAATTTAATCAAAATTTCTGAAAAATAAACTTTTATGGATTTATCGATAGAAACATTTGATTTAAAGTATGCCTTTTGGATAAGCATATCATAATTGGCAGGTATGCTTTCAGTTGAAATAAATTGAAATTGCTCTTGACCATTTTCGTCCATATAATAATACTTGACTTGCTTTCCATAAATAGCATCAGAAGGAAGAAGATAAATATATCCTTTCATTCCATCTTTGATATCTTTTGCAAGGTTTATGGCAAGAGTATTGGCAGAAATTGAGTCGCTTACATTTACAAAACTTCTTAAATTGCCATTTTCGTCTGTCAAGATGTGTGCAATATTTTTATTTCTTGAATTTGTAGGATTGCTTTCTAAAAGCAGATATTGTGCTGAAGTGTCATTCACCTCAAAATATAAGCCATCAGCATCATAATTTTTTAATTTTAAACTTTCAATACGTTGAGCATTTCTGATTGTGATATTTATAAACTCAGAAATGTCATAAAGTTTATCACCATTATCATCATAGATGACATAGTGCACAAAGAGTGTATCGGTAAAAATATGTGAATCAAAGTTTGAAATTGATACAATGTTGAAAGAAATTTCCTCTTGAGATATAGAAATCTGCTCAACACTATATCTTCCATTTTCCCATGTAATAATGCCATCTTCCGCACTACCAATCTGTCTTCCCATCTTGTTTGTGACAAACTCGATGTTTGATTTAGCGGCATGAGTTATGCCATCTTTGGCAAACTTAATATTGATTGTTTGATAGGTCAAATCCTTATCTTCATCAGAAACGGTATCATTAGAAAATATAGAAACATTCTTGTTTGCATCTGGATAAACATTCATGCTTTCAGGCACAACAAGACTTTCAATATAAATTACGCGAATAAATGTTACATTTCCGTTTTCATCAGCATTTTCAACACCCTTTCCAGTGAAGGCAACCACTGCATAAGTAGAGCCCTCGCCCTTTGTGATGATTGACTTATTGTTGCTAGAGAAAAATGCAATGTTGCTGCTGTTTGAATTGTCTAAAGCAGTTCTGATAACCCTTACTGCACCATCTTCACTATTCATCAAATTTTTAAATTCATCAAGTGCCATTTGTTCGGCATTGAAATCAAAGAAACCGACAGAGATATTCGCAACAGCAGATATGCCATTTACCGAATTGTATGTATAAGAAATTGGAGTTGTTTTGTTATTTTTTACAATCAGCTTTGAAAGGCTGGAATAATGAGAACCTGAAATTTGGGTACCATTGATATTGTAGAGTTTGTTTGAAAGCTCGCTATCTATGATTGAGTTTGAAGAATATTCACCAGTTTCTTCATCCACCACATCAACATACATAGCAGCATCTTTTAAAGGAAGGAAGATATCAATATTATAGCTGTTACTTGCAAGCCCATTGCTATGAACAATCTGATATTTATCAACCGCAGTCACACCATAACTTGATGGTAAAAGTGTGAAAGAAACCTCAAATGTCACACTTTCTTCATCGTGTTCTACCTCGGTAATTGCATCAAAATTTACATACTTTCCACCATTTACGATAGAAAGACCATCAATTGTGGTTTGTCCCTTCAATTTAAGTTGTCTTGAATATGTTGCCTGATTTTTGCTACTATCAACTCTAAATTCTGCATTATTAAAACCAAAATCATTTAAAGTTGCACTCTTTACAAGTCTAAGATTGAAAGAAGTTGATACATCTTTGTTATCCTGACTTGTAAATGTAATGGTATAGCCAGTGACTATTTGTTCTCTCAAAGCACCCGCTTTAAGATAGATAGTTTTTGCTGTAAGCATGTTGGCATCACTGGTGAAATAATCACCATTTTCAGGATTTTCTTGCAATATTGCCTGTGTCCAAACATTGCCATTCTTTTCATCACGATACCAAACTTCTACAGGGCAGCCGTCTGCAACAACGCCACCTTCTGGCACAGTTCTTGAAATGTTGATTGAATACTTATTTGATGCGTCGATTACTGTTGTAGGTGTGATAGAAACATCAAATCTTTGACCATTAATTGAAGTCCCTTTTCCGTCAACATAAGTTGTATAAAGTGTTTGAATGGTATTTTTTACATCAGAAGTCCCTTCTGTGGAAATTGTAATACCATTCACCATCTCTCTAGCTTGGATTATGATAGGATTCAATTCCATTGTATCAACAAAATAGTTGTAATTTGAATATCCAACCTCAAAACCAATGAGATAATCTTTGTTTATATTTGATTTATCCTTACTTGCATAAACAATAAAGAGAGGTTTATTGTCAATAGTGCCATGCCTTAACACCTGAATGTCATCTGATGGTCTGCCATCTTTTGTTGTAACATAAGGTGTGATATCAAGTGTTCCATTAAAATCAACAGCGATATAACCTTGATATTCGTTTGCACTTGGGATGTTTGGCACAATGTTAAATTTATTATTTTTATCATTTATCTCTTGAAAATCTTGGTTTTGACTGTAAGAGAATGAAAGATTTATATCTTCTTCAATTTTATCAATGACAGGAAGAGTTATGTTTGTAAACACACCCTTCTCTGTTGTTGCAACAAGTTTAACCTCATTGCCCTTAAATTCATCACTTATAGTCAAAACATCCTTCTCAAGCTCAAGCCCGATAATATCAAGCATATCACTTGCCAAAGTCCAAGTTATTGTCCTGCGACTTTTGTCTGAAGGAAGAAAAGATATAAGTTTTGTTTCAATAAGTTTATTGCCAGTTCCACGAATGAGAAAATTATCCTTCCTTACCTGAATCTCTTCTTTTTGGGTCATAGAAGAAACTTCACTGAAAACATTTACATAAATCTTCTTTTGAATGTTGCCAGGAGTGCCCTTTACAACGATTTCAGCATCACCCTCTTCAAGCCCTTCAATCTTTATTTGAAATTTGGTATCAGAAAGACGAGTGGTTGAAACATTGATAATGTTTTCATATCCACCAACAGCTGTTGCGGTAACCGAGCCATCTTTGACACCAGAAAGCTGAGCAGTTACTATTTTAAAACTGCTGTCCTCATCTTCAGAATAAAGCTGAATAGCAACTGTATCCTGCGACAATGTCATAGATGGATTTGTTTTGCCACAAGCAGAAAGAAGGCAAGCTCCAAATAAAATGAAGATTCCTAAAATGCTGACAATAAACTTTTTCATATCTCCTCCTCGTTTAATATCTGTAATTCTCAGATAATTAAACCTAAAATTGATTTCGTGTAAACTGATAATTGCCTTATTAAAATTATAATTTTTTAGAGAAAATAAGTCAAATAAATTTAGTATATATATAAAATATAATAATATATATCAGATTTAATCTACCCATCTAAAAATAAAAAAATACTCAAAAAAAGTTGAGTATTTGATAATTTGTAAAAAATGTAATAAAAATGACAAAAATTAGGCAAAAACAAGCAAAAATTTGATATTTTGTCTTAATTTAAACCTAAAAATGCAAAAATATTTATAATTAATAATAAGCAAAATTTTGTCTTAATTTAAACCTAAAAAACAAAATTAATAAAAAACATCAATAATCAATATTTTCATACTTAAAAACTTCATCATCAAAAAATTCTTTCAATGACATATCAAATGCTTCTGCAACAACTCTTATTGTGGACAACTTAACATCCTTTGTTTTACCTTTAAACATAAATGTCAAAGTCTTTTCACTTAAACAAGTTTTCTTTCTTAAAGCATACTCGCTTATATTGTTCAATTTCAACAATTGTTTTATTCTCTTTGCAACAGCTTCAACTAAATTCATATTTTTCCTTTTTTATAGATTACACATTTTTTTAATAATCAATATTTTCATACTTAAAAACTTCATAATCAAAAAATTCTTTCAATGACATATCGAATGCTTCCGCAATAACCCTTATACTTGACAACCTTACATCTTTTGTTTTTCCTTTAAACATTGCCTGAAAAGTTGTTCTATCTAAACAAGTTATTTTCCCCAACCTATATCTTGACATCTTCTTTTCATCCAATAATTTTTTCACTCTTATAGTTACCGCTTCTGTTAATGTCATAATCCCCTCCTCATGCCAGCACAATTTTAGAGAATTTTCATAAAGATATTAAAATAACATTTTTAATAATCAATATTTTCATACTTAAAAACTTCATCATCAAAAAATTCCTTCAATGACATATCAAACGCTTCTGCAACTCTAACAATTGTAGAAAACTTTACTTCTGTATTGACTTCGTTAAAAATATATCTCATTGTTGTATGAGATAATCCCGATAACTTTTCCAATTTATATTTTGACATTTTTCTTTCATTTAATAATTTACTTACTCTCAAAGCAAATGCCTTATTTAAATTCATAATACCCCTTTAAAATATAATAAAATATCATTTATAAAATATAAGGAAGTTTCTTCGCTCTTATGCTTGACAATAATAGGATTATTTTTTACAATAAAAGCAAGATTATTCAAAAGGAGGAAATATGGAAATAGTTGATTTAATTTATGAGGCATACCTCACCACGCATGATAAAGAATATTATAAAAGTGCAGAACTTATAAAACTTGAAGATGATTTTATAAATTCGCTATCAGACAATCAAAAAGACATGCTTGCAAAACTTGAAAATATGGGTGAAGACGATTATAAAAAAATAATAAAATTTGTAATTGATTTTTATAAATCGATGTTAAGCCATAATTAAAAAAGGATTGGCAAAAATAAAAATAATTTGTTTAAAATATATCAAAAATACGCAAAAAAGTTGATTTTTGCGTATTTTTTTAGTAAAATAGTGTTAAAAGAGGTAATAATGCAAAAAATACTTTCACTTCTACGCAAGGCTTCAACAACATATTCTCTTATTGAAAATGGTGACAAAATAGCTGTCGGTATATCTGGCGGAAAAGACAGTCTTACGCTATTATATGCACTTAATGAGTATCGAAAATTTGCACCCGAAAAGTTTTCGCTTGTTGCAATAGCAGTTGATTTAAGTGGTGGAAAAAATGATTATACTGCAATAAAAGAATTTTGCAAAAAAATTGATGTTGAGCTTAATATTGTGCCATCAAATGTATTTGAAGTGGTTTTTGAGATAAGAAAGGAAAAAAATCCATGTTCACTCTGTGCCAATATGAGAAGAGGTCTTTTAAACAGCACTGCAAAAGCTTTAGGCTGCAACAAGGTCGCTCTTGGTCATCATAAAGATGATTTGATAGAAACCTTTTTAATCTCTCTTTTCTTTGAAGGAAGACTATCAACCTTTAAACCAAAGTCATATCTTTCAAGAATGGACCTTGATGTTATCCGCCCTCTTATCTATTGTGATGAAAAGGATATCTTGGCAGTAAGCAAGGATTTTCCAGTCCTTGAAAATATCTGCCCTGTTGATAAAAAGACGCAAAGACAAAATGCAAAAGACTTAATCAAAAATTTAGATAAATTATACCCAAATTCAAGAGAAAAAATATTTAATGCTTTGATTCATACAGAACGATATAATTTGCTTGATAATTAAGAAAATTTATGATAATTTATTAAAAAATGGCAAAAATTAGCGTATTTTTATCATTTTTTCGTGAATTTTTGATGAATTTATGCAAAATTTGTTAAATTCAATTATTAAATATCTTATAAAATTTGCATAAAAATTGATAAAAAACAAGGCAGTTAAATATCAAAAAATAGATTATTTTATATAAAAAACAAACCATTTTTGAAAAACAAATTTTCAAAAAATTGGCAAAAAGCTTAAAATTTATTAAGTTTAAAGGAGAAAAAAATTATGGTAACATTAATTATATTAGACGGTTTCGGTCTTAGCAAAAACAAGTTTGGAAATGCTATAAAAGCTGCCGGAACACCAAATCTTGACAAGCTTAAAAAGCTTTATCCTTATTCCACTTTAAAAGCCAGCGGGACGGCAGTTGGGCTTCCAGAAGGTCAAATGGGCAATAGTGAAGTTGGGCATTTGACTATTGGTGCAGGCAGAATTTTACTTCAAGACCTTCTTAAAATCAATGATGATATAGAGAAAGGTATATTTGCCGAAAATGAAAACATAATCAAGGCAATCAATCATGCAATTGAAAACAATTCGTCTTTGCATATTATGGGCTTACTTTCTGATGGTGGTGTTCATTCACACATCAACCATCTATTTGCAATTCTTGATATCGCCAAACAAAAAAATCTTGAAAAGGTATTTATCCATGCATTTATGGATGGCAGAGATACCCCTATTGACAGCGGAATTAACTATTTAAATATGTTATATGAAAAAATAAAGGATACGACATTTAAAATTGCATCAATATCAGGCCGCGTTTATGCAATGGACAGAGAAAAAAGATTTGAAAGAGTTGAAAAAGTTTATCGCACAATTGTAGAGGGAGAAAACTTATCAAATAAAGATGCAATTGGCACTTTAAAAGAAAGTTATTCAAAAGGTGTATATGATGAATTTGTTTTGCCAAGCCTTATTGAAAAAGATGGTATAATACATGAAAATGATAGCATTATTTTTTTCAATTATCGCTCTGACAGAGCTATCGAACTCACAGATGCAATAACCAATAAAAATTATAAAAATTTTAAAACTATCAAATTTGAAAATGTATTATTCTCACCAATGCAATTATATTCAAAAGAATTTAGTCATTTAAATGTTCTCTACCCTCCAACAGTCATAAATGACAATCTTTCAGCAATAATCAGTCAGCATAACTTAAAACAATTTCATATTTCAGAAACAACAAAATATGCTCATGTGACCTTCTTCTTTAATGGCGGAATTGCACAAGCCTATCCAGGCGAAGAAAGAGAGCTTATTGAAAGTGTTGACACCCAAGATTTCTCATATTATCCAAAGATGAAAGCTATTGAAATTACCGAAAAAACACTTGATGCAATTGCCTCAGCAAAATATGATTTTATCTTGGTCAATTATTCAAATCCTGATATGATTGGTCATACAGGAAACTTTGAAGCTACAAAAGACGCAATAACTTGTGTTGAAAAACAGGCATATGCATTGGCTCTTGCAACGCTTATGGCTGGTGGAGATTGCATAATTACTGCCGACCACGGAAACGCAGAAGCTATGATTGATGAAAATGGAAAGAAAATTACTTCACATACAACAAGCCCTGTCCCTATATATCTTGTAAGCGAAAAGCATAAAAAAGTCAAGTTAAAAAAGGGAAAATCTATATCAACTATCACTCCAACCATTTTAAAATTACTTAATATCGATATTCCTTCAACAATGGAAAAACCTTTATTTTAATTATTTTACAATCAAAAATATTATAAAAATGCTTAAAAATATTAAAAATTAAGCATTTTTTTTGATTTTTTCAATATTTTAATCAAATTTTGGTTATTCAGCATTATTTCGCTTAATTATAATTTTGTTAAAATATATAAATAATAACAGCTTTTAAAAAATTTTTAAAATATCTGAAAATTATTTGCATAAAATTCTTGACAAAATATTTAAACTATGTTATTATTTTATAGTCATCATTATGCAGGTGTAGTTCAGTGGTAGAACACTAGCCTTCCAAGCTGGTTGCGAGGGTCCGATTCCCTTCACCTGCTCCATAGGCTTCCGTAGCTCAGCTGGATAGAGCAATGCCCTTCTAAGGCAGAGGTCGAAGGTTCGAATCCTTCCGGGAGCACCATCAACCAATCTCTAATATGGTGGTCTTAGTTCAGTTGGCAGAACGCCAGATTGTGGCTCTGGAGGTCAAGGGTTCGACCCCCTTAGATCACCCCATATTTAAACCTTTATTGGGGTGTCGCCAAGCGGTAAGGCATTGGATTCTGATTCCAACATTGCGTAGGTTCGAATCCTACCACCCCAGCCATAATAAGGGAAAGAGGTTGGCTAAACGATGGGGTGTCGCCAAGCGGTAAGGCACAAGATTTTGATTCTTGCATGCGTAGGTTCAAATCCTGCCACCCCAGCCAAATTTTATGACAAAGTGTTTTAAACCTAAGTCAAAAATTAAAACATGCAATATAGAATATTGTTAATGATATATTGCAAAAATCAACTTAATTTCAATATGAGAAAAGTAATTGAAAATAGTTGATAATCAATATGGTTTACTAGCTCAGTTGGTAGAGCACTTGACTTTTAATCAAGGGGTCCCGGGTTCGAGTCCCGGGTAAGCCACCAAAAGCATCAGTTTCTTCTGATGTTTTTTGTTTTTATTTTTCACTCCCCGGGACTTACACATCTCTTGATGTGCACAGACTCACGTCTGCCGAACCTAAGCATTTGTCTATTTAAAATACAAAATATAATTTCTTTCCCATCTCCTATTTTATTTCTAAAACAAAACATTCTATTAATCAATTTCTTTTTTATTAGTCTATTATAATATATTTCATTCTCATTGTTTTTTCAGGTATTATAACCACTTCTTTCGATACGCACTTTTTAATATCGCATTTGATAAAATAAGATAGCACTCACGTTGTTCCTGCCTATCTTGCGTTCCTAAAGATAGCACTCACACTCTCCTGCCTATCTTGCATCCTTAAGTTCTCTTGTCTATCTTGTGTATATAAAAAAACAAGCTTCACTTATTTTGAAGATTATTCCATTTCTTTATCATCTTCAAAATTATCAGTAAAGCTTGTCTTTTCTTGACTATATTCATTGCCATCAATAATCTCTTCAGCAATCTCTTGTCTTGGGCGATACTTCATACCATAAGCGAATATTGTGCCAATATTGACAATTCCTGAACAAATTGCGAGGACATGAAAACTGTCAGCATTTTTGGCTAAACCTGCAAAAGTTCCTGCTAAAAGACCTATACAAGGTGCTAAACACAAGACATGTTTCATTCCAGAAACAAAAGCCATTTTTAAGGCTTCTTTTGTTTTTAAGGCAGGATTTAGCTTTTTCATTTCACTAATATTTCCTTTCATTTTTCACCTCGGCAGCAATTATACTATACATAAACAAAAAAATCAAGTGAAAAATGCAATTTTTTGAAATAATTTGTGTTTTTTAGTTAAATATAACCGAAATTTGTTTGTTTTTTTGCAAGATTTAATCAATTTATAAGCATTTTTTTGAAGAATTATATTAAACGACCACCTGTGACAACACCAGAGATATTCGCTTTTTTGACAGCTAAGAAAGTAAACAAAAAAAAGAACCTATGCCATTTCCGGTTTAGGTTCTTTTGTAATTTCGCCAACTATATTGAGTGACTTATGAATATTACTTTTTTTTAGGAACGCAAGATAGGCATGAACAAAGTTAGTGCTATCTTTTTAATTAAAAACAATAATAATATCACAATTAGAATATTTGACAATCTTAATTTTGAAATTATTTATTTTATGATAACATTTTCTTCACCAAGAAGACCTATCAGCTCATTAGTCAAATAATTATTTATCTCTACCTTAACATTAAACGAGAAGACACTATTTGTAGTTGTGCATTTGACAACTATAGAACTTTCACCTGGATAACTTGTTGCAATTTGTTTTACACCATTGTAAATGCTGACATTTTTGGTATTAAAACGAAGGTAAACCTTTTTTTCTTTTACAACCGGAGTTTCCTTTGTTTCATCCACCTTCTCCCAAGGTGTAAGAGATTCTGCGATTACACATGGTGATTTGCCATCTCTGATTGAAATTTTGCCTTTAACAGTAATAAGACCATCTTCCAATGCAATATCTTTATATCGAGTATAAAGTTTACTGAAAAGCATAACATCAAAAGTACCATACAAATCTTCAACTGTCAAAAATGCCATATTGCCAGTTTTAGTCATAATTTTCTTTATTGCCTTAATAATTCCGCCACCAATAATCGATTGACCATCTTTGACAAAGTTATCATTCTCTTCACTTGGTCCTTCTTCCTCATCTTCAGAAGAAACAAATACTGCTTCATTGTTGCCACCCTCATCTTCTTCATCTTCAAATTCATCTGATGTTGTTTCTGGCAACATATCTGAGGTAAAGTTGAATTTCTCATATTTATCTAAATAATCGTCAAGTGGATGACCTGAAAGATAAATTCCTACAAACTCCTTCTCAAACTTTAAAAGAGTGTCTTTATTATATTCTTTTATATTTGGATATTCAATTTTATTGAGCATCTCTGTTTGTTCAGCAAAGGTGTCAAAGAATGAGAACTGACCTGTTGCTTTTGCCTTTCGGTCTACACTTACAAGTTCCATATATTTTGGAAAAGCTTCCATAACCTGAGAACGAGCATATCCAAAACAATCAAATGCACCACTGAGGGTCAAAGCTTCCATCGATTTTTTATTAAGAGAATTTGAAGATACCCTTCTTATAAAATCTTCTAAGCTAGTGAAATCACCGCCTCTATTACGTTCTTCAACTATTGTATCAATAAGCACAGTTCCTACGTGCTTTAAAGCTCCAAGACCAAAACGAATGTTTCCATTTTCAACCTTAAATTCTGTATAAGATTTATTGATATCTGGTGGGTAAATTTCAAACCCTTCCACCTTTGCGTAATTGGTATATTTTTTAACATTGTCTGCATTTGTGATACGATTGTTTAAAACGGCGGTAAGATATTCAACCTCATAGTGTGCCTTTAGATAACCTGTTTGATATGCCACATATGCGTAGGCGGCAGCGTGCGACTTGTTGAAGGCATAACCTGCAAACTTTGCCATCTGCTCAAATACACGTTCAGAAACTTCGGCATCATGACCAAGTGCAAGAGCACCTGGTATTGGCTTAAGCTTGCCTTCTGGGTCTTGCCAACCATAGATAAACTTTTTCTTTTCAGGTGGTAATTTTTCAGGCTTTTTCTTACTCATAATTCTACGAACATTGTCCGCACCGCCCAAACTAAAGCCTGCCATAACCTGAAATATCTTCATAACCTGCTCTTGATACACAATACATCCATATGACATATTCAAGATAGGTTCAAGACAAGGGTCCTCATATTCAATTTGTTCTGGATTTTTCTTACCCTTAATAAACTTAGGGATAAAGTCCATTGGACCGGGACGATAAAGCGATATACCCGCAATAATGTCTTCCAAGCAGGTAGGCTGAAGGTCTTTCATGAACTTCTTCATTCCGCCACCTTCAAGTTGGAAAACAGCTTCCGTCCTGCCCGCACTTATCATTTTATAGACTGCAGGGTCATCATAGCTCATCTTGGTAAAATCAATTTCAACGCCATGAATTTCTTTGATATATTTGATAGCTTTATGTATATCTGTAAGCGTTCTCAGCCCCAAAAAGTCCATTTTAAGAAGACCTAAATGCTCAAGCTCAGTCATATCAAATTGGGTGATTTCATCATTGCCACTCTTAGCCATTGGAACATGGTCAAAAACTGGGTCTGGAGCAATCAGAACACCGGCAGCGTGCATGGAAACATTTCTAGGCACACCTTCAAGCTTGATTGCCATGTCGACAATCCTTTTAATCTGTTCATCTTCATCATACATTCTACGAAGTTCTGGAATGATGTATTTTTCATCCTCTTCCTTTCCAGTTACTCCAAAATAATATTTCAAAACTGGTGGCTTTCTTGTAGGCTTAAAAGGTATTTCTTTGGTAATTTTATCAACCTCAGCATAAGGAAAACGCAAAACTCTTGCAACATCCTTAATCGCGTTTTTGGCTTGCATATTTCCAAAAGTTACTATGTTGGAAACATGGTCTGCGCCATACCTGCGTTTTGCATATTCAATAACCTCGCCTCGCCTATCCATACAAAAGTCGACGTCAAAGTCAGGCATGGAAACACGTTCAGGATTGATAAAGCGGTCAAAGAAAAGGTCATATTTCATAGGGTCGACCTGAGTTATTCCTGTGGTGTAAGCAACCAAACTGCCCGCACCAGAGCCTCTGCCCGGTCCAACAGGGATATCATTTTCACGTGCAAAATTGATATAATCCCAAACAATCAAGAAATATTCAACATATCCAAGCTTATTGATGGTTGAAAGCTCCATTTCAAGCCTTTCTTCATATTCCTTTGGCACTTCCTTATAATTTCGGCTAAGCCCTTCCCAAGCAAGTCTTGAAAGAAATTCAAAAGGTTCTTCACCTGTATCTGGCACATATTTAGGAATGAAGTTATCTGTTGCACCCAATTTATCTTCATCCGGTATAAGCTGATTTCCGCCTTCTGCAGCTTCCCTAAGCGATTTAGTTTTGATTGAAACATTGCATTTGTCGGCAATTTCTTTTGTTCTGTCAAGAGCTTCGGTAAAACCTGGCAAAGCTTCTTCCATCTCTTCATAGGTTTTAAGATAAAATTCATCTGTCGGAAATTTCATTCTATCAGGGTCATCTATGGTCTTGCCAAGCTGAACACACATCAAAACATCCTGAAGCTCACTATCTTCTTTTTCAAGATAATGGACATCGTTTGTCGCAACAAGAGGAATGTTTAATCGCTCGCTCATTTCGCTAATCTTAATCAATACCTCTCTTTCTTCTGGTATGCCATGGTCCTGTATTTCAAGATAGAAATCATCGCCAAAAAGGTTTTTAAACCACATAGCAAGCCTATCAGCTTCATCAAACTCTCGTCTGAGAATAGCCTGAGGAATATGACCTGCAAGACAGGCAGAAAGACATATAAGTCCTTCACTATATTTTTCAAGCAAAGCATAATCAATTCTTGGCTTATAATACATTCCATCAAGGTATGCAAATGAAGACAACTTTAAAAGATTTTGTAAGCCAGTATTATTCTTTGCAAGCAAAATAAGGTGACCTGTGTCACCACGATTTGTCCTTGACGCCATATCATGACAGATATAAAATTCTTCACCGATAATAGGTTTTATTCCTTTTTGGACGCAACCTTCAAAAAATTTTATAACACCATGCATATTACCATGGTCGGTGATTGCAATAGAATTCCAACCACGCTGCTTAACAGTGTCGATAAGTTTATCTATTCGGGCAAGCCCGTCAAGCAAACTAAACTCTGTATGCACGTGCAAATGAACAAACTCTTTCATTTTTACCTCATCTTTTATATCTTTTCAATTTTTATCTTTTAATTTATTCTTTAATCTATTTAAATTTTTATATTTAAATCTTGCATTTTAAAACTATCATCTTATATTTTTACTCTTAAATTTTTATTTAAATATTTTTACTCTTAAATATTTCACTCTTACATATTTTATTCTTTAAGTATGTCAGCTATCTTAAGAAGACGTCTAAAACGATGATTTAAACCGCTTTTAGTAAGCTTGATAGTTGATAGCGCCAAAAGTTCTTCCATGCTTTCCTGCGGATTTGCAAGCCTTAAAACAGCAACCTCCTGCAAATCTTCAGGAAGACTTTCAAGACCTATTTTGCTGTTTATAAGATTGATTGCTGAAATTTGTTTTAAACTTGCCTCAACAGTCTTATTTATGTTTGCATTGATGCAATTTACCTGACGATTGACGGTGTTTCGCAATTCACGTTTTGCCATTTCATCAGAAAGGTCAAGCACACATTTGGTTGCGCCAAGAAGTGCCAGCAAATCTTTTATAGACTCGCTGTCTTTTATATAAAGCACATATATCTTTCTTCTCATTGCAATTCGGCTGTTTATATTAAAACATTTTAAAATATCACAAATTCCCTGCAAGAAAATGTCATGGTGAGAAGCAAACTCAACATGATAACCGGTTGTTGGCAAACGAGAGCCAAGCTCACTGAGTTTTATACTTGAAGTTGCACAGCCAACATATGCACCCCTTAAAAATGCTTTTTTAGTTTCCTCATCTGCAATAATATTGCTATCAATCTCGCCACCCAAATTAAATTGACCATTGCCGTCAATAATAGAACAATCTTTTAAAACCTGTTTAGAAATCTCTTTTGGAAATCTTATCCTGTAATATATGGTTTTATTTATAATATGGTCATCAGAGATATCAAGTGTCAATTTTTGACCATACAAACGTTCAACAAGACCGCCAATATATTCATAAATTTCTTTAAAATCAGTTATCAGGTCCACAAAAAAATCTTCGCTGTTTCTTGTGATAGAGCCAGAAGCATGCAAAAGTCCTGAAATAAAAGCTTGAGCACAATCTGCGTCCTCAATTCTTTCTTCAATAATTTCTAGTTTACTATCCTTTGCGAAACTCAATTTTATCCTCTCTTTGCCGAAAATTTTGGTAATTTGTCTATATTCACAATCTGCGAAATTGGCAAACCAAGCCTAAAAATGGTGTTGATTGCATTATTACATTCACCAACTCTCTGTGGAGTATGGGCATCAGAATCAACAATAAATTTTACACCTTCTTCAGCCATAATCAAAAGCTCTCTGTCAGTAAAATTTATTCTCTTGCCATTAAGCTCAATCAATACACCCTTTTCCTTGGCAAGCCTTGCCACAGCCAGTGTATCTGTTGGTGCACCATAGTTTAAATGGGTGATAATATCAATAGGATATTTATCAATAGCCCTCAAAAAAGATGTGGTATTTCTGCTTAATCTTTCCTTGCTTGGCGCATAAGGAGAGCCAAACAAATTTGCGAGAGTAAGCTTAAAAGTATCATCCAAAGAATTTGTCTTCACAAGTGTATGATGCCCCATTAAAAGGATATCTAAAAATTCAAAATCACTTTCTTTAATGTCAATATCACCCATTTGTGAGATTAAATTTGCTTCAACTCCCAACAAAATGTCTACCCCAGTCACTTCCCTAGCATTTAATATATCATCTTTCACCTGCGACATATCACGTCTGCGAACACCATAATAGATATGATTAAAGCCATGGTCTGTAATAGCAATTTGTTTAAGACCTTTGTTTAAAGCTGATGATGCATTTTCAAGAACACTTCCCTTGCCATGCCCATGTCGCGAATATTTTGTATGAGTATGATAATCACCATATAAAATCATAATTCCTCCGATGAAGTTGATAAATTCAGTCATTTTAAGTATAACTTTTTTTGATGAATAAGTCAATTGTAAACCCAAAACTAAAACTGATAATTTAAAATTTTATTTCAGCCTGTTTTTATATCAAAATTTTAGTTTAAGCAAACAACATATTGTATCTTTCTTTATTATATTAAATTTATATTCATCTTGTTTGAAAAAGCACTCGTTTCTTCTTTTCTTTCTGTCATTTAAAAATATTGTTTCTTTCTTTTCTAAAAAAGCACCACCTTCCAACTTGCGTGCAAAAAAAGCGCTCCTGCTCTCCTGCCTATCTTGCGTTCCTAAAAAAAAAAGAAGATAATAAAAACTATCTTCTTTTAATCACATCATATATTTTTACTATCAAGCATAATGGTCACCGGTCCGTCATTTAAAACTTCAATTTTCATATCCGCCCCAAAAACACCCATTTCAACCATAATACCCTCTTGATTAAGACGGCTTTTCATGTTTTGATACATCTCATTAGCCACCTGAGGTTTTTCAGCTTCAAAGAAACTTGGTCTGTTGCCATGCGAACAATCGGCATATAAGGTAAATTGACTTATAAGCAAAATTTTACCTGACACATCTTTGATAGAAAGGTTCATTTTGCCATTTTCATCTTCAAAAATACGTAATTTTGAAATTTTTAAAGCAAGCTTATCAATATCTTCCTGCCTGTCACCTATGCCAACACCTAAAAATACCACCATTCCATTGTCAATTTCAGATATAAGCTTTCCGTCTACCTTTAAATTAGCACTTAATACCCTTTGAACAACCGCCCTCATTAATCACCTTTATATTCACATATGTTAAAATTTGCATAAAACCAAAAAAGTATTTTTTTTATTAATTATTACTAATAAATGCACAAATAAAAGCTTAATTAAATTTTTTGAAATATAAATCTTTCAAGCAAAAATATTAATAATATCTTTCTTCATCCCAATCAAATAAACGACCAACAAGAAAACCACAACTTCTCAACAATCTTACCATCTCATCATAACCTTTTCTGTCTACGCTTTTTGCTAAGAAATCGGCACCATGCAATTTTTTGATATCTTCTTTAGACAACTGAGATAAAAGTCTTTTTGCATCTTCTGAATATTCAACAATTTCTTTTTCAGTTTTAAATTTTGAAAGATATTCAACAAATGATTCTTTATTATCAACAGCATCAAAAAATTCTTTTACTTCATTGCTTTTAAATTTCTGAAAATCATTCTTTAAAAATCCAAAGAAATCACAGGCAATTTCTTGCATTTCTTCATCATTTTCAAGAATTTCATACCATAAACCGCAATATTTATTTAAATCTTTTAACCCTTCTTTATCACCATCCATATAAAGAAAGTCATCATAAAGCCCTAAATTATATTGACGATATCTGCAATCATCAGGATAAAGATTGTAAACCTCAACCCCCCCATTCTTCTTCTCAAAATGAATAACTTCTTGAGTAAGTTCAACATCTACATCATAATTTTCTTCTTCATCATCATTGTTGTTTTCATCATCATTATTGTCATTTTCATCATCATCTTCATCTTCGTCATCGTCTTCATCATCCCACTCTTCATAATCATAGTCGTCTTCTTCCAACAAATCATATTCCAAATTATTCTCTTCAGCAACCTGTCTAGTCACAATAGGGCGAGTTTCACCAACAATAGTGACGTCAATTCCATCACCTTCATTAAGATAAGACATAATCTTTTTCACATCTTCTTCTGCACTATACCAACTTAATTGTCTTTTACATTCTAATCCGTCTTCATCTTCATTTTCTTCAAAACGTTCTTCATAATTAGGAATGATAAGTTTTGCAAGTTTAACAAATTTTTCCTTATCATTTCCTCTATATTTTAAATCAAAATCTCCATACCAACCCATTTTACACCTCTTTTATTTTTTATATTTCCAATTCTTCAGCATTATCTTTGCCAAATGATTTAGCAAATTCGACTATTTCTTCATAAGTTTCATCTTTTGAATGTTGATAAGCTTCAGAAAGATTAGGTTTATATTCAATACTGCCTTCCACTTCAACATCTTTAGGCAAACTTTGTGAAAAAACTATATTATTTTTCCCAACAGGCTTATAAACATATTTAAAGTTGCAATGCAAAAATGCATTTTTTTCAATATCACTGATATTTTGTGGCAATACAATTTCTTCTAAATTGCTGCATCCGCAAAAAGCACACATTCCTATCGATTTGACACCAGCTGGCACAACCACCTTTTTCAATGACTTACAAGCAAAAAGCAACCCTCTTTCAACACTTGTCAAATTTTTTGGAAGATTGATTGATTTTAATTTGCGACAATCCCAAAACTCCAAACCGCTTAAACTTTCCAAATTTTCAGGAAGTTTAACCTTTTCAAGAGACCAACAATGCATAAATGCACCTGCTTCAATCGCTTTAATGCTATCTGGGATTTCTATTTCTTTTATATCGGCACTCTCAAAAGCTCCTTCCCCAATTACGCTAACATTTGTCCAAAATCTTTTTGGATTATTTCCCAAAAGTTTTAAGTCCAATTTATTGACATTAGTCAATCTACCTTCAACTTTTTTCATTTCAACTCCTTATATTTTTACTCTATATAAATTATAACTATAAAATGAAATTTTGTCAATACAAAAAAACAACCTTTAAAGATTGTTTTTTAATTTACTATTTATATAACTTTGAAATTAAAGCTGCTTTCATTATATTGAAATCATCTTCATTTATAAGACCAGCCATTTTCATATCATTTAATTTTGCCAGTTCTTTCTCAAGTGAAAGACTGCTGCCAGCAACTTTTCTTTTATCTTCTTCATAAACAATATTTGAATAAACTACCTGCTCGCTTTCATATTGATTGTCAATTATTTCTTGTTTATTGCCGTTTTTTCTATATTTTTCATTTGAAAAATCATAGATAGCAAGAATTATTGAAACAATCAATCCGATAAAGCAAACTCCCCATTCAATAATGGCTTCCCCATTTCCATTCATCAACAAGAATAAATAAATTATAGAGAAGGCGACAATATATAAAATTTCAATGATATTTAAACAAATTGAAATTACAAAAAGCTCTTTTCTTCTTTCAAATTTTTTTGAAGGCGCTCTTGAAGATGCAATTGAAATGCTGTTTACAATTATTGCCCCAAGTAAAATCAAAAAGTTTATACAAATTAAACAAAAATATGCAATTTGAAGTCCTGTTGGATTTACTCCAGCTTTATCCAATTCTCTAAAGCCAACTCCAAAAACAATGCAGGTCAATAAATTTATCAATAATCCAAACATATTGGTCACCACACCAATAGTATAAGCAGTCAATGATAATGGTCTTTTCATAATCACTCCTTTTTAAAAGATTAGCATATATATTCAATCAAAGTCAAGAATTTTTACAAAATAAATCAAGAATTTTACAAATCAGAAAAGATATTCTTTATATCCTAAACTTTGTTTTAGTAGATAGTATTATTGTCGATTATTAAAAACTTTTTCTATCTTATATGCGTGCAAAAAAAGCACTATAAAGTGCCTTTTAAAAGATTACATTTCATTTTCATTAATTTCATTTTGCCTAACATCTAAACCCAAATATTCCAAGAAAGTATCAATATTTTCTGCAGAATCTAAGAATTTGCGAACTTCAATTTGATTTATTTTTCCCATTTGATTTTTGATTTCAGTTAAAAACTTGCAAGCAATTCTTTGCATATCTTTATCGTTTTCAACCACTGTCTTTACAAGATTGATATAATTATTAAAATTTTCAATTTCACCACCATCAAAATCATAAAAATCATCTAATTTCCCCAAATTATAAACTATATTTCTTTGTTTATCGGGAAACTCACAAGAAATAGAAGGTTGATTTTTATTTTCAGCATTGCCGATAATAACAACCTCTTCTAGTAGCTCAACATTTATTTCATCATCATTGGTTTCTTCTTCATAATATTCATCTAACAATTCGTATTCAAGACCTTTTTCATCAGCCATTTTTTTTGAAATTATAGGAGATGTTTTACCGCGAATTTTCATGATTAATTTTTCGCCTTTATTAAGATACCTCATAATTTCTGTTGTATCTCGATTTGCAGTAAACCAAGATAAATTTCTTTTACAACTTAAAGTATTCCCGCCGTTGACAACAAATCTTTCTGTATATTTTGGTATGATAAGTTTTGCTAGTTTTACAAATTTTTCATCGTCCCTTCCTCTATATTCCAAAAAAAATTCACCAAACCAACTCATAACATACCCCTCAATATATTATTTATAATTATAAATATTGTAATATAAAAAAATTATATTGTCAAATAAATCATAATACTATATTTTTCTGTAACAAAATAGCATCAATTTGCAATCTTATCAAAAATAAATTTTTATATGATTAAAATTTATCAGAATAAAACTAATTTCAGTCCCTGTCTGTAACTTATGAAAACTTACATTGTTCCTTCCAATTTCAAATCCCTGAAAGCTCTCTCTTTGCTATATTTCCTTGTTGTTTTCATCTATCATGCCTTCTTTTTCATTGTTTATTTTTCAATCCTATTTTGCTTCATAAAGAAATCACTCACCTTATTTTCTTATTTCATGCCACTGAAAGCTCTTAAATTATTCCCGTCAGTCACTAAAGAAAGCGTTCGTATTTGGTAAAGAAATTTCTCGATGCACCTGCCTATTGCCTATCTAAAGAAAGCTCTCAATTATTCACATCAATCTTCAGTCACAAAAGAAAAAAACACCCAAGAATCTGAGTGTTTTTTTAATTATTCAATTTAAAGACTTAAAATCTCATAAAACATAAAGTTTTAGTCAATTATATCAATTCAACGATTGCCATTTCAGCACTATCGCCTTTGCGAGCACCAAGTTTAACAATTCTTGTATATCCGCCGCCCTGTCCAACTTCCTTAATACGAGTAGCATACTTAGGAGCATAAAGGTTGAAGATTTTTTCAAGAAGAGGATGCTTAATATCCTTTGTTCTTGCAGTGAAAGCTTCGATGCTTTCTTTATCTTTTCTTTGCTCTTGTCTATCCATAAGGTAAGCCATCATAGCTCTGCGAGCAGCAAGTTTTTTAGGACCATCATTAGTAACAGTTGTTTTTACTTTGATACCCTTTTCATCTTTAATTTCTTTTTCAACTTTTACGATATCTTCATAAGAGTTGATTGCAAGAGTTAAGATTTTTTCTGCTTGACTTCTTACTGACTTAGCACGAGCTACAGTTGTCTCTATTTTTCCAAACCAAAGAAGGTCAGAAACAAGACCTCTAAGCATAGAGTCTTTTTCCTTACTTGGTCTGCCGAGTTTTGCATTAGCCATTGTTTTTCTCCTTTATTAGTTTAGTCTTCGTCCTTACGAAGTGAAAGTCCATAACTTTCAAGTTTAGCAATAACCTCATCAATAGACTTGATACCAAGGTTTTTCACCTTAAGCATATCGCCTCTTGTTTTCTTAGTGAGGTCTTCTACATTGTTGATGCCTGCTCTCTTTAAGCAGTTGTATGAACGAACAGAAAGATCCATTTCTTCGATTGGAAGTTCCATAAGTTTAACTTGTTTATCTTCTTCACGAGAAACTAAAATATCTGAATTTGCAATAGTTGCACAAAGTTCAACGAAAAGATTGATATGTTCCATAACAATCTTACCTGCAAGAGAAACAATTTCTCTAGCTGGAGTTGTTCCATTAGTTTCAACCTCAAGTGTAAGCTTGTCAAAATTAACACTTTGACCTACACGAGTGCTTTCAACATTGAAATTAACTCTTTTCACAGGTGAGAAAAGTGAGTCCATAGCGATATAATCGATATTGTCAAACTTTTCTTTATTTTCATTGTTTGGGATATAGCCTCTTCCGTTGCCAATCATGATATCCATATCAAGCACTGCACCTTCATCCATTGTGCAAATATGCAAGTCTGGATTTAAGATATCAACATCAGAGTTTGCTTCAAAATCTTTTGCAGAAACTTCGCCTGCTCCAGTTTTTCTAAGATGAAGATATGTTATATAATCACGACTTTGGTCTTTGCATTTTACTGCAAGACTTTTGAGATTAAGTATAATGTCAACTACATCTTCAGTAACTCCTCTGATGGTAGAAAACTCATGACTTACCCCTGCTATGCGAACAGCAATTGGGGCTGAGCCTGGCAAAGCTGAGAGAAGAGTTCTTCTCATGGCATTACCAAGAGTGATACCATAACCTTTTTCAAGTGGTTCAACAACAAATCTAGCAAAAGAGCCGTTGTCAGTTTCTTCACAAGTAATTCTAGGTCTTTCCATTTCCATATAAATATACCTCCCTTATTATCTCGAGTATAATTCGACAATAAGTTGTTCTTTGATGTCTGCATCGACATCTTCCCTGCTAGGAAGTGCTACGATTTTCCCAGAGAAAGTGTTTGTATCAAATTCCACCCACTTAGGCATAACAACTTTGCTACCTCTAAGGGATTTAAACATTTCATTGTTTTGTTTGTTTTCTTTAATAGCGATTTGGTCACCAGCTCTTACTGAATAAGAAGCGATGTTTACCCTTTTGCCATTAACAGTGATAAGACCGTGGTTTACAATCTGACGAGCTTGCTTACGGCTTGCTCCAATTCCCATTCTGTAAACAACATTGTCAAGACGTCTTTCAATTAAAGAAAGCATATTTTCACCGGTAACACCTTGCATTTTGTTTGCTTTGTCATAATATTCTCTAAATTGTCTTTCGAGAACACCATACATTCTTTTAACTTTTTGTTTTTCTCTAAGTTGAGTGCCGTATTCTGAGAAAGCTACTCTGCGTTTTGAGTTGCCATGTTGTCCAGGGATAACAGGGCGTCTTTCCATTGCACATTTCTTAGTAGTGCATCTTTCGCCTTTAAGGAAGAGTTTGCAACCTTCTCTTCTACATTGACGGCAATCAGGTTCAATAGTTCTTGCCATTTTACTCTCCTTTTATATTCTTCTTGTTTTAGGAGGTCTGCAACCGTTATGAGCGATTGGAGAAACATCCTTAATCATGGTTACATTAAGTTCGCAGTTTTGAAGTGAACGGATAGCAAGTTCTCTACCGCTTCCTGGTCCTTTAACAAAAACTTCAACAGTTTTGATACCATGTTCTTTAGCGACTTTTGCAGCGTCTTCAACGCAAGATTGAGCAGCAAATGGTGTGCTTTTCTTAGAGCCTTTAAGTCCGAGTTTACCAGATGAGCACCAAGAAAGAACATTGCCATCACAATCAGAAAAACTTACAATCGTATTGTTGAAAGAAGTTTTGATATGCACTTGTCCAGCAGAAATATTTTTGCTGATTCTTTTTTTAGTTGTTTTCTTATTAGAAGTTTGTTTAGTTGCCATTATTCCTCCTACTTACCTTTCTTAGAGCTTCCAGCAACAACTCTCTTAGGTCCTTTTCTTGTTCTTGCATTATTTTTAGTGCTTTGACCTCTTACTGGGAGTCCTTTGCGGTGACGAACACCACGATAGCAGCCTATTTCAATAAGCTTTTTGATGTCCATATCGACTTTTTTGCGAAGTTCACCTTCAACAAGAAGGTTATGTTCGATATAATTACGAAGTTTTGCGATTTGGTCGTCTGTAAGGTCTTTTACGCGAATATCCGCACTAACCCCAGTTTCTTCGCAGATTTTGTTGGAAGTTACCCTTCCTATTCCATAAATATAGGTAAGACCAAGCTCTAATCTCTTTTCTCTAGGCAGGTCTACACCAGCAATTCTTGCCATTTATTTATCCTCCATTTTTTAATTTTAGCCCTGAACTTGTTTGTGTTTAGCACTCTTAGAACAGATGACCATAACTTTGCCATCTCTTTTAATAACTCTACACTTGTCACAAATAGGCTTAACAGATGCTCTGACTTTCATAAAAATTTCTCCTTTTTAGCCCTTATCTCTCCAAGTAATTCTGCCCTTAGTCAAATCATAAGGACTCATTTCAACTTTTACTTTATCCCCTTCCAAAACCTTAATATAGTTTTTTCTAAGTTTTCCTGAAAGGTAGGTAATGATTTCGTGTCCGTTGGCCAGACGAACTCTGAACGTTGTATTTGGAAGCACTTCTTCAACTACTCCCTCAAATTCAATAACATCTTCCTTAGACATGCTCACTCCTTATTTTCGATAAAAATTTTCTAATTCTAGCATTAGTCCTCTCATTCGGATTAGTGACCTCATCCTCAGTCAAAGACTGTAAGTCAAATTGCTTTAAATGTTTAAAGCTTTTACGTTTTGGCTTATTAAACTTAAGCCTTTTCCCATCAGATAAATAAGCATATTTATCATCAAGGGCGACCACAACGAATAGTCCGCCTTTCTCTTTTCCGGCAGTTGCCATCACAACATTTCCAACATCTATCATTTCACACCTATAAAGTCCAAATTTCAATTGAATCTTTTGTGATATGAACGGTGTTTTCATAATGTGCCGAACACTTGCCATCGCGAGTCACAACACCCCATCCGTCTTCAATTAGCCATACATCTTTTCCACCCATATTTATCATGGGTTCAATAGCAATGACAGCATTGTCAGTAACCATTGGTCCATCGGTTACCTTGCCATAATTTGGCACATTTGGTGGCTCATGCATACTTTTGCCGATGCCATGCCCGACAAGTTCACGCACAACAGAGTAGCCATTACTTTCAGCATAATTTTGAATAGCATTGGACATTTCTCCCAATCTATGACCTACTTTAAGTTTTTCAATACCCTTAAAGAAACAATCTTTTGTCACCTCGATAAGTTTTTCTCTATCTTGAGATATCTTACCAACAGGAAAAGTCCTTGCGGCATCTCCATAATACCCTTTATAATTCACCACAATGTCAACACTGACAATATCACCTTCTTGCAAAACAATTTGGTCACTTGGAATTCCATGTACAACCATATCATTTACCGAAATGCAAACTGCACCAGGAAAGCCCTCATATCCTTTGCAAGCAGGATAACCACCACTTTCTATTATAAACTTTTCTACAAGATTGTCAAGTTGTTTGGTTGTAATTCCGGCAGTAATCTGCTTTTCACAATAGTTTAAAGCATCCCGAGTAATCTCACAAGCCTTTTTCACCAAAACAAGCTCTGCAGGAGATAAGTTGTTCATTACTTAGCCTCCAAAGTTGTCAAGAAAAGTTTTTACAGACCTATATGTTTCTTCAGCAGAATTTTTGCTGGAAACTTTAAACAGTCTATCACTGTAGAAGTTTATGAGTGGTGATGTGTTTTTTTCATAAACTTCCAGACGATTTTTGATTGTTTCAGGTTTATCGTCATCACGCTGAATTAATGTCGCATTACATTTTTGACATGATTGTTGATTGTAAGTATGAGCATTATAAATTTCTCCACAAGCAGGACATGTCAATCTTGATGATAATCTATCAATAATCGTTTCAAAATCAAGGTCAACTAAAATTGCCATATCAATTTCAGTTATATTTTCAAGAGCTTTTGCCTGATTGACAGTTCTTGGAAAGCCATCCAGAATAAATCCTTTTTGGCAATCATTTTGATTAATACGATTTTTGACTATTTCAATTGTAAGTTCATCTGGCACAAGAGCACCACTCGCCATGATACTTTTAACCTCTCGCGCAAGAGCACTATCTTCTTTTACTATAGCTCTGAATAAATCACCTGTAGAAATTTGTGGTAAACCAAAATCTCTTGTAATCTGTTTCGCAAGAGTCCCCTTTCCACTTCCAGGAGCTCCTAAAAGAATAATTTTCATCAATTCTCCTTCCAAACTTTAATTTAAATTATTTTTTCTTATGCTTAATTTAAGCTTTTTCAAAAAACAAATCAATTTAAGTTTATTAATATTTTTTGCGACCGTTGCAACTCAAATGCAAGCAAGTTGAGGATTCAATTTTCATTTTCCTCAGAAATCACATCATGTGATTTGCTATTTTTAAAAGTGAATTTCACTTGAATAGCTGTTTTTATTAATCTTTAATAAAAGGCAATAATTTTATCATTTTGCAATGATTTTTATTAAGAATTAATTACAAATGTATTTCTTTTGTCGGCCAAGAAAATTTCTCAACCGACAATTTATACATTTTATTTCAATATAAATTAAACAAGATTAATTTACATTTATTTACACTATAAAAATTACAATCTTTTATCAAGACAAGAAACCTTTATGATTTCTTATCATCATCTGTGCTGAAAGTTGTTTGTCAAGTTCAAGAGCAACCGAAACAACAATCATAAGTCCTGTTACACTAAATGCATTTATCAAAGTGGCAACAATAGGTCCACCTGAGAAATCGCCAATTGCTTTGAAAGCAAGTGAAGGCAATAATGCAATGATAGCAAGGAATAATGCACCCCAGAAGGTAATTCTATCAGATATCTTTGAAAGATAATCTGCAGTAGGCTTACCCTGTCTTATACCTTGAATTAATCCACCTTGTTGTTGAAGTCTTTTTGCAATATCCTTTGTATCAAAAGAAATTTTTGAATAGAAGAATGCAAAAGCAAGGATTAAAACTGCGGTAAGGACAATATAAAGCCAAGAGTTTGTTCCAAGCCAGTCACTATACCAGGTGACATTTGGCCAGAAAATTGAAATAATCATTTGTGGGAAAGTGAGAAGTGCAGAAGCGAATATTATCGGCATAACCCCTGTCGCATTTACCTTGATAGGAATAGACTGTTTTTGACCGCCATACATCTTTCTTCCCTTCATTTGTTTAGCATAATCTACAACAACTTTACGTTCGCCTCCATCCATTAAAACGATAAGAGCGAAAATTGCAACAATAATAACAAAGAATAATACCAAATACCAAATATAGGTAATATCTTGCACACAAAGATTTACAATTTTACTTACAGCACTGCCTGCAGAAGAAAGGATACCAACAAAGATTAATAAACTTGTTCCGTTTCCGATGCCAAGTTCGGTAATTCTTTCACCCATCCAAACTGTAAACATTGCACCAGCAACCATTATAATCACAACGCCCATGCCGATAAGCCATTTTGGCATAACAGCAGTGAGGTTAGGGTCAAATCCGCCTTCAACATTTGCATAACCAACCACAATACCAACAGATTGTGCAATTGCAAGAGCAAGAGCAACAAAGCGGGTATATAAACTGATTTTACGTCTGCCATCTTCACCACTCTTAGAAAGTCTTTCAAGAGCAGGAACAGCTATTGTCAAAAGTTGAATAACAATTGATGCTGTAATATAAGGCGAAACACCAAGAGCCAGCACTGAGCAGTTTGAAAGTGCACCACCGCTGACAAGGTTCATTAAGTCAAAAAAGCCAAGTCCATTGCTGTTTTCAAGCACAACACTTGAATTGAAACCAATACAAGGAATCCAACAACCCAGCCTATAAATGAAAAGAAAAAGGAGGGTAAGAAGAATCTTATTCCTTATTTCCTTCACTTTAAATGCGTCGATAATCGTTCTAAACATGATTAAATCTCCTCTACTTTACCGCCAACTTTCTCTATCTTCTCTCTTGCACTTTTTGTAAATTTTTTAGCTTTAATAGTAAGTGGTTTAGTAAGAACGCCATCTCCTAAAACTTTAAGACCAAATTCAGACATTTTACCAACAAATCTTGTTTGATAAAGAAGTTCTTGGTCAATGACTGCATTTGCTTCAAATGCCTCTAAGTCGCCAACATTGATGCAAGCATATCTCTTAGAGAAATTTTTATTGTTAAATCCACGCATAGGGATTTTTCTAATCATAGGAATGTTTCCACCCTCGAATCCAGGTCTAACTCCACCGCCACTACGAGCATTTTGGCCTTTGTGACCTTTTCCGCTGGTTTTGCCAATTCCACTGCCGATACCTCTGCCAACTCTAACTTTCTTAGTAGTTGCACCTACAGCAGGTTTTAAATTATTAAGTTCCATGTTCCCCTCCTATTCCTCTTCTACTTTTACGAGGTGAGCTACATGGTGAAGACTACCTCTGATAGAATCGTTGTCTGGGAGAGTTCTTGTAGAACCAAGTTTTTTAAATCCAAGAGCTTCAATAATCTTGGCTTGTTTTTTGTTGTATCCAATACAGCTTTTAACCCAAGTTACTTTAAGCATTTTCTCTTTTTTCTTTACCATAACTTCCCCCTTAGATTTCCTCTGGCGATTTGCCACGGCGTCTTGCGATTTCTTCTTTAGTTCTTAAAGAAAGAAGACCTTCCATAGTAGCTTTTACGCAATTTATTTTATTTGAAGAACCATGTTTTTTAGTTACAATATTCTTAATACCTGCAAGTTCAAGCACTGCACGAGCACTTCCGCCTGCGATAACTCCAGTTCCTTCTGGGGCTGGCAACATAAGCATTTTTGTAGAAGAGAATCTGCCAATAGTTTCATGAGGAATTGTTCCATTAACCATTGGGATAGGTCTCATACTTCTTTTTGCGATTGTTGTAGCCTTTTCGATAGCTGAACTTACGTCTTTGCTTTTGCCGATTCCAAGACCAACTTTGCCTTTGCCGTCACCAACAACAACAAGAGCTGAGAATCTAAGAGTTCTTCCGCCTTTAACAACCTTTTGAACGCGTCTTACACAAACAATACGTTTTTCAATGTCGCTAGCTTCTCTTTCTCTTCTTTCTCTAGGTTCTCTTTTATCACCTTTAGCTTTGCCAGAAAAGTTTTTTCTTCCCTTAGGTGCGGTTTCAGTAGATGCTACTGTCTTTTCATTTTCTGCCATGATTTCCTCCTAAAATTTGAGTCCAGCTTCTCTAGCACCATCAGCTAAAGCCTGAACACGACCGATATAAATATAACCGCCTCTATCAAAGACAACTTCACTTACACCTTTTTCTATAGCACGCTTAGCAACTGTTTGACCAACAATGCTTGCCTGCTCAGATTTATTCTTTCCGCTTATTAAACCCTTAACTTCTGGGTCAATAGTTGAAGCAGATGCAATAGTTACGCCCTTAGAGTCATCGATAATTTGAGCATAGATTTGGCTCAAACTTCTGTAAACAGAAAGTCTTGGCTTTTGTTCTGTGCCATTAACCTTACGTCTAACTCTTTTATGACGAACAACTCTTTCTTGATTTTTATCAGTTTTCTTAATCATTTGAAGTTCTCCTATTTCTTACCTTTTCCGGCAGCTTTTCCGACTTTTCTTACCACAACTTGGTCTGAATATCTGATACCATAACCATGATAAGGTTCAACTGGTCTGATATCTTTGATTTTAGATGCAAATTGTCCTACTTTTTGCTTGTCAATGCCTGTGATAGCAATTTCTGTTACACTTGGGCAAGTGATTTGCAAGTCACTTGGAATTTCAATCTCAACTGGATGAGAAAGTCCAAGGTTCATGTTAAGTTTGTTTCCAGAAACATTGGCTTTATAACCAACACCTGAAATAAGTAATGTTCTTTTAAAACCTTCGCTAACACCAATTACCATGTTGTTTGCAAGAGCTCTATAAAGACCATGTTTTGCGTTTGAATCAGCAGTATTTTTTGCAATTTCGAAAGAAAGATTTTGTCCATCAATCTTTGCTGTAATTACACTATTGATTTCCTGTGATAAAGTTCCTTTAGGACCAGTCACAGTAAGAAGTCCATTTTCAAATTTAGCTGTTACGCCTGCAGGCATAACAATAAGTTCTTTACCTATTCTTGACATGTTTCCTCCTTACCATACATAAGCGAGAACTTCCCCGCCTACTCCAAGTTTTCTAGCTTCTTTATCGGTCACAATACCCTTGTTTGTAGAGATAATTGCAATACCAAGACCACTGATAACTTTAGGAAGTTTATCTCTTTGAGCATAAACTCTAAGACCAGGCTTAGAAATTCTTCTAAGACCTTGAATTACACTTTCGCCAATTTCGTCATATTTAAGAGCGACTTTAATATTTTTATGGCCGCCTTCTTCAACTTCTTCATAAGAGCGAATATAGCCTTCTTCAAGAAGGATTTTAGCGATAGCTCGTTTTTCATTTGAAGCAGGGATGCTTACATTATCATGCTTTACGAGCAAAGCATTTCTAATTCTAGTGAGCATATCTGCGATTGGGTCAGTAACTAACATATTTTTCCTCCTTCTTACCAGCTTGCTTTCTTAACACCAGGAATTTCACCCTTGTTTGCAAGTTCACGGAAGCAGATTCTGCAAATTCCGTATTTTCTTAAAACAGCATGTGGACGACCACAAAGTGAACATCTAGTGTATTCACGAGATTTATACTTTTGAGTTCTTTTTTGTTTTTCAACTAATGCTTTCTTAGCCATAATATCTCCTATTTAGCGAAAGGCAAACCGAGTGCCTTAAGTAGTGATTTTGCTTCTTCGTCAGTTTTAGCGGTTGTAACAAAAGTAATATCAAAACCTCTGATTTTTTCGACTTTTTCATATACGATTTCTGGGAAAATAAGTTGTTCTTTAATTCCCATAGAGTAGTTTCCTTTGCCATCAAAAGATTTGTCAGAAATTCCTCTAAAGTCTCTCACCTTAGGAAGAGCGATTGCTGTGAGTCTATCAAAAAACTCATACATTCTTTCTCCTCTGAGAGTAACCTTTGCACCGATTTTTTGTCCTTCTCTTAAACCGAAGTTTGAGATTGACTTTTTAGCGGTTGTAACTACAGGCTTTTGACCTGAAATAACTGCAAGTTCGTCAACAGCTATGTTGAAGCTTTTTGAATTGCTTTTTACTTCACCAAGACCCATGTTAAGAACAATCTTAACAAGTTTTGGAACTTCGTTTACATTCTTATAAGAAAATTCTTTTACAAGAGCAGGCACAACTTCAGATTTGTATTTAGCCTGAATTCTATTTTGTTCTTTTGCCATCTTTTTCTCCTACTTTGTTTCCTTTTTAGCTGTTGTCGACTTTTTTGTAGTTGTTTTTTCGCCTTCTGCTTTTGTTGCAGTCTTAGCGGTGGTTTTCTTTGCTGTTGTTGTAGTTTTTTCAGCTGCTTTTGCAGTGCTTGCTTTTGCAGTTGTCTTTTTAGCTGGAGCAGCTTTTACCTCTGTTTCTTCAGCTTTTTCTTCTACTTTCTTAGCAGTTTTAGTTGCTGGCTTAGCAGCAGCTTTTGTTTCAGCTGTTTTAGCAGCTGCAGTTTTTGTAGTTGTGGTTTTCTTTGCTGCAGTTTTCTTTTCTACAGGCTTTTCTTCAACTTTTTCTTCTGCAGTTTTTGCTTTTGCAGATTTAAGTTTTGCACCCTTCAACTCTTCAGCTTTGATAGCTTTTTTGGCATCTTTCTTTGTTTGTTTTACAAACTCTTTATCAAGAGAGCCATTACATTTTTTGCAAGAACGAACTTTCTTGCCAGCAACTTCAGAGTGTGCTACTCTTGTTGCCTTTCCACAAACTGGGCAGATTACTTGAACATTTGAAGCATCAATAGGAGCAGATTTTTTGATTATGCTGCTTTTTTCCTGTTGAGTTCTTGCTTTATGATGTTTTGAAACGATATTTATGCCTTCTACAAGCACTTTTGACTTGTCAGCATAAACAGCGGTAACTTTGCCAGTTTTGCCTTTATCTTTTCCAGCGATAACAAGCACATTGTCGCCAGTTTTAATTGTCATCTTCATTACGGCCTCCTTTTATAGAACGTCCGGTGCAAGAGAAATTATTTTCATATAACCCTTGTCACGGAGCTCCCTAGCGATAGGTCCAAATACACGAGTGCCTTTTGGTTGTTTTTGATTGTCAATAATAACAGCAGCATTATCATCGAAACGGATATGAGAACCATCAGCTCTTCTAAGTCCTTTAGAAGAACGAACGATAACAGCTTTTACAACATCACCTTTCTTTACTGTTCCACCAGGGATAGCCTTTTTTACGGCAGCAACAATAACATCACCGATGTTTCCGCTTCTTCTATAAGAGCCACCGAGAACTCTGATACACATAATTTCTTTAGCACCAGTATTATCAGCAACTTTCAATCTTGTTTGAGGTTGAATCATAATGCTCCTCCTTACTTAGCTTTCTCTACAATTTCAACAACGCGGAAGTGCTTATCCTTTGAAAGAGGACGAGTTTCCATAATGCGGACAGTATCACCGATACCGCATTGATTGTTTTCATCGTGAGCTTTAAATGTATTTGATTTTTGAACGACTTTTCTATAAATAGGACTTTTAACTCTGGAAACGACTTTAACTACAACAGTTTTGTCCATTTTGCCAGCACTGACTACTACGCCTTGACGCACAATTCTTGAATTTCTACTTGTTTCCATCGTTGCCTCCATTATTAATTTCTAATTCTTTTTCTCTAAGCACAGTTTTCACTCTTGCAATGTCCTTTTTTACATTATGGATAGCCATAGGATTTGCAAGTGACCTAGTAGCGTGAGAGAAACGAAGATTAAATAATTCACTGTTTAACTCTTTCAATTTCGCATTGAGTTCTGCAACTGATAGATACTTAATATCATTAATTTTCATCTTTCACACCACCTTTTGCAAGTTCATCTGTTTTTTTGATAAATTTTGTTTTGCATGGAAGTTTATGTCCGCAAAGTCTAAATGCTTCTCTTGCAACTTCTTCGCTTACACCTTCAAGTTCAAAAAGAACTCTGCCAGGTTTTACAACTGCAACCCAAAATTCTGGAGAACCTTTACCAGAACCCATACGAGTTTCTGCAGGTTTCTTAGTGACAGGCTTGTCAGGGAAGATTTTAATCCAAACTTTACCGTCACGCTTTGTATATCTTGTCAAAGCAATACGAGCAGCTTCGATTTGGTTTGACTTAATCCAGCAAGGCTCGGTTGCAATGATACCATAGCTACCATAAGCAAGAGTGTTTCCTCTTGTTGCCTTACCTGTCATTCTGCCTCTAAAAACTTTTCTTCTTTTAACTCTTTTAGGCATTAACATTATTCTTGTCCTCCTTTTGTTTCAGACAATTTGTTATTATTACCTAGTATTTCACCCTTGTAAATCCAGCACTTAATACCGATTTTTCCAATCATAGTATAAGCAGCAAATTCACCATAATCTATATCAGCTCTAAGAGTGTGAAGAGGAACTGAGCCTCTGAATTGTTTTTCAGTTTGAGCTTTCTCGTTTGCTTTTGTGAGAACGCCACTAACTTGAATCTTACAACCTTTCGCACCAGCTTTCATTACTCTTTCAATAGCTTGCTTTAAAGCACGCTTTGCTGCAACACGTTTTTCAAGTTGCATTGCAATGCTTTCTGCAACAAGTTGAGCATCAAGGTCAGGTCTTTTGATTTCTTTAACATTTACAAGTAATAATTTAACAGGTCTGATGAGTTTTGAAATTTCTTTCTTAATTACTTCGATACCAGCACCCTTTGTTCCGATAATCATACCAGGTTTAGAGGTGAAGATATTTACAATAAGTTTGCTGTCAGTTCTTTCAATAGTAACTTTTGAAATAGAACAAGCTTTATATTTTTTGTGGATGAAATTTTTAACATCTTGGTCTTCTTTAAGGTTTGCAGCAAAAGTTTTCTTATCTGCATACCATGTAGAATTCCAATCTTTGTTAATTCCAACTCTAAGTCCAATTGGACTAACCTTTTGTCCCATCTTAGCCTCCTACCACTTCATCAAGCACAATAGTGATATGTGAAGTTTTTTTGTGAATTATGTCACCAGAGCCTTTTGCTCTTGCAGACATACGTCTAAACATAGGTCCGCTTGTAGCATAAGCTTCTTTAACATACAATGAATCTCTATTTTTGCCCATGTTGTTTTCAGCATTAGCGATTGCACTATTTAAAACTTTTAAGCTTTCATAAGCACCTTTATCAGGCATATTTTCTAATATTGCAACAGCCATTTCTGCCTTCTTGCCTCTTACAAGGTCAAGAATATAGGTAATTTTAGAAGGGCTCATTCTAACATACTTAGCCTTAGCATAAGGATACTTTACTTTTTTTGCAATCTTTTCTGCTTTCTGTCTAGTTCTTGTAGCCATCTTTCACCCCTTATCTCTTACCTGCAACTGATGCCGACTTTTTAGTGTGTCCCTTGTAAGTTCTTGTTGGAGAAAATTCTCCGAGTTTATGTCCTACCATATCAGCTGTGCAGTAAACAGGGACGTGTTTTTTACCATTGTGCACTGCGAAGGTAAATCCTACAAAATCAGGATAGATGGTAGAAGCTCTTGACCAAGTTTTGATAGGTCTTTTAACCCCTGATTCTTGCATCTGGGCAACCTTTTTTACAAGACTTGGATGAACATAAGGCTTTTTCTTTAATGATTTGCTCATAATCTTCTCTCCTAATTAACTCTCTTAACCATCAAGCGGTTAGAGCGATTTTTTCTCTTTCTAGTCTTGTATCCAAGAGCAGGTTTGTTCCATGGAGTAACAGGTGATGCCATACCAACAGGGCTCTTACCTTCACCACCACCATGCTTGTGGTCATTAGGGTTCATAGCTACACCGCGGACGCTTGGTCTAACACCCATATGTCTTTTTCTACCAGCTTTGCCGAGAGATACAAGTTCGTGGTCAATATTGCCAACAGTTCCGATAGTTGCTCTGCAAACGAGAAGAACTTTTCTCATTTCGCCACTTGGAAGACGGATAGTTGCATATCTTCCTTCCTTAGCCATAAGCTGAGCTTCATTTCCAGCACTACGAACAAGTTGACCACCCTTGTTAGGTTCAAGTTCAATGTTATGAATAAGTGAACCAACAGGAATTTGTGCGAGTGGAAGGCTGTTGCCGACTTTAATTTCAGCATTCGCGCCACTCATTACGATGTCACCATCTTTAAGTCCAACAGGAGCAAGGATATATCTCTTTTCGCCATCAGCATAGCGAATAAGAGCGATATAAGCTGTTCTGTTTGGGTCATATTCAATTCCGATAACCTTTGCAGGAATATCATCTTTGTTTCTCTTAAAGTCGATTACACGATATTTTTGTCTGTTGCCGCCGCCTTGATGACGAACAGTAACTTTACCCTGAGCATTTCTACCTGCGTGTTTAACTTTCTTTTCAAGCAGAGATTTTTCAGGAGTTTTCTTTGTGATTTCTTCAAAGGAAGAGGTTGTATAAAATCTTCTTCCAGCAGAAGTTGGTCTATGAATTTTAATTGCCATAATACACCTCCTATCCTTATGATAAGCTGTCGAAGAATGCAATTGACTTAGAATCTTCTTTTAATGTTACGATTGCTTTTTTATAATCGCTAGTTCTGCCAACTGTTCTTCCAGCCTTAGTATTTTGGGTCTTCTTGTGACCTTTTACGATAACAGTATTTACACTTGCCACCTTAACACCAAACAATTCTTCAACTGCATTGATGATTTGCACTTTATCAGCGTTTTTAGCAACAACGAAAGTATAAACTTTGTTTGCAATTCCGCTATAACTTTTTTCTGTGAGAAGTGGTCTTATAATGATTTTATTTGCTTCCATTATTCTGCGTACGCCTCCTCTAATTGTTTGATAGCTGACTGAGTGATAACAATGTTCTTGTTTGCAACAACTTGATAAACATTGAGGTCACAAGCTTCAGCAATGCTCAATGATTTGATGTTTGCAGTTGCAAGTTTGATATTTTTATCGTTGTTGTCATTGATTACAAGAACACTCTTGTCAAACTTGAAAGCATCAATAAATGCTTGAGCCTGTTTTGTCTTTGGAGCTTCAAATTCAAACTTATCAAGAACTGTAACTTCATTTTGAGCAAGTTTTGTGCTTAATGCACTAAGAAGAGCTCCTCTCTTTTTAAGTTTGTTGACTTTCTTAGAGAAATCTCTAGGCTTTGGAGCAAAGACAACTCCACCACCAGTCCATTGTGGGCCTTTCTTAGAACCATGTCTAGCTCTGCCAGTGCCCTTTTGACGCCAAGGTTTCTTAGCGTGTCCTCTTACTTCACTTCTTGTGAGAGCAGATTTTGTGCCCTGTCTTTGGTTTGCATTATAAGCAACCACTACTTCGTGAATAAGAGCCTCATTGTATTCGCAAGCAAAGAGTGTGTCAGGTAAATTGATTTGACCAACTTCGCCAGCTTGCATATTGTAAACTTTAACTTTTGCCATGACTTACTCCTTTATTTAGCCTTAACCGCTTCACGAATGGTAACTACTGAACCTTTTGGTCCAGGAATGCAACCTTTAACAAGGATAACATTTCTTTCAGGGTCTACTTGAACGATTTCAAGATTTTGAATAGTAACCCTTTCTACACCATAGTGACCAGGCATATGTTTGTTTTTGAAAACTCTTGATGGTGTTGAGTTTGCACTCATAGAACCAACTTCTCTGTGAACAGGACCTGTTCCGTGAGTCATTCTAAGTCTGTGTTGATTCCATCTTTGAATAACACCAGTATAACCGCGACCGCGAGTTGTGCCAGTGACATCAACAACATCACCTTCATTGAAGATATCTGCTTTGATTTCTTGACCAAGAGCATATTCGTTTGCATTTTCAAATTTCAATTCTTTAACAATTCTGTAAGTATCAACGCCAGCTTTTTTGAAAGCTCCTGTCATAGGCTTGTTTACTCTTTGTGCTTTTTGCTTGTCGAATGCAACCACGACAGCTTCATAACCGTCCTTTTCGTTGTTTTTAACTTGAACAACTGGGCATGGACCTGCCTCTACAACTGTTACTGGGATAACTACGCCTTCTGGAGTGAAGACTTGAGTCATACCAAGTTTCTTACCAATAATAGCTTTTTTCATTGTTCTCATCTTCCTCCATTTTATAGTTTGATTTTAATATCCACACCAGCAGGAAGGTCGATTTTCATAAGAGCATCGACTGCCTTAGCATTTGGTGAATAAATGTCAATAAGTCTTTTGTGAGTCCTTGACTCAAATTGTTCACGACTATCTTTATATTTGTGTGGTGAACGGATTACTGTAACCACTTCTCTGTCTGTAGGAAGTGGGATAGGGCCAGCGACTTTCGCTCCGAACTTTTCAGCAGTATCGATTATTCTTTTGCAAGCTTCATCAATGATGCTGTGTTCAAAGGCCTTCAATTTGATTCTAATAACTTGTGTTGCCATTAATAATAACCTCCTGTAATTTTGCCAACCTTTCTCCTCTTCAAATGCTTTTTGCAAAGTCAATTTGAAATGACACCTACGAAACACTTGCCCATGTGTGTCACGCTGTAAGGAATTAAAAAAAGTGATTTTTTGGTTGGTCGCTCGGGTCTACGCCACGAACTTGTCCACATAAATTCTCCCATGGTTGCAGGTAACCTTGGGTAACCTTATGTTTCAACCCATAATTCACAGCATTGCTATTATAACAAATCTGACAAATTAAGTCAAGGCTTTTTCATATATTTTTTAAAATATTTTTAAGCATTTTTAAAGCCCTAAAAAAAACTTTTCGGCTCCAACATAACTCCCCGTTTAAGCTTTGATTTTTCTGTTTATTAAAATCTTTTTTGCTATTTAATAATAACAATAAAAACATTTATAATTTAAAAATAAATTTCGCCTTCGATAAACAAGCAAAAAACTTTACATTTATGATAAAAACGTGCAATATCAAAAATACCAAACAATCTTAAAACAACAAAAAAAGCTTTGACCAAGCCAAAACTCTTTTTCTCAATTTAAAACAATCCTTTGAAATTTTTGTTTTTTTAATATGCATATTTAATATGATTATATATAAAGTAAATATATTATATATTATATATAAGCAAAATATATAAGCAAACTTAAAATTTTAAACAAATTCAATTTTGCAAAAGATTTTAAAATTGGTTTATTAATTAAAAAGCTCATCACTTAAGATATTTTCATAATCTTCTTTATCTTCAAGCTTCAAAACCTTATCTTTAAATTCACCAACCCTCTTTTCATATTTATCGCCTAAGACCATCGCCCTGACCTCTTCGCAAATAAATTCAAGAGCATAATAAGCATAAGTATATTTATCAACGTCATAAATCTTAAAGATTTCGCTAGAACATCCTTTTTCTGTCAATCTAACAACTTCCGCAATGGCATCACAAACAATCTTGTTATCCTTGTTTTCTTTCAATACTTTTATAGGCGCTTCAAGACGAATTTGTTTTATTTTCTTCTCTATATCAGTCCAAAGATATGTATTTTCATCATATTTGTTTGCCTCATTGATAATTCCAATAATAATTTCACTTTCAGCATCCAATTTCTCTGCAATCTTAATAAGCTTGTTTGTTTGAAGCTTATAAATTACCTTTCCTTCCATATCTGCAAGTTGAGCCCTCTTTTTTAGATTATTTGACAACTCTCTTTTTGCAAATTTGATAAACTCATTAGTCCACTCTTTATCTTCTGGAAACATTGATGAAGGGGTAGTCTTTCCTGTCAGTTGTTTATAATATTGAAAAATCTTAGCAATGCTTTCACTGCAATGCTCCATATATCTGTTTCTCAATAAAACTAATTTGTTAAATAATGGGTCCCTTTCCAACACATCATCTACATTTTCTTCTATAAATTCACTAAATCTCACTTATTTTTACCTCTTTCATTAATTCTACACAAAACAAAGCAATTGTCAATAACAATATATAAAATAATTTAATATATATAAAAAATATTTTATTTATTATTTTTATGTTTTTTCTTAAAATTTTTCACATTTTTTATAATTTTAATTTGTTTTCAATTTAAAAATGTTTAAATAAAGATTGAATAAATTATTTTTATATTTAATCTTTTCAAAATTAAAAAATCTTAATTTATTTTTTACCAAATATTCTGTGAAATATATATCTTATTTCAAAACATATTTCATGCAATGAATTTTTAAAACCGACATCCTTCCAACCTAAAAAAAACTTTTTTAAAATTCGAAATGGAAGTGTAATTATTCTCAAAAAGCGGTTTTTTCTTATATTTTTTGCTTTTTTTTGCTTTTTTTTGCTTAATTTTGATTTTTGCAACAAGTTTTCATAGAAGGATGTTAATTTTGCATATTTCCAAAACCAGTCTGCCAGGATAAGATTTGCCCCACTTGGATTCCAAGGTTTGACATTTGATGTAAAATGCAAAATCTTAATATCCATATCAGTTTTCATATTTTCAAGGTTACTCCACTGAACGTTCCAGCACCCGTCTAAAATCAATATTCTATCCTTTAAAACAATGTTTAAAGCATCTTGGTCAGGGCAGGCAAATACAGAATGCTTTCTTAACATTTCCAGACATTTATCTTTGATATTTTCTTCATTAAATTTTTTGATATCAATCAATAAAACTCCTGAATTGATATAAAAATCCTTATTTAGCTTTAAATCCTTCTCAATATAATAATGCACTCTATCCTTTTGAATACTATCTTTTACTGCAGCAATAACATTTTCACCAAGTTCGATATCAAAAAGCTGTTTTAAATCGACATTTACCACCAAATCACAATCTAGATATATAGCCTTTGAATATTCATTTAGCACCTGCGGTATAAGCCATCTATAAAACATTTGTTTTGAATAATGCGCCCTTGTATATAATTGGTTTTTACTTATAAGACTTGATACATCTTTGCATTCAACATCAAGATTATCATATTTTATATCTTCAAACATCTTGATATCTTCTGCCAAAATCTCTTCATCATGAAAAATGAAAACTTTATAATGCACATCACCTTTAAGCGACCTGTTTTCTATTATTGATTGCAACGCCACAAGCGCATATTTGCTATAAGCATGGTCGGTGCATAGGACAATTGGAATAATCTTTGCGCCGATTGTTTCTTTTTTACTTAAAGCCTTATCCATCAAAGCCTACTCCTTTTGTTTATAATTTACCATTTAATTCTTTTTCTTCTAATAAAAAGCCAAAACACCTTTATTAAGTTATTTTGTTTAAAATTTAAAAGAATAGCCCAAAGTTTTATTTTTTATGAAAGGTAATAAAATATAAAATAAACATCATATTTTTCATAATTTTATAAAAAACGGCGAAAAATATCAAAATTTGATTATTTTTTGTTGAATTTTGTTTAAATTATCATTTATTTTGATATTCGGCTGGGTTTTTGCAGAACTCTAAATACTCTTGCACAACTTCCTTGCTTTCACCATATCGGTGCATTTGATTGTCTTTAATCCATAATGTTTTCTTGCAAAGACTTGTGACCTGCCCCATGCTATGAGAAACAAAAATCATTGTTGTCCCTTTAGCTAAAAGCTCTTCAATCTTTTTCATACATTTCTGTTTAAAAGGCGCATCACCAACCGAAAGAATTTCATCCACCAAAAGTATATCAGGCTCAACATCAACCGCAATAGCAAAACCAAGCCTTGCAAGCATACCTGATGAAAAGTTTTTGATTGGAATGTTCATCGAATCTTGAAGCTCTGAAAACTCAACAATTGAATCATACTTGGCTTTCATTTGTTTTTTTGAATAACCAAGAATGGCACCATTTAAAAATACATTTTCTTTAGCTGAAGACTCAGAGTCAAAACCAGCACCCAAATTGATAAGTGGAGCAATGCTGCCGCCAATTCTGATTTTGCCTTTTGTAGGCTCCAATATACCAGCTATTGTTTTTAATAGAGTTGTTTTCCCAGAACCATTTAAACCAATCAGCGCAAGCGACTCACCTCTTTTTATCTCTAAATTAATATCTTTAAGCACCCAAAATTCTTTATATCTCAATCTACCTTTAATAAGACGGACAAAAAATTCTTTAAGCGAACCAATCTTTTCACTTGGTTGATGATATTTTAAACTGACATTTTCAATCTCAATTAAATTGTCTTTATTAAGCGGTTTTGTAATTGCCATAATATTTCCTTTTTTAATAATAAAACTTTCAATTTATATAAAATAATGTAAAATGTTAAATGTTAAATTAATATAAAATAATCTAAGATAACAAATAATATAAAATATTTAAAATCTAATATTCAAATTAGATATACAAAATATATCTTCTTCTATTAAGTCTAAAAACAAGATAACCAAATGCAAGCATCCCAAATGCCCAAGCATACATGATTAAAAACTCAATTCCTCCTGGCACAACACCCAATTTTATAACATCTCTGAATGCATTGACATAGACAGTCATAGGATTGAGGTTTATTATCTTTAATGCAATGCCACCACCAATCGCACTTGCAGTATAAAAAATTGGTGTCAAGTATTGCCAAAGAGTCAAACCAACCGCATAGAAATGTTTGATATCTCTAAAGAAGGTATAAAGACTTGCAAGAAAATATCCAATGCCCAGAGAGAACAAGACTATTGCTGGCACAATCACAATTGTCAAAAAGATTGTCCAATAAAAAGGTTGACCTACTATAAGCATAACAAATATAAGAGCAATAAAAGAGAAAAAGAAATTTACAATCGCGGTAAAGGTATTCGACATCGGCAAAACCGAATAAGAAATCTTTGTCTTTTTAAGAATACCAGAATTGGTCACAAGGCAGGTAAGCGACTGGGTGGTAATCTGTCTTAATATATTAAAAACAATAGTTCCACATAAAATGTAAACTGGATAATAGTCTATTCCTCTTCCAAAGATATTTGAGAAAACAAAACTTAAAACAAGCATACTTAAAAGCGGATTTAAAACTGTCCAAACGATGCCTAAAACAGAGCCTCGATATTGAGCTTTAAAATTCTTTTTGACCATTGCTTTTAAAACATATGAGTTTTTTCTTGTTTGGTCATAAAATTCGCCACTTCTTTGTTTAAACCTTTCTTTAAAAGGCTGCCTTTCCTTTTTTTCCTTCACCTTTTTTTCCTTCACCTTTTTTTCTTTCAATTTAGTAAATCCTTTTTTGTAGTTTTATATTTGTATTTTTAATTATTAGTTTTAATTTTATTTGTAATTATTATTTATTATCATAAATGTAAAATAGCAATAATTTAACAAAATTTAAGCAAAAATCATCAAATTTGGTCATTTTTTTAAGTTTTTGCAAGTTTTTTATACTTTTTTAATCAAAAAACCCATTTTCTTTATATATTTTTTGCAGCTGCATCCTCACCTTGCTAAGCGAATAATCCTTCACTTTTTCATGATTGTATCGCCCCATTTCTTCGCACAAAGCCTCATTATCAAGAAGTTTTTGCAAAGCCTTAACCTGCGAATTTATATCTTCTGGATTTGTCAAAAATCCCCCCTTTCCCTCATCAATCAAATCTTTGTTTCCTCTGACATTTGACGACACAACAGGAAGTGAAAAATGCATAGCTTCCATTATCCCCATAGTAAGACCTTCATGAAAGGATTGATGAAAAAATATATTGGAAATTTTCATAATTTTATCAATATCTTTTCTATATCCTAAAAATTTCACATAATCCAAAATGCCAAGCTTTTCTGCCAAGTCTTTCATTTCTTCAAACTGATTGCCTGTCCCACACATGAGATATTTTACATCCTCTCTCTCTTTGACAAGAAGTGAAATTGACTTAAGCATATTTTTATAGTTTTTGCGCGGTATAAACTCTGAAACAGATAAAATCACCTTTTCGTTTTCTTTAATACCAAGTTCTTCTTTCAAATTGGTTTTATCTTCAATTTGATATTTATCTAAGTCAAGACCGATACCATTTATTTTATATTTCTTTTTTGCTTTAAATTTTTGTGAAGCCATAAAATCTTCATCATTCATAGTCAAAAGTATATCGGTATATTTTGCCATATATCTTTCGGCTGTTTTGAAGATGAAATTTTTTATTAGACTATTTCCTTTAAAGAAAAAGAAGCCATGTGCTGTATAGATTACTGGAATATTAAATTTTTTGCCAATAAATCGGCCCATAAGACCGCCTGTTGGCTGCTGACAATATATTAGGTTATAATTTTCTGTCTTTTGCAAATTTTTTAAAAATTGATACCCCTTAAAGTTGGTCATGTTGACAGGGCTTCTTTTAAGCTTAAGTTCTATCATATTAAAACCCATATCCTTAAGACTATCAAACCAAAAACCTGTTTTACTGCAAACACAATCAACCTTAGCACCATATGCCAAAAGGTCATTAATATGCGGAATTAAAAATTGCCAAATCATATTATCGGTAGAGCAAATAAAAAGTATCTTCATATTGCTGAATTTTAAATTCTCCATAAAACACCTGAACAAAATAATGATATCATATTTTTGATTACAAAACAACTCTTTTGTCTTTTTTTATTATTTAAAAAACAATTTAAAAACAAAATAATGGCACTCCATGCCTTAATAAAGGGCTTAAACAAACTATGCCATAAAGAAAAACGACACTATTCGTTTAAAAAATACACAATTTCTTAAACAATCATAGCTGAAAATAAATACAATATAATAAGCGAGGAAAAAATGAGAAACAAAAGTTTTAAAATGTCAATTATAAACGATTATACCAAAATTTTATCTGCAAAAAACTTTTGCGACTCTTTTTTAACAATGATTGAATATAATAATACACTCACCATAAAATTAAAAGACACCTCAAATTATGCGGCATCACTTCTTCAAACTTATAAAAAAATAATGTTTAAGCTTGGACTTATCGACATTTCCTTAGCTTTAATTGATAGACAAATGCTGGATAGATTTATAAACAATCGCCAAACTTTTGCAATAAGTAAAAATGAAATTGAAGACAAACTTAAAGAAATAAATTTGAATTTGACTCAAATAGCCCAAAATTTGAAGATAAAAATCAAAAAAATGGAATTAAATAATTTCGAACTGAATTATCTAAATATAGATAAGCTTTCAAAAAACTTTATAAACTAAATATTTTTATATCTTTTTCCGGTTTGCCAGCAATTTGTTATGCTTATCATTAAATAAAAATAGGTTTATTTATTTGTCAGCCTATTTAAAAGCAATTTCAAAAAACTAGCATTTCCTTGACATATTATCCTTTATATGTTATCATAAAAATGCTGAGGAAAATAATGAAGAGCAAAAAAGGAAAGAAAACTCTTTATGAGTGTATAATAAAAAGATTTCTTGATTTTAGTTTGTCTTTATTGGTGTTAATTTTACTGGCACCATTATTTTTTCTTGTGTTTATTGCCTCAAAAATTTCTTTAAAAGGCAAGGTAATCTTTGCACAATATAGACCTGGCAAAGATGGTAAACTTTTTAAGCTTTATAAGTTTAGAAGCATGACCGACAAAACTGATGAAAATTGCAACCTGCTTCCTGATGAAGAAAGAATAACAAAGTTTGGCAAATTTATAAGAAAAACCAGCATTGATGAATTGCCCCAATTATTCAATATTTTAAAGGGCGATATGAGTATTGTTGGGCCAAGACCACGTCTTGTAAAAGACATGATATTTTTTGATAGCACTGTCTTGCCTGCATACAGCAAAAGACCAGGTCTAACCGGTGCATCTCAAGTGGCTGGCGGCAGAAGCCATGCCAGCTGGGAAGAAATATTTGAAGAAGAGCTTAAATATGCACAAAAAATCACTTTTTTCAAGGATTTAAAGATAATTTTCAAAACTATTGCAGTATTGTTTAGTTCTGACAGCTCTTCAGAAGGTGCAAAATCAAGCAAACGAGAATATTATTATGCTGATTATTTAATTAGCAGCAATAAAATAAATGCAAGCCAATACGCATTGGGGCTTTATAAAGCTGAAGAAATAATCAGAAATAAAGGAAAGGTAGATTTTCAACAAGACCTTCATTCATAACATTATAATATCTAATTTTAATTAAAAATAATTTAATAAAGAAATCACTAATTTATATTTAAAATATTTAAAGTATTGTAAATCTTAAATTATAATAAATTTCAATTATTACAAATTTAAATTTTCAAATATTTAATTTTTAAAAGTATTTAAATTATCAAATATTTAATTTTTAAAAGTTTTTAAAACATAAGAAAAATAAAATTGAAAATAAAAAGAAGAAAAAAATGACCAAACTGAAGCAAATTTATCAATTTTATATAAAAAAATGTTTTATTTGTAACTTGATTTTTCTTTCTGTCCTATTTTTCGCACATTGCTTTTGGGGAAATATGATGTATATAGTTTTCCCTGTTCTTGCAGTGATGGTAGCTTTGGACAATCTTGAAAATAGTTTTAGTTACTTAATTTTTTCTTTGCCATTTTGTATGTTAAACGTTTATATCAGCGTAATGTTATATTTGGTCTGCTGCATCATATTTATAATCAGATTTTATATAGCCTATTTCTTTAAAAGAAAAAACAAACTTAATTTCAGCATTTTAATATCAATAGCTATATTCGTAATTTATTCAATTTTACCTATCGGCGAATATAATTTAAATAAATTTATTAAAATTTTCATATTTTTAGTGATTTTTATCGCATTTATTATGATTATTCGCAAAAATGAAGTTTTTAGAGGACATTTTAATATCAAACTCATTTGCTTAAGTTTAATTGTCGCAAGTCTATTTAGTCTTACATACCTCATCTCACCCTATCTAAAAGATTATATGATAATCTTACCTCTTGAAAACAATCTGACAAGATTTATGGCATTGTTTGTTCATCCAAATGTATTTGCAATGTTCAGCGAAGTTTTGCTGTCACTGCTGGCATATTTCATTATCAGCAAAAAGGGAAATCATAATGACATATTCCTGTTTGCAGCAATAGCTTTCCTAGGGCTTTTAACATTTTCAAAAACCTATTTAATAATTCTTTTTATTATTTTAGCTTTCTTGACCATTTGGTGTTTTACACAAAATTCAAAAAAGACAATTTTGGTTTTAATCTACACACTATCATTGGCACTTTTAGTTTGCCTAATCCTGCCAAACGTCATTTCAAACTTTTTAAATAGATTTTTAGAAAATATAAGTGAAAGCGTATCCTTCAAAGATTTTCTAAATAAACTTACCACTGGCAGAGTTGACCTATGGATTGAATATCTTTCTTATATTTTCAACAATCCTCTTGTTCTATTCTTCGGACGAGGGTTTGGTGCTCAAAGATTGAATTTATTAAGCACACACAATGCCTACATCTCAATAATATATCAGCTTGGAATTGTTGGAACAATTTTATTTGTTCAAGTTCTCTTCATTATATTTAGAGAGTTTTTCAAAAAGAAAACCACAAAACCACACTGGGCGATAATAATTCCTATTTTGACCCTAGCACTGATTTTTGTAGTTGAAGATTTAATATTTTTTATATTTGAATAAGGAAAGGCAAATGACACAAATTTTATCACAATTTTTTGTAGATATATTTCAAGGCAATGTTTTACTTGCCACATTTTTGTTGTCATTAATACCAGTATTTGAACTTAAAGGTGCAATACCCTTTGGAATGAGCAACTCTTTTTGGGGCGCAAACGCCCTCTCATCATGGACAGCTCTTGGTATATCTTTCTTGGGCAGCACCTTAGTTTTGCCTTTTATTGTGATAATTTTCAGACCTATTATCAGGCGACTTGATAATTATAAATTCTTTCACAGCATTATAAAATTTTTCACAGACGATATCCGAAACACAAGCTCTTTTATCAAAGCACATAAAAAGACTGGCTCAGTGAAAAATATCCTTATTAAAATGCTTTACATCCTATTGTTTGTTGCCTTCCCTGTCCCATTGACTGGCGTTTGGAGCGGAACCTGCTTTGCTGTCTTGTTGGGACTTGATTTTTGGCAAATCTGTATTTCAGTTGTGTTAGGAAACTTTATTTGTGGACTTTTGGTAACCTTTGTTTGTGTAATTTTCCCAAACTCAACAAATATTATACTTTATGTATTCTTTGCATTGTTTATCTTCATGATGACAATAAAATTCATAGTTCATTTTGTGAAAAAACATAACAATAAGAAAAAAGATAAAGAAATTGATACTGCAAAAAAGGTTAAAGAAAAACCAATAATCGAAATTGCAGAAAAAATTAATAACACCACAATCATAAATGCTGAAGAAAAGTTTGTGGATAAGCAGATAATAAAAAATACAGAAAAACTTTATCTTTTTGGCAGTCAAAAAATTAATGATATAAAAAAATTTAAATATAATCAAAAATAAACAATTATAAAGAAAAAAATCGAAACCACCAATAAGCAAAAAAAGATTATTAAATAAAATAATCTTTTTTTAAATATTTTTATTGCTTTTATTTTATAAAAGAATGATTTTTAAGTTTTCATCGATAAAAGAAACATTTCTTATAATCAATTTTGACATACAAACTCGTTTAAACAATCAATCATCAAATTGATTATCTTTTTCTTAAGCTCTTCTTTAGTTGGATGCCATTTCCACCCTTCTTGCTTTACAGCATCAGAAAAATATAAAAGTTGGGCAAAATTATAACCTCTAAATTTTGCTATTGCCGCCCAAGTTGCACATTCCATTTCAACACAAATTGCACCCTGTTTTTTTCTTAATTCTATTTCACCTGCCGTTTCTCTGTAAAAAGAATCGGTGGTCCATGTGTTTGATTTGTTGTATTTATAATTTTCTTTTTCAAGAAATTTTACAACAAATTCGGTCAGCATATTATCCGTTTCAACATATTTTGAAGGTTTTAAATAATAATATGAAGCGCCCTCGCCTCGAATTGCTTTATCCACCAACACAAATTCTGAAGAATCTTTTGATTGGTCGATTTGCCCCGCACTTCCACAGGCAAAGAAATTTTTTATCCCCATAAAACCTAATTCTTCCATCAGCCCACCTGCAGCAGGACCGCCAAGAGGCGATAGAGCAATTACGAATTTTTTATCATAGATATAGCAGATGTTTTCATTACTTGCATTGATAAAAACATAAAATTCTTCCAATTTGTTTATATCAATTATTTCTTCCAAATTCTGATGACAAAAAATAAATAAAGCTGTGTCTATTTTATATTTTTCAAGCAAAACTGCTCTATCAAACTTATCTTTATTTTCACTGCAAAAACTTTTTTTATTTATCACCTTCTTCAAAAAAGTCTAATATTGGCGCGTTCATCTTTCTTTCCTTTAAAAACATCTTTTTTTCTTATTTTATCGATTTTATCAATTTTTTCTTTTATTTTATCAATTTTTATCGATTTTTTATAAAATTATCTTATTATCATGATTTGTTTTATAAAGTGATAGCTTCTTTAATAAAGAAATATCAACTTAAACAAAGATTATCAATATCATCATCCCAGTATCTGGTTTTTAATGAAAGCAATCTTTCAATCTCATTTTCTGAAAACAAATAAAAATGATTTAAATCACAACCTACATTCAAACCATAAGGTTTCCACAAGCCAGTTGTCCTGTGAGTATGACCAAAAAGGTTGATGTAATTTTCTTTATGATTTCTTGGAAAATGATTTAGATAAAATTTTTCATTGTTAAATTCAATATAATCATCTTGTTTAACATCAAAAAAGCCAATTCCCTTGCAATATTGTCTAAATTTTTCAAAATTCTTATCAAAAAATTCTTCAATTATCCTCTGCTCATTATTTCCGATAATTAAGATGACCTTTGCATTTATCTGCTTCACTTCTTCCAATGCTTTTTGCCAACCCAATTTGTTTGTTTTGTTATAGTTTACAAAATCACCCAGATGATAAATTGTATCTGTCGCTTTTGCCTGTGAGTTCCAAAATTGAAAAACTGAATCTTTAAAATCTTCCATATTTTTAAAAGGTCTGTTTTCTCTCAATAAAATCTCATCACATCCAAAATGAGTATCACTTGTAAAAAAATACATAATTTCTCCCTTAATCTTTAATATTTTGGTAAAACCTTTTTTATAAAACAACTATATCATATTTCATAGTAAAAAACAAGAATTTATTTTCTAAAAAGCTTAAAATAAAAATTTTGAATTATTTATTAAATTTTAAATACAAAATATTAAAGATTATGATATAATAAATTTATAAAGAGAAAAATGATGACACAAGAACTTAAATTTTTGATTGATATAGTAAAGCAGGCAGAAGAAATTTCTAAAGAACACTTTTTAGTCAAAACCAAAGATGGCGAAAGTGATTTGGTGACCAATCTTGATATTAAAATTGAAAAATTTTTAATTGATAAAATAAAGCAGACTTACCCAGATTTTGACATTGTAAGCGAAGAAGAAAATTGCAATAAAGAAGTTACAAAAAATTGTTTTATAATCGACCCTATTGATGGGACTATAAATTTTGCAAATAATCTTCCGCTTTGGGCAATACAAATTGCCTGTGTGAAAAATGGCGAAACAATAGCAAGTGTTATTGATATGCCGCGAATAAATGAATTTTATTATGCAGACAAAACTGGTGCATATTTAAATGATAAAAAAATTTATGTAAATCAAGTTCCATTTAAAAATGCCCTATTTGAGATTTCTGGAAGCAACAACCAGCAAGCAATAATTCGTATGAGCAAATATTCATTACACAGAAGAAATTTTGGTGGTATTTGCGTTTCAATGGCTTGGACGGCAGCTGGCAGAATTCATGGTGCGGTTTTCAGAAGTGATAAGCCTTGGGATTATGAGCCAGGATTGTTTCTTATAAAAATGGCTGGCGGAAAGGTTATGAGCATCCCTGGTTTTCATGCAGGCGCAATGAATGAAGAATTTTTAAACATTCTTAAATTAGAAACAGCAAAAAAGATTGAAAAACCAAATATTTTTGTCTTACATTCATTAAATGGAGATACTTTGAATTATTGGGGACAGGATGTGAAAGCTTATTCCACCGATAAAGAACTGGATTGCTTTTTGCCACAATTTCCAATAAGAGCAGATAGCAGTTATGAAAAATTTGATGAAATTTTGTCAACATATTTAAATACAAACAAGCTAAATGAAAATTCAATCATCATTGCTCATTCTATTGGCAATACATATTTCATAAGATTTTGCAGAGAACACAATTATCTACCAAAAACTTATATTGCTGTTGCACCTGGTGCTGTTTATAATTATCCAACAACAAGAACAGACTATATTGTTAAAGTCAAAGAACAAGCAAATTTAAAAGAAAAAGACTTTGAATATGGCAAAAAACTAAAAGATGTTTATTTGTTTTATTCTGATGAAAATGATGGCAATAAGGAAAAGTTTGAAAGATTTGAAAAAGATTTCAATGCAAAAACAACCTACTTAAAAGGTTATAACCACTTTGACGGCTATCATAGAATTTATAAAATCCCAGAACTTATTGATTTGTTAGAGAAATTAATTTAGTAAAAGTTAGAAAATTTTGCATCTCTAAAGATAGCTATCACACTCTCCAATTTGCATTCCTAAACAAAAAATTGAACCTCAAATACCGAGGTTCAATTTTTTATTACTTGGTGCGGATAACAGGACTTGAACCTGCACCCTTTCGGACTGGAACCTAAATCCAGCGCGTCTGCCATTCCGCCATATCCGCATGTTCCATTAACAGGGAACCCGCCTCCACCATATCCGTATAGCCATTTCTATAAAACCATATCAGTAAAACCTTATAAGACTAAATTTCTCCGTATTAAATTTACCGCATGATTTTTTTTAAATAAGCTTATTAAATTGTATAACATTTTCTCTGTTTTTGCAAGAGTTTTTAATGTTTTTATAAAATTTTAACAATTTATATTGAAATTAAATTTTTTATATGATATATTTATTTTAGATTTTATATAATACACAAGAGGGATTATGGAAAACTATATCAAAAAAATCAATGATAAATTAATTGAAAGTGGAAATGAAAAAAATGCAAAGCACGTAAAATTTTTATTTCAACTTACAGGAGGACTTTCCATTGCAATTGGTCTTGCAGGATTTTTAGCTTCTTTTATCACTTTTTTAGTGCTTTTTCTTAAGTTTAAAACTGACGATGCTTTCATCGCATGGATTGTCGCTGTCCCATTTTTAATTTTGATAATTGTGGGCTCTGTGCTTGCAAGAATTGGTGATATGCTTTTGCCTAAAAACAAAACTAAAATTGATGGCTTAAAAGATAGTTTGAAAGAAATCCACATAAAAGATATCGCCAAAAATATATTAAAAGACAAAACTGAATCATCAAACAAAAATAATCCTGAAAAAGAAATTTCAAAGGATACAAACCCAGAATCAACCCAAATTAATGAATCAACTGAAACTATTAAATCCGCTGAAACTATTGAAACTGGTGAAAACGATAACAATATTGCAATAGATGGAATTAAAAACAAACAAGCAGACTGAATTATTCAGTCTTTTTTTATGCAGACAAGAAAGATGGAGACAAAATTTTCTATAATGTCTTTTTTATAGCAAAGCAATTACATTATTTTTAAGAAAGGTATATGACTGAAATTTAAAATTAAAATAATCATTAAAATTTAAATTTCTCGAAAACCTTGACAAAAATAAAAAAAACATTAATAATAAAAGGGTGAAAAAATTGCTAATATTGTTGTTTATAATATTTTCTAGCATTGCTATTTTGGGCAATAATTTTTGTTATGCAAAAGCAGATGAAATTGCAGATAACAAAGCCACTATTATTGCCTCAAAATGTTATCTTTATTTTGAGCAAGACTTTTCAAAAGTCATTGAAATAAATGACGAAAAGGTTTTCTTAAAACATGGTGATATTGTCACCATAATCAATATGGAAGAAGGCAACGATTTTGCTTTGATAGAAAGCGAAAAGTTTGACTATGAAGGCAATATATATATTTATAAATATTATCTTTCTCAAAACACACCGCAAGAGGTTTATCCTGTATTCAATGGAAAGCTTAGAAGAAACGCCATGCTTTATGACATTGAACTTAAGGAAAAATTTATCCTCAAAAAAAACACAAGAGTTTTTATTTATGATGGTTTTAACAAATCAGAATATACCGCTGTCCAAGTCCAATTGCAAGACAAAAGTCTTTATATAGGCTATGTCAAAACAGAAAATATTAAACCAGACGGCATAAATGGAATATTGATTGCCGGAATTTCAATTATTGCAGCAGCTGTGACTATCATCCTCTCTCTTGTATTTATCAAAAAGAAAAACAAGCAAACAAAACAGAAAACTTAAACAAATTTTATAAGAATAAAAATTTTTGTCAGTAAACATTGATTTTATCTCCTTTCGATAAGTAAAATCTTTTCAAAAGGAGATTTTTTATGGCAAACAATAAAACAGAAATAGAACAACTTAAAAGAGAGTTATGGTATATTAAAACAAAATCATTGCCCGCACTAAACGAAAAAATTAATGCACTTTCTGGCGGCAGTGGTGCAACTTTTGATGATATTTTAAACCAAATAAAAGATATTAATACAAAAGTCGCTCAACTAAATGACACCCTATCTGGAAGCAATGAAGATATTTCAAAACTTTCAACTTCGCTGTCAAATCTTAGCACAATTGTAGAATTGCTGCAAACAAAAAATGAAGTCACAGAAAGCGATATACTTCAACTTCAAACACAGGCACATGCTTTAAATACAAAAATGGAAACTATTGAAAGCGATATTGCGGAAACCAAAGAATGGCTGGCTCAAACAGATAAAAATATGGAAACAATGGTTGATTCATTTGCCGAGTTTAAGATAAATGACAACTACCACACTTCAGAACTTGGTTTGCATGACAGAAGATTGCTAGCTTTAGAAGAGGTTTCTGAAAATCATACAACCAAAATAACAAAAATAGAAGGCGACCTTTCTACCGAAAAAGAAAAGATTGAAGATTTAGAAACCTCAAATACCTCAATTGCAAACAAAATAACCAATCTTGAAAACACTTCGGCTGCCCATGAAAGTAAATTGACCACCCTTCAAAACGATGTGAACCAGACAAAATCTTGGCTTAGCGAAACCGACAAAAACATGGAAACCATTGTGGACTCATTTAGTGGACTTATAACCAATGATAACTTTCACACCTCCGAACTTGGCTTACATAACACAAGATTGACAGCGCTTGAAGAGCTTACCGAAAATCAAACCACTTCAATAGACGACATTGAAAAGGAAAATGCCACCCAAAACACAAAGATTGCAAACATAGAAACTTTAAACAACACTCAAAACACAAGGCTTTCCAATATCGAAAGCAAAAATACTGCTCAAGATACAAGGCTGACAAGTATTGAAGGAGTAAATACTACCCAAAACACAAAGATAGCCAATCTCGAAAAAAGCGATGGCACCCAAAACACAAAAATCACAAATCTTGAAACCAAAGCAAATAATCAAGCAAGCCAAATAACTGCAATTCAAAAGGATATTCAGGACACCCAAGCTTGGCTAACCGAAACTGACAGCAATATGGAAGCTATGGTGGATGACTTTGCAGAGTTTAAAACAAATGACACATTTCATACAACCGAGCTTAGCAAGCATAACACAAGATTAAAAACTTTAGAAGACCTTACTGCATCACATACCAGTAAAATTTCGGCTGTTGAATCTGTCAATAACACCCAAAATACCAAGATTTCGGCAATAGAAACCGTCAATAATACTCAAAACACAAAGATTACCAATGTTGAAAATTCTATAAAGTCCCATGCAACAAAAATAACCAATGTTGAAACAGTCAACACAACACAAAACACAAAAATAGGCACTTTAGAGACAAACTATACAAATCTTAAAAAAGATGTTGATGCACTAAAAACATCAAGCGGTGGAGGTCCTATCATTGATGTGATATATGATATGAGAAGCACTGATGCCAATATTAATCATGGATTTACCGCAGGCATGGTCGGTGGGAAAACTTTGACTTTTAATTTCAGCAAATATAAATCGCTTCAAATCTATGCTACACTTGCCAATTACGATGCCCAACACACCGTGAATTTAAACGACAGAAATAAACTTGACTTTACACTTTCAGCAATCAGTGCAACATTTTTAGGAATCCATTTTTTAAGAACATTGATGACAGCAAACTTGGATAGATTGCAGGTTTCTGGCTATTCAATTTTTACATATGACAAAACTGCCAAGGCCTTTAATGTTGAAAATGGAGCAACAAAATCGACCATTTTTGTTTATAGAATTGAGGGCACCAGAAAATAATATGGCAATAAGAAAATTAATCAATTGAATTTTAAAATAGTAAAAAGCAGACTTATATAAGTCTGCTTTTTTATTAACACAAAATAGGCTATCTTTAGGAACGCAAGATAGACAATAGAGCGTGAGTGCTATCTTTAGGAACGCAAGATAGACAATAGAGTGTGAGTGCTATCTTTAGGAACGCAAGATAGGCACGAACAATGTGAGTGCTATCTTTAGGAACGCAAGATAGGCACGAACAATGTGAGTGCTATCTTACTTTTTATCATATCTTTTCCAGCCCCACCAGTCAGGCACTGCATCTTCAAGCTTAAGCGTTTTTCTATTTTTATAATCAATTAAGATTTCCATATCTTTATTCTTCTCAGATAATTGCAAGAAAAACTCTCTGCAAGCCCCACAAGGCGTCCAACCACCTTGACCATCTGGGCAACCATTTATATAACAAGTTATTCTTTTTACAACCTTCTGACCACTTTCCATATACATTTTTAGTGCCGCTGTGCGTTCTGCACACAAAGCAATTACACCACTTGCCCCTTCAATGCAAAAACCAGAATATATTGTCCCATCTTCTGCTTCAAGTGCAGCTGCCACATGATGTGCAGTAATGAATGGTGATATTTCCTCCGGTCTATATTCCTTTTTTGCAGCTTCAATTAATTTATCCCAAATATCCATTTAGCCCTCCTATTTTAATTATTATAATATAAAAACAAAAATTTTCAAAGCAATATGGTAAATTTAAATTTATGTCTGTATTGTAAATTTCAATCTTTTAATAAATTTTAAATGCTTCAACTATCTCTTTCCAACAAGCAAGAATTATTCAAAAAATATTATAAAAAATATAAATAATCAAAAAAAACATAGACTTATCTGTCTATGCTTTTTTATTATCAGTTTTAAAAGTAATCATTTTTATCATTTTTTTGAAATTTTATTGTTTTTATGTTTAATCTTGATATTTTTTAATATCAAAATTTCAAATTTCTAAATCACTGATAAGTTTATTTTAACCTTCCATAATCATCTTATCAGCAATTAAAGCAATCAGTTCTCCATTTGTAGGCTTATCATTAGCCCCATAAATCTGCAATCCAAACAAATTATTTATATTTTCAATTTTTCCCCTATTCCATGCAACTTCAATAGCATGACGCATACCACGTTCTACCTTTGAAGAACTTGTTGAAAACTTCTCTGCTATGGTTGGATATAATCTTTTTGTGATTGATGCAATGATATCAGGGTCAACCACTGCAAGTTTTACAGCTTCTCTTAAGAATTGATATCCTTTAATATGGGCAGGTATTCCAATACTTATAAAGATGTTTGCAATTTTCTCATCAAGAGCTTTGTCGCCTTCTGCATTTAAAATTGGGTTTGCCAAATCTTTAAGACGCTCTTCCAAGTTTTCTGGAGAAATTGGTTTTACCATAAAATAACTTGCACCCTCTTTCATAGCCTTTGAAATAAAGCCGGCATGAGAAAGATTTGATACAAATATAATTTTAGTCATTTTATTTCCCATTTCTCTTTTCAACATTTCAATCACTTTAAAGCCGTCAGCACCTGCAAGCAAAACCTCTGTGACAAGAAAATCTGGTTTAAGAGAAACAACTTCGCCGGCAACTACCATTCCATCACTTCCCTTTCCAACAATCTCAAATTCGTCAGATTTCGCTTCAAAATAAGCACTAAGTTTATCAAGCTCTTCCTGTTCTGAATCAGCTAAATATATTTTAATTTTTTTTGAGTTATCCATTTTATATCTCCTTTAATTATCGCCTGAATTTCTTGCAATCTCGATATATAAAAGATACCATATTCAAACTATAAAAAAAAGCATAACTCGCCTAAAATTATCACGAGTTATGTCTTAATTTGTCTAAATATGTCGAATCTAGCTTTTTTGTTTTTATTTGCTTTTGCCTATTAATTGAGAATTACCAAACTTATCTGTCCTAAACAAATAATAGTTTTCATCACTTTCTTTTTCTTCATTTTCGTCATCAGGATTTTCGATATCTTCAACATCTAAAATCTGAGAGAAATAATAGATATAAGTGCCATCATAGCCGCATTGGCCAGATACAAGCTCTTTTTCATCAAGAGATAAGATAGATTCTATTTCTCTGTTGATGGTGCTTATTCTCTTGATTGACTTTGACGATGAAGTATAGACATAATCACCTTCTACAAACAATATATCAGAGAAATCTTCGCTATCCATAAGCCTTACAGCTTTTGATGTCAATTCTTTATAAATTAAAGCACCTTCACTAGTTTTAAATATATAACCGTCTTCTGCCTTTTGTATGTTTGAGATAGAGCTTGCTGTCCAAAATCGTTCTGCAAGTGGAGCATTGAAATAATTGTCGCTTGAAAGCAAATCTTTAAAGTATACTTCTGGCTCGGTAGCCTTTCTTGTATAAGCGTAGAATACAACATCGCCAGCTCTGCCCATAAACTTGACAGTTGTGCCTGCATTTCCATTATCGAGGTCTGTCACCTTTCCGCTTGCGAAATCTACAGCCTTAACAGCGGTTGTTTCTTGAGTTTGCTCTGAGCTTGTGGTATAAATTATATTCTTTTGAGTTGAGTTTTCATCGGCAATAGCATAAGATTTTACATCTTTTACTATAGTTTTGATTTTGCCAATTTTATCACCAATTTTTAATGTTTTGATTGTAAAAGTATCATTTTCGGCTGGCTCTACAATTATATAATAATAGTTGTTATCGCTGCCCTTTTGCACTGTTATTGTGCTGCCCTCACCCTGCTTAAAAGCTGAGTTTTTGACAAGTTCTTTTAGGCCATCACCATTATATTTCATTCTAAATAAAGACACTTGGGTATAATCATTTTTCATGTCACTTGTTTTATGTGTATTTGCAGAAGCAAAATAAATATAACCACCTAAAGCGAACATATCTTGATTTTGAAAACCAACAAGCTTTTTGTCATTTACCTTTTCCACCTGTTTTGGAGTTGAATATGGTTTTTTGACATCAGAAACTTTATCATCAAAAGTCAAAGTTTTATTTAAGTTTAGTCTTGACATATAACCAGTCTTTTTGGCGTCATCATAATCAAAACCTTCCTCACTTGATGAGGTATAACCATTTCCAAAATAAAGATAATCACCCACAACCAAAACTTGACCTTTGTTGTATTGCAGGTCTTTATAATAAGCATCTTTTCCATTTATCTTTACATTTGATACAGTTGCACATCCTGTCATAAGCAAAGACACGCAAAAGATAAGTGCAAAAATTTTAAAAATATTTCTTTTCATTTAAAACTTCCTTTTTTAATACAAAAAAATTTTACTACAATTTGTTTTTTTTGTCAAATAAATTGATATAAATGATTTTTGCCATAAATATCAAATTTACACTATTTTTGTTTAATCAAGTATAATTTCAGTCAAATTATTATCAACCATATCACAAGAAGTCAAATAATAAGGTATTCCATTTTTGACAAAGCTTGTCGGCAGTCCCTTTTGACCATGCAGATGACCATAAACAACAGCATCGACTTTAAAACTTTCTATAAGCTGGCTAAACGCGCTGTCATTATGATAAAAATCAACTGGTGGATAATGAATCATGCAGATAAGTTTATCACCCTCTTGACGCATTTTGTTGGCGTTTTCAAGTGTCATTCCAAGCCTAAGCACCTCTCGGTCATAAATCTTTTTATCTTCAGGCGAAAGACTTTCATATCTTTCAACACCCTTCCAGCCTCTTGTTCCACAAACAACAACGCCATCAAATCTGATGGCATCATTTTGTATTGCATAACATTTATATGGCAAAATTGCCCTAAGAGATGATATCGACTTCCACCAAAAATCATGATTGCCCTTTATGATTATCTTTTTGCCGGGCAGATTTTCAAGCAGTCGTAAATCGGCGGCAACCTCTTCAAGCTTCATTGCCCAAGAAAGGTCACCAGCCATCAAGACCAAATCATCATCGCCAACCTTATCTTTCCACTGCGAAAAAATCTTATCAAGATACCCATCCCAAACAGGGCCAAAAATATCCATAGGTTTTTCATTGTTGATTGAAAGATGAAGGTCGCTTATTGCAAAAATTTTCATTTATAATCCTTTTAAGACCTCTTGAACCTTTTTCATTTCACATTTTCCAGCATAATTGGTTTTAAAATGTTTCATAACATTTGGCACACTTTTGTCATCAAGAGAAAGAATAACATTTTTAATCTCTTCATCACTCATCATTTGTGGAAGATATTTTTCTGCCAATTTTATCTGCGATTCAATATTTTCAACTTCGCTTGCATTGCCAACCTTTGCATAGCCCTCTCTTTCATCGCCAAGCTCTTTAATAGACTTTTGAAGTATGCGGATAATGTCTGCATCAACAAGCTCTTCTCCTTTTTCACGCTTGTTTATCTCTTCAAGTTTAATTTTGTTTAACACAACTGAATAAAAACTTCTTGCAACTGTGTCTTTATCTCTCATTGCTTGAATGTTTGCTTTTTTAATTTCTTCGTAAATCATAATAACTCCTTTTTGTTTAATTGATTATATTTTAATATATTTTTGTTTAAATGTCTACCAAAAAACTGATTAATATTGACAAAGATTGAAATATAATATATAATAATCGCATGAAAATTAAGGATAGAAAATATAGCGTTGAAAAATTGTATTTGGTGAGAGTTTGTGAGATAACCAAGGTAGAAAGTGCACCCTATCTTTTTGCACCAATCAATTTCACTGGCAAAAGTTATAAAAAATATTTTATTGCATATCGTGATAAAAAGGATAGAAAATCAAATAGATATCTTTACACAATCCCAAGCCTCTATCAAAGCAAAATTCCTGATAAAGTTGATTTTGACACCGATGAGGGAGATTATGTGATACGTGAAAAACATCATTTTCTTCAATATTTTAATGAGAAAAAGAATAAACTTAGCTATCAAGAAATATTGCAGTTAGAGCATAAAATTGATGTCGCATTTTATGAGCATTGCAAAAATGCTGAGAAATCAAATCAAACTGAAAATGAAAGATAAGTGTTACTTTTTCTATTTCAGAGAAAGCCAAAGCATCTTTTAAAAAATAAAATTAAGCAAATTTTATAACTAAATAAAAAAAAGATAACAACGAAAAATATTTTATAAAAAAATTTATTGTTGCTGATAAAAATTTTAATAAATTCTCTTGACAAAGAGAGTTTTTTTATATATACTTAAAAAACATGGCAGCATAGCTCAGCTGGCTAGAGCGCACGATTCATACTCGTGAGGTCACTGGTTCAATCCCAGTTGCTGCTACCAAAAAAAGGTTGATTATTTCAACCTCTTTTTTATTCTCTTAAATTGAATATCTATGTGTTTTATTTTTGATTTTTCTCATACTTTTTTAAAACTTGTTTTCTATTTTATTTTTTTTGATATTTGATTTTTTATTTTTAACCTTTCAATTTTAAATCTGATTTTTTCTTCTGGTTTTTTCCCTAATTTTTTATCCTCTTTTTTGAAATCGGTTTTCTATTTTTAATTTTTATTATTAATATTAAAATAAAGGCTGTCACAAGCGGAATTATCATTGCAAAGAAAATCCACCAAGCTTTATTTATCATAGTTATTGAAAGGGTCATCGCATTTTGACTGTTGAGATTTTGCTCATCAACAATCCAAACATGATGGTATTTATTGTCACTGCCATAATATTGAAGCTGGGCATCAGATTTCAATTTTTGATATATGGTGGTATAATTATAAATATATTGTGGCTGATAATTTTCAATCAATTTTTTTTCAAAAGAAAGACCTTTTGCTGCACAAAGAAATCTATCTTTATAAATCTGACCAACAATTTTTTGCTCATTTTCAACTTGAATTGTCGCCGAAAAAGGAAAAGTCCCTTTATTTATTATCCTCTTATAAAATAGATTATCTTGATAAACTTTTGAGGGCTCTTTTTGCAAGTTGTCTTCATTTTCGCCTTGGTTTTCATCCTGACTATTATCTGGATTTTCCTCCGGTTTTCCTTCATTTTTCAGGCTTGAATTATAATAATTCCATGCACCGGTAGATGTGAAAATTATATCAAAACCAACATAGTCACCTCTGCTTTGATAGGTCACATCAGTCAAAATAACACCTTGATTAATCTTATATTGTTCGATAGGATTTTTCACATATTTTAAGGCATAACTAAACAAAAATTCATTTCGAATTGCCTCAACCTCTTTGATAAGATTTTTTCTAAACTCAAGTTCTTCCTTCATTGAAGCAGACACTTCATTTAAAAACTCGCTATTGCATGAAAATCTTATCGATTGAAGCATACCACCTTTTGATGATTGCTCAAGAGAAAGCATAATAAAGTTATCGCCTATTTCCACCTCTTTTTCTTTCTCGCAACCACAAAAAAAAGATAAAGAGAATATCAATATGAAAATCAAAACTATTTTTTTCATATTATAAGATATTCTCTTTATTTTTTTTAATTACATAATTATATTTTTAGGTAATTATTAAATTGTTTTTATAGAAGCAATATATCCATCTTCAGTTTTCTTAATTTCTAAATATTGGCTTTCTGAACATTGCAACTGAGTTTCTGCAAGTTCTTTAACCTGAATATTCATAACTGTGCCAGAATTATTTGAAGCATAATGATTGCCATAATCGATTGGATTTGTCTGATAAGAACGGGCTATTGGCTGATTAGACTGTGTTTCCACCAAAGTGTTGATACTTCCGCCAATAATCTGATAGACAATTCCGCTATAAACAAAGTTTCCTCTTGGCGCTTCAGATGAAATTCTGCCATTGTTATAAAGATATTCAAGGACGCCATTTGTGCTTGTGATTGTAATTCCTGCAAAATAACAATTTATGCTGCTGACATTGCTTGTCCTTGAAGTGACAGTAAGTTTTCCGTCATTTCCGCAAACTGAAATTTTACCTACGTTTGAAAGTGTAATTCCCGCCATATAGAAATTGTTATTGCTTGTTGCAACACTTATCTTTTTATCACCAGAGTTGAAACAATTTGAAATTTCACCCACATTTCCACCAACTGAAGAATTGAAAAGTGCGATTGCTGCATACCCAAAATTAAAGGAAAGTGCTTGAGGCATGACAAAACTCATTATTGATGTGTTTTTGCAGTTTGTAATTTTGTTATAGTTATAACCAGCAACACCACCAACAAAGATATTATTAGCCATGCTTGCATTGTTGCCTTCAAGTGAGATATTAAATTCTGTCAAATTGACATTGTTAATATTCCCATAATTAAATGCACAAATTGACGCAAACAAGGTTTTGGAATCATTCACCGATGAGAAATTGATATTGTGGTTTATATTCAAATTCTTCACCTCAGCACCAGCTGAAACAGACTTGAATAATGCTGAATATGAATCAAATTCAAGACTATCATTGTCAAAGCCAATTAAATACTGGGTAATCTTATCCATTTTATAGATATTTGAACTTGTAAATGAAATTTTATAGCCGTCACCATTTAAGTGACCATTGAAATTTTCTTCACTAAGCATGTTCTCATCTGAATTTATTTCTATGTTTGAAACCAATTTGAAATAGAAATCGTTTGTATTTCTAAGTCTGATGTTTGCAAAATCCTGCTTGCTTGCAATCTGATAAGGCTTTTCTTGGCTTCCATTTCCACCAGAGAATGGCCTACATTCAATATTGCTTTCATTTTCAAACACCTTTTCTTCACTGAAAATTGAGATGCTTGACTCATCATCACCAAGGATTCTTGCCTTCAACTTAAATGAATTTGGATAAATTGTTCCGGTATTTCTTGGTGCATAGAAATTATCTGTTGTAAATATTGTCTCAAAACTGCCAGAGATATAAAGGCTTACATAATATTGATAATTATTCTGATTTTCTTCCGGCCAATTCCATTCAAAACGCATAAGCTCTGCATTATAGCTGATTTCAAGCTCTTCTATTGAAGTTGAATCAACTTTTAAGTTTTCGGTGTCACTATAAAGCAGCTTCTTTATATTCACCTCTTGTGAGCTTTGAGCATCTTGAGCTTGGAATGAAAGTTTTGTTATATTTTCTGGAAGAACAAATACCTTTGAATCTGACTTGTTTGTAAGAGTGATTGATTTTTCGCCCTCTTCTGTCAAATAGTTTATCACGATTTTATAGCAATCGCGATTGTCCGCAATGGCAACTGAAGCGAAATAATTTGAAAAATCAATTCCTGTTTTGCCATCTGCAAGAACAATTGAATAATATCTTTGGTCAATCTTTTCAAGCTTATAGACATCATTTATCAGAAGTGGAACTGACATAATTGCATTTTGACCTTTATCGTCAATTCCATAGAGATAGATGCTGAAGCTGATTGTCCTTGCCACATCATTCAGCTGGCCATCATCAGGCAGGAATGAAACATAAACATTGTTCTCTTCGCCACTTACTGTGCTTGTCGAGAAGGAATACTCTCCGCTTAAAAGGACTGTCTTTTCCTTGCCCTGTGAGGTATATGTTGCCTGCACTGCAATTCTCTTTGCTGTGTCTGATGCAATATTATCTTGATTGCCGCTAAAGTAAACTGTCCTATCAATCACAAAGTTTATCTTGCCATTTGAAATGCCATTGCTCTTTGATGCAAGATTTGCAGGGTTTGTCCTTGTAATAATACTATCAATTGTCCTGCTTAAACTTCTTAAGGCATATCCTCCATCCTCAAACATAAGCCCTTCTGACAGCCTGTAAACATTGCCTTCAATTGTTGTCACCTTTTCGCCGCTCTGGCCTTCCTGAGCGAGTTTTGCAGGCACAACGGTAACCGAGAATTTGTAGAACAAATAATCAGATTTTATCATTTTGCCTGAAATATATTGCGACATCACATCTTCTGCATCTGATTTTTCACTATAAATAATTTCATCATTTGCAAAGATAAGTTTATTAGGGTCGGTGTTGTCTTTATAGAAATATTCAATCTTGATTTCATAAAGAAGTTTTGCTTGATTGTTGTTTTTATCAAAAATTTCAATCTGGCTGTCATCCTCAATTCGGATATCACCATTGTAGATATCAAACACATCAACTGCATTAAGCATTCTCGCATTTATTGAAGTTTGCACTGAAGAAAGCATTGGTCTTTCTCCTGAAGCAAAGGAAAGAATGTAATCTGATAAGGTATTGAGGTTTTCATCTATGATAAACTGCCCGCTATTTCCTGCCAAATATGCAAAATATGTTTGAGCTGAAAGCTCTGAAAGATATTTGACATCGCCATTTTCATCGGTGCTTCCCACACGATAAAGTGGGATATTTTGATTTTCCATTATAAGGCTTTGATAATAATAATCCTTGTCCTGACCTTGATAGTCCTCTGCTAAGCTTACATCATTTGCCATATAGAAGGATAGATTTCCACAGTTATTGCTGTCGCTTTTATTATAACCTATATTGATGCTTCCATTTGAAACCGACAATGATGGCGAAGAAAGTTTGTATACATCTGCTATTAAATAGCTGAAGCTTTCTACATTAATTTCGCTGTTTGAATAAGAGCCATTTAATGAAAGTATAACATACTCATATCCGCCTGTTTCGGAAAGATTGATTTCTGCCCTTCCATTTATAAATCTGATAGTCCTTGACCTTTCTTCAGTTGATTGTTTTTTGTATTTAACCAAAAGTTCAAACCCTTCAGATTTGGTTTCTACAATAAAATTTCCATTTTCAAAATGGATATCTTCTGCTCTTAAATCAAGATATCTGATATTGAAGATTCCGCTTTTGCCATTGATAACAAAGCCATTGTCTTGATTATAAACAAATATGTCTGCCTGATAAAGTTGGTTTATAGCAATGACATTTTCATTTAAGTCAAGCAAACTGCGTCTAAGCTTTGTCATATTGATTTTGAAGTTTGGCAGACCGCCCTCTTCTTGAAGCAAGACACCCTCAAGAATATTGTCTTTATAACTTATCATCCAAGTGCCGCCCACTTCATCATATTCAATTAAGAACTCAACAACACTTGATGATGCGGTTGCAATTTCACCATGTTTGCGAAGTTGAAGTTTATACCTTTGAGCAAGGGCTGAAGTATATCCATTGTCAGCATCAGGAATCATTGTGCTTGCAAGTTTGACATTTGCAAAATAGTTTGTCTTTCCATCAATTTCAAAGTTTGTCAAATCAATCTTTGGTGCGGCAGAAAGATACATTCTCACACCTTCTGAATTTTGTGATTCAACATACTGCTGATAGTCATTTTCAAATATGCTTACAAAGTATTCACCTGCCGGTATATCTCTGCCAGCATCATCAAACAAATAGCCATTATCACCAATTCCATTTGTTGACTTTGAAAGTGCTTCACTCATCAGTCGAACGTTTGTTGCCTTGACAGACTCATTGCCCTGCAAGTTTTTCATGCTGTAAAGACTTAATAGTTTTGTATAAGAAAGGCTTTCTTCATCACCAAGATAATCGGTGTAATCTTTGTTTGTGACAGGCAATTTCAAATCTGGGAAAAGATTGTATGCCTTGGTTGTAAGTGAATAAACCTTATTTGTCAATTTGCCATCTTCTATTCTATTAAATCGCAATGTGATATTAAATCTATCAAGATAGCCAGGTGTGAAATAGAATAAATCTTTATATTCTCTTTCACCCATTTCTTCATGATATACATAAGATGGATTTGTTTCAGCAAAATATCCAAGCATATCTTTTATAAACATAGAATTTTCAAAAGTGTCTTGATTAAATTGAAGCTTGCCATTTTTCACTTCAAGAGTTGTTGGCTTTGTAAACTGAATTGTTTGACATGACGCGCTGCTTCTGTTTGAAGCTATGATATCTTTATCATTGTTTACAGCAACAACGTAGATATTGTAAGGCTGACCAGCCACAAGTCCAACATTTCTTAAGTCTACACTTGAAACAGAGGTATTGTAACTTAAACTTCTTCCATCTCTTTCAAAATAAACAATAAATGAGTTTGCGGTCATATTATTATCAATGCTTTGCCACTTGAAATTTAAATAATTTTTTGCGACATACAAGGTTTGGTCATTATTAATTGTATTAAGCTTGGTTAAATTAAATTTACTGCTTTTATATTGAATCATATTTTCAGACCTAGCAATTCTTGAAACCTCAATTTCAATATCGCCATAATCAACCTCAGCAAGAAGCAAACTTAAATCCAAAGCATATTTTTCGGTTGCAATAACTCCGCTCTCTGTTGGGCGGACTGTTTTAAATTCAGCTCTGCCTTCTTCATCAACCACCCAATAACCAAAGATGTCAGCAGCAGAGATGATTTTTGTTATCACCCTCTCTTCAAAAGCTCGGCTATCTTCTTGATTTTCATCATTTTCTTCACTTACCCAGTTTTTCGCCTTGATTGTAAGCCTAAATGAAAGGGTATTTATATCTTCTTCTATTATGTCAAACAAGATATAATCTTTTTCATTTTGATAACTGCTTGCTAAAACAGGCTGATTTTTTTCGATTGCAAAGTTAAACAAAGTATCATAATAATTGGATTTTATAGAGCCCTTTTTCTTGATTGCAAAACTGAAATTTTCAATACCTTCTTCCATTGAAAGCGAAGGGTCAAACATTTTCAAAAGTTCAATCATCGGCAGTGAAAATTTATTATCATTATTTTCATCTTGCTCTGCAACAAATTCAATTTCCTCTGCGCCACGTTTTGCCACAAATACTAAATCGGCAAGGTCATCTTTAAAGAGTGTGAAATTGATAATTCCTTTATCGTCAATTTCAATATTTTCAATGCCTTCAAGTTTATAACCATTGAAAACCATAGCTCTTTGACTTGAAAGCAATCTGTTATCATTATCATAAGCTATTATCTTCACAGAGAAGGCACCCTTTTTATTTAAAATATATCTTTCATCTAAAAGGGATAAAGTCTTGTCAGAAAGCATATCAACTTCAATTATGCTATCTTCAATTATTATTTCTGCAAGGTAGTTTGCATTTTGGTCATCATTGATTAAAAGGTTGCCATCATCATCGATTAAAACCTTAGAAACAAGATTTAATCTTGGCAAAGTCAATATATACTGGTCAGAACTGATAAATTCATCCTTTTTGACTTGAATGATTATTTCAATCTCGCCGCTTTCAAATTGGCTTAAAACTTTTGGACTAATTTTCAGCCTATAGCTGCCATCCTTCAGATTGAAGGTATAATTGTCTGAAGCGCTGTTTAGCACTGGATAAAATACAAAACTATCAGCACTTCCTTTGATTGTAACAGCAAATTTAATGCCAGCTATGCCCGACCATTTATCGTCAAAAATAAGATTTAAACTGCTGTTTGTCTTTCTTTCAATTTTGTTTAAAACATCAGCTTCTTCAATGCTGTAATCAATTTTGTCAAGCATCTCAAGTTTTTGTGTTGAAAGAATTATAGATTGACTTTCTCCATAATAGCCCTTGCAATTTCCTCTATAGGCGATGGTATAGGCTCTGTCAACGATTGCTTTTATCTCAATCTGGGCATCATGTTTGATGGTTATGCCAAGCATCTCTTCAAGCTTATCAAGCAACAAATTATCTTCATCTTGCAAGTTTATGGTCTTTGTTTTTCCATCACTTGTCACCGAAACTTGATATATTATCGGGTCAATATTGTTTCCTATCATGTCTTGTGCCACTTTGGTCCAAGAAATTGAATCAGCACCTATCTCACCGCTGAATGCTGAGCTATTTAAATCAACCAAGGTATAGACAATCTCTTCTGAATCAATATAATAATTTTTATTGCCTTGATTTTTTGCCAGAAGCTTTATCGAATATCTATCACCCGAGAATAATTTAGGATTAAAACTTGCAAAGTTTGAACCCTGCTCGTAGTCAACATTGTCAATTGAGCCACCAATAAGCACATTTTCAATAAAGGCACTGTCGCTCTTTATTTCAAATGTCGCTTTATATGAGTCACCAATTTTCTCTATTGAAATTGTCTTTGGCGTTGAAAGCTGTTTAATAAATATTGCATCTGAAATTTCCGAACTTAAATACTTAGTATTTTTTGCTAAAACTGTTATCTTTTTTTGACTTGCAAATTTATGTAAAATTTGGCTTATATCATAGTCATTGCGTTTATAATCGGCAACAAAAGGCTGTCTTTCATCATCAAAATAGATATCAAAGGTTGTGCCAGGGATATCACAATCCCAACTTATAATTTTGTTTTCGGTATCAAAAGACAAATTCACCTTTTCAAGATGATAAATTTCTTTAGTTCCGCCATTAAGCGAAGGTAAAAGATAATTGCTTCCATCAAAATCATTTCTATAAGAAATCATTTCTATAGCAACCTTTTCTGCCTGCCTATAAGCTGTCATAAATTCTATACTTGATTTGCAAAGCGCATCAATATTGCTTTGAAGATTAAGCCTGTTGTCAAGTGTGCTTGTCTTAAACCTATAATAATAATCTGATGAATTTGAGTTTTGCAAGATTATTGACAAATAATAATCACGCACCCTGTTGTCATCATTTTGCCAAGTGATATATCCATTGTCATAATCAATAGAAATTGGAGGGCTCACCCTTTTAAAATTTATTTCCTTTTCAAGGCTGTTGATATAAAAATGACTTTCACCATAATATCCTGCCAAAAGGGTTATGCCAATTTTAAATTCTGAGCCAAACTTGGTTTTATCAATCATGTCAATGTAAAACTGGTCAGTTTCAAGATATTTTTCGCCATTAAGTGAAAATTCAACCGCCCTTGAGCCTTCAATATTTTCCACCTGCAATTTCTGACCTAAAAGTTGGTCAAAATCTGCGTAAATATCAGTTATTGTTTGATTTGGTCTGGCAAGTCTTGTTACAATTATTTCTGCTTCATCAGAATTTAAATAAATTGTGTTATCATGAAGTTTTCCGCCACCTGCAACCACACTTATTTTATAATCTTTTGCCTCAGATAATGTATCATTAAATTTATAGGTTATCTCCTCTTGAATATTGCTTACAGATATAGTTCCGTCAAGTCTGCCATCCACATAGACCTTATATTCTCCGCCATATTCAACAGAAGAAATAATCAAAACAGGTTGGTCAGTTTGCTCTATCCTAAGATGTGGTGTTTCAATCTTTTTTGTGACAATAAAAGTTTGTGTCAAAATATTGTCGCTGTTATAGAAATCAGAATCCAAATATCTATCATAGTCTTTTGAGATTGAGGCAACACGAATCACATAATATCCCTCTTCAAGAGTTTCTAAAATGGTGTTTGAATATGATTCATTTATGATGTATGGATTTATGTCTAAAATTTCAAAATTTTTATTTGCCTTATAGATTTTATAAGAATATCCACATTCTTTATCTAAAATCTCCCATTTGAAAGAACCATTTATCTGCTCTTCACTGGCACTTACTGCCGACAGCACTTCAAGCTGTTTTATTTTGCTTGATTTAAAACTATGCTGAATTTCATCTTCGATATAAATGGCAACAATTTCAAAATTATAAATATCATCAATTGGAGCAAATTGTTTTATGTTATATAAATAAACCTTCAAAACAACCTTGTTTTCTTCGGTAATACTCATCTCACTTTCAATCAAGTTGCCGTCAAGATAGATTAAATAAGTATTTGCATTTTCTATTTGGTCAAATTCAAAATAAGAATAACCTTCATCTAAGGTATGTTTAATACTTCCAAGCTCTGCAAGTTTAAAGAAGTTGAATACAAAATCATCAGAATTTAAAACATTGCTGCTTGAATATCCACCAATTTCAAGTTCTTTCACCCTGTCATTTTCTGTGCTTGGAAGGGCTGAAACAGACAAACTATGACTGCCCTTTTCAAGATTTGCTAAATCAATTTCGCAGGTAAGAGAGGAAGATGTATCAAACAAAAGATTTTCTTCTCCACAAGAAATCATATATTTTGAAAGATAGCTGTCTTCTTCAAAATTTAAAATGACTTTGCTTCCCTCAAAACTTACCTGAGGCTTTGGCATTTCAAGCTTTCCTACCCTGATTGTGTTTGAAAACTTGCTGTTTACATAGATTACATCTCTTTGTTTGCCACCAACAGCAATCAAACGGACTTCATAAATGCCTTTATCAAGCCCTAAAATGTTATTTAAAAAGATATTTCCAAATCTGGCAAAATATTTCTCACAAACTTCATTGTTTTCAAGATTTTTTATTTCAAGCAAAAACCCAGACGCATTTTGGCTATATTCACATTTCAACAGACCAGAATCTTCATTAAAATCATATTCAATTTCAGGCTCTTTTAAAATTGATATGTTTGCAAGCTTAGAAGCCGGTGCCTTTATATTCAAAACATCCTTTATTACAACTTCAACCGAGATATTTCTTTCGCCTTCATATTTTGACAAGTCTATTTCAAAGTAATTGCTTCTCAAATCTGAAGCCATTTTGATTCCGTCTACAAAAACATCAAAACAAGCATTTGAAACTTCTTGCCATGAAAGCATCAATTTTTGATTGAACTTTCGCTCTACATTAAACTCGATTTCATTGCCTTCCCAGCTCATCACGCCATAATTTACTATGTATTGATTTGCACTTGATGGGTCAACCTTTGTGTTTGTTGAAGAAGCAATAATCTCCACTTGATATGAGCCAACACTGCTAAGCTCAAAAGAATTTGTCTTGGTGATAAATTCAGTTTTGTTTTCCTGACCTACCATATTTAATCTTACTGCATAACTGCTTGCTTCAACCTTTACCCCATCAACAATGGCAAAACTTTTATCCCAACTTACCAAACCATTATCTTCATTTACATAAATATTTTGAGGGGCAGCTAATCTATGTTTGACATAAACTTGAGATTTGGCAATTATTTTGTTGTCATAATTTGCAAATACATAAGCACTTCCACTTGCAAGGCCATAAAAGCCATTCTCGTCTGATGCCAATATATTTTCATTTGAAGAAGAAAAAACAATCTTATTTTTTTCCACACCTTTCACATTTAATTCATCATAAAAATCAATCCCTTCTTCAAGTGAAATAAGGTATTGCGATTGTTTAAAATTACCTTCAATGCTAGAACTTAAATTACAAGCTGTCAAACAGAATGTAGAAAAAAGCACAAGCATCAAAACGACTAAAAAGTTTTTCTTCATAATTTGCCCCTTCCCTTAGTATTTTCATAATAACATTTTTTAGTCTTTTAAGCAAATGATTTAATAATATTTAAATATATTATATTTAAAGGGTTGAAAAATCTATATTTTTTATTTTCTTTTTCCCCTAAAAAAAGCACTCTCTCTGGCCTGTTTTCGACCATAAATATCGCTCTCTTTCCCATTTACGACCATAAGAAAACACTCTCTCCTGCCAATTTGCGACAATAAGAAAACACTCATGCTCTCCTGATTGTCTTGCCTTCCATAAGAACTCACTTTGTTCCGCGCTTATATTGCGACACTAAAAAAACCACCAATTAAATTGGCAGTTTTCTTATTTTTAATATGTTTTTTTTATTAAAAACGCATTTCATCTTGATATTCATCCAAGTTTTTTTGAAATTCTATAAATTCTTGATTCTGTGCGGCTTTTTGGTCAGCACTTTGCATCTTTTTATTAAATACTTTGCATATCTTGCAAATAGGATTGATAATTTTCAAAAATGCATTTCGGCGATTCTCTTTTGCTTCAAGTTTTCTTGACTCTTTCTCTTTGCTTTCAAGAACTTTGTCAATCCCATCTTCAATGACATTTAAAGCATCCACTTTATCAGCACCAAAGCATAAGTCAAATGTTTCTTGAATATCATTCATTATTTTAATGAGTTTTTCATCTTCATTGAAATTCATCATTTCACAATATTCAACATTGGCAGCTTTGTCAAAAATATTTATAAATCTTCTTTCTGCAAGTTTGATATTATCTTCAATAGCTTTAATTTCTTTATCCGACAAATTCTTCATTAAGTCATCATTTAAGAGTGCAGGATAATTATTATTAAAATAATCATAAGCAAAAAAGGTTGCGACAAAGCTTGTAATATCAAATTTTGGATTTTTGCCCACCTTAGATATCTCCGAAAAAGCTTTTGAATCTTCGCAAATATAAGGGATTTTATGACCAATAACAGAATAAATGGACATCATTTGCACTGAATGATGTTGTTTTTCAAAATAAACAAAACTCTTAAAATCAAGATGCATTTTCAAATTTGAAGCTGAATTTACTTCAATTTTATTAAAGTGAAAATTATATGGCTCTTCAATATTAGCATCAAAAAACCTTTCTTGCATTATCTTTTCATCATAGACTTTTTGACCATAAGCATTTTCCTTGCTTATAACATTTCTAAGATTTAAAATAGATTCATTTGTCATAATATCCACCGCCCTTCAAACTATTGATTTTATTATATTAATTTTTCGCAGAAATGTCAATAGTTATAAAATTTTAAATAAAAACCCAATAAATATAATAAAAGAAACAAATAAAAAGAAAAAACTTAAA
>CARUPR010000002.1:0-72669 GCA_949077035.1 uncultured Eubacteriales bacterium
ATTGAGATTAATCAATAAGAACAACATAAAAACCACGAATATATCGTGGTTTTTTTTAAGAAAGATTTTCTGCATAAAACATATTTTTAAACTTGATATTGTTTTCAAAGAGATATTCAAAGGTGCCAATGTCATCAATTTTGCCTTCATCAAGAAAGAAAATTTTGTCGGCATTTTTTATGGTTGAAAGCCTATGCGCTACAATAACTATTGTGCTTTTTCCTTTTAATGCGTCAATGCTGTGTTTAATGTCTTCTTGAGCGAAATTGTCAAGTGAGCTTGTGCTTTCGTCAAAGATAATTATTGAAGAATTGCGTAGAAGTGCTCTTGCAATTGCAAGACGTTGTTTTTGACCACCTGAAAGCTTTATTCCGCTTTCTCCAACTACTGTATCCATTCCGTCATGCAATGAGGCCACAAATTCGCCTAAAGATGCACTATTGATAGCATTTTCAAGTTCTTCCTCGGTTGCGTTTTGTTTGGCAAGAAGCAGGTTTTCGCGAATTGACATATCAAAGATATAAGGAAATTGATTTACGAGGGATATGGTTTTTCTAAGTGTTTCCTTATCAAAATCATTGATATTGTTGCCATCAATAAGGACTTGTCCGCCATCAACTTCATAGACCTTTGACATAAGATTGAGAATGGTTGTCTTTCCGCTTCCGCTTTTTCCAACAAAGGCGACCGTTGTGTTTGGTTCTATTTTAAAAGAAAGGTCATCAAAAATCTTGTTTGAAGAGATTATTTTTCTCTCTTTTGGGGCATTTTTAAGGGCTTTTTTATCCTTTCTTGATAATTTTTTTATCTCATCTCTTCTTTTGTCTAATGTTTTTTCATACTCAACAAAAGAATAGTTTACATTCTTAAATTCGATATGACCTTTTACATTTTCTAAATGCAAGTTTCCAAATTTTTCTGTTACAAATTCATTTTCATCAAACAGGGCAAACATTCTTTCGGTGCTGATTTTAATATCATTAAAAATGCTTAAAATTGCACCAATAGAATATACAAAACTATACAATTGACTTTCATGAGAATAGATAATCATAAAAGTTGCAAGGGTAATCATCCCTTTGTCTATCAATTTGATGCCCAATATTAATATGGCGATGCCAGCAAGCTCTATAATAAGATTTCTTATAGACCAAAAGTTTACATCGGTGATAGATGTGTGATAACTTGCTTTTTTATAATCTTCATAATGCGCCTTAGAAATTTGACCCAATTTTTCTTCAAGCCCAAGTGATTTTATGTCTTTTTCACTTTTCACTATTTCAGTTGAAAGAGAATTGACTTTGTCAGCTTTATTTCTCAAATTGCGTTTGTTTTTAGTAGTGACAGAAATACGCTTAAATTCAATGGCAAGACAGATGGCTACAATTGCAAAAATGCAAATACCAATATAAAGATTGAGGGTTGTAACATAGATTATGATTACCGTTGTTGTCATAATGTTGGTGATTATTTCAACTAAATTGGCAAGGCCTGAAACAACTCGCCCAGGCTCATTCACAATCCTTTGAACAAAGGTGCCTGTGTTGTGGTCGGAATAGGTTTTTGAATTTAATTTAAATGCCTGAATAGATAGGTCATAATTCAATGAATTCATAATGCTATTAGAAACTTTTTGGTAGGTTAGGTGCGATAAATACCAGCATAATCTTTTTACACAAGCAATGCCAAGAATGAATAATAATATGTAAATGGATTTTATATAATTTCCTTCTGATACATTTACAATCAACTGAGCAAATGAAAGGGTTGAAATTATGCCGCAAATGCCTGCCGCTAAATAAACAAGTATATAAAAACCGATACCCAATTTATGCTGCTTTAAATACTTTGTAATGCCAACTTTATCTTTATTTTTAATTGTTTTCTTTTTGTTTAATTTTTCTTTTGTTTTATCAAAATTATCATCAGATATAGTTTTTTCTACATTATTCTCAAAATTTTCTTCATTCTTTTGAGAAGAAGGATTGATTTCTTCTGTTGAAAGGTTTTTTGCTAGGTCGTTTTTATGCAGTGAATTTTTCTTTGTCATTTGTATCTCCTATTTATATTTTAATCGGGGGGGGGTAAAAGTCAAGAGTTTAAAATAAACTAAATTTGTTTTATATTTATTATTTTATAATAAACGACAAATACCAAAATTAAAGTTATTGAAGTGAAGTCTGTCGCGGTCTAATTGATTATGCTTTTAAAAAGCTTGCCAATCTTTCATTCTTAAATAAAAACACTCTATATTATAGAGTGTTTTTTTTGTTTGTTGAATAATGATATTATAAACAATTATTATTTTAAATTTTGACATAATAGATGTGAAAAAATTCGTGGTTTATGTCTATCATAATACTAAATTAATTATTATTTTATAATTAATTATTTTCGTTTTTTCTTGCAAGTTCATCAAGTTGTGATTGATGTCTTTTGAAAAAGTCTTCTCTTTCTTTGATGAAAATCAGTTTTTTATCCCTCTTTTTATCAAGCACATTATAAAATTTATCAAATATATAATTCCAGCTGAAACATTTTTCTTTGTCAAAGCCAATATAATCAGCCACCTTTTCTGTTCCTTTTGTCATTGGATGAAGAAGAATATTTGCAACGAAGATATATTGAAGGGTGTTTGCAGTCAATTTTGCATAGCCATCATTATCAAGGTTGTTTTTGATTTCTTTTACCCAATATTTATTTATATTTCTGACAAATACATCAACAATATTGTAAGCTTGGTGGAACTTTCTTTCAAACATAAATCTTTCATAGTTTAGGATTGCTTTATTGCATTCTTCCATGACAACGTCATCAATTTCGGCATCAGGAATCACTCCCTCAAACAGGTTTTGTGTGGAATAGAAAACCGTCCTCAAAATTCTGTTGTAAACATTTGTAAGAAGGTTGCCTTCAACGGTGACTTGGTCTATATCCTCCTCTTTTGCATTTGGATTGAATGGCTTTGGATTGAAAGAAACTGTATTATTGCCCAAATTCATTGCAAGGAAGTGAAGTCTAAACTGGTCAGCTGTATAATAATTTAAAAGTTCTTTTGCAAGAGGTGGTTTAATTTGTCCAGATGAGGAAGCCACACTGTTCATATAAAGCAAAAACTTGATAGGGGCAAGAGTTGTTGTTTGAAGAAAACCATCTTTTGCAGGTATTTCAGGATTTTTTCCCTGCATATAAAGCCAAATTGCCTGTTGTGCAGGACCATAGAAATAGATATTGTCCTCTCCCATAAATTGATAAACTTTTGCCTGGCTGTTGCACCAATATTTTGCCCATTCATTATCATCTTTGCCTATGCTTTCAAGGTATGCTTTTGTGAAAGAAATTGGTGCCCACAGGCTTTCAGGCCAAACATAAAAAGTTTGATTTTTCACCCCTTTAATTTCTGGACAAGGCACACCCCAAGAGATGTCGCCAGAAAGTCTGAAAGGTGTAAGTGTCTTTCCTGTCCTGTAATGAATCCCGTTTTGTGCCAAAATTTCGCAGGCCCTTTCTCTATCAGGAAGGTTGTCAAAAACTATGGTCATGCTTGGATTGTTTGGTTTACGTTCAAGCTCTTCAAATGAAGGCAACAAAGAAGAAATCTCATTAAATTTTTCAAAATAATCTTTTTTGATAAATATCTCTGGTTTTTTGAAGAATTCACGAATATCTTTGACTAAAAATGATGGGGTAGAACTTTCTTTTGAAATATTGTCTATCCATTTATCCAAAATGTCACCACATTTTTCAAGGTCAAAATAAAGATTTTCAATTTTGACAAGTTTAGGCTTTTTGCCGCTTAAAGTGCTGACAGGGTCGATAAGGTCTTGAGGAAGATATTGATGACCAAGGTCGCACTCATCAGCATAGCCCTTTTCACTTCTGCATCCATCAATTGGACATTTTCCAATAACCTGTCTGCCATTAAGCAGGCAGTTATGTTCTTCATCAAAAAATTGCCAAGAAGAGTGGGTGGAAATCATCCCATTTTTATCAAGCTGCTCAATAAACTCTTTGCTGACCTGATTATGAATTTCTCCCGCTCTTCCAATTGCAGAAGCTGAGAAGAGGTTGAAATTGATACCAAAATCCTCAAAAGTCTTCTTGTGACTTTTATGATTTCTTTCAACAAATTCTTTGACAGATTTATCGCTTATTTCACCTGAAGCCGATTTAGCCCTAAAATATTCAAGGGCAGGTGAACCATAACAATCGGTTCCAGAAACAAATACCACATTTTCGTTGCCAATTCTATCTCTCATAAATTGAGCAAAAGTATCAGCTCTAAGTGCCAGCCCAACATGAGCAAAATGCAATTCTTTATTGCCGTAAGGCATACCGCAGGTTACAACAGCTTTTTCTGGAAAGGTTGGTCTTGGTCTTACAAATTTTTCCATTTATTCCTCCGTAATTTGTATAATTTTCTTATATTGGTTTTAAATAATTTTTTCATTTTTCAATTTTAAATATGTTTTTTAAGTTTGTTTTATTTATCATTTTTCAAGAATGACAATTTGCTTTTGATTCTTGTAAGTGCATTGTCAATACTTTTTTTGTTTATGTTTGCAATCTGAGAAATCTCATTGTAATTATAGCCTTCAAGATAAAGTTTTAATATCTTTTTTTCAAGTGATGACAACTTTTCTTGGACGTGAAAATAGATTTCTTCAACATTTTCTTTTTCAACAATCTTATCTTCAAGAGAACTGAAATCTGTCAATGTTTCAAAACCTAGTTTTTCTTCTTCGTCAAAGGCAGGGTCTTCGGCAATAGAGAGTGCGGAAGATAAAACTCGATTTTTCTCAGAAGATGCAATCTTTATTGCATTTTGAATTTGATTTTTTATGCAAATGCTGGCAAAAGTCTTAAAAGATGCATTTTTTTGAGGGGAAAAGTGGGTGATTGCCTTATAAAGACCAATCATACCTTCCTGAACTATATCTTCAATATCACCACCCATTAAAAAATAACTTCGTGAAATCTTATTTACCAAATTTTTATATTTGTTAAGCAGTGTGTTGATTGCCTCTTCATCATAGGTCTGAGCCTTCAATGCCAATTCTTCATCTTGGATTAGCTTGATTTCTTTATTCATTTCAACCTCTGTCTAACAGTCTCAAATAAAACAATGCCACAAGCAACACTTGCATTAAGCGAATTGACTTTGCCTAAAAGAGGAAGGGTGATGACGCCATCGCAAGAGTCCAAAACTGTTTTTCTGATTCCCTTTCCTTCAGAGCCAATTACAATGGCAAGAGGTATATTTAAATTTTGTTTATATATTTCATTTCCGCCAATTTCAGCCCCAAAGACCCAAATGTCTTGATTTTTAAGATAGTCGATAGCCCTTTTGATGTTGACAACTTTTGCAATTGGCATTTCACTGATTGCACCTGTGCTTGTGCGGATGACTGTTTCATTTATCTGGCAAGCCCTGTCTTGAGGAATGATAATTCCGTGAACGCCAGCACATTCGCAGGTTCTTATGATTGCCCCTAAATTGTGAGGGTCTTCAATGCCGTCAAGAATGACAATAAATGGTTTTTCACTTTCTTTTGCTTTATGCGCAATATCTTCAAGTGAGGTGTATTTAAAGTCGATTGTTTCTGCAATATAACCTTGATGATGTTCTGTTTTTGATTTTTTGTCAAGTAGGTTTTTTGGAAGAAACTCAAGCTTAATTTTTTTATCTTTAGCAAGCGAGATTATATCATCCTTTCTTGAAATATAATTTTTGTCTATATAAATTTTTGTGATTGTGGTTTCACTTTGCAATGCCTGTCTAATGGCATTTTTACCTTCAATTTGCATATAAATTCTCCATATTAAAGTTTAGCATAACTATTTTAAAATATCAACTATTTTTAAAATCAATATTGACAATTTCTTTTAAAGTGGTATAATAAATATATAAATTTATATAAATCTTTAATAAAAATTTATATGAAAGATTTAAATAATTTTTAAGGAGATAAAATATGAAAAATAAAATGGTGGGGGGGGGAATTCTTAAGAAGTTGGTTCCCTTTATGATGGCTGCTGTTGCAGTGGTTGTGACTGCATTAAGTATGACAGGCTGCACATATAAAGCAAAAGGGGTTACTAAATTTGTTTTTGTAAAAGATGAATATCTTATTTATAATAGAGTTTTGCATAAGGGTGATGCTTATACTGAGCAATCAGTCATTGATGATATAACTGCTCCAACTCCAATAATTGATGCACATTGTGGATTGAAAAGAGGAACAAATATGTATACTCATTCAAAAGAAAAGCCACATGAGAGCGAATATGACTCAATTTGTGATATCTGCTTTTAATTAAAGATTAATTTTGAAATTTGTTTAAAAAAACCTAAGTCAATTGCGACTTAGGTTTTTTTGTAAACACATGATAGATATAAATAACGTGAGTGCTTTCTTTAGGAACGCAAGATAGGCACGGACAACGTGAGTGCTTTTATAGAAACGCAAGATATACTTATCTTATTCATAACCTTTTATAGAAAGATTTAAAATTTCTTCAAGTCTTGTTTTGTCTTCTTTAATATACAAAAAGCCTATCAATGCTTCAAAGGCAGTTGCATAAGAATAATCTGCCAAGTTTGCATTTTTTGCGTGATGTTTTGGTTTTGCATTTCTTGCCCGCCTGACAATATTTTGTTCTTCTTCGCTGAGTAGGTGAAGGATATTTTTTAGTGCTTTTGCCTGAGTTGAAGCTTTGCAAAATGAGGCGGCTTTATTGTGATAATTTTCAAGTTTTAAATTGCCTTCGCGTAAACAATAATCTCTTACAAACAGGGTGTGAACACTGTCACCAATAAATGCTAGAGGGAGAAGGTTTGAGCTTAACAATTCATCTATTTTCTCTTTTTTCATAATTTTTCCTTATTTTTTATCGATTTTTATGTCAAAAATTTAAAATTATCAATTTTTAAACATTAAATCTAAACAATATCACATCTCCGTCCTGGACAATATATTCTTTGCCTTCAATTCTTACTTTGCCTTTTTCCTTGGCTTTAATATAACTTCCTGCTTCAATTAAATCGCTAAAAGAAACTATCTCTGCTTTAATAAAACCTTTTTCAAAATCTGTATGAATTTTTCCTGCCGCACCAGGTGCTTTTGTGCCTTTTTTGATTGTCCAAGCGCGCACCTCTTTTTCGCCGGCAGTAAGAAAACTCATAAGGCCCAAAAGGTCATAACTTGCCTTGACAAGTTTTTCGAGCCCACTTTCATTGATTCCAAGTTCTTCTTTAAACATGGTCTTTTCTTCTTTGTCAAGACCGGCAAGTTCTTCTTCAATCTTAGCGGAAAGACTGATGACTTTTGCACCTTCTTTTTCGGCAAAATCTCGCACACGTAAAACAAATTCATTTTCAGGTTTGTTTAAATCATTTTCGCCGATGTTAGCTACGTAAATTACAGGCTTAGCCGAAAGAAGCTGAAGATTTTTCATTATTTTTTCTTCCTCTTCGCCATCTATTTCAACAGAGCGGGCAGGGAGATTGTTTTCAAGAGCTTCTTTGATTCTTTGCATAAGGTTTACACCGGCAATCAAACTTTTATCACCAGTTTTGACAAGTTTTGCATCTTTTTCAAGCTTTTTTGAAACCTGTTCGAGGTCTGAAAGTGCAAGCTCGAGATTGATTATCTCAATGTCACGAATAGGGTCAATTGAGCCATTGACATGGATAATTTTTTCATTTTCAAAACATCTTACAACGTGCACAATTGCATCGACTTCACGGATATGACTTAAAAATTTGTTGCCAAGGCCTTCACCTTTGCTTGCACCAGCTACAAGTCCGGCAATATCAACAAATTCGATTGATGCTGGGGTGATTTTTTGGGTTGAATAAAAATTGCCTAACACTTCCAGTCTTTCATCTGGGACATCAACCACGCCCACATTAGGCTCAATTGTGCAAAAAGGGTAATTTGCGCTTTCTGCACCTGCATTTGTAATTGCATTAAATAAAGTACTTTTGCCAACATTTGGCAGTCCTACAACACCTATTTTCATAAGTTTTCCTTTTATATGTTTTAAATTTTTTAAATGTTTTTTTAAAATTTTTTAAAAGTTTTAATTCTTTTTTTAATTTTTTTTAAATGTATTAATTCTTTAAAATGTATTAATTCTTTAAAATGTATTAATTCTTTTAAAATATTTTAATTTATTTGAATATTTTAAAAATTGTTTTTATTGTTTTTAATGACCAATAATTTCACTTTAAAAAGTTTAACCCAAATTGAGTTAAACTTTCTAAAGCTGAAATATTATTCTCCCATTTCTTTTTGTTCTGGCTCTTGTTCTTTTGGTTTGTTGTTATCATCTTTGACAGTTTCATTTTTGTTTTCTTTTTCAGATGAAATATTTGTATAACTTTCACTTTGTTTTTTGATAGAGTCAGATTTAAGCCAATCTTTTTCTGGAGCTTGAGCTTTTTCTTTGGCCTTACTAAAGAGCTTAAACAAGTTTCTAAGACCATTTCCACGTTCTCTTCGCTCTTGCTTTTCAAATGGTTTTTCCATTTTGGTTGTAAGAGCTTTTTTATAAGATGCTGAAAAGTCTTCATTCTTTTCTTGTTGAAGGACTTTAAGGTCATTTCTGATTTTTTGCAACAATTTTTTCTTTTTATCAGACTTAGCAAGCTCTTCTGGTTTAATTTTAAGACGTCTTAATAAAACAGGGTCGATTGCTTCAAAGTCAATGTTTGCATCTTTGCACAAGTTTATAAGCAGGGTATAATCGATTTTGTCATCATTTTTGATTTCAACAGCTTGTTTTTCAAAGAATTTGGTGTCGCCTTTAGCAAAAGCTTCAATTGCTTTGTCAACAATATCTTCAGGCACTCCTTTTTCTGCAAGACTTTCAATGAATCCAACTTTCTTTTCAAATGTTTCGATATCTTGGTTAAGTTGGTCAAGTTGATTAAGCTCGTCAAGTAAATTCTTATCATCTTCATTAAGAAGGTCTTTCTTAATTTTAAGTGTTTCAATTTCATTTTGCTTATCTGTAAGGTTGGCATTAACTTGTTTTTCAATACCAGTATTATCAATTTCGTTTAATTTGTTTTTGATATTGTCTTTGTTTTCATCTTTTAAGATGTCTTGTAAATCTTTTGCATTTAAACCTATGCTTGACAATAATTCATTTGAATAATCTGCAGCTCGTTTTACATCTGCTGATATTTTCTTTTTCATTTTTTTGTCAATGATTGCATTGTCTACAAACATATTCAAGAAATTGTAATTATTGTTTTTAATTGATTCTTCCCAACAATATTTAAATTCTTCAGCAATATTTGAAAATTCTTTAAATTTGTTTTCCTTAATCCAAAGCTCTTTTTGAGCATCGATAGAAAGTCCATTTTTTGAAATTTCTTTATATTCTTTTTTGAATTGACTATTATAAATACCAAAATGTTTTGCAATATTTTTAGGTGAAGCTTCTGGATTTTCTACAATATAATCTATTAGCTCTTGCTTATAGTTGCGTTTGAAATTTGCATATCCGAGAAGTGGTTGAGCGTTTTCTGTTGTTGGTAGTTTGTTTTCTTGTTTTAAAAGATTTAAAATCAAATCGTAGACATTATTAATATCTTCAAGACCATTTGCTTTCTTCTTGTTTTTATTATGTTTTGCTTTTTGTCTATTAAGCTCATTGTCAACAGTCTTTTCACCCAAAGTTTTATCATAACAATGACTTTCAACCTTTGCATGAGCATTGAGAATATTGATTTGATTGTTTATAAATTCTTCAGCCTTTTTAATGCTAAATTCCTTACTGCTTGCATCCTTTTCATCTTTTAAAATGATTCCTTTTTTATAAATATCATCAAATTTTAAAGAGCCAATATTTGTGGTGATTTTTTTGTTTTTAAGCATATCTGATATTGCGGTTGAAATATCTTTTCCACTTGAAATTTCTTTAAGTTTGTTGATAAGATTTTGTCTTTCGCTGAGTTTGCCTTCCTCATGTTCTGTAGAAAGATTTAAAGCATCAATAAGTCTGTTTGTGTTTTGATAGCCTTGAATATTGGTTTTTGCATCGTTTAACTGCTGTTCAAGCATCTCTGTTGTAATATTAAATTTATCGATAGTTTGATTTAACTTTGTTTTTGAATAGTTGCAACCTGCATCAACCAAAGCTCTATCAAAACAAAGTTCGAAATAGCTGCCATTTAATACATTTTCAATCACATTTATCGTTGATTTATAATTATCAATCTTTTCCTTTGACAATTTTATCATATTATCATCAGCAATTGCATTTTCAAAAGGATGGATTTCAATTGCTTTTTCAATGATTGAAAGGGTGGTTGCAATGTTGGTTAAGTCAACTTCGGTATATCTCATATCCAACATAAATGTATTTTTTAAAGATGTAACTTTATTTAAAACTTCATCTTCTGATACATTTAATTGATTGATATTTTTGCCAAAAGTAGTTGAAATATCAGTCAAAATATTTTTGCATAAATCTGATGTTTTTGTTGAAATATTATTAAATATTTTGGTTTGTATTGCATTATATGCCTCAGAAAGTTCAATGGCTTTTTCAGACATATTGTTTTGTTTGTCTTTTTGCGAGGATATAGTTGCAATAATTTCATCAAATGTCCCTTGATTAGATTCTAAGTTAGGTTTTTTTAAATCTGGCAAGATTATTCCTGATGGGACGCCTTTTTCAAGTGGTGCATCAAATAAATTATTGAAATCTGTAAAAAGCTGTGTTATTAAATTTTGACAATCGGTGGTATAAGCATCATTATTAAATTCTTCTAAGATGAATGAATAAGCAAAATCATCTAAATTGATATTTGAAGCTATTTCTTTGTCTTTGGTAATAATAGAACGAATTGATTTGTTGAGAATTATTTGTTCTACAGAATTTCTTGCCTCTTGATAACTATGAAATTTGTCTTCTTTTTGATTGCTTTCAAGTTCATTCATAACTTTGGCATAATTTGCTGCCTGTTGCAAGTTTGCAATGCTGTCTCTGTTTTCTTTTGCAATGACATCAATTTTATCTAGCGATGAATTGATGTTGTCATTTGCTGCAATCAAAGAATCAAAAATTTCAACCTTTTCTTCATTTGGCACATCTTTTAAAATCATGTCAAGTTTTGTTTCATTTATATTCTTGTCAACAGAAAGTCTTCTTATAATGGCATGAGCATAGCGGTCTAATATCTTCTTTCTGGTGACTTGGTCAACCTCTTTTCCATTCATGATTTTTGAAAGTTGTCTGTCATTTGATTTTTCAATCATTGCTTCTTGATTGTTTATCATTGACTGAATTTTCTCTTCATTTCTTACAACAACATCAAGATGATTGATAAAATCATTTAAATAGTCCGCCTTATTTTCAGAGAACATATTATTGATAAACTTATCTTTTTTATCTTCTGGAATATTGTTGAAATTTGAATTGATGAAATTATTGATAAGAACATTTCTTTTTTCGGTTGTTGTTTCATTTTGGATATTTTTCAGTGAAGAAAGCATATTTTGCTTGATTTTAAGACCATCACTGCTCATAAGTCTATCAAATCTTGGGATAGAATGTTCAGCTTCTAAATCTTGTGAGAAACCAACACCATAATTTTCATAAATGTTGTAAAAACTATTTGCATTTTCATTTGAGAGGTAGAGGAAGTTGTAAAGTTCTTGCTCTCTTTTATACATATTTTCAACAGATTTGTTTAAATCTTTTTCGTTTTCATGGAATTTTTCGGCAAATTTGTTGTCTTCATCTTCCTGCTCTTCAATTTCGGCAACTCTGCTGTAAGCTATGTCAAATGATTTGATGACAGCTTTATCTTTAAAGGCGACCATTGCTGAGCCAACCCCGACAAGAGCCATTCCAATAAAAGCTAGGGCGACAAGACCTCCAGTAAGCAATGCACCAATACCAATGAAGAAGCCTAAAACAGCAATTGCATTTCCATAGTTTTCGGCGAACTTTTTAAAGTCATGTTCTTTTGTCGATTTTATTAAAGGCTTGTCTTTATCATCCTCTTTGTCTTCTGGTTTTGCTTCTGTTTCTTGCTGAGGTTTTTTGTCATCTTTGTCATTTTCATTATTTTCCTCTGGGGGTTTTTTGTCATCTACAATAGGCTCTACAAAATCATGGTTTTCATCTTCCTCTTCAGGCGTTTTATCGTCACTGCCATCATCGTCATCATCATCATTATCGTCAAAAAGCATATTATAAGTTTCTGGCTTAAGATTATAAACATAGTCTGCATAATCTCTTTCATCCTTTTTAGAGAAGACCAAACCGCCAATTGTTTTATCAGTTTCTGCAGGCTCTTTTGCAGCCTCATAACCTGAAAGCTGACTTAATAATTCAATTGCCTGCTTTGACTGAGAAGTGAAATTGCCGTCTTTATCCTGTTTTAAATCTAAGGCAATAGAGCGTCTGTTGACAGAATTTTTGTTTTTTGCCGACTTAGGTGCAATTTGAATCACAAGCCTTGGGACTTCCACTCCATTTACAACTTCATAAAGAAGATTCATTTTTTCAAGTCTTTCAAATTTTCCATTGATAAAAAGGAAGTTGTCTTTTGTATTATCTTTTTCGTTTTGTTTTGAAATAAAGAAATAAGGTATATTGTCGGTATTATCTTTTTCGCTGCTAGGGTCAATAGTGGTGATTGAATAATCTCCAAATTTTGCAGATTCATTGCCACGATAAATTCCTGCATAGAGTGCAAGATTTTTTATTGGGAAGTCGTTTAGGTCTTTAGGTGAGGCATAACTTTTGCCAGAAGCCTTGTTTGTTGTCCTAAACATCTCATTGTCTTTGTCAAGGAAGGCTTCAACCGCACTTGCATTTAATGACACATCAACGCCAATGCCGGCTTGAAAATCTGAAGTATGAGAGAAAACATTGCCTTCATTATCGGCGATTTTTATTGATGTCGCATCAGAAGTGATTGTATAAACTTTGCCGCTTGATGCTGTAATTTGAAAGCAAGTTGCGCCATGCTCTTTTGAAATGGTTATGCTGCCTTGACCAGGTTTTATGTCAAGGGTGGCGGTCCCTAATTCATCAACAAGAGTTTTGCCATCAGCAGTTTTAAAGAGTGAGAGGTCGGAAAATTTGAGGGTATAACCATCATCCTTAGCCTTATCGATAGAAAAAATTTCTCGCTTAGTAGGAGTGCCATTTTCAAAAACTTGGTCAGAAAATTCAAAGAAATGCTCGGATAATGGGTCGATTGCCAAAGTTTGTCCTACGACAATTTCTTTTCCTTCTTGATTTTTTAATTTTTTACCATTCTTATCAACAGGTGAAATTTTGTTTGTCAAAGAATTAATATTATTTAAAATAGCCATTAAATTCTCCTTCATAAATATATATTAATAATATTATACAACCTTATATAATAAAAGTCAAGATTTCGACATTGTTTGTGCCTAAAATTTGAAAAATTGGAAATAAATTTTATAGAAGTAGTTTATTTGACAAGGTTTTGACAAAATCTACCCTTAAAGTTGAGATTAATGGCAAATTTATTTTGACTTTTTATCTTTTTTTGTATAAAATATTATACTGAAAGTGTTTATAAGGAGAAATAATGGGACTTTTTGGAAGTGAGAACAATTCACAAATTAGAAAACTTAAGAAGATAGCTGACAAAGTCATCCTTCTTGAAGATAAATATAAAGATTATTCAAACGAGCAGCTTAGGGCTTGCACAGATGAATTTAAAGACAGATATAAGGCGGGTGCATCACTCAATGACCTTTTGCCAGAAGCTTTTGCAGTAATTAGAGAGGCTTCATCGAGAGTTTTGAATATGCGTCATTTTTATTCACAAATTATTGGCGGTATTGCAATTCATCAAGGCAGAATTGCCGAAATGGCGACAGGTGAAGGTAAAACTTTGGTGGCGACTCTTCCTGTTTACCTAAATGCAATCTCTGGCAAAGGTGTTCATGTTGTCACTGTCAATGACTATTTGGCAAAACGTGACGCCGAATGGATGGGAAAGGTTTATAAGTTCTTGGGCTTGACTGTGGGCATTTCAATTTCCGGTCAAAGCGACAAACAAAAAAGAGAGGCCTATAGATGCGACATCACCTATGCGACAAATAATGAACTTGGCTTTGATTATCTTCGTGATAATATGGCAGGCAATAAAAATGCAAGAGTGCTTCGTGGTCTCAACTTTGCAGTTGTTGATGAAGTGGATAGTATCTTGATTGATGAAGCCAGAACTCCTCTTATTATAAGTGGTATGAGCGGCAAATCATCTGACGGCTATCTTCAAGCACAAAAGTTTGTTAATACATTAAAACAAGAGGAAGATGTTGAAATTGATGTAAAAACAAAACAGATAAATATGACTGAAAGCGGTATAAGCAAGGCAGAAGCCTTTTTCAAAATTGAAAACCTTTCTGACCTTGAAAATTTGGAGCTTAACCATTATATCAACAATGCTTTGAAGGCAAACTTTATCATGCACCGCGATGCAAATTATGTGGTAAAAGATGGCGAAGTGGTAATTGTTGATGAATTTACCGGTCGTCTTTCAATAGGCAGACGTTTCAGCTCTGGCTTGCATCAGGCTATTGAAGCTAAAGAAGGTGTTGACATTCGTGATGAAAACCAAACTTTTGCGACCATAACCTTCCAAAATTTCTTCAGACTTTACAACAAACTCTCTGGTATGACAGGAACAGCCAAGACAGAAGAAGGTGAGTTTAGGACAATTTATAATCTTGACGTTGTTGTCATTCCTCCAAACAAGCCAAAGCAAAGAATAGACTATCCTGATATCATGTATGCCTCAGAAAAGGGCAAGATAAAGGCTATTATTGAAGAGATAAAAGATTGTGAAGAAAAGGGACAACCAGTGCTTGTCGGAACAATCAATATTGATAAGTCAGAACTTATCTCTCATGCTTTAAAATCTGCAGGAATAAAGCATCAGGTGTTAAACGCCAAAAATAATGAAAAAGAAAGTGAAATTGTTGCTCAGGCGGGAAGAAAAGGTGCTGTGACTATTGCCACCAACATGGCTGGTCGTGGAACTGATATCTTGCTTGGCGGAAACCCTGAATTTATGGCAACCAAAGAGATGAGAAACAATGGTTTCAGCGAAGAGGAAATTCTTTATGCAACAGCTTTCAACTTTGTTGATGATGAAAAACTCAACAAGGCAAGAGAGGTTTACAGCAATCTCTATGAAAAATATAAAAAGGTCACCGATGAAGAAAAAGAAGAGGTGAAAAAATTGGGTGGTCTTCACATCGTGGGGACAGAACGTCATGAATCAAGACGTATCGATAATCAGCTTCGTGGTCGTGCAGGCCGTCAAGGTGACCCAGGCTCAAGTGTATTTTTCCTTTCACCAGAAGATGACCTATTGATGCGTTTTGCTGATGACAAATTAAAAAGGATATTCCAATTCTTCAAGATTGATGATGATGTGCCTTTCCAAGTTAAGCTGATTGCGAAACACGTTGAAAAAGCACAAAGAAAGATAGAACTTCAAAATTTTGGCATCAGAAAATCGGTTCTTCAATTTGACGATGTCATGAATAAGCAAAGAGAAATCATCTATAATGAAAGAAATAAGGTGCTTGACGGAGAGCCAGTTCATGAACAAATTATGAATATGTTTCCAGAAGTTGTTGCAAAAAGTGTTTATAAAATTATCAGCGATGACAAACCTTATTATGAATGGGATTTAGAGGCTCTTAAGAAAGAACTTGAAAAAGGTCTTATCGAGAAAGATGGCAATCTTATCACAGAAGCCTTTGTTGAAGAATGTGACGCAGATGATGTCATTGAAAAAGTGCTTGCTGATATAGAGAAGAGATATAAAGAGCGTCAAGAAAATTTAGCCCAAATGGGTGTTGATTTTGAAGATATCGAAAGAAACGTCCTTCTTCGTATGGTTGATATAAATTGGATGAGCCAGATTGAAGATATGCAGATAATGAAAGATGAAATCATAGCCAGACAATATGGCCAACAAGACCCTGTGCTTGCTTATAAAAAAGAAGGCTTTGATATGTTTGATAAGATGATTGAAAAAATCAGAGAAAACACCTGCAAAATCTTGCTTAATGCTCAAATTCAACAGGCACCAGAAGAGCCAAAACCACAACCGGTTAAAATCACTTTTACAGGCAAAGAGCTCACCCCTGAAGAGAGGGCAGCAAAGAAGGCAAAAGAAAAATTAAAAATTCAAAAAACTGTCTATAATGACAAACCAAAAATAGGCAGAAATGACTTATGCAGTTGCGGCTCGGGCAAGAAGTATAAAAATTGCTGCGGAAGAGATAATTAAGAAAAAAATAGCATTTTTTAAGTAAAAACACATATTTTTTCGCTTTTTAAGCTTAGTTTTGCTATATTATCAAAAATTATCATATAATTCAGCTCATTCTTGAATTGAAATTTTATAATAAATAATTTAAAATCTATCCTCTTTATAGGGTAGATTTTTTAAGAAACTTAAAAGGCATAAATGAAATGATTGATTTTATCTAGTTTGACTAAATGAAAGGCTTTGACTTGTTTAGGCAAACAATATTAAAAAAAATTGCATATATTGAATTTGTGAGGTTAAAAAATGGAACTTGTAGTATTGGCTGGAGGAATTGGAAGTCGATTTGGCGGGCTTAAACAGCTTTCACCGGTGGATGATGATGGTAATTTTATTTTAGATTATTCAGTTTTTGATGCAATAAAAGCTGGTTTTAAAAAGGTTATTTTTGTTATCAAAGAGGAAAACTTTGAAATATTTAAAGAAACAATTGGCAAAAGAGTTGAAAAATTTATTCAAACTGCCTATGTTTTTCAAAATAATGACAACATATCTGATAAAATTGTTTTGCCCAAAGATAGGACAAAACCACTCGGCACCGCTCATGCACTGCTTGCTGCCAAAGAAGAAGTTGATGAAAATTTTTTGGTGATAAATGCAGATGATTTTTATGGTCGAGAGTCCTTTGACGAGATTGCCCAAATTTTGAATAATCCACTGAAAGAAGATGAATGTATCATGGTTGGCTATAATCTAAAAGATACTCTTTCAGAAAGTGGAAATGTCAAAAGGGGAATTTGTAAGGTTGAGGATGGTTGCCTGCAAAATATTGAAGAACATGAAATTTTCTTATCTGACAAAACTTTGCAGGCAAGAAGCCTTGAAAAAGATTTCGACATTGTGAAAACTTTGACAGGAAATGAAATTGTTTCAATGAATATGATAGCTTTTAATAAAGATATTTTTGCTGAATTACAAAAAGGTTTTGAAGAATTTTTGAATGAAAATAAAGACAACTTATTGACAGCAGAATATTTTCTTCCATCATTTATAAATGACCTAATTAGAAAAAATAAGCTGGTTATGAAAGTGATAAAAACTAAGGCGAAATGGCAGGGAATTACCTTTAAAGAAGATTTAAATAAATTTAAAGAATTTATTAAAACTGAGAAAAAGCAACAAAAATATCCAAAAAATTTGTGGAAATAAACACTTTTTTATTTAATTATTTAAATTTATCGGGTCATTTTTTAACAAAAAAAAGTATATAAACTTTTCACATAAGTATAAAAAAAGATTGATAAACATATATTAAAATAGTTTAAACAGGTGAAAAATGTTAAATTTTTCCAAAAAAATTGAAAAAAATGTTGTAAATGTTTTGTTTTAAATGCAAATTATGCTAAAATGTCTTTAAGGAGCTTTTAATGAAAAGTTTTGTATACCCAGCGATATTTATAAAAGATAAAGAAGATGAATTATATCGCGTTCTTATCCCTGATTTAGAACTTACTACCGATGGTGCTTTTATGGAAGAGGCATATCTTTATGCTAAGGCAATGCTTAAAGCTTATTTCTCTTATGTCGATAAATATGACCTTGATTTCAATCTTCCTACCGATTTTGAAACTGTGAAAAAATCATGTGAAGAAGATGATATTGTTATGCTTCTTGATGCCGAAATTGAAGGTGAAGAAAAGGAAATATAGATAAAAAATCGGCACAAAAATTATTTAAAAATTATTTATAAAAATAGATATTAAATTAAAAAAATAGTTGACAATAAAAGTTTTTTATGATAGAATATGACTAACATCTCTTGTGGGGTGTTAGTTTTTTTGTTAGGAGAAGGAATATGGCATTACCAAAACGTAAAAATATTATCTTGGCTTGCACAGAATGTCAGGAAAGAAATTATGCTACAAGCAAAAATACATCAGCAAATCCTGAAAGAATTGAGATTACAAAATTTTGTTCAAGATGCGGAAAAAGAACTGTTCATAAAGAAACAAAATAATTGGAGGTTTTATGTCTAAAAAGAAAAACAACAACCAGATGACTGCAAATGAGCAGGCTGGCTTGCAAACAAAAGACACTGAAAAAACCGAGAAAGTCAAACAAAGCGAGATTAAAAACTCTAAGTCTCAAAAAAATGTTAAAAAAGCCAAAAAAGACAAAAAGGACAAGGGCAGCCTTAAAAGAAAGGCAAAAGAAACAGTGGCAGAACTTAAAAATGTCACATGGCCTACCTTTGGCGAAGTTTGCAAAAGGACAGGCGTTGTTTTAGTGGTTGTTCTTGTATTTGCGGTTATTATTTTTGGCATGGATTATGGTTTAGGGGCTCTTATGACGCTTCTGACTAAGAGATAAAGGCGGGCTTATATGGAAGAAAAAGATTTGATTGCACCTGAATTGGGTGAAAATGAAGTTGAAAATAATCAATCAACCACTTTGGTAGAAGGTGAAAAAGAGCTTAGCGAAGATGAACTTGCTTACAAAGAATTTGTAGATGGCTTAGAGGCTAAATGGTATGTTCTTCACACTTTTTCAGGTTATGAAAATGTTGCAAAAGAAAATCTTGAAACTGTGATTGAAAAATTCAATCTTCAAGACAGAATTTTTGAAATTGTCATTCCTATGGAAGATGTAGTTGAAGAAAAAAATGGCAAGAAAAAACTTGTTCAACGCAAAGCTATGCCTTGCTATATCCTTGTAAAAATGAAATATGCAGATGACCTTTGGCATAATGTAATTTATACTCGTGGTATTACAGGTTTTGTTGGTCCAAAAGGAAGACCTTTGGCACTTACCGAAGAAGAAGTAATCAAACTTAGACTTGAAAAAATCAAAGTGGAAGTTGATATCGTGCCTGGAGATAATGTTGAAATTATCGAAGGTGCTTTAAACAGCATGGTTGGTGTTGTGCAAACTGTAAATGTTGAAGAAGGTGTTGCTTCTGTCAGTGTTGAAATGTTTGGTCGCGATACTATTGTAGATGTTCAATTATCACAAATTCATAAAATTAATGCTTAAAATTTAAACAATATTATCAAAAGCTTTTAAAAAGCTGTATGATAAAATTGGGCAAAATAAAAAATTTTTGAAATTCTGTGCCCGAAATCGGCAGAAAATAGGGCACAAAAAATGAAAACATTAAAGTTTTCAGATATATGTGGGAGAACGGCTTCTGCACTCGTTCATATCACCACAAAAGGAGGAAAAAATGGCAGAAAAGAAAATCACAGCAGTTGTAAAATTACAACTCGAAGCTGGTAAAGCCACTCCTGGACCTCCAGTTGGTTCAACTCTTGGACCTCATGGAATCAACCTGGGTGCATTTACCAAAGAATTTAATGAGAAGACAGCTTCTCAAGCAGGACTTATTATTCCTGTTGTAGTAACTATCTATGCAGATAGAAGTTTCTCATTCGTGCTCAAAACCCCACCAGCAGCTATTCTTATTAAGAAGGCAATTGGTCTTGACAAGGGTTCTGCAGTGCCACACAAAACAAAAGTCGGACAAATCACTAAAGCTCAAATCAGACAAATCGCTGAAACAAAGATGCCAGACCTTAACTGCACATCAATTGAATCTGCAATGTCTATGATAGCTGGTGCCGCTCGTAGTATGGGCGTCACTGTAGTAGACTAAGGAGGCGATTTATGAAGAAAGTAGCAAAAAAATATGCTCAAGCTGTAAGTATGGTTGAGCAAAAAGCTTATGATATCGGCAGTGGACTTGACACTTTATTGTCACTTCCAAAAGCTAAGTTTGATGAAAGTGTTGAACTTCATGTAAGACTTGGCGTTGATGGAAAAAATGCTGACCAACAAGTGCGTGGTGTGTGCGTTCTTCCTCACGGAACTGGTAAGAATGTTAAAATTCTTGTTATCGCTAAAGGTGACAAGGCTGACGAAGCTGTTAAAGCAGGTGCTGATTATGTTGGTGCCGAAGAAATCGTTGCTAAAATCCAAGGTGGATGGCTTGATTTTGATGTATGTATCACAACTCCTGATATGATGGGTGTGGTTGGTAGAGTCGCAAGAGTTCTTGGACCAAAAGGTCTTATGCCAAACCCAAAGAGTGGAACTGTAACTATGGATGTAGTTAAGGCTATCACTGATGCAAAAGCAGGTAAGGTTGAATATAGACTTGATAAAACAAACAATGTTCACGTAATCATAGGAAAGGTAAGTTTTGGTAAAGAAAAACTTATTGACAACTTCAATACAGTTATTGAAGCTCTTATCAAAGCAAAACCAGCTGCTGCAAAAGGTCAATATTTCAAAAATGTGACTATTGCTTCAACTATGGGACCTGGACTTAAAGTCAATGTTACTATGTAATTTTAAATTATAATAGCTAAAAAAGCATATCAATTTGATATGCTTTTTTTTGTTTGATTTTATTTTAAATTTGATATATTGATTTATCATAATTTCTTCTTTAAATCAATGATTTAATTTAATATTTTATAAAAGGTGTATTAAATGGTTAAATTTTCTTCAGCAATTTTATTTTCTTCTTTATCTTTAAGATATTGTTCATATCTGTTTGAAAGTTTGATAAAAAAGTCTTTGTCCTTTTCTAAATCCTTCCAATTTTCATCATTCAAAACGTAATTTAAAAATTCTTCATCATATTCACATTCATTTTCAAATTTATCGTCAAAAGGGATATATCTATAGTCAAGTCTATTTTTTTGCTTAACTTCCTTTAGGAAATCATAAGCTCTGAAATAAGCCTTTATATTGCGATTGTTTTCATTCAAAATCACATTAGAAGGTTCAAAAGCGCCAAGTTTTGAGCAGAAATTGACATATCTTTTTAAGCTTTCAGTTTTTATTGTATTTAATAAAAGACCTAAAATTTCTTCCACTTGATAGAAGTTTTCTTCCTTAAATTTTTCTTTTAAAGAGCCATCTTTAAACATCACAGAAAGGGTATTTGGATATAATTTTCTATTTCTGTCTTGTATTCTCATACTTACTTGTTTATGTTCAAATGCACCCAGTTCAATATTTGGTATTTTATTGCTAAATTCAATTTTATATATATCAAGACAGCTTGCAAATGCATCTTTTTCTATATTAGAGATATTATAAGGTAGATAAAGTTCTGTTAAGTCATAATTGCCAGCAAAAGCACATGATTTAATGGTTTTCAATTTGCTGTTGTGTGTTAAATTGATTTTTTTAAGTCCATTTGAATAAAAAGCAAAATCGGAAATTGTTTCAACATTGTCAGGTAAATCAATTGATTCAATAGAAAGGCAGCCGAAGAAGGTTGAATTTTCAATAGTTTTCAAATCTTTTGGAAGTTTTACATTCTTAAGTTTGTTGCACATATAAAAAGCACATTCTTTGATTTCTTTGACACTGTCTGGTATTTCAATTTCTTCTATTTCATCTCTTATAAATTTTGAAAAGGCGAGAAAGCCAATTGTGGTTACACCTTTCCAAAATTTGTCAGGCTCATTTTTCAAAATTTCTAAATCTTCAATTGTCACGTCTGTCAATACACCATTTTGTTTTTTCATTTTATACTCCTTTCTCTTTTTTTATTATAAATATTATATAATATTGTTTTATTTTTGTCAAGGTAAAAACGCTAAAGAAATGTTTATATTTATTTTCTTAAGAATGGAAAGTATGATATTTTATCTGTCATTCAACAAAAAAACATCTCTATTTAAGAGATGCTTTTTTTTAAGCTTTATTTCACTTTTTGACGTTTTCTAAGGGCTATTGTTATGCCGATAACAACGCCAACTGCAATGACACCAATCACGATTGCAATGATTGCGAAAGCATTGAGAGGGTCAGTTCTGACAACTTTATATGAATATAAAAGGTGGCCGCTTGCAGTGTAAAGTTGAATATAATAAGTGCCTGATTGAAGAACGGTAATTCTTTCATTTTCTGCATAACTTGAAAGATTATCTGCGGTGTAATCTCTTCTTAGAGTGTCTATCAACAGATAGCAATCACCAACAGTATCGTAAAGATTTTGCACATTGAAAGAAATTACAATATCTTTTGTTGTTTTTTCACCTTCTGGTAATGAAACGCTGATAGGTGGGTTGGCAGTATTTATCCAAAATTCAAAAGTGAAGGTAGAACCAATTGTATTTATAAGTTCGCTATTATTAAGGTTGATTGTGATTTTATACCTTCCGCTTCCTGTTTTTTCATCAAGGTAGTTGATGGTAAGAGCAGATAAATATTCTTTTCCATCGATATTGATTGTAGGGAAGTTTGCAATTTCAATAAGTGAATCTGTGATATCAAGATTGTCTTTTTCAATCTTTTCGACATAATATTGACTATATCCAGAGAATTCATAGGCATATCTTGATTCATTTTTGTTGAGGATAGTAAAGCTATATTCTTCAGTGCGGACAGGAATACCTGTGATTGAAGTTGCATTAAATGAAATTGTATAGAATCCTGCATTAGAGAATGTGTATGTGTTGTTTGAAGATGTAAAGCCTGTATAATCTCTTCCATTTCTCTTTACGCTTATTGTAGGCATCCTTGAAGGTTGATAATAAGTTGAAAGATTGGTTGGTTTGATTATCACAGAACTATTGTAAACAGCTTTTTGAATTGGTTCTGTTATTATTGTTTCACCAGCTTCATTTGTGCTTGAAATGGTGAAAGGCACATGACTAAGGAAGATTATATCAATATATTTACTTGTTTTAAACATCTGCACATTGGCAGGCGAACAAGAATCGTATATTTTGATTCTATAAGTTCCTGGCTCATTTAAGAACACATAAGAGTCAATTTTATCAGAATAAATCGTGCTGTTGACCACTACATATTCGCCATTAAACAATTTTGTTATTTCAAGATTGATTTTGTTTGCTTCAATTCCATAATAGCTTGAGAAGTTGAGCTTAAGTTTATTAAAACTTGTATCAGTTTCTTTATTAGCAACGATTACAACTGAATTTTCATCCTTTATTGATGCTGTAGTTCCGGTAGGTGTTTCGTAATTAAATGTGCTGATAATATTGTTTGTTTCTGCAATATAAATTATTGTGAAGTCACCAGCCGATTCGCTGCAACTATAATGATAAATTTCAACTGTCACATTGCTGCCAGTGCTGTCTATAATAGGTGTTGAAAGTTCAACTTTTGCTTTTTCATTGGTTGTAATTTTGATACGATTGTTCTTATCTGCATAATCAACACTTACAATATAATTGTTTTCTATGGTTTTGTTGTCAAGGGTAGTGTATTTTACATCACTTTTTTCAACATTAAGACCATCAACAGTTATATAATAGAATGAGTTTGAACTATCAAGTATTGATACCTTGTAGATTTTGCATAACTCTGTGAAAACTTCATCACTGTCATATTTGACGAGTATTGTATAATCGCCAACACCTGAAATAGTATAACCGCTTGTTTCTGATGTATTGCTGTTTATATTAACCCATGTCAAACCATTGTCGTTTGAAATATAAACACTATAACCATAGCCAGTTTCATAATTTAATTTGCTGTTGTAATTTAAGCTTTGACCATTGAAGAATCTAACTGTTACATTTTCAGAATAGGTGGTTATGTTTTCTGATGTCCCATAGTAAGTCTTGCCATTAAAGTTTACACTTGTGTTTGGCACAATTCCGATGTTTGACTCTTCTATAGGTTGTTGGTTTTTATCATTGAAGATAATTCCACCAGCAATCACCTCATTTGCATAAGAAGTTCTGAAAGGTAATTTGTTATAAAGTCTTATGTGTAAGGTTTTGATGATATTTTCGCTTTCAACATCATGGACGATAAGCTTATAATAATCATCATAGAATACCTCTTTTGAAGGTTCAAACTTAAGCTGGCAAAGATTTGTTGAAGAATTTATATTTGAAGTAATATCATTTGTCACATCAATTCCATCTTTATTTAATACCTTTAAGCTATATAACAGGGTATTAAATGTATAGTTGATTGTATTTGAAGATAGATATGTGATAGTGCCGTCATTTTCAGCAAGTTCATAAACTGTGCTTAATCCTGTCACTTCTCGATAACTTACCTCATTTGCAAGCTGAATAATTGTTGTGATGTTTCCAAAATTGTCAACAATGTCATATCTGACTTTTTGTGCCGAGTTTGCACCCAAATTTATTGCAATTTGAAGGGTGGTATTTCCTGGCAGGGTTTTGAAAGTGATAAATGATAATGCTGAGATGTATTCCTCTGTTGGAGTCCATGTCCCATAAATTAATTGGTTGGCTTCCATTATCTTATTCCACTTATTGTCTGTGGTTGCATTGCTATTAAATTGTGAAATGGTAATTTTTGTTGGATAAACATAACTTGTTTTTTCACTTGCAACTTGTGCTGAAGTTGGGACATTTATATTAAGTATCGCTGATGTTTTGGTTGGGTCTTCCACCTTTTGGGTATTCAATGTTGCATCCATCACCGAAATATAAATTTGTGAAGAGAGACCAAGTGTCCTGTCAGCAAGCACCATAGTATGCTTATCTGAAGAAGAAGTCACATTTTCAAACAGAGAAGAAAGCGTTTTGATTGTGAAGGTGATTCCACTTGAAGGGAAGGCAATTTGATAAATCTGATTGTCTTCAAGCCAAGGTGATTTTAAATATCTTATAGTGCCTTCGCCAGCTTTAGTTAAGGTGAAATAACCCCAGTCATCAGATTTATAATTTAAATCCTTTATTTCAAATCCGCTGTTTGAATAGATATTGAAACCATCTTTAATTTGGTCATTTTCTATTGTTACATCATCTTTTAATACCGCATTTGTGTATTTTATAGCTGTATTTTGTTGTTCTGAAACATCTTCAATGCCAGAGGAGAGCTGAACAATATAAACAGTCATATTTTTTGCATAATCCATTTCAACGATTTCATAATAGCCATATCTTAAGTCGGAAATTTCTTCATCAGTTGGAATAAATCTATAAATTCTTTCAGAGAATGAATTTTTGTCAATTTGAGTATAACTTTTGATGTTGTCTATTTCTCTATAATAGATTGCTTGAGTATCGTAAGGATTGTTTGGAGCATCTAAGAGGGTTGAAACAAGGGTGTCTGTGAAGAAGTCTTTTGTCACATTAAAGCTGAAATACTTAAAGTATCCATTGTCTACATTGTAAGTATAGCTTGCTTCATTAATAGTGGAAAGGGTGACATTGTTGATTTCTTCATTTTTATAATCATAATACTTTCTCATTGACATAAGTTGATAGTTTGCTGTCAATGATTTTGTTGCATTTTCAGTCATATACATCAAATTTTGCAGGTTTTGAGAAGGAAGAGTTTTGTCAAAATATATTCTTTTTGTTATTGAAGAATAATAATCTCTGTTGAAACCTTCAAATTGCATTGTAATTTCAATGTATAAGTCTTTTAAATTGCTTTTGATAAAATTTTCTGTATTTATAGTAAATGATTTTGTATTGCCGTCAGTGACAATCTCATTTCGAGTATCTGTGAAAGGTATTTGAGAATTGCTTGACCTGATTGAAATTGTTTTTTCATCAATTTTAGCTTCATATTCACTTTCAGGGACTTCCCACTGAATTGTCAATGAATCTGAATTTGTGAAATAGTTGTTTTTTGTATCTTTTGTGCTGTTTAAAAGATATCCGTCAGAGCCTAAAATGTCAAAGTCAGGAGTTTGTGATGTGATTTCAAATCCAAACTTATAAAGGCTGAAAAATTCGCTTGTATTTCCTATGTTGGATGCCTGATAGATTGTTACAACATAATTTCCCTTTTGATAGAAATTGTTTATTGGAGATGATTTATCAATATTTCCATTCTTTCCACTTGCAGGGTAGAGATTGAGATAACCATTGGTTTGAGTTCCGTCAGAGTAATAATATTTTTCAACCTCTTTATTGTTTTCAATAACCTTTGCCTGCACTTCAGCGAAGATTTGATATTCTTGAATTGAAATTGAATTTATATATTCAAGTGCATCGCTTTCTCTTGTAAAGCTATCTACAAGCACACCTTCTACATAAACATCATAGCTTCTGTTAGAACTGTTATATTCATATCTTGCATTTCCATAGTAAGAAAGGTTGTCATTCTTATTTAAAGTATAATCTTTTATATTGTTATCATTTACAGAAGCAACGCTTGATATAGTATATTTATATTTTGGAATATAAAGTGATATTGGAAGCTTGTTTCCGCTTATTGCAACACTTTGAATACTATCATTTTCTTTATAGTTTTCTTTTGAATAGAATGAACCATTGTTTAAACCATTTTGGTTATATTTTGGGAATGATATTTCAATTGAAGAGTTGTTGCCGCTGTAGAAGCTTAAAAGGATATCGCCGCCAACCAAACTTTCAAGTGAAGAAATGATATTTCCATTTTCATCTGTCAACACTCTTCCATTTTCATCAACAGCATTGACAGGTTCAAGTTTGCTGATAAGACCTTTGTCGTCAATTATTATCGATAAAGTGCGTCTAAAGAAATCATTTTTTGAATTGTTTTCATTTTGTGAATTTTCTTTATATGTTCTTTCAAAGACATATTTGCCAGGAAGAGGAGTATTGTTTGAACCAAGGGCTAAATTAAATTCCTCTTGTTGACCAGTTTCATATTTTAAGTCTGATGCAGTGAAAACTGCTAATTTTTGTGATGGCTCATCTTGTAAATCATAGTAGTAATAATAATTGTTGTTGCCTGGGTATTTCATCAATTTTGGGATGAAAGGGTAATAATATAATGTGATGTTTTGAAGTTCTGACCCATTTTCAGCAACAGGTATATAGGTAAGTTTCAATTCCTGTTTTGCTGTGGTAGGTGAGTAATATGAGAATTTGTATTTATAATCAGATTTTATATAATCTTTGTCATTAATTTTGCCGTTTATATGTGTATAAACTATATTCTCGTTCTCATCTTCATATGTATAAAGATTTCCTACCAAACTGAAGCTTGAGAAATCAAGGACTTCATTTTTTGAATTTTTAAGCATCATCTGAGAAGCATCTGCAGTCACATTGAAAGAAATATAACCACTAGGATAGTTTTTATAAAGAATTTCCTCATTTTCTGCAAAGAAGGTATTTGAGGCATCGCGGACTAAAATTTTAAAGGTTTTGTTGTCAGCGATGACATTATTATCTTCATCATAGAATTCGATATCATATCTATATTTTTCATAATCAAGAGTTGGCAGTATAGGTGAGAAGTTTGAGCTGTCGCCATCTTTCAAATAATACTTTTCGTTTATATCAATTACCAGATAGAAGCTGTTGTAATTTGTTATGCCTGTTTCTTCTTTAGGTTGTGTGGTTATTTCCCTAATATTTTTTAATTTTTCATTATTAGTTTTCTTGAAAAATTCGCCAACTTTTTCGTGAAGTTTTTCGCTTGCATTTGCTATATCAATGCCATATTGATATGGTGTGATAGACAAAATATCATCAATATTTTCAATGTAAATAGCCTTTTGCTGTGACCAAACGATTGAAATATATGTTCCAACTGGTGGCACAGGCAGACATTCATTGTTTTTGAATAAACTTCTTGACACATTTCCGTCATCTATTTCTTGAATAAACACTGGTGAAGATGTATCAATCAAATAAATCTCAAAAGCAGAGTTTCCAGCTTGGTCATAAACTTCAAGAATATAGAAACCATCATTAGACTTAACATAAGTTGAAGGAATGGTAGAATTGTAAGAAGATGAATTTGCATATTCTGTCCATTGCATACGATTGCTTAAATCAATTTTACTTGAGATTGGCAATATTTTTTCATTGAGAAGCGAACTTATAAGTCTTGATTGCTCACTTGAAGAAAGTGAAGAATAATAGTTTATCTGTTTTGTTGGGATATAACTTACATATCCATATGTTTTGGCTCCACTTGCCTTTTCGTCCCAAGATAAAACAAATGGTTGGTTTGTGTTGTAAGAAGAAAATTCATCTTTTACTTGGTAGGTTGTTGTGGAAATCAATGATACATTTCTTGAAGAAATATTCTTGATTTGATTTGTGTCGATAGTAAAAGTTCTGGTGCTTGGTTTTGATGAATTTGATGAGGTTATTTTAATGGTGAAATATGCATTTGAATATTTGTTTGCAGTTTCAATCAAAATACCATTCTTGTTTGCGATTTTTTCATTGAAATCTTTACTAAAATCATCGTCATTTTCTGATGCAGCAAAAGTTTGGTATATCATGTTGTAAGAAGCCAAATCTTGAATAAGGACATCTTTGAAGAAATATGATTTGTCTTGATAGTTTTGTGCAGAGAGGGTTATTTCAACTTTTGCGTCATAGATATTGTTTTCTGCATTGTTTAAAATATAAACATTTTTGTTGGTAAATCCATTTGTATAAACTTCATTAAGTTGGCCGTCAAAGACATCAACAGTTGGGGTAGTGTTTGAAATTGTAAAGTAGAAAATTTGATAGTGATATTTTGCACTTTGAAGTGTCCCGCTTGTGGACATAAATGAATCAAACTTATATTGAATTATATAAAGGTATCTTCCTGCTGCATTTTGATTGTCACCCAAAAATTCCTCAGTATCTAAAACATCGTTGTCATTATTAAGTTTATAAATTCTGCTGAATTCTCTGTCATTTTTAGCATTTGTTGAGAATTTGATAGGTGGCTGATTGGTCGAAGCAGGTGATAATTTTTCTTTCACAATTGCATTTAAGGCATAATCTTTTAATTTTTCTATATCAAAATTTTTATCGCTGCTTGGATTTGCATTTTTAAGGATATTTTTAATGGTTTCATCTGCAGTAGCATCTGTTAAGATATGATTGTTTACTATGCTTGTAATATCTGCAGAAAGATAATATCCATCTTTATCATCATATGATTTTATATCCTTGCTTTTTGGCTGGTTTGTGTTTATGTTTATATCTGAATAGTCAGAATACATAGTTTGATAACCATAGATATACAATCTTTGAGATTTGTTTTTAAAAATTGAATTGTTGCTAAGTTCTTCTAAATCTAAATTATAGATTGTAGTCTTGCCATCTCTTTCAATTGTGTAAAGGTATGAGAATGAAATATCATAACTTCCAATATCAGAGAAGACAATTGTTGCAGTTTTCTCGCCATTATCTTCTTGCAGATAATATCTTACAAATCCATCTTTTTCAGAAATTTCATTTCCTAATTGGTCAAGTGCAACAAGTTTTCCATCTTGATACTCAATCTTTGTTTGTGATTTGTTGTTGTCAAGGTTTGAATACTCGACAGTAAGTGAAAATTTTTCAGGATTGAAACTGATTGAAGGAAGGGTGTTTACTTTGTTTGAATATGCAAAATTATAAAAATAGTAAGTTGAAAAGTCATTTGATGAGGTTAAGTTTGAAATTTGCAAGTTTTCAGAAGGTGTGATTTGTGGTTTTCCACTTGCTGTATCAAAATATGTATTTGAATTAAATATCATAAAGTTGTAATAAATATCACGCTTTGTTGATTGAAAAGTTATTCCGCCATTGGTTGTTTTAAATTCAAGGATTGGCACAACCAAAGTGTAAATTCCTTCTTTATTTAAAATGACTTGATTTTTCGTGTCTTCTTCACCAAACTCAATATTTGCATTGTTGGTGTTAAGTAAAAATTCTAAGTTGAATTGTTTTGGGGTGAGAGAGGTATTTGATGGTATGAATGAATGTTCATGTGCTTTAAAATAATTTTGTGGAGATTGATAATTAAGAAGGTTTTCTTTGTCACCCAAGTTATTATTTGCCACATCCTGTGAGGTAAGGTCATAATAGAGGGCGATTGCAGATTCGGTATAATCAAAATAATAGTAAACCTGATTATTATCCTTTTGTGGTTGATAATAATAGTTTTCTTCGGTATAAGAATCTGTTCCGTCTTCATTTTTTACTTCATCTCTTGTGATGGTGTCTGTTGCAATGCTTATGGTATTATAACTTCCATTTTGAAATAAATAAACAGTATCGCCAACATTTGAAACTTCAATTCCATTTCCATTTGAAGGAGAAATTTGAAAGTAATCGGGCAAACTGTTTGAAATTTGCGATTGCGAAGCAAAATCGGCATGAGAATATTCTTCACCGCCAACCTTATTTAAATTTAAAGTAAGAAACCCGCCAAAACTCAAGCTAAATATTAAGGCCAAAGGCAAGGAAAGTTTTTTAAATAAATTTGAAATTTTTTTCATAAAACACCTCACAAATATTTTATCACAAGCAATAAAAAAAACAAAATAAATTTGTGTGTTTATATAAATAATATTAAATATTATTATATAAATAATATACTAAGAATATATAAGTATTAAATATAATACTAAACTATTGTATACATAATATAATTTTTTAACCAACTTCTAAGCTATTTTTAATTTTAATTGAAAAAAATGTCAAAAGGGATGAGATTTTCATAAATAAGTAAAGAGGTAATTATGAAAAAACTTTCTTTATGTATGATTGTAAAAGATGAACAAGAGTGTCTTGCAAGGGCACTTGAAAATGCAGATATCTTTGCAGATGAAATTATCATTGTAGATACCGGCTCATCTGACAAGACAAAAGAGATTGCTAAAAATTTTAGCGACAAGATTTATGATTTTAAATGGGTGGGTGATTTTTCTAAGGCGCGCAACTTTTCCTTTGATAAGGCAAGTTGCCCATATATAATGTGGCTTGATGCCGATGACATTGTGCCAAATAGCAGTGCTGAGAGTATTGCAGATTGGAAAAAGCAAGAGGAAGATGTCGATGTTGTGATGTGCCCGTATGTTGCAAATTATGATGAGAATTTTAATCCTGTATTTGAATATCTGAGAGAAAGGATAGTCAAAAACTCCAAGGCATTGCGTTGGCATGACAGGGTGCACGAAGTAATTGTGCCAAGTGGAAAGATAATAAATAGCACTGCTATAAAAATATTTCATGGCAAAAAGAAAAAAGAGGCAACCTCTCGCAATCTTTTGATTTATAAACAGATGCTTGAAGAGGGTGAAAAACTCAGCCCGCGTTCAAATTTTTATTACGCAAGAGAACTATATTTCAATAACTATATTAATGAAGCTATACATGAGTTTTCCCGTTTTCTTTCAGGAGGTGAAGGCTGGAAGGAAAACAATATTGAGGCTTGTTTAAATCTTGCAAAATGTTATTGCTTGCAAGAAAAATATTCAAATGCATTGACCTCACTTTTTGGCAGCTTTATCTATGACATTCCAAGAAGTGAAGTGCTTTATGAAATAGGTAATATCTATTCTCAAAAGGAAGAATTTAGTAAGGCAATTTATTGGTATAAGCTGGCTTTAGCTTCAAAACCAGAAATAGAAAGTGGCGGTTTTGTAAACATTGAAACTTGCACATTTTTGCCGGCTCTTGCCTTATGTGTTTGTTATGATAAAATGGGTGATAAACTCAATGCCTTTCATTATCATGAGATAGCAAAGGGGTTTAAGCCGCAGGATAAATCTGTATTACATAATCAAGAATATTTTGATAATTTAATGAAAAATACAAAAAAATAACATAAAAACAACAAAAAAACCGCATTTTTGCGGCTTTTTCTTTTAATTTGTTTAAATTCAACTTTATTTTAAAATTTATTCAACTTAATATTTGTCTTTATATTAAGCTAATTTCAACTTTAAATTTCAACTTGATATTTATTTAAATTCAACCTTAAATAAGTTTAAATTCAACTTTATTTTAAATCAAAATTGTCAAAAAATTTAAGTTTTTCAGATATAAGATTAAGGAATTTTTCTCTATCTACGGCAGAGGTAAATTCGTGTTTTCCATTTTCATTAAATATCACATCGGTCTTTCCAGGCATATCTGTTGTGTTGACATCAAGGTCGACCTTTTCTACTGTGAAAATTTCAGGGTTTGTCAAATACATATAAGCACAGGTGTCATTTGTTGCAATGCGTTTGTCAGCATATCCAGGTTCCCAATAGGTGGTATACATTTGATAAATGAAGTCACCAACTTTGTTTACTCCCTTGATTTTATTCATAACAAATTCTTCATCAAGATGTGCTTTCAATCTGCCCATGTCAGATGGAATCATAGCAAGTGGAATTTTGCTGTTAAGAACAATTTTAAAAGCTTCAGGGTCGGTGGAAATATTGAAAGAAATATGGTTTGGATAGCCCTCAATACCATAAGGAGAGCCGCCCATAAATACAATTTTCTTGACCTTATCGGCAACATCTGGGTGTCTTAAAAGAAGTTCTCCCATGTTGGTTTGAGGCCCTAAAAGCAGGACAACAATGTCACCATCACTATCATTTAAAACTTCATACATTGCTTCTATAGCATCCAAACTATAAAGTGGTCTGTCAACAGTTTTTGGAGGGGTATATCCGCCAAGGCCTTCAACTGAATGGATAAATTCTGCATAAGGGCTGTTTCTTTGCATTGCTTTTGCGCAACCTTTTGCAACTGGAATATCAACATTAAATTTATCAAGAATATGAAGGATGTTTCTTGTTGTTGTTTCAACTCCAACATTTCCAGAAACAGATGTGATAAGTTTGATATCAAGTTTTTCATCAAAAATAGCATAAGCGAGGCAGGCTGCATCATCAACGCCAGCGTCAGAATCAATTATTACCTTTATTTTTTCTTTGTTCATAAATAATATCCTTTTAAGCAATAAAAATGCAGAAGTGATTTGACAAAGATGATTTTACTTAAAAAGCAAAAATGCTAGGTGAGTTTGCTTCTGCAATAACTACTTAAATATTATATACAAAAATTAATAAAAAAGCAATTGTTTTGATATTTTTCTTGCTATAAAATAAAGATTATGATAAAATATAATTGGAGACGTATCGAAGAGGTCATAACGAGACGCACTCGAAATGCGTTTGTCGGGAAACCGGCACATGGGTTCGAATCCCATCGTCTCCGCCAAAATTAAAAACTAAGAAATCTTTTTTAGAAAGAGAATTGAAAAGGATATATATGAACAAAGTTGTTTTGGTTACAGGTGCTTCCAGAGGAATTGGCAAAGCGACCATAATAGAATTTGCAAAAAATGGATACAATGTAGTAATAAATTATGCAAATAGCCAAAAAGCCGCCGAGCAGCTGAAGGCAGTTGTTGAAAAAGAATATAAGGTCAAAGCACTTACTATTAAGGCAGATGTATCAAATGAAAATGAAGTCAAGCAAATGATTGAAAACATTGTTTCAGAATTTGGTAGGTTGGATGCTGTTGTCAACAATGCAGGTATTGTCTGGGATAGAAGTTTTGATGAAATTACTATAGAAGAATTTAGACGGACCCTGGATGTAAATGTAATAGGCGCTTTTATTGTTGCAAGAGAAGCAAGTAGATACATGAAAAAAGGGGCAACAATAGTAAATGTTTCTTCTACAAATGGGACTAAAACTATTTCTCCTGAATGTTTAGACTATAACATTTCTAAAATAGGACTTCAAAGTTTAACAAGAGATTTGGCTTTTCAGTTTAAGCCAAATATCAGGGTAAATGCGATTGCAATAGGTTGGGCTGACACTGATATGAATAAAGATTTGCCAAAAGATTATATAGAATCTGAGAATGAAAAAATTTGGCTTGGGCATTTTGCAAAACCAGAACAAATTGCTGAAATAATATATTTTTTATCAAGCGAAAAATCCAGTTATATAAATGGCGAAATTTTGACCGTTGATGGTGGATATTGTTAATTTTTTTTGTAAAATCAAAATTTTGTATTTGAGATTGAAAAATAATCATTATTAATCGAATCAGTCATAAAAAATCAAAAACAATCCGATTAAATTAAAAATCAAATCAATTAATTAAAAAAATAAAAATAAATTAAACAAAATTAAAAGAAAAAATAAGGAGTTGTGGTTTAATAAAAAATGAAAAGTTTTTTTAAAGAACTATCGATATTTGAATATTTACTTCTTTTTATAAGCCCAATCGTGATTATAACAGTAGGTATTGTGTTTAAAAGTGACGCTTTAACTATTTGTTCATCTGCAATAGGGGTAGTGGGGGTATTTTTACTTTCTAAAGGAAAAATTTTAGGTCAATTTTTAGCAATTATTGTTGCAGTGCTTTATTCGATAGTCAGTTTTTATCAAGGTTTTTATGGAGAAGTAATTATTTATGTTGCGCTTATTATTCCAATGAGTATTTGGGGGATTATTGAATGGGCAAAACATAAAAATCGCGTAAGTAAAAGTGTTAAAATAAATTCTATATCATATAAAGAGTGGATAGTGGTTAGCTGCTTTGCAGCACTGATTTTCGTTGGTTTCTATTTTCTGTTAAAGGCATTAAATACAAATGAGCTTATTGTAAGCACTATTTCGGTGCTTAGTAGTATATTCGGAGAATATTTATTGGCTCGTAGAAGCAAATATGGCTTTGTTTCCTATATTTTAAATGATATAATTTTAATTGTTCTTTGGGCTATCCCTGTATTTCAAGGCAATTTGATGGTCTTAGCGATGCTTATGAATCCTATAGTAAACTTATTCAACGATATATATGGTGTTGTCAACTGGACGAGGTTGCAAAAAAGTCAAAAGCGGATGCAAAATCAAACTGAAGAATCAAAATAAAGATTTTGCATTACAACAAATTTATTAATAAAAATAAACATTCTAGGAGGGAAAAATGAAAGTATTTGTATGTGCGGGAATGAGTCTTGCTAAAGTGGTTCAGACAAAGGCTTGATGGGTGAAACTCTTAAAAAATTTATTGAAACAAGCAAAAATGTTGAGTTTTTAATTCCTGAACTATTACAACTATGATGCACCAAACTTGATTAAATTAGTAGGAAAAGATAATTTCAAAGCTTTAAAGGTAAAAGGTGAAACAGGAACCTTAGAGGAATTTTTATATTGCAATGAAACATTGCGTTCGAGAGAACATAAAAGTAAAATAACATTAGTAAATATAGACGGATTTTTTAATGGTTTTTTACAACAAATAAAAACAAATATTGAGCAGGGTATGTCTAAAGATTCTGCGATTAGGTTTGACATTGTAAATGATGTAAACGAAATAAGTTTATTTCATTCAGAAAATTTAGAAAATGAATTTTAAAACAACTGAATAATCACGAATATAAGTTTCGTGATTTTTTTGTTTGATAAAAATAATTTAAGACAATGTAATAATAGGAATAAAGGGTGGCGGTTTTAAAAGATAATGTTATTTGATTTTCTTCTGGTTTTAATTTGATTAATTTTTATTTTTATGTTAAAATTTAAGTGTTGAGAAATCAAATTATAAAAATGAGAAAAGACTTTAAAGTTTGGTGTGCAAATACAAATAAAGAGTATTCTTCCAAGGAGAAAGAATGAATTATAAATTTTTAAGTGTAGACTTTCAAAATGAATTTGCTGATAAAAATGGAAAATTTTTTAATGGCGGCAAAAGCATTGATTTTATACAAAAAACTCTTATACCATTTTTACAAAAAAACAACATAAAGGTTTGTGAAATTATATCTGATTATCGTCTGCCTCGAAAAAAAAGTTCATCTGCAGGTTGCATACCTGGGGAATTTGGATTTCAATCTGCTTTGCCAGAAAATGTAAGAGATGTTTCGCCTTGGATTAAGTGCATGAATAGTCCGATATGGATTAGAAAGAATATAGGCAAAAAAGATAAGAAGGCTGGCATACCTTATCAAGATGCAAAAAAATTTAATAAATGGTTGAAAAGTCACTTTGGACAGCCAAGTGAAGATTTAACTATCATTCTTTTTGGACTAACACTTGATTGCTGCGTTTTGTCTGTTGCTCAAGAATTGTATTGGCATGGCTATAGATTTAAAATATTAATAGAAGCAACAGATGTTATGCCTAATAAAAATCAAGAGGAAGTTAAGAGGCAGTTGGTAGGTGGCCAGGTCCTTAATCATTGGCTTAAATTTATTAAATTTGAAGATTTAATTAAAGATTTTAAATAAAAACTCTAAATTTTGGAGGGGAAATGTTAGGTGCAATTATTGGTGATTTGGCAGGCTCAGTTTATGAATTTGACCAATATAAAAAAATAAGAAAAATTGAATTGAAAAATATTATCGATGATGATGCTTTTTTCAGTGATGATACAATATTGACAATTGCAATCGCTGATGCGATTTTATGTGGAGGGGGAAATTTATATAAAAATAAGCTTAAGGAATATGCCAAAAAATATATGAATTTAATTCCGCAAAATGTCCCTTATTTTAAAAAGATGTTTTCGCCAGATTTTGAGAAATGGACTTATGGCGATTTTCAAGGCAGCAGCAATGGAAATGGTGCAATGATGAGGATATCGCCGGTGGGCGAAATGTTTTTATCAAAGGAAGAAGTTTTAAAAAATACATATCTGGCAATATCGCCTTCCCATAATAATGAAGATGCAATAAAATATGCAAGCTTGGTCGCTTTGATTATTTTTTATTCAAGCAGATGTGGTATGAAAAGGGAAGAGATTATTAAAGAATTGAATATTGAGATAAAAAAGCCTGATATAAAAAATTTTAATTATACTTGCAATGATACAATTGATGTCTGTTTATATTCCGTGTTTAATTCAAACAGCTTTGAAGAAAGCATAAAACTTGCCATTTCATTTGGTGGTGATACAGATACCAATGCTTGCATTGTCGGAAGCATGGCAGAGGCAATCTTTGGCATCCCAGAATATTTGAAAACATGGGCATTAGAAAAATTGCCAGCTGAATTTATTGAAATTATTGAAAGGTTTGAGCGTGCAAAAGAAGATAATGCAAAACAGGCGAAATTGAAATAAAAAATCATAATAAATTAAAATAAATCGAAAATAATATGAAAATTTAAAGGAGATAAAACATGAGAATAGGAATTGATATAGATGGAGTATTGACAGATTTGGATAGCTTTCAATTTGATTTTTTCAGTAAGTTTTGTGTTGAAAATAAAATACCATACAATATTAAAACAAGCAAATATGACATTTCAAAATCTTTTGGCTTAGGAGATGCTGAAGAAAACAAATTTTGGGATATATATTTAGATTATTATGCTAAACAAGAAAGGGCAAGAAGATTTGCTTCAGAAGTGATTAAGAAATTGAAAGAAGAAGGTCATGAAGTTTATATTATTACCGCAAGATGGTTGACAAACAGAGATGATGCCTTGGGTGAAAATATGAGAAACACAGTCAAAAAATGGCTTGATGAAAACGATATAGTTTATGATAAACTGATTTTTTCAAAGGCAAAGAAAGAGAAAAAAATTGATGAAATCAGGGAAAACAATATTGATGTTATGATTGAAGACAGCCCAAGCAACATAAACGAGCTTTCAAAAATTATCCCTGTTGTATGTTTTGATGCTTCATATAATAAAAAATGCAAAGGCGAAAATATCCATAGATGTTTTAGCTGGTATGATGTTTATAATAAAATAAACCAGTTAAGCAAGCAAAAATATAATGAAGAAGAATGTATTCAAAATATTTAAAAGGAAGATAGGAAAGTGAATAATTTAACAAACAAAATAAGAAAGAAAAAATTTTATCAAAGAAAAACATCGGTATCAAAAAATCTTGTTAAATATAGAGATTATATCCTTGTTGAGAATATACAAAAATATGAATTTATTGGCTTTTACCCAAGAGAATTTTTTTGCTTTGATAATTTTTCATCTTTTGCTATTGTTTATAAAGGCACCAAATATCTTACCGTTGAGCATGCCTATCAAGCTATGAAATTTGTTGATACTGCACCAGAAATAGCAAAAAAGATTGTTGAAAGCAATTCGGCGGTTGAGGCAAAGATAATAGCTCGAAGAAATGCTGATAAACAAAACAAAGACTGGACAAAGATAAGCGCGCAAGTTATGGAAGAATTGTTGAGGGCAAAGATTGCTCAACATGAATATGTTAAGACTAAGCTTCTTGAAACAAAGGATATGCTGATTTGTGAAGATTCGCCAACTGACAGCTTTTGGGGGATAGGGCCAAACAGAGATGGCGAAAATATGCTTGGCAAGATTTGGATGAAATTGAGAGATGAACTTATTGCATCAGAAAAATAGAAAGAAAAAAAGTTGCTTAATTTAAAGCAACTTTTTTGTTGTGCACCTAAATATAAACTTGGAATGTTTATTTTTTATTGGCGCACTAGATTTAAAATTTTATTATAAAAATTTCAAATTATATGATAATATATTGAAAAACCACATAAAATTGTGATTTTTTTTAAAAATTAAGGCGAATTTAACAAATTATTAATAAAAAATTAACAATACAAACAATCAATCTTTGATATATTTTTTCAATTTTTTATTAATAATTTTTTGAAGGGTATCCATCTTTCTGTTGGTTTTTATTTTAATGACAGGGGCATTGCAGGAAGAAATTACATATTTTTGAGAGGCTTTACTTCTTATATCTAGACCAAGTTTGTTATAATTTTTGGCAATGTCTAAAAAGATAAGAAAATTTTTCTTTACCTCTTCGTCAGAATGTTCTAAACTATGTCTGCCTTTTTCATTATCCCTATTTAATATCCTTTTAATTCTGATTTTTGTTGGGCATTTTAAATAAATTATCAAATCAATATATTCAAAGGTGATAGGGTTTGAATGGAGTGAGCCAGTTATGATTAAATTATTAGAATTTTTTATCCTTTCAAGCAGAAGTCTATTGCTTTCCTCAATAGGTCGCATTTCTTGAAATTCAGGTATTGTTTGTTCCCACTTATAAAAGTCACTTTCTATAATGTCATAACCAAGTGATTTGCTTAAAATTTCGCCAATTGTCGAAGTTCCGCTTCCACTCGGCCCCATAATATGAATAATCACAATATTTCTCCTTTTGTTTGAATTTTAAATAAAATATCGAAAATTTAACTAATTTTTATAAATTTTTGCGATTTTTATTAATATTTTCTCAAAATTATATTTAATTAGTCAAATTTTCGTATTTTTTATTAATAAATATTTATTCTTTATAAGGTGATTTTATCACATTTTTGAGGGATAGTCAATTATTATTTTTCTATCTCATTTATTGTGTTTTTTGCTATATTTGCATTTCCTTTGTTGTGCTCTTCAAGCAAACGTTCTTTAAGCTCTGCAAGCTTTGGGCTAAGATTGATAGTGATAGTTTGAGCATTTGTAAGTCTTAAATTTTCCTCTTTTAAAGTATTAATTTGTTTTGCAACAAAATCTCGTTTTTGAGCAGGGGCTTTAAAATCATAGATGATTTTTCCATTTTCCATCATCTTATGTCTGATTTTTACAGGTGTGTAATCGGTTATTGTATAAGTTTTCCAAGAAGAATTTGGGTCTTTAATTTCTATTGGACCTCTTGCAACTTTTTCACCATAAAGTTTTAATATGTCGGTAAGAATTTTTCCATCTTTATCATAAAGGCGGACAATGTCTTTAAAGCCTGGATTTGTCACCTTTTCAATATTGTCAGAAATTTTGATTTTTGGCACTAAAGCTCCCTTTTCATTTTCAAGAGCGGTGAGTTTGTATACACCACCAAATACAGGTTCTGATTTTGCAGTAATCAAGTTTTCACCAACGCCAAATGTGTCAATAGGTGCACCTTGTTTAAGAAGGTCAGAGATAAGATATTCATCAAGAGAATTTGAAACGCAAATTTTTGTATCATACATTCCTGCTGCATCAAACATCTTTCTTGCCTGTTTTGATAAGTATGCAAGGTCGCCACTATCAATTCTTATTCCGGCAAGTTTTTTGCCCATTGGTTCTAAGATTTCTTTTGCAACTTTGATTGCATTTTGGACTCCGCTTCCCAAAGTATCATAGGTGTCAACAAGGAAGGTTGCATTGTCAGGGAAAGAGAGGGCATAAGCTTTGAAAGCTTCATATTCATTATCAAAACTTTGAATAAAGCTGTGAGCCATTGTGCCTAATACTGGGACGCCAAATTCCATACCAGTCATTGTGCAGGCAGTGCCTACAGCACCACCAATGTAAGCATCAAGTGCACCTTCATTGGCAGCAGATTCACCATGAGCTCTTCTTGTCCCAAATTCCATAACAGCTCTTCCTTGTGCTGAACGCACAATTCTGTTTGACTTGGTTGTGACAAGTGAAGAACGATTCATAATTGTAAGAAGTTTGGTTTCAACAATTTGAGCTTCAACAATAGGTGCAACAACAGTCAAAATAGGTTCGTTTGGAAATGTAACAGTTCCATCTTGAACGGCATAAACATCACCGGTAAATTTTATTGTTGAAAGATAATCTAAATAATCCTCTGTAAAAAGATTGAGGCTTCTCAAATAATCTATTTCTTCCTTTTCAAATTTAAAATCTTTTAAAAATTCAACTGCAGCTTGAACATTTCCTGCAAGAGTAAATGCAGCTTTATCTGGACATCTTCTATAAAATAGGTCAAAACAAGCCTTTCTTTTTTCCAAGCCTTGATTAAAATAAGCTTGCCCCATTGTAAGTTCGTAAAAATCAATTAACATATTATTTTTTTTGCTCATAATTCTATCTCCTTATCATTTTGTTTTTTAGTTTGATTTTTTATTTGTTTTTCAAATTGTCTGTTTATTTGTTTTGTTGTTTGTTTATCCAATTGTTTATTCAATCGTTTATCCATTTGTCTATTAAATTGTTTATCCAATTGCTTTTTTATATCATCATAACCTTCAGGGATGACATATTTTAGATATTCTTTTTTATTTCTTATATCAGTGCCATGCACTGCAATTGCATCGCGGTCAATCGCAACAAATTCACACTCAGGGAAATATAGTTCGTTTAACTGGCGATAACTTTCATCTGCATATTTTGCAGTTATTTGGTCTTTTATTACTTCCTTAAATCTTTTTGACCATTCTTCAAGTCCTTCAGGGAAGCTTTTTAAACCACTTTCATCAAGGAAGACAAACTTTATATTGTTGTTTCCTTGATAGTGTTTTTTCAGCCACTCTAATCTCTGCATTGGTGTAAAGTATGGAAATGAAGATTTTTCACATTTTTCCTTTGAACGTTTTGGGTCTTCTGAAAGGACAATGACTGCTTTTTCACATTCATTAATTACTCTATCAATCACACTGAGATGGCCGATGTGGGGTGGTAGAAATTTGCCTACAAAGCAACCTATTTTTTTCATAAATTTCGCCTCACTTTATTTATTAAAAAACTCATCATAAAGAAAGTTTTCAACTTCTTTGTCTTCATATTCTTGAAGTTTCTTTTCAAGTTGTTTGATTCTTTGTTTATAAACAAAGTTTCTAAGGCCATATTTGCTTCTCACACAAAATTTTTCATTGTCTAAAAGTTTTTCAATATCTTCAAGTTTTACTGGCACAACTTCAATTTTTTCATCTCCTTGAAGATTCTGTTTGCCTGTCATTGTGACTTCAGCTTCATATAGTTCTGCATTTTCATCAGTCAATCCCAAAGAAGAATATGCTGCAGTTTCTGTCCTCTTGATGTGTTTTACTTTTGCTCCGATTTCTTCATCAAGCTCTCTTATTGCACTTGTCATGCTATCTTCGCCTTCATCCACAAGTCCTGCAGGTATTCCATAAACATAATCACCGATGGCACGTTTAAATTCTTTAATAAGATATACAACCATTGAACCATTTACATAAGAATATGGTATCATGTGCACTGCATCTGGTTTTAGGGTAGGTTGCACGATTTCAGGAAGTTTGCGTCTTGTAACCATTTCGTATTTAATTAAATTGTTTCCGTCTTGATAAGTCACTTCAAACATATTTAAAAATTTTCTGTCAGTAAGTTTTTTGATGCTTATTGGTTTTAAAGTATTCATATAGGTAATCTCAACTCCAAGTTCTTCAAGTTCTTTAAGTGCCTGACTATTTACTTTGTCAGCTTCATGATTTGGTGCATTAAAGGTATCAACACTGTTTTCAGAGATAGAAATCTTTGTCCCAATTTTATTTTCAGCAAAATATTTTACCAAACTTTGAGTAAGTGAACTTACGCATATATCTGTGCAGCATCCAGTGATTTCTATATTGTCAAATTTGTTATTCTCTAAAATTGCCTTCATCATAATTGTATTAAATCCATTTGTTGTATTTTTGTTTATGACAAGCATATCCTTTTCATATGGTTTAAGCTGGTCTATAAGCTCACACTCGCGGCTACCTTTTATGCAGTGGGGTGGGAATAACTTAAATTCCTCGTCATTTTCATCATGAGTATCTTTAAAGGCAATTATCATGTCACCATTTTGCTTTGCCTTTTCAATCTTATGGACTATTGATGGAACAATTGAATTAATACGGCTGTCTGCCAATGCTCCTTCATTGATGAATCCATTTACCATGTCAACTACTATTAATAAATTTTTCATTTTTTCCTCCTTAAAATATGTATATGTCTGATATCATCAATATGATAATATCACATTAAAAATAATTTGTCAACTATTTTTTTAAAATTTCTTGACAAAATATTATCATTGTGATAATATCAATGGTGAAAGGAGATTATTATGGATAAAAAAGAGATAGAAAAAATCAAATTATGGATAAGCGACTATATAAAAAACGCTCATGCAAATGGTGTAATTCTTGGAATGAGCGGGGGAAAGGATAGTCTTATCACAGCAAAACTTTGTGTTGATGCACTTGGCAAGGATAAAGTTTTGGGCGTCATTATGCCAAATGGCGAAATGAAGGATTGTCAAGTAGCCATTGAAAGCTGTCAATTATTAGGAATAAGATATTATAATATAAATATTAATAATCTATATAAAGATATGCTTGACAATATTTCACCAATATTAAAAAATGAAGATAAACCTCTCAGCACAGTAACAACATACAATGTCCCTCCAAGACTTAGAATGGTTTCATTATATGCCATTGCAGGAAGCCTTGGTTATCTTGTTGCAAACACTTCAAATCTTTCAGAAGCTATGGTTGGTTATACCACTAAATGGGGCGATAATGTTGGCGACTTTGCTGTTCTTGCAAATTATACAAAAGATGAAGTGTGTCAGCTTGGTCTTTTGCTTGGTCTTCCAGAAAATCTTGTAAATAAGGTCCCAGATGATGGTTTGACAGGAAAGACAGATGAAGATAAACTAGGCTTCAGTTATCAAGAACTTGATAATCTTATAAGAAATGGTAAAAAGGGTGAAAAATATGACCTTATCTCAAAAATGCATAGACTTTCAGAGCATAAAAGGGTGGGGACAGCAAAATTCCCAAATGATACAAAAAATTATTTCTATGAAGATGAAATTGAATTGTAAAACAATTGATTAACTTTTGATTAATTATTGATTATCTTTTGATTAATTATTGATTCAATTATTAATATTTAAAATATTGTTTAGAACATTATTTAAAATTGATTTGATTTTTATTAATCAAAGGTTATAATTTATACTGCTAATAAAAATTTGAGGTGAAAGATGAAAATTTCAAGTGAAGAAAAACAATTCTTAGAACTATATTCAGATAGTCATTATCAAAAACCTTCGGTGACTGTTGATGCGGTTGTTTTAAGAATGATAGACAAAGAAAGTGATAATTATAGAAAACTGCCAGAGAAAAAACTGCAGGTGTTTTTGACATACAGAAAATATCCACCTTTTGTAAATCATTATGCGGTTGTAGGCACTTTTATTGATTTAAACAATACTCTTGAAGAAACTTTGGATTTATGTGTCAAAAACAAAATATCTTTGGATAACTTTTATAAAGAACAACTCTTTACCTTTGGTGATAAACAACGTGACCCAAGAACAAGAGTTTTATCAGTCAGCTATATGCTTCTGACACATAATCAAGAGCTTAACAATGGCAAATGGTTTGATTTTGATATTCAAGAAAGGGAAATTTTATCTGAAATATCTCAAGAAGGGTATCATGTTGAAAAAGAAATCACTATCACTCTTTCAAATGGCGAGGAGGTATTGAATAATAAACTCAAATTATCAATAAAAAGCAGTGAGCTTAAAATGGAAAAGAAACTTGAGATTATCTCTTCAGACATCGCTTTTGACCATATCAAACTTATCTATTTTGCACTTGATAGATTGAAAAATAAACTTGAATGGACAGATATTGCCTTCAATCTTCTTCCTAAAAAGTTTACCTTGACAGAACTTAAAAATTGCTATGAAGAAATTTTGGGCACAAAACTTTTGGATGCCAATTTCAGAAGAAAGACTGCCGACCTTGTATGTCCTCTCAATGAGTATACATCTGATAAAGGTCACAGACCATCACAACTTTTTAAGCATAATCCAAATTGGGACAGAAGATTGAATATATAATTTACGAAAGATATTAAAAAAATTGTTATTAAAATTTAATATTAAAAATATAAGATAAATAATTTTTAAAAAATAAAACTTTAAAAATGGCAAAAAAACCTCCCATAAAAGGGAGGCTTTTTTTAGCGTAAGTTTTATTAAATTGTTTTGAATATTGTCAAAGTGACAATAAATTTAAGTCAAGATAAATTTGCAAAATTCTTTATCAGCAATACCTTCATATTGGGGACATTTTCTTGCCCCATTTTCATCTTATGTGATAAAGGCAAATAATGTGTCAAATTGATATCTGAAATATATACAAAGTGCAAACTTAGTGATGCAAATTTGTCAAATTGCTTAAGCCAAAAGTGAATTTATATTGTTTTGTATCAACAAACAAAGCCTTGAATACTCAGGAATGTTTATAAGCTTCAACAGATTGGAAGATAGATTAAGGCAGATTTTTAAATTGGCTTTTGTGGTTGGTTTTTCTTCGATAAGCTCTAAAGGGGTGGCAAATAAAGAATAATATAGATTTGAAATCATAAGCTCGGTTTCATCAAGCAGATTTAATCTTTCTTCATCTTTTTCTTCTTCCTTTATCAAAACAATGTTTTCATAAAGCTGTTGTATGGTTTGCTTTATCTCAGGCAGAAGGGTGTTTTCTGCCTGTATGGTTGTCATACTTTTAAAACCTCTCATGTTTGTAAGCTCATATTTTTGCGTGAGAATATTATAATTACAAAAAAACTTGTGCATAGCTTTCTCCTTTACACAAGTTTTATATGATAAAATTATTAAATTTGTGATTATTAAATCAGTGATATAAGCACTTTGAGAGCAGCTGCTGCAGGACCTTGAATTTGTGAATTGCGTATCAGCGATTCATCAACTTTACCCCATGCATTTGGAATCTTCTTAAGAATTGCTGGCAGGGCAAGATTGATAAATAATACAAGCACCAAAAGACAGGCAACACCAATTAATGTGTTTCTCAATCTGAAAAGTGCACCCTTTCTTTTTTCCTCATTTTCGCTTTTGGCAAGATTGACACCTAAAACAATTGCATAAACAGAGCCAGCACCGCCTACTACTGCCAAAATTGCATATAAAATACTTGGCAAGATTTCATAGACTTCATTCAGCCAGGCATAATTGCCAAGCCATCTATTTACTTCAGCAAGAAGAAATTGCAGCATATCCTCACTCCTTTTAAGATATTTTATCACAATTTTTTCTTTTATGCAATCAAATTATAAGAAATTCTTATTAATATTGAAATTTATTGAATCAAACGACAAAAAAAATCACATCAATTAAGATGTGATTTTATCTAGTTACGCTTTTAAAAGTGAAAGAATAGGTTTGATAATGCTGGTGCCACCTTCAGGTTTTTTATCAGGAACATCTAAAGCATTTGGGTCAACAAAGGCTGAAACTAAAGCAGGTAAAGCAACGTTGAATATTACAATTAAAGCGATTGTCACACCAATTGCAATAAACACAGTGATAAGGTGTTTTTTTGCATCGTCACGCTTGCTTTGGTCTTCTGCACGAGCAAGTTGAACTCCTAAATAGATTGCATAAATTGCACCAATTGCACCAACAACACCAAGAACTACCCAAAGGACAGAACTTATTATACTAAATGTTTGTGAAAGAAGTTTTCTTGTGTTGTCATCACCTTGAAAAAATTTATTAAAATAAGCTGCCCAACTAGTTACAATTTGTTTAGCAAGTAAAAGATTCATTTTTCCCTCCTTTTTATTTAAAAGCGTTTTGCTTTTCAATTACAATCTCATATTAACATATTTAATTTAAAAAAGTCCAACGATTTTAAAAGGTTTTTTTATTTTTTTTTAATATTATATATTTATCCTTATCTTTTTATACAAAATGTGCAAAAATATGCCTTAAAAAGAAATTTTTGGGGCAATAGCAGTAAGTTTTTCTACTTGCAAAGCAATTTTTAAGGACATTTTTAATTTGGTTCTGGCTTCATTTTTATGAAAAAAAAGATAAAAACAACCCCAAAATGAGGCTGCTTTTATCTCTCTTAAAATTATGTGGCAAATGATTAGAAAAATAGATTATTTTGACCAGGGCAGGTGTTTTGGTGGCAACAAGAATTGTTCCAACCATTGTTTCCATTTCCTAAAGCCAGCAAGAGAAGAAGCAAAAAGTTTGTGTTGGTGTTCAGATTTGTGTCAGTTGCATTTGTAATCACAGACAAAAGCAGTGCAAATAAAATTTGATTGTTCATAGTTCCTCCTATTTTACAAAATATGGCAATCTTCGACAAAATAATTATAAGAATCATTTTGCTTCTTCTTTGGTTTTTTGTCACAATATATATGAGTAATTTTGTATCGAATGTGAAATTTCGATATTCCTTAATATTTATGAAAGGGAAGGGGAATGTGTGATGGAAAGAGATGAAAAAATGGAAAAATTTTTATTGCTTACAGAGAGAAATAGGCGAGAGATTCTTTCAGCTTTGCCACAGGAGCGAGAGATATCAAAACTTGCAGATTATTTTCAAAACTTTTCTGACCAAACAAGAATCAAGATTTTGACTTGTTTGTCTATGATGAATATGTGCGTCAATGATATTTCAACAGTGCTTGGAATAAATCAGACCACCATTTCGCATCAATTAAAACAACTTAAGGACCAGAATTTGGTTGCCTATAAAAGAGAGGGAAAAATTCTTGTATATTATCTGCTTGACAACAGCGTCAATGATATGATGATGTATGCTATCAATTCTTTTTAATAAATTTTTCATAGTGCTTTTATGTTGACATTTTTTTGTAAAAATGATATAAAAATCTAAGGAGAAATTATGAAAAGAGTTATATTATCATTAAATGAAATGTCTTTTGAATTGCCAAAGGGTTGGAGCATAACAAAGGACAAATACAAATTATCCAATGGTCAAGGTTTTTTAAATAAAGAAAACTATCTTTCAGAAAGCGGAAGGGTGATTTCATTCTTTGAAATTCATCGCGACCCTGAAGAGTTTTTTGAATATTATCAAAAGCTGTTGAAGGATTATAGTCATGTATCGGATGATTTTACAAAGGAAAGACAGCTTACATTGCAGTTTAATGACTTTGAATTTCCTGCCTATATCATAAAAGGCATCAATGATAAAGTGATTTATACTTTGCAGGTTTTTATCGATTGTGGCGACTGTTTGGGTTGCTTTATGGTTATGATTGAAAATTTTGCAACAAGCTTTAAGGAAATGATGAAAATTGATGAAGGTGTTAAAGCTGTTACTCAAATATTAAGGACGATTGAATAATGAAAAGGATGCTTTTACATAGCTGTTGTGCCCCTTGCAGCACCGCTGTAATTGATGTGCTTAAAAATGATTATCAGTTGACAATATTTTATTATAATCCAAACATTGACACTGATGAGGAATATAAGCATAGGTTAAGCGAGCAAAAAAGATATTGCAAAGAGCTTGGCATTGATGTGATTGAAGAGGGGTATAATAGCCAGGACTTTTTAGACAGAGTGGTTGGTCTTGAAAATGAGCCAGAAGGGGGCGCAAGATGTCCTGTTTGTTTTAGGCTTAGACTTGCCAGGACTGCTCAAAGAGCAAAAAAAGATGGTTTTGACTGCTTTGGCACCACACTTTCTGTTTCGCCTCATAAAAATGCAGAAATGCTTAATTCAATTGGGAAATCGGTGGAAGAGGATGAAGGCATTGAATTTATTGAAGGAAATTATAAAAAGAAAGACGGATATAAAAAGAGCATAGAATTTTCTAAAAAATTTGGATTGTATAGACAAAATTACTGTGGATGTAAATTTTCAAAAGAGGGGAGATAGGACTTGGAAAAAACTATAAAATATAAATACTTTAAAAATGAATATGAAGAAAGGGTATCAAATAAGTTGTTTAAACGATTTTTGATTGCTTTATTCATTTTCTATATATTGCTGATTGTGTGCTTTCAAACATTCTTTACAAATTTTACTTATGTGACAATTTTAGGGCAAAGTATGCAGCCTACCTTAAACAAAAATCCTGTGTTTGTTGATTTTCAAGATTATGAAACCAAACAATTTATAAGTGATGGCGTTTATGTAAAATATACTCATGATGTTGATTATAATGATATTGTCATAATTGATAACAGAGGCATAAAGGACACTATCATCAAAAGAACGCTTGGTCTTGCCGGTGATTATGTTTCAATTGCTAAGGTTGCAAATGAAATGGGTGGAAGTGAATATCGTTTTATGAGAAGAAAGAAAAATTCGGCGACTGTTGAAATTTTATATGAAAACTATATTCGTGATTATGAAGAGTGGAGTTTGGACCCAGAATTTGAAGCCGAAAATGGTGTTGTTTATGATAGAGAATTTTATAAAACTTTTATGGTATACAATCAATATGAATATCAGACTTTTAAGGTAAGTCTTGATGGCGGCAAAACGCAATCTGATGTTATTTTCTTCAAAGTGCCAGAAAACCAAATCTATTATATGGGTGATAATAGAGCTCATTCAACCGACTCAAGAGATGACGGGACGATATCAACAGAAAAGATTGTTGGAAAGGTTGTTGAAATAGTCCCTCGCGGAACTAAATTTAAGGGAAATGGCACTTGGTGGTGGAATCGAGTTGTTGGCTTTATAAATGTTGTTTGGAAAGAAATATTAAGATTTTTTGGGGCAAATGTAAGTCTATAAAAAATTTTCAAAATTGCTTGTAAATTTTTGAGAGTTATGGTATAATATAATCAATGGTATTAAAACCAAAAAAGGAGATTAATAGATGAATAAACAACAATTTATTAAAGCTTTCGCTGAAAAAGCTCAGTTTACTCAAAAAGATGCAGGAATTGCTTTTGAGGCTATGGCAGAAACTATAGCTGACACCTTAAAAAAGGGTGAGAAGATTCAAATTGCTGGATTTGGCACCTTTTCAATGAAGACAAAATCAGCAAAAGAGGGTATCAATGCTCTCACAGGAAAGCCTGTTTCTATCCCAGAAAGAGATGTGCCAGTATTTAAATTTGGCGACAGCTTTAAAGAAACTGTTTCAAAAAATTAATAAATAAAAAAGACTATGGCTTAGCTTCATGGTCTTTTTTATCGCAATTTTATAAGCAATAATTTAAAAATTATTGTTTGAAATGATTTGTCAAAAAAGCATTTTCTTTTTCTTGCATTTTAAATTAAATATATTAATTTTCTTCATCTTCAAGGCAAACATAACCTTGAGGGTAAGAACAAAGCGGGCAGGTTTGCCATGCTGATTTTCGGTTTTCGCTGTGACCGCAGTTTGAACAAGTCCAAATTTGACTTTTATCACTTTTATAAAGTTTTTCGCTATCAAATTTTTCTGCCAAAAACTTTAATTTCTTTGCGTCAGCTAAATTTACCTTTGAAATGTTTAAAAGCGTTTCTTCAATTTTCTCAAAACCTTCATCATGGGCTATCTTTGCAAAATGTGGAAAGATAATTTTGCCTTCATTTTCTTCAATCTCGCTTGAAATTTGAAGACTGGTTTCAAGAAATTGTTGTTCAAAAGGATATCCCGCTTCAATATTGATATTTTCACTATCTTCTTCTATATTTTCAAGCATAATTTGATATAAGACAGAGGCATGAGCCATTTTATGTTTTGCAATAGTCTTTAGTTCATCTGATATTGCATTAAAGCCCTCACTTACCGCTGTTTTTGCAATAAACTGATATCTTGCCCCATCTTGACATATTCCTGCAAATGCCCTTGCAAGATTTTCTTTTGTTACGCTTTGATTAAAATTCATAATGCCTCCATCTAAGAAAAAATTGTTCATAGATTAGTTTGGCTTTTCTTTTTTAAATTATTCAAATAAATGGCTTTCAAATATTTGCTTTTTTTTTTAAGAAATAGTATTATAAATATATATTGCATGATTAAAATTGCATTGAAAGGTTAGGTGGCATATGGACAAAAAACTTGAGCAGCATAATAGTCAGAGTTATCACTATGAATTTGTAGGTTATACAGATTTTAAAAAGGTTATTAAAGATTTGACATTCTTTCTTCCTTATTATAGATTTGAAAAGATTACAAAAAGACATTCTCAAGAAATTTTTTATGATATAAAAAGTCATCTGCTTGCCGATGCAGGCATTGCCATCTCAAAGTGGACAGAGGATGGTGAATCATCACTTAATATCAGAAAAATTTATAGCGTGAAAGAGCTTAATAAGCCAAGTGAAAAGTTTTTGTTTGGGATGTGCAGTTATGATGAACAACCAAAAGACTATTCATATCAAATGGCAAGCATGATTGAAAGTTCGTTTAGAACGCCATTTTCAACCGATACAGAAAGCATTATCAAACAGACCGCACCAATAATAGAAGTGAATATTGTTGCCGATAAATATCAGATAATTTGCGGCACAGGTTATAGGGCAGCTATGCAATACGAAACTGTTGTCTATAAGGATTTAGGAAGTGGAAAAAAAGAAGAAAGGGTGGGTATGACTTTTAAATTTCCTATTGATGAACGACCTGAAAAAGATGAAATACTTTCAATTATAGACAGAAAAATTAAAGGCCTTGCCTTAAACAATATCTCAAGATTTGAAATTGCTAAAAAATTGTTGTTTGCAAAACCTGCAGAAAGTGCAGAAATCGCAGCGCCTCAACCTGAAGAGCAGGAATAGAAATAATAGATAATTAATCAAAATTTAATAAAATTTGCTTATTTTTAATGATTTTTGTTAAATTATCATAATTTTTTAGGTTTATTTTAGTAAAAAAAGGAAACACATTGTCTGTGTATTATAAAAAACACTTATTTAATTCATTGAAAGAATTAAAAAAAAGCATATCGTTTAATATGCTTTTTTTGCAGTGATTAAAGACTGTTTTCTTCTTCCTCTTCAATCTTTTTTCAAATAAATCTTCTTTTTTAAGATTGTTTTGCTGTGTTAAATTAAGCACTGTATCTGTCATTTTTATGCTTGGGTTTTGCATTACAGCGGCAAGCACAATATCCTTATCATTTTTAAGTTTATCTGGTGCAAAAGGGAAATTTTTTACAGCTTCAAGCACAATTTCTTTGTCATGTTTAAGTTCTTTAGGTTCATTCTTTAGTTCATTATTATGTTCATTATTATAAATTTTTACAGCTGCACGCGCAACTTCTTCGTCAACTTTAATTTTATTTGATACATAATGAAGATTTTTTGCAACTTCAAGCAAAATTTCTTCGTCGATTTTAAGTTTCTCTTCATTATTATTTAAATTAGGTTTTTTTGCTTTATTTTTCATAAATCCTCCTCAATATTAATTGTATAACTTAATTATACTCGGGGGGGGGAATTGTCAAGCCCTTTTTTTAAAATTCATAAAAAATTTGACTATTCTAAAAACAGAGCTTGTCACATAATTTTAATATATGAAAGCTTGTCTTTCTAAATATTTAAAATGGAGTATGGTCAAAAGTGGCCATTAAATGTGAATTAGTGAAAAAAAATCTTAAAGGAACAACTAAATTTTTTTATGGTATAGGTGGGCTGGGTTATAGCTCTATGTCACAAACCCTAAATAGTTTTATCATGTTTTTTGCAACGGCTGTTATGGGCATTTCGGGGTCATTGGTGGGTATTGCAATTGCAATTTCTTCGCTATGGGATGGCGTCAGTGACCCTTTGATTGGTCATCTTTCTGATAATACAAAAAACAAATTTTTTGGTAAGCGATTGGGTTTTATGTTTTTTGGTATTTTTGCCATAGCATTTTTAAATATTTGCATTTGGTCCATGCCGGCTGCACTGCCTGAAATGGGAAAGTTTTTTTGGCTTTTGATAGGTATGCTTGCCATTGAAAGTGCCAATACCTGTTTCGGAACACCCTATGCAGCATTGGCAATCGATATTGCGCCAGATTATAATGAGCAATCAAAATTGCAGGGGTTTAAAACTGTTTTTAATATCATAGGAATGATTTTGCCAAATATTTTAATGTATTTTTTCATGTCGTCAATTTCACTCAGCATACAGACAGGATTTACTCAACAAGGTTATATAAAAATTGCATATATTAATTCATTTTTGCTTATAGGTCTTGGTCTTATCACAATATTTTCAACTTTAAAACATATAAGAAAAAACAAGATTTATAGTATAGAACAGCCTAAAGAGAAATTTGAATTTACAAAATTGATGACAGGCTATTTCAGTGTGCTTAAGAAGAAGGATTTTAGGGCGGTTATATTAGGTTATTCTTTTGCAACAATTGCTTCATGCTTTTTGACATCTGTAGGTATGCATCTTTTCACATATTGTTATCATTTTTCAAGCACCCAAATTTCCTTTGTTTTGATTTCACTTTTTGGTGGTGCAATTGCATCACAACCGCTTTGGGTTTACCTTTCAAAAAGAATGGAAAAAAAGAGGGCTTTGATTATCTCCCTTTCAACCATAGTCTTAGGCATTTTTATGACTGTGATTACATTTTTGTTTCGTGATTATATTCCAAATGAGGCAATGTTTTATATTGCGATAATCTGCCTTATCTGTTGTGGAATAGGAGCAGGAGCAATGTATTCAATACCATTTTCTATGTATGCCGATGTGGTGACTTTAGAGCAGTTTAAAACAGGTCAAAACAATGCAGGCGCCTATACTGGTTATTTTACTTTTACCTATAATCTTGCCAATTCATTTGCTCTATTAATTGTGGGATTTTTGCTTGATTTTATCAAGTTTGATTCAACTCAACCAATTCAAGCAATGTCTGTGCAAAGTGGTTTGGGCTTGATTGTCTTCTTTGGTTGCACAATTTTCTTTTCCTTGGCAATTATGGTATTTTCAAAGTTTTCTGTCAAAAGGGCAGATGTTTTAAAAATTCAGATGAAAGAGATGAAAAAAACAAAAAATAATGATTAAAATATTTTTTCCTGCAAATTATAAGTTTGAGGTAAAAATGAAATTTTTAAAATCTACTTTAACAATAATTCTTGTTCTTGTCTGTCTTTTTATGTGTGGCTGCAAAGATAAAAACTTGATTCAGCCGACAATGGAAAGAGATAATTACAATACAGGTGGAAATCTGACCTTTGTCTATGATGAAATTTCTCATCTTGCTATTTTTGGTGGCGAAGGCGAGGTTGTTCAATTTTATCAAGAAGATATTGCAAAAGGGTGGAAGGAAAAGGGAAATAGAATTGGATTTCAAATTTTTGTCCCTAAAGGTGTAAAAGATTATAAATCTGGTTGTGCTTATTGGAATGGCGAAAAGCTTAACCCAGATGACTATATTACTTTGCAGGAAGGTCAGAATTTGGTTGCATCTTTTCAGCCTTTAGTTGATAAGAATAAAGATAAGTATGATTTAAAAATTGTTTGGGAAGATGGTAAAAATGAACAAATGTATAATATAGTCATAGCTTCTGGGACATTTTTTATGAATGAAGTTGATTTAAATGGAAGTTTAGAAGAAAATTAAAATAATTAAAAAAATCTACGAAAACTTCGTAGATTTCTTTTTTGTCTATGCTTTATGCCAATTGAATTATTGAAAGGGTAGCTCCAGCACCGGCTTGCAATACTGCCGCTGTAACAAGTCCAAACAATTGTAATGAAATTGTAGAGCCTGCTGTTAGGTTTGCTATCACACTATTGTTGAAACTTGAAATTGTAAGAAGTGGCTGTATAGTTGATGGAGGATATGCTGTTCCATTAATCATAATTCTTGAGCCTGCGGCTACACCAGCTGTAAGATGAATTTCATAGTTTATTTGGTATTTTCCAGCTGTTGCAACTGTAAATACTGTGTTTGCTCCATTTGGTGTAATGCCAGCTGTTGTAATTTGATTGCTAGGCAATGCAATATCAGTTCCGCCTAATATTACTGCTATAGTTGGCGAAGTAGTATTTGCTGCAAAGGCAGAGTTTGCAGTTATATTAGGTCCAGTAGCTCCAGTTGCCCCAGTCGCTCCGGTAGAGCCAGTAGGACCGGTAATACTTAAACCAGCAGCCCCAGTTGCCCCAGTAGGACCAGTAGGGCCAGTAGGACCGGTAGGTCCGGTAGGTCCGGTTGCACCAGTCGCACCGGTAGCACCAGTAATACTTAAACCAGCAGCCCCAGTAGGACCTGTTGCGCCAGTGGCTCCAGTTACTCCAGTCGCGCCGGTGGCACCAGTTATACTAAGTCCGTCAATACCAGTAGCTCCTGTAGGTCCGGTTGGACCGGTAGCGCCGGTAGGGCCGGTAGGGCCGGTTGGTCCAGTAGGTCCTGTTGGACCGGTAATGCTTGTTCCAGTTGCGCCGGTAGGACCGGTAGGACCTTCAGGACCTGGAACGCCTTGAAGTCCTTGAATACCTTGGGCACCAGTAGGCCCAGTTACGCCAGTAGGTCCAGTTACGCCAGTGGCTCCAGTCGCACCAGTAGGACCAGTAGGGCCGGTGGCACCAGTTATACTAAGTCCGTCAATACCAGTCGCTCCAGTAGGTCCGGTTGGACCGGTAGCACCAGTTGGACCGGTTGGTCCAGTCGCGCCGGTAGGACCTGTAATGCTTGTTCCAGTTACGCCTGTTGGACCGGTAGGACCTTGAGGACCTGGAACACCTTGAAGTCCTTGAATACCTTGAGGACCAGTAGGACCAGTTCCGCCAGTAGGACCTGTTGCGCCAGTGGCGCCAGTGGCTCCGGTAGCACCAGTAGGGCCGGTGGCACCAGTTATACTAAGTCCGTCAATACCAGTCGCTCCAGTAGGTCCGGTTGGACCGGTAGCACCAGTTGGACCGGTTGGTCCAGTCGCGCCGGTAGGACCTGTAATGCTTGTTCCAGTTGCGCCTGTTGGACCAGTTGGACCTTGAGGACCTGGAACGCCTTGAAGTCCTTGAACACCTTGAGGGCCGGTAGGACCAATTAAACCATTAGCACCGGTAGGGCCTGTTGCTCCAGTTGGACCGGTTGCACCTGTGACACCAGTTATACTTGGTCCAGTTGCACCAGTCGGGCCGGTTGCTCCTACAGGACCTGCAGGGCCGGTTGGACCTTGAGGACCGCGTGGGCCGGGGATTGGCATAGAAGGCATATTACAGTGAAAGTGGTGGCAGCAGTTTGGATGCCAGCCACAACATCTATTGTTTCCATTAAAAAAAGTCATAATATTTTCCTCTAAGGCAAACAAAAAGCTTGCCTACTCTCATATTATTCAAAACAATAGTGAAATGTTTATATAATATATAATTAAATAATTATGACAAAAATCTTAGAAAAAAATATAAAAAATAGCATAGCAGCTTATTTATAGCAAAAAAAATAACAGGAATTTATCCTGTTATTATGGTAGCCTCAAGGGGAATCGAACCCCTGATTCCGCCGTGAAAGGGCGATGTCTTAACCGCTTGACCATGAGGCCATACCAAAATTTATTTTTAATACTTTTTAAGTATACTCAACTTAAACTATCTTGTCAAGGGTTTTTTATATATTTTTTAATAAAAATGTTAATTTTTTTTCAAGTTCTTCTTGCTATTGCGGCTGCATATATACTTTTTGCTTTATTACATAGTTTTGCACAGGCTTCGATAGTCGCACCAGTTGTTATGATATCATCAACAATCAAAATATTTTTATTTTTAACAATTGAATTGTCTAAAAGTATGATTGAATTTTCTAGATTTGTTTGTCTATCATTGTAATTTAAAAGCTTTTGATTTTTAGTTTGTGTAATTTTATATAAAACATCTTTTACAGGTTTTGAAGTCAGTTTGCTAAGCTCTTCAGCTATAACTTTTGCGGGATTATAACCTCTTTTCTTAATGGTGTTTTTATGTGAAGGCACTGGAATTATGATATCAAATTCTATCTGCTTAATTTCAAGTTGTTGGGCGATAAAATTGGCAAAGCCTTTTGCAAGATATTTTGCACCATCACTTTTGAATTGTAAAATTGCCTTTCTTACAATGCCTTCATATCTAAATGGACAAATTGCTTTTATAAAATGACGTTTTGATTTTTTACAATGGTCGCAAACGACATTATCTTCTTTTATTTGCGTGTCACATATTTGACAACGATTGCCTTCATTGAATATATCTTGTTTTAAACAATCTTTGCATATGAAATCTGAAGTAATGTCCCTGCCACAAAATATACACTTAAAGTTATCAGGAAAAAGTGTGTCAATTATTACATCTTTAATTTTTATTAAATTTCTTTTAATATTCATCTGTTCCTTAATCGAATTAATCAAACAATTCTCGTATTTTCTTATCACAGGCAATCAAAAATTCTTTCAATAGAGTAAACCTTTGCACTGTATAATTGTTTGAAACCATGCGTTTTAAATTTTTCTGTTCACCAACAATTACCACCATTTTTTTAGCTCTTGTAACCGCTGTGTAAATAAGATTTCTTGTCAATATCATGCTTGGCCCAGAAATGGCGGGTATTATTACAATGTCAAATTCAGAGCCCTGACTTTTGTGAATTGTGATTGCATAAGCAAGCGAAAGCTGACCAATTTCAGTCCTTGGATAAAGACAACGTCTGCCATCTTCAAAGGTGACCACCATTTCTCCAGTTTGAAAGTCGATAAGCTCTACATAACCAATATCGCCATTGAAAACGCCTTCGCCTTCTTCTTCAATAAATCCAACCTTCTTTTTCCAGACCAGATTATAATTGTTGGTTGTCTGCATAACTTTGTCGCCAACTCTAAAAATGGTGTCGCCAACTATCAATTCCATTTTTTGAATGGAAGGGGGATTAATTGCCTCTTGTAAACTTTTGTTTAGGTTGTCAATTCCACAAATGCCTGCTTTTAAGGGTGCAAGGACTTGAATTTGTTGGGATGAAAGACCGGTAAATTTTGGTAGCCTTCTGACAACCATATCTACAATTGAATTTTTCATAGCACCAATGTCAATTCTTTCTTCAAAAAAGAAATCCTTAGAAGAATTGTCTATATAGGGCATCTTGCCAGAATTGATAAGGTGGGCATTGGTTATAATCAGACTGTCATCACTTTGTCGGAATATTTTTGTAAGCATTGAAACTTTGATAATTCCACTTTTTATAATGTCATCAAGAACATTTCCAGCACCTACACTTGGCAACTGGTCTTTATCACCAACTAAAATTAGTTTGCAATCACGAGGAAGTGCTTTGCAAAGATGATTCATGACTGCAACATCCACCATAGAAACCTCATCCACTATTACCGCATTGACTTTGAAGGTGTTGTTTTCATTATAAACAAAACGACTGATGGCATTTATGTCACCCGAAGCCACCTCAAGAGCTCTGTGGATTGTTTTTCCTTCCTCACCAGTGCTGTCAGAAAGTCTTTTAGAAGCTCTGCCAGTTGGTGCAAGCAAAAGATATTTTTGGTCATTTTGTTTTAATATTTCAATGATACATTTTATTATGGTGGTCTTTCCAGTTCCCGGTCCACCGGTAATAACCGATACACCATTGTTGATAGAATTGATTATTGCCGTCTTTTGTTCTTCATGAAAAACAATGTTAAATTTTTCTTCAAAGTGCTTTATATCGTCATCAATGTTTTTTGTTTGGGTGAGAATAGAACTATTTAATAATGCAAGTTTTTGTGCAATAGCATTTTCATAGAAATAATACTTAGATGGCGCAACAATTTCTTGCCCATTATGCCCCATAATCATAATTGACTTATCAAGGGTAAGATTTGAAAGTGCTTCATCAAATAGCTGAGTATTTTCTTCATTGTCAAGCTCTAAAAGTTGGGCGGCTTGAGAAAGCAACATATTTTTTGGCAGGTATGTATTGCCAGTTTTTTCAACAGAAGAATTTAAAGTGTGAATAATTCCTGCCCGAACTCTATATTCGCTGTTTTGGGCTATTCCAATTGATTTTGCAATTTTGTCAGCAGTTGAAAATCCAATTCCAGAAATATCTTCAACAAGTCGATAGGGATTATTTTTGACAATGTCTATGGTTTTGCTTCCATAAATTTCATAGATTTTAAGCGACATATTTGTTGTTATGTTATACTTTTGAAGAAACATAACAGCATTTTGCATTTTCTTAAGTTCTTTAAATTTTTCACCAATTTCCATTGCCTTTTTCATAGAAATGTTTTTCACTTCAGAAAGGGAGGCGGGAGAAAACTCGATTATATCAAATGTCTGCTCTTTAAAATGCTTGACAATATTTTTAGCTGTTGCCGGTCCAACACCTTTGATAAGACCTGAAGAAAGATATCTTTCAATTCCGGCAAGAGAGGTGGGAAGGACAACTTCATAAGAGGTGAAGGCAAATTGATAACCATATTTAGAGTTGTTTACATATTCGCCTTCAAGCGAAAGATTCTCGCCCACGTTTGCATTGACAAGTTTACCCACGCAAGGCACTGACGTGGATTTAAAATCAAGTATAAAAACAGTATAACCATTTTGGTCATTTCTAAAAATAATTTCTTCTATAGGTCCTTCAATATGCATGATTATATTTTAATATCAAATAGCCTTAAAAATCAACTAAAAAACACTTGCAATTCAAAAAATTTTTTTATATACTATATTAGAAACCAAAAGAAAAACTGGTGGACAAAACAAATTGATTTGGTCTGATAAATTTTAAAAGCTTTGTCAAACTTAAATTGAAAAATAAAAGAACAAGAGAGAACTATGAAAAGAGCGAGTAATTTAATTGAAATTGAATCTTTACTTGAAAATTTAATGAAAAAAAATTGTAAAAGTGGTATTTTAAGAATGAAAATACTATTCTTTAGTCGTCTTTATGAAAATTTATCTATAAGTATGATAATTGAAAAGTTGGGTATACAAAAGACTAATTTTGCACTTATGAGCTCTATGCTTGAGAAAGAGGGCTGCTTGATTATAAAAAAATCAAATTTAGATAGAAGATGTAGGGTGATTGAACTTACCGAAAAAGGTAATCAAGAACTTGATAATTATCTAAAAGAAATCGACAAAAATATAGGTGCAACTTCACCAGAGCTTGATTATGCAATAGAAATTTTGGGCAAATATTTAAATAAGATAATATAATATTATTATAAGTTTTATTACATACTTGCAGAAACTATTATTTAAAAAATAATGATAAACCAATCAACAAAGAATCAACGAAAAAAGAAAATTATTTAAAAAATAATGATAAACCAAAAAACGATAAAAATGAAAATTATCAATAAATAATCAAAAAATCATTAAAAAATTCAAAAAAATCATTAAAATTAAGCAAATTTATCGTTTTTAATAAAAATTATGCCTAAAAAGAGGGAATTATGATAAAATTTTATAATACATTGACAAGACGAAAGGAAGAGTTTCAGCCTATTGAAAAAAACAAAGTTAAAATGTATGCCTGTGGAATTACTGTTTCAGGGAATGCTCATATCGGTCATCTTTATCAAGCTATGATATACGATATCATAAGGAAGGTTTTAATTAGAGAGGGCTATGAGGTATTATATGCCAGAAATTATACCGATATTGATGATAAAATCATTGCAAAAGCAAATGAATTAGGGGTAAATTCTGATGATTATGCCAAAGAAATGATTGAAAAAATCAATGAAGAAATGAAATATTTTCAGGTTGATGAGCCAAATATTTGGTTGAAAGCGACAGAAAATATCGAAAATATCATCAATTTTATCGATAAACTTGTAAAAAAAGGCTTTGCTTATCCAACTAAAAAGGGAGATGTATATTTTGCAGTTGAAAATTTTCATCGCTATGGTGCACTTTCAAACAGAAATTTGGAAGATGCAAAAAATGGTTATAGGATAGATAATGATGAAGAAAAATTAAATCCTCTCGATTTTGCGCTCTGGAAGAGTGCAAAAGAGGGTGAGCCTTTCTGGATTTCGCCTTGGGGAAAGGGCAGACCTGGTTGGCATATTGAATGTTCAACTATGAATATGCAGGCTTTTGGAGAACAAATTGATATCCATGGTGGTGGCAGAGATTTAATATTCCCTCATCATGAAAATGAAATTGCTCAGACTGAAGCTTTGACAGGAAAACAATTTTCAAAATATTGGATTCATAATGGTCTTATTAAGGTTGAAGGTCAAAAAATGAGCAAGAGTTTGGGAAACACCATAACTTTAGAGCAGTTAAAGAAAAACTATCATCCAGAGGTTGTAAAGTTTGCACTATTGCAAAATAGTTATCGCAGTGACATAAATATCACCGAGGCAAATTTCAAGCAAGCTGAAAAACATATTGGAGGTTTTTATCAAGTTTTATCTGAAATTGAAGAAAAATTTGATTTAAAACAGGAAAAAAAGGAAGAAAAATATCAAAAAGATGTAATTGAAGCTATGCAAGATGATTTCAACACACCAAAAGCACTTTCTTATTTGTTTGAAATTTTCAAAAAAATGCAAAAGAAAATTGATGAAAATGATGCAAGTGTGGTAGAAGATTATTGGGGTGTGAAAGAGGCATATAAAGATTTAGGTTTGTTTATGGGCAATTCTAAAGAAGTGCTTGAGTTTATAAAAAACAAAAATCAAGAGGAAATATCTGACGAAATTAAAATGCTTGCTGAAAATAGATGGCAGGCAAAAAAGGATAGAAACTTTGCTTTGGCTGACAGCTTAAGAGAAAAGTTGCTTGAAAAAGGTTTTGTAATCAAAGACAGCAAAGATGGCTATGAAATTCAAAAGATATAACAAAAAAACAAAATATATAATAAAGTAAATAAAAAGATAAATTAAAAATTATTTTAAAAGGTGCAACTTATTGCACTTTTTTTAATAAGAGATATTGACTATAATAAAAAAATGATGTATAATATATTGTATATAGCGGAGGAAATTATGAAATTGATAGCTAAAATTAATAATGCGATTGAATCTCAAGATGTTGAATTTTTGAAAAAACTTGTTGCTAAAAAGAAAATAGATTTGAATATGCCAATAAATGAAGATGAAGACACTCTTCCTATTTGGGCAATCCAAAATAATATTTGGGAGTTAATAAAGCCAGTTTTGCTTGATGACAAATTGGATATTAATAAAACAAATGCTGATAATGTCAATGCAATTTATGCTATGGTTGTCAATGCTATTGAAAGCAAACTTCCTATTGAAGAAAAGCAAAGATATTCAAACCTTATTCAAAATATCCTTTATAGAAAAAATATCAATGTAAACAATGTTGTTGATGGTAGTTTGAATGACGAATATCTTACAAGGACTCCTTGGCAATTTGTTTATGATGCAAGAAAAACAAAATCTGAAGAAGAAAATGCTATCATTGAAGAGTTGGTTCAAGCATTTGCCAAGAAAGAAAATTTGGTTGATGAATTTGGCGTGAATGAGCTTATGTATGCCTGCCAAATAGGGGATGAAGACTTAGTAGATAAAATTTTAAAATATGGCTATTATGACATTAATGCCCAAGACGAAGATGGCGAAACAGCACTTCATCATGCAATTATGGGCGGCAATGAAAACATTGTAAACAAACTTTTAAGAATAAACGGAATTGATTTAACTATCAAAAACAAACTTGGCCAAGATGCCTTCTTAGAAGCTTTGGCTTGTTGCGAAAATGAAGAAGATGAAGCACATTATAATATCGCAAAAAGAATTTCAAAAACAAAAGATTTCAATTTGAATATTCAAGATTTAAGTGGTCAGTCAGCTTTCATCTATGCTTATAAATTAGAAGACTTATCTATTTTCAATGACTTGATTTCAAGAAAGGGTATAAATTTTGATGTTTTAAATAAAGACTTGGAAAAATTGCTTTCAAGTATTATTGAAGCAGGTGATGTTCAATCTTTTGATAAAGTGGTAAGCTTAGAAGGTGTTGATAAAGACATCGTTGAAATTACAGTCAGAAAGGGACTTGTAAAACTTGTTGCAAAAGAAGATATGAAAACTTTTGACCATATCATGGCAAATAAAGATTTAAATTTAAACATCGAAAATGTTAATGAAGATAATTATATTCTTGATGCAATGCTCGGCAAAAACAGCCATGCTGTTGACAAAATTTTAGAAAGAAAAGAGTTTGAAGTAAACAGTCCAATCGCTTATGGTTATATGGATAGTATGCTTTTTGTTCAAGATTTAGAAAACATTCATAAATTGATTAGACATAAATCTTTTGCTCCTAATATCTTAGATGAAAATGGTGCAAATGTTTTCGGTCATTTATTTAGCGAAGATAACATTGAAAAATTTGAGCCAGATGCTTTGGGTTCTGTATTCTCTTTTGTAATGGATGAATGCAACATCAATAATATTGAAGAACTTCTCAATCATGTTGATAATAATGGTAATGATACATTGATGAATGCAATTGTAAATCATATTGAAGCAAGCAGCTTGGAAGTATTCTTTGCAAATATCAAAAAACATTTTGGTTATGTTGAAATTGATGTTACAAAGAAAAACAATGAAGGCAAAACTTTGGTAGATTTAATTAAAGAAGTTTCTTCTCATAAAGAAGAAGTTGAAAAGAACAGACTTGTAAAAATCTTCAAGGATTATAAAAATGCCAATGTTGTAAAAAATGCAAAGACTAATGAGGCAGAAGTTACCATTGAGTTAGAGCCTATTTATGACGAAAAAGACATTGAAGAATAATCGATTAGAAAAATGAAAAATGCACTTTAAAATGTGCATTTTTTTTAATTTACATATTGAAATCAGAGTTTTTTTATGATATAATAAAAAGGAAGAAAAGGAGAAATTTAAAATGGATATAAGTATTAAATTACATACTGTGTTGGATGGCGAAAAAGGTTGTCTAAGCAGTGAAGAAATTAAAGAAAACCTTAAAAAGATTTATGTTGATATTGTTAAGAAAATGAAAAAAGAGGGTGAATTAAAAAGCTATTCACCAACAGTTTTGACCCATGTCTATACTTTGATTGATAATATAGCAAATGCTTATGCAGGAAAAGTTCCAAAGAAATATGATTATGAATTTAATAGAATTTTAGCCGGACTTATGGGCTCAACATGCTATATGCCTGATAATTTTGAAAAACTTAATGCAAAACCTATTGAAAATATTTTAAAAATTGCAACTCAGGTGGAAGATAGCGGTCACCATTCAACATTTGGACATTCATTTCTCACTCTTGAAATTTCAGGATTACCAAAAGCTCTTGCAATGGTTTTAAACAATGAGCATGATTATAATACAAGCGAAAAGTCAGCAAGATATACTGTTATGAAAGATATCGAGCCAAAGCAGAATGAGCTTTATAATAAATGGATAGACATTTTCCAAAAAGAAATTACAAAAAAATATCCGAATGGATGCAATAAATTTTTTGACCCAGATGGCAAAAAAGCAAAAAAACTTGCACAAGAAAATGCAAGATACCTAATTTCTGTGTTTACTCCTACTAATATGGAATATACTGTGAGTTTTAGACAGCTTAACTATATCTGTCATTGGTTTGAAAAAGAAATTGAAGAGCCAAGCAACAATTTCTATGCCAAACTTGCGCCTTCTATGAAAGAATTTGTTGAATTTTGCAAGCAGATGAATTTATATTCTGAAAAGCTTGAAGATGGAAAGAATAGAACTCTCGCTCTTTTTGATGAGCCAATTTTGAAGACAAGCTATTCAAGCACTTATCAAACAATATTAAAGATGAGCTTTGCCGCTCTTGCTCAAAGCCAAAGACACAGAACTCTTGATTTCTCTATTGATAAACTCAGCTTTGTAAATGACTTTAGCAAAATTAAAGAATTTTATATTCCACCAATTATTGCTGGTAATGAAAAACTTAAGGCTGTATATTTGAAAGATATGGAATCTGTTGCTGATAGCTTGCCACAAGGGACTTTGCTTGAGGTAAATGCATCAGGAAAATATAAAGACTTTATATTAGAACTTGATGAAAGACTTTGTGCTTGTGCCCAAAAAGAAATTAGAGATTTGACACTTGCTCAAACTAAAGAATATAGAGATGCACTTTATAAAGAGGCAGAACAACTTGAATCTCCTAAAAAAGAAATTGCAATCAGCATGGCAGAGCAACTTGATAAGAAAGCTAAGGGTTCAAGATGTATGTCAGGTTATAAATGCAAATCACCATGCGGTTTTCCTGACGGCGTAACTCTTGAAAGTGAAATTTAATTAAGATAGGGGAAGCTTAACAATATTTTAATTAAAGCAAAAACTTGTTGATTTCATTTTGAAACAAGAAAAAATTTAAAACAATAAAAAACTCAACATTTTTATGTTGAGTTTTTTTAAGCAAAGAAATAGAAAAGGGGAATAGGCAAACTCATAATCAATTGAGAGAATTTTTCTGTTTAATATTACTGATTGTTGGCGCTATTATTTGAATATAATCAATAAATTCAATGGAATTTAAATTTCCAAAATACATTGGCGACATTAAACAATCTGCCCAGCTAAAAATATAGTCGCTGAATATAAAGTTGTTTTTCTTATAAAAAGCAATTCTTCTCATTCTATCATTATTATTTTTTGCATTCTTTTCGGGTATTTCTACATCTAAAACAAGAGCTTTAGGTGAAAATTCTTTTTTAAACCAATTTAATACATAAGAGCCATATCCTTTACTTTGATATAATTCATTGACAGCAAAATAATTTATGTGAATAAAATTTTTTGTTTCATTAAAGTGTATAAATGCAATCAAATTTTTGTTATCATATAAAGCATACATCTGAAATCCATTATATAAATCTGAAAAAAGTTTGAAAAAGTCTGTTCTTTCTTCTTCTGGGAAACTGTTTTCATAAAGTTTTTTTACATCTAAAGCATTATTTAAATTATCAATCTTTTTAAAAAGCATAAACTTAACCACTCCATAATTATTATAACATTTATTTATGAATTTGTATCTATTTATTAAAAAAATTATTTCAAGAGTATAGTTTTTATTAAATTGATTGAATTATAATTTTTATAAATTAATTTATAATTGAATTGGATTTAAATGTTATAGCATCACATAGAAAAAGAAAGCATTCATTTCATTGCTGTCTTTATTGCGTTTCTAAAGAAAGCAGTCACTTTGTTTATGTCTAAATTGTGTTTATAAAAAAGCTAGGATTAAACCTAGCTTTTTTTTTGCACAATATTCTTTTTATAATTTGATTTATTTAAGTTTAACAGTTGCACCAGCTTCTTTAAGCTTAGCTTCAAGAGCTTTAGCTTCTTCAGTTGGAACGTTTTCTTTTACAGCTTTTGGAGCGCTTTCAACCAAAGCTTTAGCTTCGCCAAGTCCAAGACCAGTGATTTCTCTTACAACTTTGATTACTGCAATTTTGTTTGCACCAGCTTCAACAAGTTCAACTGTAAATTCAGATTTTTCTTCTGCAGCAGGAGCAGCTCCAGCAGCAGGAGCAGCAACAGCTACAGGAGCAGCTGCGCTAACACCAAAAGTTTCTTCAAGTTCTTTTACAAGTTCAGAAACTTCAAGAACGCTCATAGATTTAATTTCTTCAACTAATTTTTTAATATCAGCCATTTTAAATTCCTCCTCAAATGTTTTTGGGTATTCCCATTTATATTTTTTTTGGCAATTTGCCTATTTTCTGCCTAATTTAGTAGGGCAGGACTACTTTGTTGCAATAGCGTTTAATGCTCTTGCAAGCCCTTCAACAGGGGCAATCGCAACTCTAGCAAGCCCAGTAATAGGAGCATTGAGTGTGCGAAGAAGGGTAGCAATAAGAACTTCTTTGCTTGGAAGTTTTGCCAGAGCTTCAATTTCCTTGCTTTCAACGAAATTACCATTAAGTAAACCAAATTTTACGGTTAATTTCTTTGTCTTTTCAGCAGTTTCGCAAGTGATTTTTGGACCACTTACTTCATCTTCATAACTGAAAGCAACCGCACTTGTGCCGTGCAAATATTTTTCGGCACCATTGATTCCAAGTTCGTTGAGTGCAAGGAGCAATAATTTGTTTTTGTAAACTTTATATTCGCCGCCATTCTTTTTAAATTCACGACGCATATTTCCGTCTTCAGCAACAGTAAGTGCATTGTAGTCAACAAAAGTCACAGATTTAGCTCTTGAAAGCTTTTCTTTGATTTCTTCAACTATCAATTTTTTTGCTTCTAAATTAGCACCCATGAAATCTTTTCCTCCTTTATTGAATATTGTGCTTATTAAAACAAAATCTCTATGCCCTCGGAAAAAAGCATAGAGAAAAATTCTATATATACTTCTTTCCTCGGCAAGCACATTAAAAAATGTTTATGATTAACGCTTGCTGTCTTTGGATAAGATTTTATTTCAACTCTTTTATTATACTTATTTTTTTTTGTTTGTCAATAGATTTTTAATAAAAAATTTATTTTAAATAACTATTTCTTATTTTTATCTTATTTTAAATATAAAAAAGCTATGATACAATATTGGCAAGAGTGTAAAAAGAAAGATTAATTATTGACAATAAGTGAAATATTAGGTATAATTATATAAAGAGGATTTCAATATATGGAAAAAATCAAACTTGATAAAACCGAACTTATGAAAAAAGTAAAACTTAAGGGCACAAGGGTAGAACTTGATGTTGATGATTTTATTGAAATTTTTTCTGATGAAGAAAACAACAAGGATATTATCACAAGAATAAAAGACCTAGCTAAAAATGGTGTTAGTATATTTTTTAATACCCAAGAATATATATCAAATAATGAGATTATAGATAAAGAAAATTTAAATATTTTTGAACTTTCATATAAAAATGCAGTAAAAAATGGAATAAAATGCAGGTATGGCTCATGTGTAAGATATGGAAAAGGCAATACGTATTCTGATGTAAACCAAACAATAAAAGCGACAAAAAAGATAAATGACTGGGTTGATGAAATCAAAAATGCAAGAGTTGATGGGATGGAGCTCACTCCTTTTGAAAAATTTTTGTATGCATATGAGATTGTCACTCAATTTCAATATATAGAAGAAGATAAAGGTGACAATTCAAATCTTTCAAGACATATAATAAATGTGCTTAATGGTAATAGAATTGTATGTGCCGGTTATGAAGCTATTTTTAGGCATATTTTAAACCGATTGGATATAAATTGTTCGCGATTATTATTATATAATACAAATCGCGATGGTGGTCATGGTGCAAGTTTGGTTTATTTAAATGACCCTGTATATAATATAAACGGAATATTTGTTTCAGAGCCGACATGGGGTGCAGGTAAAGCTTCTTCAAAAACAATGGGAAGACAATTTTTATATGCATTTTTATCTATAGAACAGGCAAAAAAGTTATATGGAGATATTAATAATTTAATCATAAATGATGAAACAATTTATGAAAGCAGGAAAGAATTGTTTGAAAGTGTCTTTTATAAACAAAGTATGATGTTGCATAAAAAAGAACTTGAAGAAGCGAAAGCACGTTTTCTTGAAAATTTTGAAGGTTTTATTGTCGAAAATAAGAATTATAAACGAGTTAAAAATGAAATAAAACATATCGCCAAGACTTTGAAATTAAGACAAAATGATATAGCCAAAAATTATAAAGAAAATAGGGTGCATTACAAAAAGGATAAATTATATAAAAAACTTTTGGATTCAACTATATCACATTTGGATGATTTTTATGAAGATGAAAAATTTGATATAAATTCACCAATTTTTGATTCAGAAAGTGAAAATATTATCGAAAATCTTTTAAAGTCAAAATATAGTGTTGAAGAAATTTCACAGAATTATCTTGAAAAATTGACAGAATTTTCAAAAAAATCAAAAGAAGAAAAATTGAAAGAATATTTTGACGATGATTATTCAAGGGTTGAAGACATAACCAGCGAAGAAGCTGAAAGGCTTAACAATTTGAGAGATGATATTGTTTTTGCAAGAGAGATGGAATGTTCTTCTTTAGAAACATATGGTAAGAGTCTTGCGAGAACAAGATTTTACTTTAATGAATTTGTAAATGCAATGATTGTTGTTGGGCTTGCCAAAGGCATGAGTGAACTAGGTGCAAAAGTTTATTCTTTGGGCAGAAAAAATTGCTGGAAGGATGACAAAATTAAAAAAGTGCAAGCAGAAATTGAAAATGATAAATATTATGAGAATATGGATATTGAAGAACTTGAACGACATATATAACAAATTAAAAATAAAAAATCTCATATAAGTAGACAATAGAAATTAATTTTTGAATTTAGCCATTATTTGTGGCTAAATTTTTTTTAGGAAGGCAAGATAGGCAGGAGAGCATGAGTGCTTTCTTAAAAGAGGCAAGAAAAACAGGAAAGAAAGAGTGTTTTAATCGCAAAAGGCAGGGCAATAAAGAGTTTTAATAGCCAATTGAATAAATATAAAAAGTTTGCAAAAGATAATTTTGAGGTTTTTTATGTTAGGAATTGCAGGAATTTATTGGGTGCTTATAAATTCATTTTCATCATTTGTTTTTTTGTTTATCATATCAAAAGTCTTGGGTAAAAAACAAATTGCGCAACTTGAATTTATCGATTATGTTATCGGAATTTCACTTGGTTCTATTGCTGCAGATTGGTCGATAGAAACAGAAGAACCTTTTTATTATTATATCATTGCTATGGCAATGTTTTTTGCTCTTGCATGGTTGGTGGCAGAAATAGGCAGAAAGAATACCTTTTTAAAACGCCTATTTAAAGGCAAACCATCAATGCTTATTTATGAGGGAAAGGTGGTTTATAAACAACTTAAAAAGAATAAAATTGATGTCAATGATTTGTTATCAATGCTTAGAGAGAAGAATTATTTTGATATAAATGATGTTGCATATGCGGTTTTTGAGCCAAGCGGAAAACTCTCTGTCTTGCCAAAAGGAAATCAAAGACCGCCAGTGATTGAAGATATAGTTAAGGCAAAAGTTGAAGAGGCTTCACTTAATAATGTTTTAATAGTCGATGGTGTAATTTCAAAATCAGGTTTAAATGAGGCGGGGAAAGACAAAAATTGGCTGTTTAAAAAATTGAATATTCAATCTAAAAAAGATTTGCAAAAGATAATACTGGCAGTTTATGATGAAAAAACAAAACTTATTTCTGTCCATTATAAATAGAAAAATTAAAATAAATAGATAACAAATATTAAAAATAAAAAAATGATTAAATTAAATTTTATATATAAAGAATAAAAGTTTTTAAATAAAAAATATTAAAAACCTCTTTTTAATTTAAGTAATAATATAAACCTTCAAACAAAAAAAGTCTGTCGAATAGATGGACTTTTTATTTGACTTTTTGTTTGACTTTTTATTGATAGTTTGTTAAAATATTCGCATATGACGGAGGAATGACAATGGACTTTAAAGCAAACGAGAAAAAATGGCAGGAAATCTGGGAAAAAGAGGAAAGATATAAGGCGATTGATTTTTCAAATAAGCCTAAATATTATATTTTAGTAGAATTTCCTTATCCAAGCGGCTCTGGCCTTCATGTAGGGCATACGCCAAGTCAAATTGCAATGGATATTATCGCAAGAAAGAGAAGGGCGGAAGGCTATAATGTGCTTTATCCAATTGGTTGGGATGCTTTTGGTTTGCCTACCGAAAATTATGCAATTAAAAATGGCATTTCACCTATCAAAGCAACTGCAGATAATGTTGCAAACTTTACAAAACAAATTAAGAATTTGGGAATTTCTTTTGATTGGTCAAGAGAGATAAACACAACTGATGAAGCTTATTATAAATGGACGCAATGGATTTTTTTGCAATTTTATAAGAAAGGTATGGCTTATAAGGCGACTGCAAATATAAATTGGTGTCCAAATTGTAAAATAGGTCTTTCAAATGAGGAAAGTGAAGGCGGAGTTTGTGAAAGATGTGGAAGTCCAACAGTGCAAAAACCAAAGACTCAATGGATGCTTAAAATGAGTGAATATTCTGAGAAACTTCTTGCAGGTTTGGATGAAACAAATTATTGGGAAAACATTAAAACCATGCAGCGAAACTGGATTGGAAAAAGCAGCGGAACTCTTCTTCATTGCAAATTGGAAGGCGGTGAAGGATTTGATGTTTTTACAACTTGTATTGAAACAGTGTTTGGTATAACATATTTTGTGCTTGCACCTGAACACGAGCTTGTTGAAAAGCTTAAAGATAAGATTAAAAATTATGATGAAGTAAAAAAATATATAGAAAAAACTGCAAGCAAAAGCGAATTTGAAAGAAGCCAAATGCTTAAAGAAAAATCTGGTTGCATTTTGGAAGGAATATATGCAATAAATCCTATAAATGGCAAAAAAGTGCCAGTGTTTATTGGTGATTATGTTCTTGCAGGGTATGGCAGCGGTGCAGTTATGGCTGTGCCAACTCATGACCAAAGGGATTATGATTTCGCCAAATTGTTCAATTTGCCTATGATTGAGGTTATTTCAGGCGGCGATGTTTCCTCTCAAGCTTTTGAAAAAGCCGATTATCTTGGTAAAGGATGTCGTTTAATCAATTCAGGTGAATTTAATGGGCTTACTGTTGAAGAAGCAAAAGATGCCCTTAATAAATATCTTGAAAAGAATGGCCTTGGCGAAAAGATAAACACATATAAAATGCGTGACTGGGTATTCTCTCGTCAAAGATATTGGGGAGAACCTGTGCCAATTGTCTATTGTGAAAAGTGTGGCCATGTTCCAGTTCCTGATGAAGAACTGCCTGTTACTTTGCCAAAAGTTGAAAGTTATAAGCCAACTGATGATGGTGAAAGCCCACTTTCTCTTATTGAAGATTGGGTGAATACAACCTGTCCTCATTGCGGTGGAAAGGCAAAAAGAGAAACCGATGTTATGCCAAACTGGGCTGGCTCAAGTTGGTATTGGCTTAGATATATGGACCCAAAAAATGATAAAGAATTTGCATCGCTTGACAAAATAAAATACTGGGATAAGGTAGATTTATATAATGGTGGCGGCGAGCACGTGACAAGACATCTTTTATATGCAAGATTTTGGCATAAATTCTTGTATGATAATGGTTTTGTTTCAAATTCAGAACCTTTTGATAGAAGGGTGCAGCAGGGTATTATTCTTGCGACTGATGGCTCTAAGATGAGCAAATCTCGAGGTAATGTTGTTGACCCAATGAAATATGTCAAAGAATATGGTGCCGATGTGACAAGAATTGCGCATATGTTCATGGGTGACTATTGTGAAACAAAACCATGGAGAGAAGACATCTTTAAACCATGTGAAAGACTGCTCAGTCGAATTGTAAACCTTGGTGAAAAGGTTGATAAAACTATTAAGAGTGAAAATAAATTTGTATTAGCTCAAAGCATCAAGAAGGTGAGCGAAGATATTGAAGGATTAAAATTCAACACAGCTGTTTCGCAAATAATGGTGCTTACAAATGCGCTTGAAAAGGTGGAAAAGATAGGTGAAGAGGATTATAAAATTCTTCTCAGTCTTCTCTGTCCATTTGCACCACACACTGCAGAACAGTTATGGCAGGATAAAGGCTTTGCTGGTAGGGTGGATGATGTATGGCCAACTTATAATGAGGAAGATTTGGTGGAAAATCTTGTTGAAATTGCAGTGCAAATAAATTCAAAAATTGTGACAAGAATTATGATTGACCCAACTCAAACTCAAGAAGCAGTGCTTAGCCAAGTTAAAGAAGATGAAACAATAAAAAATATCCTCTCTGGCAAAGAAATAGTAAAAGAAATCTATGTGCCAAAGAGAATTGTAAATATTATTGTCAAAAATTAACAACTTGAATTTGCTTGCTTTGATAGACTTTTAATTTTGTTTTTGACTGGCAAAATAATTTATCTTTTGACAAATGACTTTAGTTTAAAAAAAATTAATTTAAAAAGACTTTTAATTTTATCTTTGAAAGCTGATTAAAATTTGATTAAACATATTTTGAAAGATATAAAATAGCTCTCTTTATTCGTGTTTAACTTATAATTAAAAAACTCTAGCAATTTGCTAGAGCTTTTTTTAATCATCTATATTATTCATTGTCTTCATTGTTGTCAGAATTGATTTTTCTTTTAAGTTCTTCAATGAATTTATCAAATTCTTCGTCAAAGTTATCTTCTTTTTCTTCGGTTTCTTCAGAATTTTCAGTTTCCTCGGTTTCTTCAGAAATTACATCTTCTTCAACATTTTCTTCTTCGTTGATTTCTTCAGTTGTTTCTTCAACTTCATTGTTTTCTTCAACTTCAGTTGTTTCTTCAAC
>CARUPR010000002.1:72769-168830 GCA_949077035.1 uncultured Eubacteriales bacterium
CTTCAGTTGTTTCTTCAACTTCATTGTTTTCTTCAACTTCAGTTGTTTCTTCAACGATTTCTTCTTCAGAATTTTCAGTTTCCTCGGTTTCTTCAGAAATTATATCTTCTTCAGCAATTTCTTCTTCAGAAGCTTCGTTTTCTTCACCTTCAACAATTTCTTCAGTTTCTTCTTCAATTACTTCATCAACTTCTTCATTAATTTCTTCAACGATTTCTTCAGAAGTTTCAACTTCTTCATTTACTTCATCATTTTCTTCTTCAATTTCGTCTGTTTCGACCAAAGAAACAATATTTTCATCCTCAGCCTCTTCATCGGCAACGATTTCTTCTGTTTCTTCTGCTTCCTCAGTTTCTTCTATTTCAACTACATTTTCGTCAGTATTTTCAAGTAAAAGTGGAATAGCTGTAACATTAACATTTTCTGGTTGAGTTTCAGTTTTTTCTTCAGCTTCAACAGCTTCATCTTCTTGCAATTCATCACAAGCTTCAAAGTCAGCGCCATGTTTGCTGTAAAGTGCTTTAGCAACGATAATAATCATTCCAAAGATGAATATTGAAAGGATAATAGCAATTACAAGAGCTAAAATTTCATTTTTTCTTAATCCTTCAATAAAGCTTAAAATCAAATACATCCAAGAGATGCAAGCGATAAATGGTGCCAATAGTGAAAGAGCGGCGGCTTTTGCAAAAGAGCTTAAATTTTTTGCATACTTAATAGCCAAAAGAGTTGTTGCAATTGAAATAACTGCGAAGATAATTCCCAAAGAAAGTGCAGCGATTTGAGATACTTTCATAAAATCTAACATAATTCCTCCATAATTATCATTATTTTAGCACAATATGATTTGTTTGTCAATAATGTTTTTTCTTTTATTTAAAAATGTTTTGAATTTTTATAATTTTAGGTTATACTATTAGTGAAGTTTAATTCATTATTATATATATGAAAGCAAAAGTAAAAATAAGCAAACAAAAAATGTTGATATTAATTTCAACTATTATATTGTCAGTTGTTGCAATTGTTGGGCTTGCAATGGCTTTTTTATTGAGTTATAATGGTCATTCGCCACAGAAACCTACCATTTTTGATGATGGGAAAAATATCTATATCTCTTGTCAGGCAAACGAGAACTATCGAGGGTATCGATTTAAATTTTCTGCAAATGGCAAAGACTTGCTTATAGACAGCAAATTTAATATCATCTCTTCATCTTATGCGGTGGAAAATGGGGCAACACTTGGCACTAGTTATGATGTTTCAACCTGTTTTCTTGCAGATAAAGAAGGAAACAACAGTGAATTTAGCAAGTCAATTAAATGGCAATGCTGCAAATATCTTTCTTCACCAGAAATCAAGTATCAAGAAGAAGAAAAACTATTGGTTTGGGATGAGATTGAAAACGCCGATTATTATAAGGTTTATATAAATGGCAGTGATGAATTTAAAAAAGTTGAAGAGCCAAAACTTGATTTGACAACAATAGAGGGGGGAAAACGTTCTTTTTCAGTTGTTGCGGCATCAAATAAAAGTTTTTATAAAGAAAGCTCTGTTTCAAACATTTTGGATATAAAACTTGTCCATTATCTTCCTTCATTTTCTTCTATAGAATTTGATTTGCAAACAAAAATAGTCACTGCAAAATGTGAAGAAAGCTATCAAAATGTTGAAATTATTTTAAATGATAGACATTTTATCATAAAAAATCCAAATATTGTCCAAGAAGCAGGTCGATATGTTTATAAAATTGATTTAAGTCTTATTTATGAAAATGAAACCTTGATTGGAATTTTGCCAATAAGCAAAGATGAATATAACATAGCAGATAAAGGAAATATTCGATATGTAAACGTTCAGTTGCTAGAAAATCCTGATATTTCTGAGGAAGCATATGACGTTTGGCAAAAAATTTAAGTGAAACAAAATAAAAATATTGAAGAAATAAAAAATAAATTAGTCAGCCAATTTTTTAATTTTATCCACTTGGTATAAATTGGTATTAAAATAAAATCTTTAAGACATACTAATCACAAAAAGGTGAGGTATGTCTTATTTTAATTTAGATAAAAAAATTGAAGAGTTTAAAATGCTGCTTAATGACAGCATTGATTTTGCATCAAGGTTTTATGAAAAAGATGACCAAAAGATTGCAATGATTTTTTTAAAAAGTATAACCGACCAAGAATTGTTATCGGAAGCGGTTTTTACACCTCTTCAGCTTTATAAGGGCGATTTGAGCATTGAATTGTTGCAAAATAAAATTTTAAAATGCTCTGATATAAAAGAAATTGAAGAAGAAGAGATTGTTGACGAGATTTTGGGTGGCAAGGTTGTGCTTATTACAGATTTTTCATCTAAAATTATTGCTATTGATTTATATAAATTTCCTACCAGACAACCAACAGAGCCGCCAACATCACCGGTTATTCAAGGTCCGAGAGAGGGTTTTGTTGAAGATTTGCAGACCAATATTACCCTTATTAGAAGAAGGTTGAAAACCAAAAATTTGGTGCTTAAAAGTTTAAAAATTGGCTCTGAATCACAAACCAAAATTGCAATAACATATCTGAAAGATGTGGCAAATGAAGATGTTGTAAATAAGGTGATTAAAAAACTTAAGAAAATAAAAATTGATGGAATAATAGACAGCTATTATATTTTATCATTTTTGGAAGAACATCCAAATTCGCTTTTTAAACAGGTTGGAAATGCCGAAAAACCGGATATAATTACAGCCAAAATGCTTGAAGGGAAGGTTGCGATAATTGTGGATAATTCTCCCATCGTTTTGACGGTGCCGTTCGCCATTATTGAGGACCTTCAAAACAGCAATGATTATTATACAAATCATCATTATTCAAGTATTATTAGGGTGATACGTTTGCTTGGTCTTTTAATTGCAATTTTAGCACCCGGATTTTATCTTGCTTTGCAACTTTTTCATTATAATATACTGCCTTTAAACTTTCTTATTACCATCGCAGACACCACGCTTGGGCTGCCTTTTACACCATTTATTGAAATAGCATTTATATTTTTATTGTTTCAAATTTTATATGAAGTCAGTCTGCGTTTGCCAAGTTATTTGGGTCTTGCAACCTCAGTTGTGGGGGCATTAATTCTTGGTGACACCGGTGTTAAAGCAGGGCTTATTTCGCCACCGGGTGTAATCATTGTTGCGCTTGCCAAGATTGCCCTTTATACAGTGCCAGAGCAGGCATCACAAATCACAGTTCTTCAAATAATTTTCCTTATTTTAGGTGGTGCTTTGGGAATTATGGGCATCATGGCAGGAATGGTTTATGTTGTAAATTATTTAAATAAACTTGATAGTTATGGCACGCCATATCTTGCACCTTATAGTCCAAGAATACCAAAAGATTTAAAAGATGCCATTATTACAAACTCCATTATTGAAATGGATGAGTTGCCCAAGACCTATTCGCCCAAAAAGGAGAAACGAAAATGAAAGACCATATTTCAATGAGGCAGGCGGGCATTATCGCACTTCTCATCATTTTTTCAAATAAAATTTTATTATTACCAGCTCTTATGCATGAATACATCAAAGCGGACGCTATATTTGCCATTTTGATGCTTTTTGCTATAGAGTTTATGGCAGTCCCAATATTTTTGAAATTGAAAAGGACATTTCCGCAAGAAAAACTTTATGATATATTAAAAAGATATATAACAGTTGTGGGTGCAAAACTTCTTTATGCAGCCTCACTTGTGTTTATGATTTTTAAAGCTTTATTGATTTTCAGTGTGGTTTATGTTTATCTTAAAGAACAGATTTATCAAAATGAATTTGTTTGGATTGCAATTATTTCATTTCTTCCTATAATGAATCATGCAGTTATGTCGGGGTTAAAGCCGACTGCAAGGACTATGGAATTATTCTTTAATGTCCTTATTGCAGGCTTTGTTTTTTGTCTTGTAATTTCATTTTTCACACCAATTTCAACCCCTTATTTCTTTGTTTCTTCAGCAAAAGACATCTTTGCTTCAATTTACAAATATGCTTTCACATTTGGTGATTCTCTTTTTCTTTTCTTGATAATTGATAGAATTGATTATAAAAAAAGTGAGGAAAAAAAGTTTTATTTTTATGTGGCTTTTGGTATGTTTTTGGTGGTTGCTCTATTCTTCCTCTTTTATTGCAAATACCAACTTACATCTTTTATGCACAACAACGCACTTGCCGATTTGCTTGTTTTTTCTGTGCATTTCAATGCTATTGGCAGGCTTGATATTGTTGCCATGTTGACAATTATGCTTTCCACATTGTTTCAAATGGAAATATTTTGTTATGGCTTTTGTGATAGTTTTGTCAACATTTTCCCGCCACTTAACAAAAAGTATGCAGTTGTTTTGTTTGATTTAGTATTTTTGATTTTATATTACATCTTTATCGGCAAATATGAAATAATGGTAAAATCAACTGTTACATGGTTGCCTGTTTTGGGGGTGATTATGGGTTATGTTTTCCCGATTGCTTGCTATGTTTTTACCTTTTTGAAGAGGAGGCAAAAAAATGAAAAAACAGATTAAAAAATTATTTCAAAATCCTATGATTTTGGTTTTTATAATTATCCTTATTTTCTTCACTCCTCAAAGTCTTTATTCACCCGGTCAAAACAGAGAAGTAGGGGTGGTTGTAGGTATTGGAATTGATAGACAAGCTGATGAATTTGAAGTCTCTCTTTTGACTTTTATTCCTACAGCTCAGCAATCTTATGAGCAGATGAACTCTGTTATTTCAGGCAAAGGTGAAACCGTTGCAAAAGCTTTATACAATGCTCAAATTGCCATGGGAAGAAAGGTGGGTTTATCGCACGCAAAGACGACCGTAGTAAATCAAGAACTCTTAAAGGAAGATGTCGCCGAATATATTGACTATTTAAGCAGGGTTGCTTCTCTTTCAGAAAATACCGTATTTATTTGCACCGATACATCAGCAAAAGAACTTTTGCAGGCTTCAATATCTCTTGAAAGCACTGTTGGTATGCAGCTTGAGCAAATTATAGGATACAATGCCAAAAATCTTTATGTGACCGACACTTCTTTGGAAGCATTTTATAAGGGATATTATAGCAATGCAAAATCATCTCTTATAGGCTTTATTTCTGTCGAATGTGAAGATGGTTCTTGTCAAGAAGGGACAAGCAGTGCCTCTCAAAACATAGGTCCTACTCAAATAAATACCGCTGGCACTGGTGCAAACGATGTTTCTTCAAGCGGAGGGTCAAATGGCGCTTCAAGGTCTGGCGGCGGTGAGGGCACATCAACAACAAATTCGGTAAGTGGTGGTTCAGGCGGAGGCGACAGCAGCCCAGGTGGCGGCTCTGAAAGTTCTGGTGGCTCTTCTGGCGGTTCGGGCGGTTCAGGCTCGGGCGGTTCAGGCTCTGGCGGTTCTGGCGGCGGTGAAAAGAAAATATTAAATGAGGGAAAAGCAGTTTTATTAAAAAATGGTAAGCTTATGGAAACCTTATCTGTCGACCTTTTAAATGGGATAAATCTTCTTAATATAGAATCGATAAATCAAATCATTACAATAGAAGAGGACAAAAAAGATGATAGGACTCCTTTAAAATATTCTTATAGGATAAAAAATAAAAGGATAAGCACAGTCACTAAGTTTGAAAATGGCTATCCTATTTATGGTGCACAACTAATATTGGGGCTTGAACTTGTTGAAATTGATGGTAATCATGAAAATCTTAAGGTAAACACAGAGTTTTCTGATATTAAACCTGAAATAAGAAAAAAGATTGACCAAAATCTTAAAAGACAATTTACCGATGCAATAGAAGTGCTAAGGAAAAACAGAGCTGATGTTATTGGAATAAATGAAGCCTTTTTCAAAGCACACCGAAAAGAGTATAAACATTTTTTAGATGAAATAGGTGGAGCTGACAAGTTTTTGGATTATGTAAATTTTAAGGTGAACTTTGTTCTTGAAAGTGACTGATTTTGTCGACTAAAAGGATATAGAAAGAAAAAAATAATAAATAAATATTAATTTAAGTTGTCTTATTTTAAATTTTATGATACAATACTATGTATATAATTTAAAGGAGGCAATGTGAACGAACAAAAACCGAAGTTTAGAATTTCGTATATTTTGATTTTATTGCTTGTTATATTCACTATAGTAATGGTTGTTACTAATAGTGGTTATAAAGGCACTTATATTGATAGAGGAATCACCGAAGTTAAAGAGCTTATTAATGAAACTCATAAAAATGAAAAAGGTGAGCTTGAAAAACTTGTAAAAGTTTATTATAAAGATGGGACTATGTTCTTTTTAGTTCAAACTAAAGAGCAGGGCTCTGAAGAATGGAAGGACTCAAGATATAAAGATAGATTCCCAAAATTCTCTGATTATTATATTCGATATGAATATGGTGACGGATTTGTGTCAGAAGTGCTTAAAGCTCTTGAAGGAAAAGATATCGTTTGTGAGCTTGGTAAAACTGGTTTTAATTGGTTGAGTCTTATTTATCCTGCTCTTTATCTTGCTTTTGGTGGCTTTGTCATTTGGCTTATATTTAAAATGTTTGGCTCTGCAAACAAAGGTGCTATGGGATTTGGCAAAAGTAAAGCAAAAGCATACACCTCAAGTAAAGTTAGGTTTAATGATATTGCAGGCACAGAAGAAGAAAAGGAAGAGCTTAAAGAAATTGTTGAATTTTTGAAAGCTCCAAAGAAATTTACAGACCTCGGTGCAAGAATTCCAAAAGGTGTGCTTTTGGTTGGTCGCCCAGGAACTGGAAAAACCTTGCTTGCAAGAGCGGTTGCAGGTGAGGCCAATGTCCCATTCATTTCAATCAGTGGTTCTGACTTCGTTGAAATGTTTGTTGGTGTTGGTGCATCAAGAGTTCGTGATTTATTTGAACAAGCTAAGAAAAATAAACCTTGCATTATCTTCATCGATGAAATTGATGCAGTTGGTCGTCAAAGAGGTGCCGGCTTAGGTGGCGGAAATGACGAAAGAGAGCAAACTTTAAATCAACTTCTTGTTGAAATGGATGGTTTTGAGGCAAACGAAGGAATTATTGTCCTTGCCGCAACAAACAGAAGTGATGTTCTTGACCCAGCATTGATGCGTCCGGGTAGATTTGATAGACAAATTTATGTAAATATTCCTGACATTAAAGGAAGAGAGGGTATTTTAAAAATTCATGCAAGAAATAAACCAATAGATGAAAGTGTTGATTTTAATACTCTTGCAAAAATTACAGTTGGTTTTACTGGTGCTGATATTGAAAATATGCTCAATGAGGCTGCCATACTTGCTGCAAGAAGCAACAGACCAAAGATTATTATGGAAGATATCACCGAAGGTATCAATAAGGTGACAATGGGTCCTCAAAAGAAGAGTCGTTTGATTACCGAAAAAGACAGAAAAATCACCGCTTATCATGAAGCTGGTCATGCTGTGCTTGCAAAACTTCTTAAGTTTACAGACAAAGTCCAAGAAGTTTCAATCATTCCAAGAGGATTTGCTGGCGGTTATACAATGCAACGTCCAGAAAATGATAATTCTTATATGACTTACAATCATTTGGTTGATGAAATTGCTGTATGCATGGGTGGGAGAATCGCTGAAGAACTTATATTTGGCGATATTACAACTGGCGCATCAAGCGATATAATGCAGGCAAGCAAGATTGCAAGAGGCATGGTGTTTAACTATGGTATGAGCAAAAAACTTGGTTTCTTAAGTCTTAATAGTCAGGAACAGGTGTTTATTGGAAGAGATTATCAATCAAGGTCTGATTATTCAGAAAAACTTGCAGCTGAAGCTGATGATGAGGTAAAAGAAATTCTTGACGATAACTATGCAAGAGCTAAGAAGATTTTAAAAGATAATATCAATTTCTTAAAAGAAATGGCAACTTTACTCTTAGAACAAGAAACAATCTATACAGAAGAGGTTGACCTTCTTGCTCAAGGAATGACTGCAAGTGAAATTAGCAAAACTATGAAAGAACGCAGACAAAAACAGAAAGAAAAGGAAGAGGCCATTAGAAAACAAAAGGCTGAAGAAGAAAGACTTAAAATGATTGATACAAAAATCAATGAAGGTCAAAAACTTTTAGCTGCCGGTCTTATCACTCAGCAGGAATATGAAGGTATTGTGCAAGAACTTGAAAAATTGAAGGCTGGTGCAAAAGCTGATGCGACTGAAGAAGTTGCTTCAAACAATGCAGTGGTCACAATCAGTCAAGGTAAATCAATCAATCCTTCATTAAATCAGGAAGAGGGTGATAATAAAGTTGAAGCAGAAAAAGTTTCAGAAACTTCTGCTGAAAACAAAGAAAATGATTCAACAAAAATGTCAGACAAGGTTGACGATAAAGCTTTGCCAGAACAAAATGAAGACAAAGTAGCTACTTCTGAATTAAAAGGCAATGAAAACAAAGCTGAAGAGATTAAAGTAGAAAACAAGGTTGAAAATGATAATTTAAATAAAACTGAAGAAAAACCTGAAAAAACTGCTAAAAAATCAACAGCAAAGAAAAATTCTGCAAAAAAAGATAAGGAAGATAAATAAAGGAGGGTAATAAATGGAAGAAAATTTAATGCAAGAACAGAATAATGAAAATGTTGAAAATGTTTTAAATTCTGTCAGTGATGCCTATCTTGCAAAGAAAAAAAGAAACCGTATTATATCTTTTTCAATTATCTCCGCTATAATTTTTGCTCTTGCAATATCAATTATTGTGATGTCTTGCATAAAGGTGGATTTACGTCCTCAATTTATGGGCAGAGTTTCAAGCTATAGAGTGACAATTGCAGGTTCAAATGCTATGACTTTGGTTGAAGATACCCAAGAATATGATGAATTTAACAAGATTTATCTAGATTCATTCCAAACTCAATATCTGTCTGCACTATTGACTGGCAGACTTGGTGGATATACCATTCAAGATACTCAATATGATTTCTATGCTAAAAATTCACAGACAGCACCAAGCAGTGAACTTTTAAAAAGATTGGGTGACAATTATGTCAGAGTATCTTTTGCTGAGGATAAACAGGTTTTAAAATCAAATGGCAAAATATTCAAATCATCCTTCAACTCTGACAAGTCATTTAGCTTCAATGAAATGTATTTTAATTTGAATACTGAAAACAACCAAACTGAAACAATGTTATATTTAGGTGGAAAACTTGAAGGAACTGATGCGGTAAGAATCATTGAAATTAATGTTCGTGCAAATACTTATGACCTTTATAAGTTTGCAACAAAATAATTTCTGATATTAAAAAAGCATATCAAATCGATATGCTTTTTTTTTAACTCAAGGAAATAGAAATTTTTATCTATTATTCTAAATCTTTATCAAGTTTTTATATCTTAATCATCTTTTTATATCTTATCAACTTTTTATATCTTATCAACTTTTTTAGTTTAATCAACTTTTTTGCAATAGCTTGATAATTTTTTCTCTAAGTTTATCGAGTCGTTTTTGATTAAGTTTTATAAGCACCATTAAGATAATTGTCACAAGAATTATTGCAAAGAAAGTTACAAGCACAGTTATGTCACTTGAATATATGTTGAAAAGCTTTGGCAAAGCGACAATCGCTGTGGTTGTGCAAATTAGCGACAAGCCAACTGTTAAGCCCTTTAAAAGGGTGACAGGCCAGCATAGTGATGCTAAGTTTAAAAATCCTGTATATGTCATTATAAGTATTGCAAGAGTAATATATTCGTCATGTAGCAGAAGCTCGCTTCCAGCATCTTGAGAATGGAATAGAGCCATAACAATCAAAACATTTATAAGCATAATTAAAGCTCTTGGCAGTGACCGCTTTAAAACTTGCGGCAGGAAGTTTCCACTGATAGGCTTTGTATTTGGCTCAAAAGTCAACATAAATGATGGCAAACCAATTATAAATCCTTCCAAAAGCATCATCATACTAGGTTTAAATGGATAAGGAAGATTTACAAATAGGGTGATTATGGTAAGAGAAATTGCAAAGAAGGTTTTCATTAAGAATAGCGAAGATGAGTTTTGAACATTGTTTACAACCTGTCTACCTTCTCTTACAACGGCGGGAAGGGATGAGAAATTGCTTTCAAGTAAAACAAGTTTTGAGATATTTTTTGCAACTTCGCTTCCATCAGCCATTGCGATAGAGCAATCTGCCTCTTTTAGTGCGAGGGTATCATTTACGCCATCGCCTGTCATTGCAACAACTTTTCCTTTATTTTTAAGTGCCTTTACTATTGTATATTTTTGCTCTGGTGTGACGCGGCCGAATACTGTAAATTGGTCAGCAATTTGTTCAACTTCTTTTAAACTTACATTTTCAAGAGAGATAAATTTATCATGATTTTTTACGCCAACTCTTGCCGCAATTTTAGAGACTGTTGCAGGGTCATCGCCTGAGATTATTTTTACATCAACACCATTGTCTTTGAACCATTGTATTGTTTCAATTGCATCATCGCGAATGTGTTCTTCAAGCACAATAAAAGCAAGAAGTTCAGCTTTTTTTCCGTTCATTTTCTTATCAAAAGTTCCGCCATCTTGTTCTGCGAAGGCAAGCACACGAAGTCCCTTTGAAAGGTAGTTTTTGATAAGTTGTTGTTGCTCTGGGTCGATTGCACAACCAATTCTTGTAGGTGCACCTACAAAATATATCTTTTTGTTTGAAAGCTGTGTTATTGAATACTTTCTTTCTGATGAAAATTCGGCTATGTTTAAAGCGTGCAATTCATTGCTTCTGCCAAATTCTTGTATCATTGCATTTGAGGTTGAATTGGTGGTTTTTTGGACATTTAGCACATTTGATAACAATTTTTTTATGCTGGATTTTCTTTTCTTTGAATATGTGAGAAAATCAACAACTTTCATAGTTCCGTCAGTAATTGTCCCTGTTTTATCAAGACATAGCACATTTGTCCTTGCAAGCATTTCAATTGAGTATAAATCGCGGACAAGTGTTTTCTTTTTTGATAATTTGACAACGCCTATTGAAAGGGATATTGTAACAAGAAGAAACATACCTGCAGGAATCATACTTGTAAGGGCACCGCTTGTATTGGTGATTTGAGTTTGAAGAGTTGAGCCTGCAAGTTTAAATTCTTTTAAGAAGGTCAGTATTCCGATTGGAACGAGTGCAACACCGATATATTTGATTAATCTATTTAAATCTTTGAAAAGATTTGATTGAGGTGTCTTAAATTCTTTTGCCTTTTTTGCCATTTGGTAGATATAATTATCTCGTCCAATTTTATCTACTTTTGCATAACATTCGCCTGAAACAATAAAACTGCCTGAAAGTAATGGTTTGCCAACAGATTTTTCAATAGCATTACTTTCACCGGTGAGTAAACTTTCATTTACCTCAACAATTCCGTCTACAATCACGCAGTCAGAAGGAATTTGGTTTCCGCTTGTAAGTTTTATAATATCATCTAAAAGAAGCTGGTCAGAGGCAATTTCATATTCTATTCCACCTCGAATTGTTTTGACAAGGGGTGTGGTCACAATAGAAAGCTTTTCAACTGCGATTTTTGCCCTTATTTCCTGAATAATTGCAATTGCGGTGTTTGCTACGATAACAAAGATGAAAATAAGGTCTTTATAAGAGCCAACAACCAATAGAGCGACAGCAATAATCAACCAAAGCATATTAAAAAATGTGAATATATTTTTTAGGAATATTGAAGTATATGATTTTGAGGATTTCACCTTTGTGCTGTTGACAAGATTTGCCTCCTGTCTAAGCTTAACTTGCTCTTCAGAAAGACCGGTTTTTAGGTCAACAGAATATCTCTCAACATTTTCACATACTGCAGGTTTTTCTTCCCTTTCTTTGTTGAATTTATTTTTAATACGCAATTTAAACTTTTCAATTATACCTTTGTTGTTGTTTAATCCTTCAATTGAATAAAAAAGAATGTCCAAACTATTATTGCGTGGAATTTTTTTGTAATATCTTTCATTAGTTTTTACAATTGCCTTAGGCAATTCTAATTCTTTAACTTTTTTCTTTCTCATAAAAATAAACCTATTTTATTATACATTAATTTTTGCCCCAATGTCAACATTATTATAAATATGATTTGACAATAGAATAAAAAAAGATTAAAATTTTATTAAGAGGTATTATTATGCTTTTCAATATTCCAAAATCATTGACTAAACTTGCTGAAATTTTTAATACAGAATTATATATTGTTGGGGGATTTATTCGCAATCAACTTTTGGGAATAAAAAATGATGATATAGATATTTGTTCTGCATTGACACTTGACGAGGTAGAAAAATTATTAAATGAAAGCGAATATACAATAAATATCAAAAGTCAGCTTTTAGGGACAGCCACTATCAGCAAGGGCAATGATAAATTTGAGTATACCACATTCAGAAAAGAGATTTATCCAAACAATGGCAGGCATACGCCAGAAAGTGTTGAATTTATTACATCTATAGAAGAGGATGCAAGACGCAGAGATTTTACCTGTAATGCTTTATATTATGACATAAAAAATGATAAAATGATTGATTTTTTCAATGGTAAAAAGGATATTGAAAAAAGGATTTTAAGGGCTGTTTATGACTGTGATGAAGTATTCTGTCATGATGGTGTCAGAATTTTAAGACTTTTCAGATTTCAATGTGAACTTAATTTTAAAATTGATAGAGCAACTTTAGAAAGTGCATATAAATATAAAGAAAATCTTAGTGATGTGTCTGGTGAACGTCTTGTTTATGAAATAACCAGAATTTTACATAGCCCTTCAAAATATAAAGGGCTTTCAAAATCAAAAGCTTATATGTCTGCATTAAATCATTTCAATAAAGGTGGGTTTTGGCATATTTTTGGTATTGACTGCCAAAAGTTGAAATATAAAATGGTAAAAAAGGTAAGTCATAAATCTCAGGGGCTGTTGATTGATATAGTTGATTCTGTCAATCCAATTTCGGTTTCATATTATCTCAATCTGATTTTGTCAAACTCATTTGGTCTTAGCAAAAAGATGGTTGAAAATTATATAAATATTTTGTCTGGATACTATGAAGCATTGAATAGACAGCAAAACAAACCATATTTTTTCAAATATTTTAATAATTTCCCTCAAATTTATCTGCTTTTGATTCATAAATCAAAATATCTTGCAAATAAATATCAATTCTTTTATAAATACATAATTTCTCATCGTCTTATAATGTCAACAAGCGACCTTAAGATAAATGGAAATGATATAAAGAAAAATTATCCAACAGTTAAGGCAAACAGATATAAGCCAATTTTAGAAAGTCTTTTAAGTGATGTTTTCGATGGCAAGCTTTCAAATGAAAAAGAAGAATTGATAAATGCTGTTGAGTCAAAACTTAAATATTTATAGTTTTTAAATAAAAAAGAGGAAAATTTTATCCTCTTTTTTTGTTTTTATATTGGTGAATTTAAAATAAAAATTTTAGCGTTTTATTATTTTTTAATTAAACAATTTCAGCTTATTAATTCAATATAATAATCAAACTAAAATTTTAACCTTTTAATCAAACTAAATTCCATTTTGATTTGGCATTTTTTTCATTTTCTTTTGTCACTTTTTGTGGTGAAATATATCTGACAGAATTGCTTGGCAAACTCATCCCTTCTTCAAGACTTGATGAGCCTTCAACAATGATTCCGTTTTGTGGAAGATATTTGTCATGACGTATTTCTTTTGAGCTTATTACCTTTCCTTCTTTTACATATTCAATAAATCCCTTTGATTCATATCCTTCTTGAGGATATTTTAATCTATAATATTCGCCACGATAAAGGACTTTGTTTTCATACTCGCCTTTATAGTCTGTGATGATATCATCTCCGCCGTGAGGCAAAATTTTGACAAGTTCTGCCCTTGTCTGCACTGTTAAGCCTTCCTCAAAAGGCTGTCCATAAATTTCAACAGTTGCAGTTTGTTCATCGCAAATAGTTTTTATAAAGATAGGGGTGTCAAGATTGTTTTTAAATTTCAAATCGGCATATCCTTCGCTTACCATTGCATCAAAAGATAGAGGGACATAAGATGCAGGAAGTGTATGATGATTGACCTGCAAGATTTCTATATCTGAAAGAATAAGGGCATTATACAGGGTGGTTGAAGCTTGACAAACACCTCCACCAACGCCATCAACATATTTTCCACCAATGATGATTTTGGCTGTTTTATAACCATTGTCTTTGTTTCTTGTGCCTGTAATTTTATTGAAGGATATCTCTTCATTAGGCTCTATTATCATACCATTAAACTTTGATAATGCAAGTTTTACATTTGATTTTCGGTCTGCAGATGAGGTTGAATAATTTGTTGAAAAAGAAGAACGCAATTTTATATTGTTTAAAAGTGTATCAAGGTTTTCATCAGGCAAAATTTCAACTATAGGTATTTCAATTTCGTTTTCACCACCTCCAGACAATATTTTTGCAATCTGCCCAAAAAGGGCATCTCTGTTTACTATTTTCCCGGGCACAGCTTTGGTTTGAGAAAACATAACTGCAGAATTTGGGTCAAATTGAATTCCAGAACTTTTAGGCTGAGCTTCTATTTCATTGATGATAGATTCAATTTTTTCCTCAATGCCGCTGTAAACATCTTCAAAAGGGACAGAAACATAAAGTCCATTTTTTTTGATATTATTTTCTATCTTCTTTTTTGTAAAGATATTTCCTTCATGACCATAGTTTATTACTTCGTTTAATGTTGGTTCTAAATTTCCGATAAAACCAAGCTCTTTGCCTGTGATAGACCAAGAACTTTCCTGGCTTTTGAGAGTTATATTTAAACTTTCTTTATTGTCGCTAAGACTATTTAAAAGAATATTGTTTGCTTCCTTTTTTGTAAGACCAGAAACATCAATTCCATTTATATGAGTGTTTTGATAAAAGGTGGTTTTGCTGCTGATTGAATCACCAAAATAGAATTGGCAAAAAAGTAAGAGGCTTACTGCTATAAAAGCCACAGCAAGAAGCCAAATGAGAGATGCTTTAGATTTTTTAATTGTTGTTTCTTTCTTTTTCAATTTTTCCTCCTTGACAAATTTTGTGTTTGTATGAAGATATAAAAGTTTTTGCATATAAAGTTAGTTTTGCAACATTGCATAAAAATATACTTTAAGTTTTTTAGAATATTTGTTTATTTTTTTATTTATACTAGATTATGGAAATGTCGAAAAGAAAAAAAATTTTAAGAATTTGTCTTGTTGTATTTATTCTTGCGTTGGCACTTGGGCTGATATATTTTATTTTAAATGTTACTGGACTTTGGGAAAAACTTAACTCTGTTGAAAAATTGCAGGCTATTATATTAGAACTGGGTTTTTGGGGGAGGTTTGCTTTTGTATTTTTACAATTTTTGCAAGTCACTTTTATACCAATACCTTCACCTATATTGATTATTGCAGGAAGCTTGATATATGGTCCTTTTGAGGCGGGTTTACTTTCCATTGCAGGTATTTTACTTGGCAGTGCTCTCGCATTTTTCTTGGGACGGGTGTTTGGTAAAAAACTTGTTATATTTATGGTTGGCAAAGAAGCCGAAAAAAAATGGCGCGCATTTTTAACAAACTGCAAATATACATTTGTCCTTATGATGATATTGCCATTTTTCCCTGATGATGTCTTGTGCATGGTTGCGGGATTGACTGAGATGAGCTGGACATTTTTTATGGTGACACAGCTTATCACAAGGCCGATAAGCATCTTTTTGGTAAGTTATCTTTCAAGCGGTCAGGTAATTCCTTATCATGGCTGGGGACTTATTGTGTGGGCAATTATTATTGTCACATCTCTTGTTTTAATATATCTTTCAAGCAAATATAATGAAAAAATTGAATATTTTGTTAAAAATATATTCAAAAAACGCAAAAATAATGGCGAAAAGATAAAATAATAAAAAAATATATAAAAAATAATAAATAAATCAAAAAAAATATATTAATTAATAAAAAAATAATTAATAAATATGATAAAAATAATAAAATAATATAAAAATAATTAATAAATATGATAAAAATAATAAAATAATATAAAAATTATTAAAAAAATGATAAAAATAATAAATTTAATTAAAAAATCATTATTTAATATACAAAACATATCCTTTTTTTATCATAGATGGCAAGATTGAATTGCTGATTAAAATTGAAATTTCATTTTTATTATATTTTTTTGCAATTGTTGTGATGGTATCATCCTGTTTAACTATATAAATTTCATTAAGTTCTTTTTTCATAATTTGCCCCTTTAGTATTAAATTGTATTCCTCTTTAATAAGATATATGTGGAGAGAAATATGAAATCTTTATTTAAAACTGTTGTCCTAATTACAATCTTTTCCTTTTTGACTCGTCTTTTAGGTTTTGTTTTTAGAATAATTTTATCTCGAGTGGTAGGTGCTGAAGGTGTTGGATTGTATCAAGTTGCAGCATCAGTTTTTATGGTTTTGATGACTGTCATCGCAAGTGGACTACCCCTTATAATTTCCAGAATGAGTGCAAGTTATCACGCAAATAATGAGAAAAAAAGAGAGGCATCGCTGATAAGTGTTGCTCTTATTTATGCAACTTTTTGCTCTGTGCTTTTGTGCGCCATTGTCTTTATTTTTAAAAATGTTTTTGCAAAACTTCTTACAAATGAGGGGTGTATTTTAATATTGATTGTGATGCTTCCAAGTCTTGTATTTTCTGCCATTTACAGTGTCTTTCGTGGTGCGCTTTGGGGCAGAGGAAATTATTTTGCTTTATGCGTAACTGAGTTTTATGAACAACTTGTGAGAATTATACTGGGCGTTCTTGTGATTTCTTCAACATATTCAGCAATGAAAAATGCACTGAATATAGGTTGGACAATGACACTTGCCTGTCTGCTTTCAATGATTTATGTCATGCTTTTATTTTTCTATTATGGAGGGAAGCTTGGAAAACTTAAGAAGGCAGAATTTAAACCTCTTATAAGGCAATCGTCACCAATAACACTTATGAGAGTTATTGGTTCTTTTGCACAGCCTCTAATTGCATTTATTATTCCTGCAAGACTTCAAGCGGTGGGTTATACAAGCTCTCAAGCTATGAGTTTGTTTGGTGTGGCAGTTGGTATGACTATGCCATTATTGTTTATACCAACAACAATTATAGGCTCTCTTTCGACAGCTCTTGTCCCAGACATTTCCACAGCCGTTGCACAAAACAATCAAAAACATATCCAAGAGCGAGTATCATCATCAATTTTCTTTGCACTTTTTATTTCGGCAATGTTTGTCCCTCTTTTTATTGGAATGGGCGAACAAATAGGATTGTTTTTATATGACAACATTATGAGTGGGACCCTGTTGCAGTCTTCTGGTTGGGTGCTTTTGCCGCTTGGCCTTACCAATATTACATCAGCACTTCTCAATTCTCTCGGTCTTGAAAAACGCTCTTTCATCAATTTTATGTTTGGCGGAATTGCAATGTTTATTTCAATGTGGGTGCTGCCGCCATTCTTGGGTATAAATGCCTTAATTTGGGGACTGGGATTAAATTATTCTATTGTGTCATTATTAAACCTGCTTTTAATCAAAAGAAATGTAAAGTCAGACCTTAAACTTACAAAAAAAGTTCTGAAAATAATTTTGCTGATAATACCTTGTTCAGCACTCACATCTTTTGTTGTAAGCCTTGCCGAGTATGTCATGCCACTTTTCTTCACACTGGTTTTGGGCGGTATAACCGGTGTTGTAAGTTTTGCCTTACTTGCCTCAGTATTCAATCTTTTTGATTTGCGTGCCTTTGTGTGCTTTGCAAAAAAGAGATTGAATTTGCCAAAATTCAAATTTAAGAAAAAGTTAAAGAAGAATGTATAAATTTTGCTTTTTGCACAAAATAAAGTATGCTTACAATAATTATTAGGTCTATTTTAATTTATTTTATAGTTCTTTTAGTTTATAGATTGATGGGAAAACGCCAATTGGGTCAAATGCAACCATTTGAGCTTGTTTTGACGCTGATTATCGCTGACCTTGCAACAATCCCAATGGCTGAAGTATCGGTGCCTGTGTTGCATGGGGTTGTCCCTCTTTTGACACTTGTAGTTGTTCATTTTATTTTGACACTTCTTACAAAAAGCAGTCAAATTTTAAGTAAGTTTATAAGTGGAAAACCAAGCATCATCATCAATCCAAAAGGTATTGATTATAATGCTATGAAAAAACTTAACCTTTCAACAGATGATATTTTTGCCGCTTTAAGAGAATGTGGATATTTCAACATATCTCAGGTGCAATATGCCATAATGGAAACAAACGGAAAGGTGAGTGTAATGCCTAAGGCAGAAAGTGCCCCTGTCACAGTGGAAAATCTCGATTTAGATGTTGATGAAAGCTTTATTCCAATCGTTTTAATAAGCGAAGGAAAATATATGAAAGATAATTTGGCTCTTGCAGGGCTAAACGAAGAAGAAGTTGATAAAATGGTTTCAGAAAATGGTTTTAAAGGAAAACTTAAAGAGGTGTTGCTTCTCACCATTGACCAATTAGGGAATGGTTATATTCAACTTAAAGAGGCGGAAGGAAAAACCTTTCAAGCTCAAAGGCTGGTGAGCAAATGAAAGCTTTTCATATTATAAATTTATTGTTGATAGTTGCACTTTTAGTTGTTATTTGTGTTGCTGAAGAAGTTGTAGTTTCAAACTCTTTAAGGGATATTCAAGATAGATGCCTTATGATAGAACAACTTGTTGAGCGAGATGAAACTCTTAAAACCATGAATATGGTGCTTGCTGTTGACAACTTGGAGGATAACTGGAACAAAGATGAGTCAAAATTATGCTTTATGGTGCATCATAAAAACATTCAAGAGATAGGGCAAGAAATTGCCAAAATCAAACAATACATTGCAGGTGATGATATTGAAGCATTTAGGGTTTCGATTGAATGCATCAAAATGTATTGTCATGGCTATCTTCACTTCATGGGTGCAAACCTTCATAATGTTTTATAGTTTCTTTTATTTTTTAATAATAAAAATTTTTATATAAACCATAAACCATATAAAAAATTGAATAAAAAAGTCCACTTTTAAAAAAGTGGATTTTTTTTTGTTGATTGATATTAATAGACTTTTTCCTTCTTTTTGTGGTAGATGCCTATTCCAACGGTTATACTTATTGCAATCAAGGCAACTCCTATGCTTATTAAAATAATATAAATATAATTAAATTTAACTTTGGTTTCAAGATTTGTATGTTCGCTTTCTAAAATAATGTTGGAGTCTTCTGCCTGATATTCACACCAAATTTCCCATTTTCCATATTTTCCATCATCATCAAATTTAAAGGTGACTCCGGTTTGCTCTGGGTTTTCATATAGGAAAAGCATATCAGCAAATTCAGGTTTTGTTGTGTCATTTTTGCTGTAAGCATAAAGCTTTCCATCTTGTGTTTGACCTTTTGCGTGCCAAACAAGTTTTGATTTGTCTATATATCTATATTCTTCCTCATTTATAAGAGTAAATAGATAGGCAGTCCTAAGAGAGGTATCACTTGTGGTGATTTGCATCTTAGTTTGAGGGGAGTTGTAGATAACTTTTGTTGGTTCAATAATAATAAAATCAGATTGAGTCAAAGCATCATTTATTGATAGGGTAAATTTATAAATTCCCCATTCTTTTGCAGTTTTGATAGTCCCGCCTTCTGTCGCAGAAACACCTTTATTGATTTCAAACTCTGGTTTAAATTTGGTTGCCAGTGTCAAATGACTATCTGTGCCACGCACTGTGGTTGAAAACTTTTCAAGTCCTTCAAAGTGGACACGATGCTGGGATTCCCATTGTGCTTTTTCTTTATATCCATTTACATAGTCAATAATGATGGATACATCATAATAAGGTTGACGGTCAGCATCATATTTAATTGGTGGATTATAACCTTCGGTGTTGATATTAAAAACAAATTTATCTACATCTTTCCAGTCATAAATATGGGCAACTTCATTATTGAAAACGCCAGGTGTATTGTCATAGATAAGTTTGCCTTCATGATTTACCACGTCAATTGAAAAAATACCATTTGCAAGAGCAACTTCGCCCTGTTTTGCTTCATCAGCCGCCCAAGAACTAAAAAAATTTAATGGCAAAAATGCAAATAATAGACAAGTGAGCAAAACTATTGAAACCAAATAAATCAATTTAAATTTTTTGACCTTCATCTTTTACCTCTCTTAAGATGATTTTAGCATAAAAATAAAAATAAAAAAAATGTTTTTAAAAGAATTTTAATTATATTTGAATTTTTATTATATTGTTGACAAAAAAATGCAAAAATTATATAATCTTAATTATGGAAACTATAGAAATGGAAACATTAGTGCTTGAAAATCAAATAGCATTTGATTTTGAAGGCTTGGATGAAAAAGAAGAAAGTCTTATTATGACTGAGAATTTGATAAAACCCCAAAATCACGACTATGTCAAAGAAGAGGTTTTATTTGTTGTTGTCAAGGCAGACAATGATAATGTTGCAAAGGGGCTTGCAAACCTAAGATTATGTGGCAAAAAAATGATTGATTGGGTCTTGCTTGCCGGCTCTTGTTGTGAGCAACTTGTTATTGAAGATTGTGAAGATATCATAGGCAGGGTCCGAGGGGTAAACACCGATAAAAAATATATTGCAGTCTTTTATAGCGACACACCACTTTTTGACAAGGCATCATTCTTTAGGGTGATGGATTATTTTGCTTCAAAGAGCATGAATTTTCTTCAATTGTCACGTGGATTTATTGTGAAAAGTGACTTCTTAAAAAACAGCCCAAACTTTATCTCAAGTGCGACAGGTGGAAATGACATTCCTTCGCTTATAAGGTGCGATTCTGCTGCTGCTTTATCATATGTTTATCAAGTTTTAAATGAAAGAATAATAGATTACCATATAAGAAATGGCGTTTCAATCTTTAGCAAGTCGACAGTGTTTATTGATGCAGATGTTGAAATTGACAGCACTGTTGTAATCTATCCAAATAATATTTTGCAGGGTGAAAGTGTGATATCGGCTGGCACAATTTTGGAAAGTGGAAATATCATTGACAATAGTATATTGCTTGGTAATTGTTTTGTGAAAGGCACCATAATAAAAGACTCTAAAATAAGTGCAGGGACAAGGCTTGAATTTGAAAATAAGATTGTGGGCGAGGCTAGATAATGGTTATCGTAATAGGTCTTGGAAATAAAGGAAGAGAATATCAAAACACCTTTCACAACATTGGTTTTGATGTCGCTGACAGTCTTTCAAGAAGATTGAATGTAAATTTTTCAAAGGAAAAATATAAGTCAGATTTGGCTGAAGGAAGACATAATGGTTGTCCAGTTTTAATTTGCAAACCAACCACTTTTATGAATAACAGCGGTGAGGCTGTCAGCCTTTTAAAACGCAAATATAAGGATGCAAAAATCATTGTTGCTGTTGATGATATAGACCTGCCAAAGGGTGTTGTCAGATATAGAGAACGGGGCAGTGCAGGGACACATAATGGTTTACGCTCTATAGTGTCTTATATAGGTGAAGATTTTGAAAGGGTGAGGATAGGCGTTGGCAGAGATAAATCTCTTGACCTTGCTGATTTTGTTTTGTCAAAGATTAAAACAGAAGATAGGTCAATATTAGATAAAGCTGTTGAAGAAGCGGTTGAAATTATACTTGATAAAATAAAATAAATATCACAATAAAAAGAATTTTTTAAAAATAAATTGCTTAATTTTCTTTCGGTTTTAAATTCAATTTTAAATAAATTATAAAAAACAATTGGAGAAGGATATGTTTATATCTGATATAAATCCTTTAAAAAACAAAAAAATAATATCATCTTTAGGTGTGGGCGAAAAGGTTTTGTTGGCCTCAAATTCAGCGCACCTAATTTTTTTGTCTAGCAATTTTGTGTCGGCGGGAAAGCTTAAAAGGGGGCTTGAAGCTTTTGGAAAGAAGGTTGAGATTGTTTCAAATGCAAGGGAGAATGATGACGAACATGATAAAAATCTTCTTCCCTTTGTGCAAAGTTTAAATAGATATTTGGCAGGTCAAATTGATGCTCTCATCTTTTTACCATGCTCTGCTATTGTAAAATTTGACAGCAAAAAAATAGAGGCTTTTAGGCTGGAAAAAGGTCAAACAATCAATCTTGACCAGGTGCTGTCAAAGCTTGTTTCGTTTGGTTATGAAAGGACAAGCCTTGTTGAAATGGGTGGTCAATTTGCACTTCGAGGTGATATTCTTGACATATTTTCAACCAATAGTGATAAACCTATAAGGATTGAACTTTTTGATGATTTGATAGAAAATATCTCTATTTTTGACCAAATAAGCATGAAAAACCTCGAAAAAATTGAATTTTTTGATATTTTCGCTTCATTTTTACCATTAGGCGAAGATTGTGCCTTTGATTTAGAGGGTGACAAAATTTTGGATGAGCCTAAAAAGGTCAATGATGAGATAGAGCTTTTGATTAAAAGCTATCAGGTGTCATCAATCTATAAAAAAGAAAATTTTATACCTTTTGATTATCTTCTTAAAAAGGCTGATTTTATTTTTGATAACTATCAAATTTTAAAACCAGAATATGTAAATCAAATGCTGCCAACAAGAAGTTATTTGACAGATTATATGGCTCTTAAATATGATATTATTGACTTTAAAAATCTAAATCAAGCAGTAATTCTTTTTGCAGGTGAAGAGCGATATAAGTTGAATCTGCAAAACTTTTTGCTAGAACAAAAGTTATCCTATAAAGATTTTGATGATGAAGAGGAAGATGAACTTGAAAGCGGAGTGATTTATCTTTCATCAAAACAAATGCCATATTCCTTTTCCTTTCTTAAAGAGGGTATTGTAGGAATAGGCAGCGATAGTCTTTTCAGAAAATCTATCACCACATTTTCAAAGAATAAACATAATGCTTTCTATCTGCCTAAAGTGGGTGAATATGTTGTTCATACCTTTCATGGCGTGGGAAAATGTATCAGAATTGAGAGGATGAAAATATCTGACATTGAAAAGGATTATTTTGTCATTGAATATAAAAAAGGCGATATACTATATCTTCCAAGTGAAGAGGCAAATACCATTTCAGCCTATGTTGGAAGTGAAATTTCGCCTAAGCTTTCCTCTCTTGGCGGAGGTGAATTTTTACGTCTTGTAGAAAGGGTAAAATCAAGCATAAAAGAGATGGCAATCTCTCTTGTCGACCTGTATAATGAGCGTGAAAAATTAAAGGGTTTTAAATTTAAAAGAGATGATTTTCTTGAAAAACAATTTGCAGATGCCTTCGCATATGGTGAAACGCCTGACCAACTTCGTGCAATAGCAGACATTGACAAAGATATGGAAAGCGACAAGGTCATGGATAGACTTGTTTGTGGTGATGTCGGCTTTGGTAAAACCGAGGTTGCCCTTCGAGGTGCTTTTAAATGTGTGTATAATGGAAGACAGGTTGCTCTTTTATGTCCGACAACAATCTTGTCAGAGCAGCATTATCGTTCTGCCAAGGAAAGGCTTGAGCCTTTTGGTGTGAGAGTTGCGGTGATAAATCGTTTCAGAACACCTCTTCAAGTTAAGGATATTTTAAGACGGGTAAAAGATGGCGAAATTGATGTTTTGATAGGCACGCATAGGCTTCTTAGTGATGACGTGATTTATAAAGATTTGGGACTTTTAATTTTTGATGAAGAACAAAGGTTTGGGGTAGAACATAAAGAAAAAATAAAAGACAAATTTAGAAATATTGATGTTATTACATTGTCTGCTACACCAATTCCAAGGACTTTGAATATGTCACTTTCTGGTATACGCGATATATCGATTATTGAAACTCCACCGCGTGACAGGCTGCCAATTCAAACCTATCTTGCAGAAGAAAGTGAGCAGCTTTATAAAGATGTGATTTTAAGAGAAATGGCAAGAGGCGGTCAAAGTTTTGTTGTTTACAACAGAGTTGAAAGTATAGAAGAATTTGCAGCATATCTTCGCAGACTTTTACCAGAAGCTAAGATTGGTGTTGCACATGGTCAAATGCCTGAAAAGATGCTTGAAAATATCATTGCAAGGCTTTATAATAATGAGTTTAACATTTTGATAGCCACTACTCTTATTGAAAATGGCATAAATCTTCCTCTTGCCAATACCATGATAATTGTTGATGCTGATAGGCTTGGATTAAGTCAGCTTTATCAGCTTCGTGGTCGAATTGGAAGAAGTGATAAACTTAGTTATGCCTATCTTACTTATACAAAAGATAAGGTGATAAATGAAGAGGCGGCAAAGCGTCTTGAAACAATGAAGGAATTTAGTCAGCTTGGAAGTGGTTTTAAGATTGCAATGCGTGACCTTGAGATAAGGGGCGCGGGCAATATATTTGGAAAAGAACAGCATGGCCATATTGAGAAGGTTGGTTATGATATGTATGTTAAACTATTGAATGAACAAGTCCAAGAGATAAAGGGTGAAACTGTCAAAAAACAGAGTGATGTTAAACTTGAGATTTCACTTTCTGCATATATCAGTGAAGATTATATTGAAGATGGCGACCAAAGAGTTGTATATTATACAAGAATAGGCGACATTCAATCAAGAGAAGAACTTGATGAACTTATGGTAAGCTTAGAAGATGGTTTTGGGGCAGTTCCTCAAGAAATTAAAAATCTTGCTCTCTTTGCATATCTTCGCAACCTTGCAGGTCAATATAAAGTTAAGAGAATTGTAATAAACAAACTTGAAAATGTAATATATCTTGAAAAGGAAGAAAAGATTATTGAAGAAAACTTGGCTGCAAATCTTGATAAATTTAGAGCAAGACTTTCCTTTGATAATAATATTAAAATTAAGTTTGATTGGGTGGGAAGTGTTCAAGAAAGGCTGGAAAAGGTGATAGAATTTTTTGAATGTGCTCAATTAAGTTAAAAATAATTGATATAAATTTAAAAACAACATCATTTTAGTTGAAATTTTATGTTTTAATATGCTAAAATATGTTCATATTCATATTATATGGAGATAAAATGAAAACAAAATTTAAAGTTTTTTTAATGTGTTTTGTTCTGCTTTGTATGTCACTTTTTACAGGATGTTCTTTGGTAGAAACAAACAATGGCAAATTATATAATAAGGTGGTTGCTGAAATCTATAACAAACAGGGCAAAAAGGTGGCTCAAATTACAAATCGTGATTTGGTTGCTGGCTATGAAAGTTATGGCAGTATTTATGTGCAATACTACAATTATTCAGTTTCTCAAGCTGTTGATATGACTTTAAAACAACTTGAAAACAGAAAGATAACTATTCTTACAGCAGAGAATCTTTTTGGCATAAAATTTTCAACAGGTGAAGGCCTTGAAGAAATTGAAAAAACCTATTTGTATGAATCTGCAGTAAGTTCTTTAAACACAAACTTAGAAAATTATTATAAAGAAATTTTGAATGAAAAAGAAGAAGAAAATAAGAGTGAAGACATTAAATTCAATGGATATGAAAAAAATGTTGCGCTTGACCGAAATGAAAATGGTGAAATCTATTTAAAGAAACTTGATAAAAAAGACAAAATACTTGATGGTTTCCGTCCATCAAATGGTCAAAAAAGTTATTATGTAGATTCAGATAAAGCTGAAATTTATGATAATTTCCTTGACAAAGCTTTCTCAAATGAAAATTATAAAAAGGCTTTAAGGTTATATTTAAATGACCTTAAGTCGGCAGAATATGGAATGAAGCTTTCTTCTGACACAAAATCTATCTTTGAAAGAGAGATTGAAAGACTTTATAAGATTAATTATGAAAATTATATCGTCCAAAAATATTCTGAAAACAACAAAAACAATTCTGATGTTGCCACAGTTTCAACTGATGATATTTTAAAACTATATTCAAGCAAAGTTAGGGCAGGTTATACAAAATATGTTATTGAAAATAGTGCCAATTATTCTTCTGATGTGAGTGACAAACTCAATGAAGTATATTATTTTAGAAATGATGATGAGGCAAATAAATATTTTACTGTTGCAAATATTTTATTTCAATTTACCGATGCTCAAAAAGCCAAATATGAAGAAATAAATAAAAAATTGTCTGGTTCAGAGCCTTATGAAGATTATGAAACAGATATGAACACTCTTTATTCACAAATTCAACCTGTAATTCGCAAATATAATGAAGACACAAAAATTTATGAAGAGATTGAAAATGTTGATGACTTGACAGTAAATGAAATAATCTATAATAAGATTGAAATTGCTTTAAAGTCAGCACAAGCTTCAGGTGATGAAAATTTTGTAGGTGATACAATCAACAACTTTATCTATACCTATAATCAAGACCCAGGCATGTTTAATGCAGAGTCAAATTATGTCATTGGCGTTGATAGTGAAGGTAAGGCGGTTTCAGACTTTGTTGAAGAATTTAATGATGCAGGATTAAAACTTTATAATAATGGCAAGGGTCAAATTGGTGATATGCAAGTTGCAAGAAGCTCTTTTGGAATCCATGTCCTGGTTTATACCGGAAAATGCGAAAATCTCTTTGATGGAATTGATGAAGAATTTGAACTTAGCGGAATTGCAAATGGCAAAACTGAAAACTTGCAAACAGAAAGTGCGATAAATAAACTTGCTACCAAAAGGGTGAATCTTTTAGTTGACAAGACTTATTTAGACCTTTTATATGACCAAATTTATCAAGACACTTTCACATATTTTGAACAGGCAAATATCAATTTCCTAAGAGAAGATTATAAGATTAAGGTTTATAGAGGAAGATTTCCTTCAGCTTTAAAGGGTTAAATTAAAGTCTTAAAAGCGAATATAAATCTATAAAAATTTAAATTTCAACTTAATTAATCTATGATTTAAAAAAAGATGTTTAAAACTTGACAAAAACATCTTTTTTTTGGTAATATATATTTATATGGCTAAAAACAAAAATCAAGGTTTGACTGAAGAGTATAATAAAGACAATTTGGTTGTAGAAGAAAATAAATCTCTCAAAGATGAGGGAAAATTTTTTGATGACAAAAAAAATATACAAAATGAAGAAGAACTTAAACAACTTCAAGAAGAAACAATTATACTTCAAAAGAGAAAACTTGATGAGGTAGAGCAGTCTGTATCTAAGAGAAATAGTAAAAAAAGCAAAGTTTTAAATGGTTTGTTTTTTGTTTTAAATATCGTCATAGTTGCTGGAATTTTGGTTTATCAGCTTCTTAAAGAAGATATGCAGCCAATTGATGGACACTTTGACATTGGTGCATTATTTGTTGTTGCTTGCTTGTTGTCACTTGTTGTTTTTACAGAAACGACTGCGATAAGTTATCTTTTAAAACAAACAACAGGGAAATGGCGTTTTGCAACATCATATAAAGTTTCTCAACTTGGGAAATATTATGATTGCGTAACTCCAATGGCTACAGGCGGTCAACCATTTCAAATAACTTATTTAAAATCACATGGCACTCCAATTCATACAGCTTTATCAATCCCTCTTGCAAAATATGTTTTCTCTCAAATTGCATGGGTTATGACAAGTTTTATCTGTTTGGTGATTTCATGGTGTGATAGCAGTTATGGCACTTTTGTGTCTGTTGCAAGTATTTTAGGCTTTATTTTAAGTTCTATCATGCTTTTTGTCACATTATTCCTTTCTGTTTGTAAAACTGTTGGTAAAAAAATTGTAGTAAAAGTATTAAAGCTTCTTCATAAAATGAAGATTATCAAAAACTATGATAAACAATATGAGAAAATCACAAAATATATAAGTGATTTCCAAGATGTCATGAAACAATATGCAAGTTCGCCCAAGGATTTTATAGTGCTTTTGTTTTTAAGTTTGGCGAAGAATTTTATAAATTATTCGATGCCTTTCTTTGTTGCAAAATTCTTTATTCCAGACCTTGCTGGTGCAATGTATATAAAACTCTTAGTTATGACCTGTCTGGTTGACCTTTCATCTTCCTTTTTCCCTCTGCCTGGTGGAACTGGATTGAATGAAATTTCATTTACGGCTGCCTTTGCAGTGGTTGTTGGTTCAGCTCATACTGCATATCTTGCTTGGGTGTTGATTTTTTGGAGGATATGTTCTTATTACTTCTATCTTCTTCAAGGAGTGTTTATACTATCTTATGATTTTGCCTATGGCTCTAAGAAATATAAATGGGAAGTGGTCCGTGATAATTTGGCACAGGAAAGTGCTGTTTTTAAGCAAGAACAAATCAATCGGTTTAGGGCCGAGAGGGCAAAACGAAGAAAATCTAAAAATAAATCTGGTATAAGAGAATATTTATAATTTCTTGTTGCAAAATAAGTTTATGAAGATTAAACGAGAAAATTATGGATGGCTTTTTGCTACAGTTGTTTTGGCACTGCTTCTTGCATTGTCAATATATTTGGGTGTAACCGGATGGTATTTTAAAACAGATGTTTCTTATACTACAGATTTAGAACTTGGCAAAAATGTCCAAATTGCAGTTAAAAAAAATGAGGCTAGTTCAGCTTCTATGAATTTGGATGGCTCTTATCTCTCAGGGGATAGAATACCTCAAATAATTTCAATAAAAAACTCAGAAGATGATTCTTCTGTTTATATGCGTGCAAAAATTTTTATCTATTCTGGTGAAAATCAAACATTAAAAATGGATATGGTGGAAACTGTCAATTGGAAATATGATGAAGCCGACGGATATTATTATTTTGATGACCTTCTTACCATGCAAAATAAAGTTGCTCTTTGTTCTCATATCATAATTGATAAAGAAACGCATCTGCAAACTGATACAAAATATATTTTTACCATTGTGGTTGAAACTCTTGGTGAGGATGAAGATGTTGTCAAACTTTGGGGTAAAAATCCAATTCAAGAAATATCAGAAGAAGTTTTGTAAATTTAAAAAAAATTTGTCATTAATTTTTTTGCAGCAAAAATTTGTTATTATATTTGACAATTTTAAAAGAGAATGTTAAAATAACTGAAATTTGAAGGAGAAAAAAATGCAAGAAAATTTCCCACCAAGACGTCCTATTCCGCCAAGACCTGTTTTGCAAAAAGAGCAAGAAAGGTTGAATGAATTAAATCAACAAGAAAAGAAAGTTGAAATTGAAGAAAAACCAAAAAGACAACCTTTAAATGACCAATCAAAATCAATTATTTTTGGTCTTTTGGGTGGCTTTGCTCTTCTTGGTGGCATTGCAATTTTGATTGTTATGCTTGTAATATAAGCCAAGCTGTAAAATCAATTTTTATATTTTTTAATTTTAGAAATACCAAAGTTTTAAAAACTTTGGTAATTCTTTTTTTAATTTATAAATTTATTTTCATTATTATTTTTATTTTAATTTAATAAGAGATTTTTGTTAAGAAAAAAGTAAACATTAAAACAATCATTAAAATATATTTTCTATAAATTAACCTTATTTATATTTTTGTTTTAAAATCGACAAATAAAAACAAATATATTTTTATTACTTTTTAATAGAAGGCAATCATTTTTATATGAAAAGGTTGATTGTTTTTATTTTTATTGCAATATTAATGCTTGGTATTGCCTTTGTCAAAGATGCTATGCCAAAGGCAGAGGGTTATGATAGAGCGGTGATAATTTCAAAGTATGCCGGCCTTGGTCTTGAAGGTGAGGTTGTTGAAAGTGGGAATGATTTTTATTATTTTGTCAATAAAAATGTTTGTGAAAGTGCCATGAAGAATTTGTCAAGTGAAAAGATAAGTGGGGTGGTGTTTTATTATAACAATAAATATAATTTAAATTATTTCGCTAAAAAATTTGATTATAATCTCACCAAAAAGACCATAGTCGAAAATCGTGAGGTCTATTATGGATATGATAAAAATTATTATGATTTTAGAATAATAGATGGGAAAAAGGTCAATTTTCAATTGGCTTTTGATGGAAACAACTGGATTTTGGGTTATCCAATGATTATATTAGGATTTTAAAAAATTAATGTATAAATATTTGCAAACTGTCAATAAATTTCTAGGAGGTTTACAATGGAAATAGAAAAAAGAAATAGGTTTGTTGAATTTGTAAAAAAATATGGTATGTTTGTGGTTGTTGGAATTGTTATTTTTGCAGTTGCTTTGACATTCACTTTAATGGCAACAATTGGCAAAAGTGTGCCTGCAAGCAATACTAATCTAAACTTTAGATTGCCTATGAATGAAGCCAATATCATCAAAGACTTTTCAAATACAGAACTTCAAAATAATGAAACTCTTAATCAATGGGAAGCTCATTTGTATGTGGATTTTGCTTCTGAAAATTCAGATGTGTTTGCTGTCCTTGGTGGCACAGTTTCAAGTGTTGAAAACAAATATCTTGATGGCTATACAATCACAATCAAACATTCTAATGGTTTTGAGTCAATTTACTCATCATTAAATGAAAATATGCTTGTGAAAGAGGGCGACAAAGTTTCGGCAGGTCAAAAGATAGGAACTGCTGACAACACTGCAGAAGGCGAACTTAAAATGGGCAATCATCTTCATTTTGCAATGAAATTAAATAATAATTTTGTTGACCCAAACAATTATTTAGATTTGCAAGAAAAATAAATTCTGATAATTAAACTTTTAAGTTGTCATAATTACTTATACAAATTCAACTCCTAATAAATTTGCGGCAGAAATTGTCGCATTTTTATTTACATATTGAATAATTTATGATATAATTGTTTATGGAGGTAATATGAAAACTATCGACACAGTAAAAAAAATAATCGCTGAACAACTTTGTATATCAACAGATGATATAAAAGATGATGCAAATATTCTTGAAGATTTGGGCGCTGATTCTCTCGATGTTGTTGAGCTTTTAATGACTTTTGAAGATGAATTTAATGTTTCAATTCCTGATGATAGACTTGAAGAATTGAAGACCATTCCTCAAATTGTCAAAATAATAGATGAAAATGTTAAAAAGTAAGCTAATAAAGGCTTACTTTTTTTAAAGATAGAAGAAATGTATGAATAAATTTTTATGGCTGCAATAAAGACAGCAAAGAAATAATTGTTTCTTTATGTTTCCACTTGAATACAAATTTCTACAAATTATGACATAATTCTTTTTGCCTACACATAGATTTAAAGGGTGGAGGCAGATATGAAAGAAGATTTAGTTGAAAGGGTGCTTGAGGCATCAGAACATATCATAAAAACTCATGATACAATAAGAAAGACGGCTGAAATTTTGGGTTATAGTAAAAGCACCATTCATAATGATGTTTCAATAAAACTTAAATCCATCGATTATGATTTATATTTGACAACAAAAAAAGTCCTTGAAGAAAACTTTGCTCAAAAGCACATTAGGGGTGGGCAGGCAACAAAACTTAAGTATTTGCATGAATAGACCTTAAGATTATAAAAAACTTAAGTGATAGAAATTTTAATAATTTAGTTTTATAAAGCATAGATATAAAAAGAGGTGTTTAATGAAAAAATTTCTTTTGGTATTTATGCTTGCAATTTTATCTATATCAATGGTGGGCTGCAATAAAAAAATTAAGATTGAAGATTGTTTGAGCGAACAAACAAAGGTTTACTTTAAAGCTCAAACAGATGATGTCAAAGGCACAATCTGCATTGGTCAGAGGGAGGAAAACTTTATTTATGATGGCAATCACACAAAGAATGTTGATTTTACTTTGATTACTTTAAAATTTAAAGTTCAACCAACAACCAATCAAATAGATGTGAAATTGAAGGTGAATGAGCAAGAAAAGAATGTGTTGTTGGAATTAAATCCAATGGACCATTCCTATATGGCAGATTTAGGTTATGCTTTGAATGAAAATGACAAAATTGCACTAAGCTATCAAGATTTAAACTTAAATTTTGAAAATTTAAGCAAAAACTTTAAAATTCAATACAATGATGCAATAAAAATAGCCATAGATGAATTTGGTGATGATTTAGACAGTTTTTATGGCAAAGGAAACTTTGAAGGTGAATGTTATTTGCAGGTTTATGATTTTAATAAAGACGGAAACCTTTATTGGCTTTTTACAATAATTGGCAAAAATAAAAAGGTTAAGAATGTTGTAATTGATGTAAAAGATGGCTCGATTTATTTAAAATTTTAACAATAGATAGAAAACAAAAAATAAACTAAATTAGACTAAAAACACAGAAAATTTGCAAAAAAATAAGATTTTTAATTAAATTCTTATAATTTTGGATATTTTTTGTGTTTTTTTTAACATAAGATAGGCAAACGCAATGTGAGTGCTTTATTATGTGCGCAAGAAATAAAATGTTCTTTTTGTGAAACATTGCGAGAACTTTCTTTTTTAATTTTGCTTAAAAGGTTGACATTTTATCGGGGGGGGGTATAATATAGGAAATGAAAGTAAAGGAGCAAAAGAGAAGAAATGAAAAAAGCACTTAATGTAATGTTGGTTTTATGTTTAATTTGTTGCGGTTTTATGCTTTCTGCGTGCGGTGGCAGTCAACCTGGAAAACTTAATTTTAATTATGAATCAAATAGGACAAAGATGGATTCTAATGCTGAACTTGATTTGTATTGTGATGCTGAAATATTTTTAAATGTAAAAAACGATACAAAAGATACTGTTACAATAGTTAAAGACAAATTTACATTGAGTTTTATTGCACCTCATTGGGTAAGTTATGGCCTATATAATGTAAATTTTATGGATGTTGTCTATGTCGACCAATCAATTATAATGAAAGATAGCATGGGAACTGAAATTTCATCGTATATAGATTTAGAATCAGGGAAACAAATATCTGTTCTTTTAAAATTTACAGATGATAAATTAATTTATGATTCTTTTTATACTGTGAATAGTCCACACATTGAAGAAATGTATAGGACAAAATTTGAATTGCGATATGGAGAAAAAGTGATTTGGGAAGGCCTATTGAATAAAATATAAAAAAAATACAAAAATAAAAAGCATTTGAAGTTTTGAGGTGTACCTCAGTTTTGAATGTTTTTTTGTTGTTTATTGTGATTAATATTTGCGCTATACGAAATTATATGTTATAATAACATCATGAAAAGTAATATTATAGAAAAAGAAAACGCAATAGTTGTTGTGGTTGCAGTCAAGAAAGAAGATAATATTGAAAGAAAAACAAAGGAGATAAATCGCCTTTGTTATTCTGCCGACCTTAATGTGATTGATAATTTTTATCAAAAGGTGAAAGATTTTAATAAGAGGACTGTTATTGGGACGGGAAAAGTTGAGGAAATAAAAGAGTATATTGCTTCTTGTGAGGAAATAGTCGATGTTGTGATTGTTGACTATCCGCTCACAGGTTCTCAAATGAAAAATCTTGCCGATGAATTTAAAACAAAGGTCATTGATAGGGTTGGGCTTATCATTGATATTTTTGCACGAGGTGCTAGGTCAAGAGAGGCAAAATTGCAGGTTAAACTTGCACAAGACCTCTATCTTTTGCCAAGGCTTTCTCAAATGCAGGGGACAAGTGGCAGGTTTGGAAGCGCTGGTGTGGGCATGAGAGGTCCGGGTGAAACCAAGCTTGAGCTTAATAGGCGAATATTAGAACGTGAAATGGATAATTTAAAAGCACAAATTGAAAAAATAAAAACACAAAGGCAGTCAACGCGAAGAGAAAGACTGAAATCAAATCTTCCTAAAATAGCCTTGGTAGGTTATACAAACTCTGGTAAATCATCACTTCTCAACACTTTGGTAAAAGAGAATATATATGCTGATGACAAGTTTTTTGCCACCTTAGATACAACCACAAGAAAGCTCTATTTAGGGGATGGCAAATATGCCGTGCTTACAGACACTGTTGGTTTTATTTCTGACCTTCCTCATCAACTTGTTGACGCATTTTCTTCAACTCTTGAAGAGGCAGCTGATGCCGATTTATTATTGCATGTTGTGGATGTTTCCCTTGACAAAAATATTGACGGAAAGAAGGAATTTGAAATCAATATGGCGGTTACAAACAAGCTTCTTGATGAGCTTGGTGCAACACAAAATAGAATAGTAATTTTAAACAAATGTGACTTGTTGGCAAAGCCAACGGAAATAAAGGAAAACCAAATTTTATTATCAGCAAAAAAAGGGCAGGGATTAAATCGTCTGCTTGATATGGTGAAAAATAGACTTAATTTAGATTAATTAAATTAAATCATTTCTTATTTAAATTATTGTAAGTTTCATTTAATTTTTCAATTAAGAAATCAACATCAACTTGGTGCACATATGCGGCTTCTTCAATTGTTTCTTCCATTCCTAAATGGCAAAAAATACAATGCATACCAAAGCCCATAAAGATATCACCCAAACTTTCATCAAGTTTGATGACATCATCAATTATCATATCTTTGGTGATTGGTTGTTTTAATTTATTCTTTTTCATAGTTTGATTATAGGACAAAATTTAAAAATTGTCAAAAAAAATAAATAAATTTTTAAAATAAGTTCTAAATCAAAAATTATAAAATAAATTATTACTATGGAAAAGATAAGCAATATAATTTCAAAAAAAGTAATATCACTTGATAATGCAAATCAGGTGGGATATGTTGTCAATGTAATTTTTGACGAACGTGTAAAATTTTTCACAGGTCTAATCATTATTGATGATGAAAGTGAAAATTCTTTTGTGCTGCAAAGGGAAGATATTTATTCAATGGGTGATGAAACCATAATGATTAAATCGGCAGATTGTCTGCAATATAATATTTCAAGCACATCAAACAATCCAGTTGGTAAAACTGTTTATGATAGTCATGGAAATTGTTTGGGCAGGGTTTGTGATGTTGAATTAAGTGGAAAGGTGGTGAAAAAGATTATCACAAACTTTTGTGAATTTCCTCAGCGTTTTGTCAGAAAATCTGGTGATAATTTTCTGATTTATGGAATTTATAAAAAGGAAAAAGAAAAATCATTTAAAGAAAAAGTTGAAATTGCAGGTGCGGCAAATTTGCCAAAAGCCACTATTGCTCAAACTTTAAATGGTGAATTTGTCAGACCAGAAAGCCCAACCAGAATTTTTGTCAACTCAAATCTTTTGCTTGGAAAGGTGATAACAAGTGATATTTTTGGGTTTAATAATGAGTTGGTTGCCAAGAAAAATGATGTTATAAGTAAAAAAATTATAAGCAAAGCTAAAGCACATAATAAGCTAAATTTGCTCAGTTATTATAGTAAATAGACAAAAATATTAAAAAAAACAGCGATTTTATTGAATTTTCGTTGTTTTTTTATTTAATTTTGCTTTTATTTAATTTAAAAAATTCAAATTTTAATTGTCAAACTTTTTTGTCTGTTTATTAATTATTATATTTATATATAAATAATTATATTTTTTATTAAAATATTTGTTTAATCGTTTGTATTTTTGATGTGATTTGTAGTAAAATAAATGTGAAAGAAATTTTGAAAACTTTATTACTATTTTACTGAGTTAATTTTCTTTGCATTGTTTGGTTAAGTGAGGTGGAAATGGTTAGAATTATTCCAAGAAGAACAAAAGTTAAACTTGAATTTGTTAGAGGATTTACAGGTATTGACTTATTGATAGCTGTTGTTGCTGTTGCCATTTTAGTTGTGCTTGCTGCTTCAAACTTTCCTGGACATATTTGGATTGCAATGGTTTGGGCTATTTTTGCGCTTTCATTGTTTTTTAAAATTGCTGATAGTGATAGATTTTATGTGACAATGGTGCATCTTGCCAGATATTCTCTTCAAAAGAAAAAATATGAAAAGGCCCCTAAAAATGGAAAAGCCAATATGAAAGATATCATTCCTTTTGAGTCAATTCATGAAGATAGATTTATTTCTTATGGAAGTTATTATGCAGGTGTTTTAGAGGTCAGCCCAATCCTATTTGGGCTTTTGAATGAATATAGCCAAAACAATGTAATTGATGTTGGTTTTGGAAATGCTCTGAGAAGAATTGAAGAGTCGCAGGTTTGTGAACTTATCAAAATCAATAAAGCAATGGTGCTTGACAACTATGCATATCTTGAAAATAAAAAATACGACAGGCTTTTGGACCAACTTTATGAAAAACAGATGTCACAAAAAGAAATTGATGCCAGAGCCCCAATCTTTGAAGAAAGGGTAAATTTTATTGAAAACAAAAACAGAGATGAAAAAATTTATAAGGACTTTTTCTATCTTGTTGTTATGGGCAAAGATTTAGAGGCAATTGACAATACTTTAAGTGGTATGGCAAGCAATTTTATTTCCTGCCTCACTCCAGTTGTGACAAAAAGATTGACAGGTGCAGACCTTGCAATCTTCTTAAAGGCAAATTACAATAGAGAGTTTAATGAAAGAGAACTTGAAAATATCCCATATTCTGATTATGTAAAATGGGCGACACCAGACACAATCAAATTTTCATCAGCAAAATACAAAGTTGATGGTGTGGGATACAGGACTTTTGCTTTAAATGAATATCCTTTGCAGGTAGGCAATGCTTGGGGTGCATCATTCTTCCTTCTTGATAAAACCAAAGTGGTAATGAAATTTCAAAAGGCTCCAAAATTTCAATCTGAGAAAAAGATTGATAAGGCCATCATGGATATGGAAACAAAACTTTATAGAACTGGAAAAAGCAGTACCAGAATTGAAATTGAAACACATCTTGATACTTTAAGAAATCTTCTTCAAGAACTTAAAACTTCAAACCAACAATTATTTGACGTAAACACATTTGTCACTTGTGAAGATTCTGCAAGAAAGGAAATTAAATCAATGCTTAAGCAGGAAGGTTTCCGCTATACAGAATTGTTTGCAAGACAAATTGACGCCTTTATCAGCACTGGTATTTCAATGAGAGATAATATTAAAGAGCTTCAAAGAGGTATTCCAACTTATACTCTTGCAGGTGCATTCCCATTTATTTCATCAGAACTTCAAGATGAGGGTGGTGTTTATATTGGTGACAATATTTATCCGGTATTTGTAGACTTCTTTGCAAGAAATGCTCAACGTGTCAATTCAAACATGATGATTATTGGAAAGTCTGGTTCTGGTAAATCGTTTGCGACAAAGACACTTCTTGCAAACTTTGCAGCCGATAATACAAAGATTTTCATTGTTGACCCTGAAAAGGAATATGCAGAACTATCAGAAAGTCTTCATGGAAAGATGATTGATGTAGGTTCTTCATTGCAGGGTATCATCAATCCTTTCAATATCATTCGTGCTCTTGATAAAGATGATGATGAAGAAATGCCAATTGAGCTTAATCAGGCCGAGGCAATAAAAGTCAAGAAAGATGATTCATTTAATCAGCACCTTCAATTCCTTGAACAATTTTTCAGAACAATCTTGCAAGGTATTTCATCAGATGCTTTTGAAATGATTAATACATTGATTCTTGAAATGTATGAAAACTTTAATATCAATGAATATACCGACCTTAAGAAATTGAAACCAACAGATTATCCAACCTTTGATGACCTTTATAAACTTCTTACAAAAAAACTTGAGGAAGCAAAAGAAGAGTTTGTGCTAAACAATTTGAGAGTTGCTCAGGCATATATTAGAAAATTTGCCAAAGGCGGAAGAAATGCCAACCTTTGGAATGGTCCAACTTCTATTGAAACCAATGAAAACTTTGTATGTTTCAACTTCCAATCATTGATTGCTGGAAATAATGAAATGCTTACAAATGCGCAGATGCTTTTGGTATTTAAGTATATTGAAAGTGAAGTTATAAACAATAAAGATTATAATGAAATTCATGCAACCAATCGTAAAATTATCGTAGTTGTCGATGAAGCCCACTTATTTATCAACCCTCGATATCCAATCGCTTTAAACTTTATGACAAGCATGGCAAAACGTATCCGTAAGTATGGCGGTATGCAGATTGTTATTACACAGAATATTAATGACTTTGTTGGTTCTGAAGAAATTAAACGTCAGTCAACAGCGGTTATTAATGCCTGTCAATATTCATTGATTTTTTCGCTTTCACCAAATGACGTAAACGACCTTATCGAGCTTTATAAAAACTCTGGTGGTATAAACAAAGCGGAAAGAAATAGTATTGTAAGTGCAGGGGTTGGTCAGGCATTTGTTATCACTTCTCCAACAGCAAGAACAATGGTGCAAATTAGACCTCTTCCTTATGTTTATTCAATTATTGAAAAGAGAAAAAAGAAATAAAATAAGGTTGAAAAAATTAATTAAAAATTGTTTACATTCAGTCAAAATTATAAGTTTTTATTAAATTTTGACTGAAATTGTAAATTATCTGAAATTTGATAATTTATCAAGTTTTACAAAAAAAATAAGAAAAAACATTGATTTTTTGATAAAAAAACAAAAAAAGGATATGTAAATGGTAAAATCAAGAAAACTTAGTATTTTAATATTTAGTTTATTACTTGTTTTGGCAAGTCTTATTTTTGCGTCTTGTGGAAAATTGGATTATTCAAAAACATATCTCTCTTCTTCAAATGGTGATTATATAGAACTTTTTGTTGAAGAAGAAAAAGAATTGTCCATAACAATAAATAATCCTGTTGATAAAATGAACAGGGGAATCACATTCTCTCAATCAAACCCTTTGGTTGCAAATGTGACGCAGATTGCAAATCAAAACAATACCACTACATATTCAATTGTTGGACTTTCAGGCGGAAAAACTATTGTTGATTTTGTTTCAATAGAGGGCAGAAAGTCACTATCAATCACAATAAATGTCAAAGAATTTTCAAATACTTTAGAGAAAGGCGAAAACAGTCTTTATCTTTCAAAAACTAAACAATTAAAACCTACTTCCAATGATTTCAAATTTAAAGATAGTGCAACTGAAAGAAATCTTGAATTTTACTTTTATGGAAAAACCTCAAATAGCGGGTTGTTGACAGAAGAAGATATCTTATCAAGTGATGGCTATTTAAATAATTTTGTAAACATACAAATCTATTCAATTGAAAATAATGATTATCTCATCTTTACAGATAAAGATGGGTTTTTGCATACTTTGGGCGAAGAGATTTTGGTTCTTGGTTCAAACAATGTCAGATATGAATTTATAGATGTGAGTATGGATGAAGAAGGTTTCTCTTTTGATACCACAAGGGCATCTGCGATTAATTATGGAAATAAATTTGCATTTTTGGCAAAATATGAAAACGCTAAGCTTGAAGAGGGCGAAGGAAATGGAAGGATATTTTGCGAAAGTGAATTTCATGTATTAAAGGATATTGTTGCAGAAGATTTTAAACATGAATATGGTTATAAAATTGATGATGTGCCTTTCAAAGCAGGTGATGAAACCTCATTATATAAATTGGACAATCTTAAAGATGGCAAAATTACATTAATACCTCAATATAAAACTACAATCTTAGACAATCCAATTCTTATTGGAAAAAGTGCAAACTATTTGACAGCTTATCTGCAATTAGAATTGCCAACTAATGAACTTTTAGAATTTGATTTTAATACAAAAGATAAAGATTTTGTAAATACAAACCTTATAGAAATTTTAAAAAATGGCGATAAGACAATTTATTATTTTGAAATTAATTGCAGCATAGGAAATCCAAGAAAGACTAAAATAGATTTCAATTTTTGGTATGATGGTTTTAAAAATAGTGATGATTCAAAAGTGAATTTCACTTATAGTATTGATGTTGATATCCGCATCATTCCAATGACACTGCTTATAAACAACATAGATTTTGCTCAATTAAATAAGGTTTATAAATTTTATGATTATTATGCTTCAGAAAATTCAGGTTGGCAGGCTTTTAATTTCTCGGTTGTTCCTGAAGGTGCTGAGTATAATGTTTTAAAACTTGACCTTACAAATTCAAATCTTCAAATTAAATATAAAAATATAGTTTATAGTGATACAATTGTTGAAATTAATGATTTGAAAGAACCTGTCTATGTAAAAGGGGTTGATAATGCCCAATTGACAGAGGCGGTGCAAAATCTTCCTGTGCAAATGGAATTTAATATCATTCAACAGGATAGACTTGAAACAAATATTCAATATGAAATTTTAAAGGGTGTGAGAGCTTTAAATTTTGAAACAGAAAATTTTAAAGAACTTATTTCTCTTGAGCGATACTCTGGTGAAAAACTTTTTGATGACATTTATGCTGATGCTGAATTCAATGGCATGACATTCACACTTGAATCGGGTAAGGATGTTGTAAAATTTGCTTATGATGAAGCAAACTTGTTTAATAAAGTTGGTGATAAGTATTATTTAAATATCAATTTAATGCCTCGTGACGTTGGTTCTGGCACATACTTGATTACTCTTGACAATGGCACAAGCACTCTTTTGACAATTGATGTCAGAGAAGGGCTTAATAGTTTAAGTTTGACAACAAAGAATGAAGACAATTCTATTAAATTCAAAGAAGATAGCGAGAATTATTCATTAATATATCTTTTAAATAGAAATGCTCAATCTTATTTTGATGCAAAACTTATTGCAAATGATGAAATCAATTCAACTGCTATTGTTGATATTGACATTATAAATGATTCTTCTTCAATTTTTACTAGACTTCAAGAAGATGGAAGATATTTAATCTATTCATCATTAAGTGGTCAAAACAACATTGTTTTCAAGGTGAAAGGTTATAAAATTGAAAACTTTGTTAAAAGAGAAATATTCTTTGAATATATAGTCAATCTTGTGACTTATGAGCTTGCCGAGAATTTGTTTGTCTATAAATTATCTGATGCTTATAATGATTCATATCCAATGCAGACCAATGCAAAATATGTAAATGTTTATGCGGGAACAAATAATCTTGATATAAGACAGGCAAAATTTGAGGTGAGATTAAAAAATCAAAACGCTTTGCTTTTCCAAAGTCAAAATCATGATGAATCAAGACGTGGATTTGTTGCAGAGAAATTTAAACAAGAATTTTTATATTTTGAAAGCGACACTCCAATTACTAAAGATGGTGTGCCTGTAGATAGAATTTTTTATTCACAATATCAAAGCAATATTTATACAATAGGAAGGCTTGGCACTTTTGATGCTGAAAGGTTGATTTTTACATCATTAGGCAGCGGCGAGGTAAAACTTATTGCTCATGTTATGCAATTTAACAAGCTTTATTCTGAAACAATAAATATAAACATTTTGCCTTATGAAGAGGTGCAAAAGGTTTCACTTCAAGATACTGTAGATGAACTTGAATTTTCTGCATTTAAAAAAGAACGCAGCGTAATTGCCTTTCCTACAAATTCAACTGCAACAAACAGTGAGCTTGTCGCACTTGTTGAAGGCGGGCAGATTATCAGAAATGAACAAGTTTTTAAAGTGCTTGATAAAAATTCTATTAATTATATAGAAAGTGATGGCAAAACACATATTACTTTTAAAGTAAATGAAGATTTCTTAAAAGCAGTTGTCCTTGCAGATGATAAAACCTATGAAGAAGAGGTTATTGCCGGAAATATTCGTATTGTTGCAAAAGACTGGCTTGACTCTAATGGTGATTTAAGACCTGGATATATTGAATATGCTTCTATAAGATTTGAGTTTGCAAAAGGGACTGAAAAGAGCAGATATACCATTGAAAATGCTGATGATTTAAATATGGTTAGAAACAATCTTTCATCTCATTTTAAGATAAACACAACCATTGATGCTTCAAATCTTTCATTGCCTTTGGGAGAACTTTCTGGCTCTATTATAGGCACAAGTTCTTATGCTGAAATCACTGGTTTAAATATATCTCAAGCTTGGAACAATGAGGCTGAGGGATTGGCTTATTATGGTTTATTTACATCTATAGCCAAAGGTGGATATTTAGAATATATCCAATTTAGCGGTAAGTTTTCTGTAAAAACTGACAGCAATTCTTTTATCGGTTTAGTAGCCGGCAAAAATAATGGTCGATTAACTAATATTGGTGCTTCTATTTCAACTTCAAATATTTCAATTGCAGAAAATTTCAATGCCTATTTTGGCGGACTTGTTGGTGAAAACAATGGGCAAATCATACAAGACTTTACCAAGTTTGAAAGCGGAAAAGCTTATGCAGGATTTACACCAAACATTGTTATGATGAATGATTTTGTAAACATTAAATATGCTTTAAGCAACAACTTTGAAAGAAGTTTTGGCGGAATAGCTGGTGTAAATACCGGTGAAATAAGAAAGATAGATAGTGAAAATGTTTCATTTAGTGGTTATTCAAACTATATGGCTTTTGCTCGCATAAAAGCTTCTTATGAAGGCACTATTGCAGTAGGTCATAACTATTTGGTAAATATTGGCGGTCTGGTTGGAAGAAATCAGCAGGGGCAGTATAGCCAATTAGATAAAAACACACAACAAGACGTCAAATATGACGCAAGAATTGTTGGTGGATACATCAACAGTGAAGATGATTTCATTCCTTACTTAAACAATGATAATTTTAAGGACGGAAAAGGTATAATTGTTGGTGGTGAAGTTTGGGGAGATGGTTTTGTAGGCGGAGTTGTTGGAAACAACGATGAAAGCTCTTTAAACAATTTCTGCGGAATTACCACAAGGACTTTTGTCCGCTGTTATAAGCAGTTTGGAGAAAATTCTCAGTTGACACTTCTTGCCTTTATGAGTGCAAATAAAGGTGACTCAGGTTCTGCAATGAGTGATACCGAAAACACAGCATACGCTATTCAAGCTGTTGATGATGGCAAGGTTTTAGAGGAAAGTGCTATGGGCATTTTATATAGCAGTGAAAAACCTCAAAACAGCCAGCTTTCATTAAGCAATATTGGTTTTGGAACTAAAAACGGCAATGAAATTTCTGTTTTAAGTGACATAAATGATGAAAACAATGAAGCAAATGTATTATCTTATTTGCAAAGAAATCTGTTGACAAATTCAAATCCAGATTCTGATTTTATTGTTTCAAGTTCAAATAGGGCAAATTATTATGGTGATTTCTTGGTGGTAGGTGAAAACAACAATCATCAAAAAATCATTCTTTACAGCAAAACCTTTGCAGAAGGAAATTTGGATGACTTATCAATCACTCAGAAATTTAACAATGCTTTATTAAGTAAAAACAATAATACTCAGATTTTCTATACATACTATTTTAATGTTGCTTCAGCTGCAGGTGAAGATATAGCAAACTTGCAATCACAACTTGATTTAGAATTAAATAAACACACCTCTCAAAGCAATTTCTATCCATTTATTGCAAAGGGTGAAATGAACTTTGTTTCAAAGTCACCTGACATTTTGACAATTGACCAAATGGGTAAAATTACTATTAAAAATACAGGCCGTGCTTTGATAACAGCTTCAAGTATATTAAATTCAAATGAAGCTTTGAATTTCTATATCTATGTTGTAAATTATTTTAATTCTCAATCTGAAATGAATGATGAAGAAAAAGTTTCTGTTGTATATCCAACAATTTCTTCTTTAGATGCTGTAAATCAAACAACAATAGAACTTCGCGGAAATAATTCTGCAACGCTTTATATCATACCAAATTATCAAGCTGATATAAAAATTGACCAAAAGACAAGTTTTGTATCTGACCAAAGAGGTTTTGCAAGTTTCAGAAACGTCCGTTTCTATCTTGCTCAAAATTCTGACTTGACTGCAAGAGTGAGGGTATTTAAAGATAATGGTCTTACCCCAGCAAATGAAGTCACTAATGATGATTTCTATGATGAAGAAAACAATCCACTTGATATAAGTGTTGTAGGTCAAATTATCACTATAAGAAGAAAAGATAGGACTGAAGAAAATCAATATCGACTTTATATAGAGCCTATTTTGACTCAAACAATTGATGGTGAAATTTATACAATTTCGACAAATAAAACCATTGATGAAGCTTTTGTAGACTATAAATATGGTGCTTTAAGCTTAAGTAATAAAAATTATAATGAAGTTCCTATCAGGACAAGTAAGATGGTTGCTGATGAAATTACTTTGATTTCAACAGATGAAAACGAAACTGCAGAAGACTTATTATATTATATTATAGGTCTTAAAAATCAGCACCTGCAGGGGAATGTAAATCCTGAAAAAATTGATTATCAGCTTAGTGGTGATGAAAGATTATTCTTTGTTGTATTTAATAAAATTTCAAAGGAACCTCTTGGAAATGGAACATTTAAGCATAAGTTTAGTTTGGAAATTACTATAAATACAAATTGCCAACTTTACAAAAATAGATATAATGAAGATATCTATGGCACATACCTGCTTCATATTCAGTCTTCAAGTAATTCGGCAGTTTCAAGAGATATTGAAATTAATTTTGAAAAGACTGGCGTGCAGTCAGTTGTAATTGACAACTATACATCTCTTAAAGATAACCAATCAGGGTTGTCAACATCATCTGATTTGGCTTATCCAGGAGAAGCTGGCTTGCTTATCTTGACAATAAGACCATCTGATAGCGATTTTGACTATTTGATTATTGAAAATGATGAATCAAATTTGACAAATAATCGTGCGATTGCTACTTTCAGTTTAGTTGCAAGAGTTGAAGGAATAGATGGAAATCTCTTTGATGAGAGCATTATTATCGGCTCAACTGTAGGCAATGGTTATAAAATTACCTTGCAAGAAATTTTAGATGCCTATTCAAGGACAGGAAATAATTTAAAATATAAAAATTATGATGGTGTCATCTATATTAAATATAATTTAAGTTCAAGCGGTGTTGATGATTTAAGCAAGACAATCATAAATGTTTCAACTTGGAAAGATGGTGCAGTTTCTTATAAGTCAAGTAAGGAATTGACTGTAAAATTGCAAAATTATGCTGCCGTTGAAATTGATGGAAAAGAGCCAATTTCGATAAATCAGAATGGTATATATCATACTTATGAAGTTGCTCGCGGATTAAAATACAAACTTAATATCAATTCTTATGGCTTTAGACAGGATAGTATTTCTATTACATCAAACAATTCAATAGGAAAGATTACTTATGAAAATGGAAATTATTATTTGACCATTTCTGAGGGCACAATTGATTATACCGATGGCAACAATCAGATTATCCTTACAACAAGGGCAAGTCAAGGTGATGGCGATGGTGTCAGAACTGCTGAAAGTCAAACTAAGGTTATCGTTTTTGAATATGTCTTTAATTACAACAATGAGTCAGATAAAAACTCTGACATTGTAAAAGGCATGGGTGACGGAATAATCAATGTTCAAGTCGGCTCAAAAATTACTCTTGGACTTGATATCTATGATTATATTGAATACAATTCATCGATAAGTGGAGTAAGAAATAAAATTGAAGAATTTATTTCAACTCTTGAAAGAAAAGGTGAGTGGAAGACAATAACAAATCTTATTTCTGATGACCAACCTGATTATAAAATGGCTGACTCTTCAAACGAAGATAGAAAAAGATATATTTTGGGTGTGGACTCAAATAATGAAGTTTTGAAACATAGCAATTATTATTTTAATTCTGATGGATTAAGCTTGATTCCAAAGAGGACTCATTATCCTGTTGAAAAATTCTATTTCTTTGAATATAAGGTAAGATATGATTCTTCAAATGGTGTTTATGTAGTCAAAGATGGCAATGATAGTGATAGTGCAAGAGATTTGCAAACAACTTTCATCTTCAGTGTTTATTCTTCAAGCAGTGAAGAAAGCCCAGTTCCTATCTATACCTATTCAGACCTTACAAATATGCAAGCTGGTGGTTATTATATATTGCTTAATGATATCACTCTTCCATCTGTTGCTGATGAAGAGGGTGGCGTAAAAGCATTTACACCTTTAAAAGGTGACTTTGCTTCATTTGACGGAAATGGTCACGCGATAAATTTTGCTGGAATTTATGATATGGGAAATGCAACTGAAATAGGACTTTTCCAATCATTAAACAATGGCTCTATAATCAAAAATCTTATTGTCAATTATACAACACTTAATGATGGGTCTGACCTTAACACAGACGCAAATGATTCTGTTTATGCTTGGTATGGTTTGAAGACTGTTAAGTTTATTACCACAGCAGACAACTTTGTTTTTGGCAGTATCGTTGCACAGAATATGGGAACGATTACAAACTGCAGAGTTTATTCAGATGTTTTATCAGATGAAAAATACTATTTGGCAATTAAAGCAGATAATGCAATAAATAATAATAGTTATGTAGGCGGACTTGCCGGCTATAACAATGGATTTATCACCAATTGCGGTGTAAGCATAAATGCAAAAGTTCCATTCAATTTGGCAGGTGTTGTTGCACAAAACAATGGTAAGATTGCAGGATGTTATTTTGAAAATGGAAATTTGATAAACAATTCTCAATATGACCAGCATATTGCAGGGCTTGCGATTTTAAATTCTGCCGATGCAAAGATAATTACAAGTTATGTATCTGGCAAACAGACAAACACAAATCTATTCAGCAAGGACAATCAAAGTCAAATTTCTTCAACTCTTGCTGGTGCAGGATTTATTTATAACAATGCAGGTCTTATCAAAGATTGTTATTCTGATATCGACCTTTCAAAGACTTCCTCTGATATGGCAGGTTTTGCTTATAGAAATGGTGGCTCGATAAGAAATTCATTCTCACTTTCAATTTTAAGAAGCAATACAACAGCTTCTGCAGGCTTTGTAAAAGAAAATTCTTTTGAAGGAAATGAAGGTCAGTTTGAAAATTGCTATTATCTATACAATTTAATGGCTCCTGCAAGCTCAAATAGCTCAAATAGTGCTGAAATAGAGGCAGAAAGAGAAAGATTGAGAAAGGAAGGGCATTATGTTGATGGAGAAAACAATATAAACATCAATGTGTCTTTATACGATGTTTCCTTTGATGGTGTTAAGAGATTGACTCAAGGTCAATTTGCCGATGCGGAAACTTACTTTAAGCATTATTCTTATGATGAGAATATGAGCACAAGGTCAGTTTGGTTCTTCTCACGAGGATATACTTCTAATGAATTTATAGATTATATTCCAACAACAGAAAAGATTATTCTTCCTGGTGATGAAGGAAACAATCAAAGTAATACCGTTTATAGAGAAGAGCTTATGACATTTGGTCGAAATCGTTTGACATTGGTTGCTCCAAATGTTAGGGTGCTTTCTGTGCGAAACTTTGACCGCTCGGAAGTAGATGAAGAGACCGAAAATATCACATATTTCTATACCGATGATATGAACGCTCCAGAGAGAGGTTCAATCCATAATCCAAGACTTATTTATAATGCTCAGACTATGGAAAATGAAATTTTAAATCAGACATCTTTAAATCATATTAATACAACAAATTATCGTATGATAAGCGATGTCAATTATAATGATTTTGCAGGTCATTCAAACCTCTATACAGTTATTTATGCAGGAAACTTTGAAGGAAATGGAATGGAGGTTGCAAATATCTCTCTTGTTTATATGAAAAACCGCACAAATGGTGGTATGTTTTCACAAATTGGTTTTTCTGCAGGAAGAATTGGCGCTGTGAAAAACCTTACAATTTCACCAAAAGAGGTGGTTTTTAATAATACCAATAATGTAGGAACTTTGGCAGGGGCATTAAAATATGGATATATTTATGATATCACAATTGATGCTTCAAAAAATAATCTTACCTCTGTTTCTGGATTAAACTTTGTTGGTGGTGTTATTGGAAAGGCGACCACAGCTTTTGAAGCAAAAGACCTATACAGCGACGCCGATATCTGGTCTGTTTATACACCTTTCTCTGATATGACTTATATTGAAAATTCTTCAAATGATACCGGCCATTCTTATGCCGGTGGCTTGATTGGTTTTGTTGGAAAAGGAATAGTTCATAATGCTCATGCTGAGAATATAACAACTATCACAGGCAGCAAGACAGGTCTTGCGTTTGGTGGTATTGGTAATGGCGCAAATGTAGAATATGTCTTTGCAAATGTAATTGAAGGTCTTAAATTAAAGGCAAACTTCTATGCGGGATATATTGTAGGTGAACAGGCAGGCAATTTGGGATATGCTTATGTTTCAGATAATGGTAAAATAGAATCCTCTTTTGTAGGCTCTCCAAAGGCAGCTTTTGCAGTCGGTGGTATTGCTGGCAAATTTGGCGGTGGAAAAATCTATAATGTTTTAAATGAACAAAGATTTAGGGTGACAAGTGGTGAAAATCAGGCAACTGTCGAAAACGTAGGCGGATTAGTTGGCTATGTTGATGCTGCGGCAGGTAGAATTTCTGTGCTTGAAGATAGTGTTTTAAATGCAGATATTACAGCTTCTCTAAATCTAGGTGGTGCTGTAGGAACAGTTAATACTGCTTTAAGAATTGATGGTGTTGCTGTTAAGTCACAAACTCTGTCAATATTAGGTATGCAAGAAAATCCAAGAGTTGGCGGTATTGTGGGCTATGTCAAAGATAGCAAATATTCTGCAATAGAGATTAGAAATAGTTATTGCACATCCAACATCGAAATTGATACCTATACCATGGGTATAAGTTCTGTTGCAAATGTCGGTGGTCTTATTGGGGTCTCTTCTAAGACACCTGCACTTTCATATTGCTATACAACATCACAAATAAAAGCACAAGTTTATGATGTCAGAGCTTTGGGCTCAAACAAAGAATTTAATGAAATACCTTATATTGAAGGAAATAAGGATTTGTATTCATTTAATCATAAAATTGTAGGTAGTCCTGTCAATGATGATAACATAAACTATAACAATGTTTATTATTGGGGCTCAAACACAGAAGGAACTGATAATCCTTATCAAAATCCAAATACGGAAGATGAATATCCAACTTATAAAATAAATAGACCTTATGTAAAGTTCTATACAAGGGCAAAAGGTGCAAAGATGGGACTGCAACTTAACAATTATGGTGCATCTTCTCAATATTATATTTCAAGTATTTTAGCTGTGGATAATGTGTCTAATAATTCTGTTGATAGACTTAAAAATGTTTTTGGAAATATCTATCAAATTAAAGCTAGATTAGATAAAGTTGTAGGTGCTGCAGATGCCACCTATCCAACAGGAATCGATATTGGGACTTATCTTTATTACAATACATTAAGGAATAAATTTACAACAGGTGCTAATGGTGTTAATATTTTAAAAAATGATAACACAACCGAGACTTATATTTATACAAAAGATGATAACAATATTTATTCAATGACTATCACTGGCAATCTTATTCAAAACATATTGTTTAAGGGTAGTGACGGAGAAAGTTATCGTCATGAAGTAAGAAAGAATGGTAATAATGCCGAAATTGGTTATTTAAGAATAAAAGATAATGTATTTATTTCTGAAAATGATTTCGATTCAAGGATTACTTTGTATGAAGTTTGGAATACAAATTTTGATAAATTTACTACTTTGTGCATTGAAGACACATTCACATGGGTGAGAAAGTTGTAAAAAAAGAGTGCTAGGAATTTCCTAGTGCTTTTTTTTGTTTTTAATAAGAAGCAAAAGTTTTATTCAGCAATACAAAAACCAAGATAAAGAGTGAGTTTTTTGGAAATAAAGAAAGAGGCAGATAAAGAAAGGTGTTTTATTTTTATTATAAAATATTTAAGATATAAAATTTATCAAAAACTTATTGTGAAAATATAAATTCGACAAAATATTGCATTTTAAATAATTTAATTTCAAAAAAAATGTATAATCTTTAAAAAATTGTAAAAAAATTATTGACATATATTAAAAAAGTTTGATATAATAATACATATTCGTGACAGTGAAGCAAAAAATGAGTAAATAATTGAATAGGTTATGGGCTATTATGGACTTTTTCGTGCCATAAAGGCTTTTTTTGTGTATATAAGTCACTTAGTAAGGAGAGATAAATGTCTGTCAATGTAAGAAAAGTTAAACAAGGCAAAGTAGAAAGAATGACCTTTGGTCAATGTGAAGAGCTTATCAAAGTTCCACCACTTCTTGAAATTCAAAAAAAATCGTATAAAGACTTTTTAATGAAGGGCATCAAGAAAACTCTTGATGAATTTTTCCCTGTCACCGATTATTCTGGCAAGGCAAAATTGTATATAACCGAAATTTTACCTTTTCAAGAACCAAATTATGACATCAAAGAATGTAAAAGAAGGGGTGCAACTTATTCATCACCTTTAAAAGTTAAGGCACGTTTTGTTGTTGAAGAAACTGGACAAGCTGTTGAGCAAGAAGTTTTTATGGGCGATGTGCCAATGATGACCGAACAGGGTTCTTTCATCTTCAATGGTATTGAAAGGGTTGTTATCAACCAAATTGTCCGTGCTCCAAGTGTTTATCTTACAAGAGAAAAAGAAAATAATGCAACTTTAAAAGCACAGATGATTCCTGTCCACGGAACTTGGATTGAAATTAAACAGGGTGCAAATGAAAACCTTAAGATTGTTTTAGAGCGTAAAAATGTAATCAGTCTTGGTGTATTTTTGAAATGTTTTGGTTTCTCAAATGAAGAAATTATCAAACTTTTTGGCGACAACCGCTATATCAAGTATGTAATTGATAAAGAAACTCAAACAACTCAAGATGAATGTTTGCTTGAATTCTCAAGAAAAACAAGACCAACAGACGTTCCTTCAGTTGAAAGCACTAGAAGTTTCTTAAATGCTTCTTTCTTTACCGATGCTTATTACAACCTTTCAAAAGTTGGTAGATATAAAGTAAACAAAAAACTTGCTTTAAGAGAACGTTTACCAGGTCTTATCAATGCTGATAATATCGTTTCAGAAGGCGAAATTCTTGTTAAAGCTGGTGAAGAATTTACCGCTCAATCTGCTGACCTTGTTCAAAATGCTGGTATTAATGAAGTTTGGATTCAATTTAATGGCAAACGTCATCTTATTAGAGGAAACAATCGTGTTACTCTTTCTAAAGTGCTTGATTGCAATCAAGAAGAACTTGGAATTTTTGAAGATGTATATTATCCAGTGCTTAAACAAATTTTAAGTGAAGCAGCATCTAAAGAAGAAGCTTTGAAGACAATTAAGGAAAATGTGAAAGAGCTTATCATCACAACACTTACTATGGATGATATTCTTGCCACAGTTTCTGCATATCTTGATGTTTTGGAAGGTTTTGCTGGTATTGATAAGATTGAGCACCTTTCAAACAAACGTGTTGCTACTGTTGGAGAACTTACTTGCAACGCATTCAGAACTGGTGTGACAAAGCTTTCTGTAAATGTAAAGGAAGTTTTGCAAGGAAGAGAATTTGTTGAAGTTACACCTTCTCAAATTATGAATCCTAAAGCTGTAAATAAGGCACTTCGTGATTTCTTCTCTCAATCACAATTGTCACAAATTATGGACCAAAAGAATCCACTTTCAGGTATCACTCAAAAACGTCGTGTATCTGCTATTGGACCTGGAGGTATTAAAAAGGAGAGAGCTGACCCTGAAATTCGTGATATTCACTATACACATTATGGAAGAATTTGTCCTATTGAAACTCCTGAAGGACAATCAATCGGTCTTTTAAACACTCTTGCAAGTTATGTTAGGGTAAATGACTATGGCTTCTTGGAAACTCCTTATAGGGTTGTTGACAAGGAAAGAGGGGTTGTTACAAATGATGTTGTTTATAAAATGGCTGATGTTGAAAATGAAAGTTATATCGCTCAGGCTATCGAGCCTTTGGATGCTGAAGGACATTTCATAAATTCACATATTATTTGCCGTCATGGTTCAACTAATATCGATGTGCCAGCAAGCAAAGTTGATTATATGGATGTTTCACCAAAACAACTTGTTTCTGTTGCTACAAGTTTGATTCCTTTTGTAGGCAGTGATGAAGCTAACCGTGCACTTATGGGTGCAAACATGCAACGTCAGGCTGTGCCTGTAATTAAACCTGAAGCACCTATTGTAGGAACTGGTATGGAAGCAGTTGCTGCCCATGATAGCGGTTGCGTAATTCTTGCAAAACGTGCAGGTAAGGTGACCTATGTTTCAGCTGATGAAATTAGAGTTCTTACCGAAAAGGGTGATGAAGATATCTATTCTCTTACCAAATTTGCAAAAGCAAACGATGATGTTTGCTTCAATCAAAGACCTTGCGTTGTAAAAGGTGAAATGGTAAGTGAAGGCGATGTTTTGACAGACGGTTATTCTACTGATAGAGGAGAACTTGCCGTTGGTAAGAATGTTCTTATCGGTTATATGAACTGGGAAGGTCAAAACTTTGAAGACGCGATTTTAATCAATGAAAGACTTGTAAAAGAAGATGTTTATACATCAATTACACTTTATGACCATGAAATTAAGTGCAGAACTACCAAACTTGGTGACGAAGCAATCACTCGTGATATTCCAAACCTTGGTGAAGATGCTCTGAAAGACCTTGATGAAAATGGTATTATAAGAATTGGTGCAGAAGTGCATCCAAATGATATCTTGGTTGGTAAGGTTACACCTAAGGGTGAAACTGACCTTACTCCTGAAGAAAGACTTCTTCGTGCCATCTTTGGTGACAAAGCCAGAGATGTCAGAGATACCTCTCTTAGAGTTCAACATGGTAAGGGTGGTGTTGTTGTCGATGTTCAAGTATTCTCTAAGAAAAACAAAGATGACCTTGAGCCTGGCGTAAACATGATGGTTCGTGTTACTGTTGCTCAAAAGCGTAAAATTTCTGTTGGTGATAAAATGTCTGGTCGTCACGGAAACAAGGGTGTTGTTTCTATCGTATTACCAGAAGCTGATATGCCATATATGGCAAATGGTCAACCAATTGACATTGTGCTAAGCCCTCTTGGTATTCCATCTCGTATGAATATCGGTCAGGTTATGGAAGTGCATCTTGGTCTTGTTGCAAAAACTCTTGGTTGGAAGGTTGCAACTCCTGCCTTTGATGGTGCAACAATGCAAGATATAAAAGAACTTTTGGTTGAAAATAATTTCCGTGAAGATGGAAAAATTCAATTATATGATGGTAGAACTGGTGAACCTTTTGATAACCTTTCTACTGTTGGTGTAAAATATATGCTTAAACTTGAACACATGGTAGACTCAAAAATACATGCTCGTTCAATTGGACCATATGCTCTTATTACTCAACAACCTCTTGGAGGAAAATCATTGTTTGGTGGTCAGAGATTTGGTGAAATGGAAGTTTGGGCTCTTGAAGCTTATGGTGCAAGCCATATCTTACAAGAAATGCTTACTGTAAAATCGGATGACCTAAATGGACGTCTTAGAACTTATGAATCTATTATTAAAGGTCTTCCTATAGCAGAACCTGGTATTCCTGAATCATTTAAAGTTCTTGTAAAAGAATTGCAGGCATTAGGACTTGATGTCAAGATTTTGGCTGAGGGTGAAAAGGAAATTTTACTTTCAGAACTTAGTCAAGATGAACAGGACCAACCAAATAATGCAATGGCTCAAGATACAGAAAAAGACCTTGCAGAAAGTATATTTGACTTTGATGAACATATAAGTAGCATTTCAGATGAACAGTCAGAAGAAGTCAAGGAAGTCTATGAAGAAACTACTAAAAACGAACTCGATAATCTTGATTTGTTTGATGATTTCGGTGACTTTGATGATTAATAAAAAGGGGATTTGATATGTTTGAATTAAATAATTTTGATTCTATTAAAATAGGAATTGCCTCACCAGAGAAGATTAGAGAATGGTCTCATGGTGAGGTCACCAAACCTGAAACTATCAATTACAGAACTCAAAAGCCTGAAAGAGATGGTCTTTTTTGCGAAAAGATTTTTGGACCTAGAAAGGACTGGGAATGTCAATGCGGAAGATACAAAAGAGTTCGATACAAAGGCGTTGTATGTGACAAGTGTGGTGTTGAAGTTACCAGAGCTAAAGTAAGACGTGAGAGAATGGGACACATAGAGCTTGCTGCCCCATGTACTCATATCTGGTATTTCAGAAATGTTCCATCAAAGATTGGCACTCTTTTGGAAATGACTCCAAAGGTGCTTGAACAGGTTGTTTATTATGTATGTTATGTTGTCCTTGACCCAAAACGCACAGAACTTGCCTATAAACAAGTTATCACTGATAAAGAATATCATGAAGCTTGTGAAAAGTATGGTTATGATGCTTTTGAAGTGGGAATGGGTGCATCTGCAATTAAGAGATTGCTTTCAGAAGTAGACCTTGAAAAAGAGGCTAAAGTTCTTAAAGAGGCTCTTGTAAACATGAAAGGTCAAAGAAGGATAAAGGCTATCAAGAAACTTGATGTTGTTGAATCTTTTATTAAAAGTGGCAACAATCCTACTTGGATGGTTCTTGATGTTATCCCTGTTCTTCCACCTGACCTTAGACCTATGGTTCCTATCGATGGTGGTAGATATGCAACAAGTGACTTAAACGACCTTTATAGACGTGTTATAAACAGAAACAATCGTCTTAAAAAGCTTATGGAACTTGGTGCTCCTGATGTAATTGTAAGAAATGAAAAGAGAATGCTTCAAGAAGCAGTCGACAATCTTATCGATAATGGTAAGAGAGGAAAGGCTGTTCAAAGCTCAAAACAACGTGACCTTAAATCACTTACAGCAATGCTTGGTGGAAAGCAAGGTCGCTTTAGACTTAACCTTTTGGGTAAACGTGTTGACTATTCAGGTCGTTCAGTTATCGTTGTTGGACCAGAACTTAAGATGTATCAATGCGGTGTGCCAAAAGAAATGGCGCTAGAACTTTTTAAGCCTTTCATTATGAACAGACTTGTAGACCTTAATAAATCTCATAATATAAAGTCTGCCAAGAGAATGATTGAAAAAGAAAAGGCGGTTGTTTGGGATATACTTGCAGAGGTTATTAAAGACCATCCAGTATTCTTAAACCGTGCTCCAACACTTCACAGACTTTCTGTTCAGGCATTTGAACCTGTCCTTGTTGAAGGAAGGGCGATTAAGCTTCACCCATCAGTGTGTGCTGCCTTCAACGCCGACTTCGATGGTGACCAGATGTCAATTCACGTTCCACTTTCTCTAGATGCAAGAACTGAGGCAAGAACTCTTATGCTTGCTTCAAACAACATCTTAAAACCTTCTGATGGTGACCCAATTGTTACTCCATCTCAAGATATTATTTTGGGTTGTGCATATATGACAATTCAAAAGGATGGCGTTTTAGGTGAGGGCGGAATATTCGCTTCAAAAGATGAAGCAATTATCGCTTATCAAACACAAAAACTTCATCTTCAAGCTAAAATTAAAGTTAGACTTGAAAAGGAAGTTGATGGCAAAAAATATTCAAAACTTATTGAAACAACAGTTGGAAGAATTTTGTTTAATGACCAAATACCTCAAGACTTGGGTTATGTAGATAGAACTAATCCTGAAAACTATTGTGAGCTTGAACTTAATCGTGCAATCGTGAAGAAAGATTTGGGCAATATTTTGGCTAAAGCTTATGATATTCATGGCACAAGCGAGTGTGCTAAACTTGTTGATAGAATAAAAGCAACAGGTTATAAGTATGCTACATTAGGTGCTCTTACTGTTAATGCTTTTGATATTTCAGAGCCAAAAGAAAAATATGATATTATCTCAGAAACTGAAGATAAAATCAGAGAAAATGAAAAACTCTTCAGAAGAGGTTTGATTACAAACGAAGAAAAAATAAAAATCAATAATGAATATTGGGCTGATACAAAATCTAAAGTGGTTGAGGCTGTTGTTGCAAGTATGGCAGACGATAATCCATTTAAAATCATGTATGTTTCAGGTGCCCGTGGTGATACAAACCAGATTAACTCTCTTTGTGGTATGATTGGTTTGAAAACAACTGCTTCAGGCGAAATGGTTGGACCTATTAAATCATCATTTGTTAAGGGTCTTACTCCAATCGAATACTTTATTACTGCTCGTGGTATTAGAAAATCTCTTTCAGATACCGCTCTTAAAACAGCCGATTCAGGTTATTTGACACGTCGTCTTGTTGATATCTCTCAAGATGTTGTTGTGACTACTGAAGACTGCTTTGCTGATTTAGATGAAAAGGTTAAAGGTGTTTGGGTGAGCGACCTCGTTGTTGATGGTGCCGTTCAAGAAACCTTAGCTGAAAGAATTTATGGCAGAGTAAGTGTTGAAGATATCATAGACCCAAAAACACAAGAACTTATCGTTCCTGCAAATACTATGATAACAACAGAACAAGCTAGCAAGATTACCAAAGCTGGCATCACCAAAGTTCAAATCAGGTCACTCTTTACCTGCCGTTGCAAACATGGCGTTTGTGCAAAATGTTATGGCAGAGATTTAAGTAATAAGAGTATGGTAAACATTGGTGAAGCTGTCGGCATTGTTGCTGCACAATCTATTGGTGAACCTGGAACTCAGCTTACCATGAGAACTTTCCACTCTGGTGGTGTTGCTTCCGCTCTTGATATTACACAAGGTCTTCCTCGTGTTGAAGAAATCTTTGAAGCAAGAAAACCAAAGGGTGAAGCTCTTATTTCTGAAGTTGCCGGAAAAATCACAATCAAACAAGATGCAAAATATTATTATTTCACAGTTACTTCACGTGAAGGTGAAATTGAATATGAAGCTAAAAAACCAGTTGTGTTGCTTGTAAAAAATGGTGACACTGTTGAACCAGGCACTCAGATTACAGCCGGTGCAATCAATCCTGCAGACCTTCTCAGAATGAGAGGTGTAAAAGGTCTTCAAGAATATCTTTTATCTCAAGTTATTGACACATATAGAGGTCAAGGTGTTAAGGTAAATGATAAACACGTAGAACTTATTATCAGACAAATGCTTAAGAAAGTTAAGGTAGAATCTTCTGGTGATACATCACTTCTTCCTGGTGAAATTGTTGATGTTTTCAAATGTGATGAAGAAAATGAACGTATTTTACAAGAAGGCGGCGTTCCTGCCACTGTTAAGAGAGTATTGCTTGGTATTACCAAGGCTTCACTTTCAACAGAAAGCTTCCTTTCAGCTGCATCTTTCCAAGAAACTTCAAGGACTCTTACAGATGCTTCTGTAAAAGGAAAGGTTGACAATCTTCTTGGTCTTAAGGAAAATGTCATAATTGGTAAGCTTATTCCTGCGGGAACTGGTCTTAAAAATTATAGGTCAGTTTTACCAGTTGTAATTAAGGATGAAGAAGACGCTATTGCAGAATAACAAAATTTTACTTTTGTTTGAAAAATATCATTTTTGAATAATAAGACATTAAGAAAATTAAATTAATAAATCTTCTTAATAAATTAAAAAAAGACACTATCCATTTGCGAAAGTGTCTTTTTTTGAATGCAAAATAAACATGAATGAAATTAAGATATGCTGTAAAGAAATGAGGTTAGGGAGGCAAGATAGACAGAAATGAAAAGAGTGTTTTTTTTTAGAAACACAAGATAAGCAAAGAAGAGTTTTTTATGGAGATAAAATGGGCGATTTCTTATTTTATTATTACATTTTTTTTTATTTTTGAAAAATGTTTTAAAATTTTCATTAAAAAGTAGGGTGGTTATGCTATAATAAACATAGGAGAAGGACATGAACATAGGATTAGACATTGATAATGTTATTACAGCATTTGATAGTGGCATTTTTAAGGAGTTTTTATTGGAAGATAAAAACAAAAGAAACTCTGGCATTATTAATAAAAACGCAAGACATATCAATTTGGGAATGTTTGACTGGTCACAAGAAGAAATTGACGAGTTTTACAACAATAATATGGAGCGTATAGCAAAAAATCTAAAACCTAGAAGAAATTGCAAGAAATATATGGACAAACTTTTAAAAGATGGTCATAATCTTATTTTAATATCACATAGAGCATATCCACATTATAAAACACCAGAGCAAACAACCCTTGATTGGCTTAAAAAGAATAAGATAAACTTTACAAAACTTATTTTATCGGATTCTCCTGACAAAACAAAGGAATGCAGAGAAAACAATATTGATATCATGATAGATGACCGAGCAGGTCAATGTAAAAAAATGACGGCAAATGGTGTTTATTGTATGCTTATGTTTACAAAATTCAATCGCAAAGAGGTTGAAAATCTGCCATTTGCAACAAGTTGGGAAAATTTATATAAGGAGATTAATAAATTATGCAAAAAAGAAATGTAATTTTAGACACAGATATATCTAATGAAGTTGATGACCAGTTTGCATTGGCTTATCTTATCAAGTCACTTGACAATATAAATTTGCAGGCCATAACAATTGCACCATTTAAGAAAAGTGGTTATGCACCAGTTGAAACTCTTGCAGAAGGGACTGATTTATCTTTCAATACTGCAGGAAAAATTTTAGATTTATTAAATGTTAGCAAATATAAAGAAATCCTTTATAAAGGTGCAATATCCTATTTCTTTGAAAGCAAGGAGCTTAATCCTGCGACAACTAAAATCATAGAGCTTGCAAAGGCAAATAATCATATAACTATAGTTGCTATTGGAGCTATCACAAATGTTGCTTTAGCACTTTATCATGCACCAGAGATTGCAGACAAAGTCGATATTATTTGGCTTGGCGGAAATAGCTTTTTATCCAGCAAAAACAATGAATTCAATTTTAGGCAGGATGTGAAAGCGGTAAGAATTGTTTTTAATTCTAAGGCTAAATTAGTGGTTATTCCTTGCAGAAATGTCGCTTCTCATCTTTCGACTACTATATATGAATTAGAGCATTATTTGGCACCTCAAGGCGAAATAGGGCAATATCTATGCGAAGCTTTTAGAAATTGCAAATTAGCTTATAGAAAAACTACTGAAGATATAATTGGCGAAAATAAAACTTTGTGGGATTTAAGTGCGATAGCCTATCTATTAAATAAAGATTGGTTTAATACCACAGAGGTAAGTTGTCCAAAAATTCTTGATGACACCTCTTATAAAAACACAAAGTTTAAACATAAAATCACCTTTGTAAATGACTTGAATAGACACGAGATATACAAAGATTTCTTTATTAAAATGGGATATAAAATTAAATAAATTTCTCATTTTCTATTTGTTAAATAGTTGCATTAACTCTTTTTACAATGTTTTTATGCAAACTTTTTTGGTGCAATTTTTCATTTGATATATTTAAAAGCTTCAACTTTAACAAATTTAAAAAAACAAAATATAAATTAATTTATAAATAAAAATAATTTACTTTTTTATCAAAAATTGCTATAATTAAATATATGAACAAAAGAATAATTTCTATTCTAGTAAGTTTGGTTATACTGGCAATTTCTGTGACCTTATTGCTTGTATTTATGCTAGGTAAAAAGAATGATGCGCCCGATTATCAACCATCTTTATCTTGCATAGTAAAAGATTTAAAAATTTCTGTGGGCGAAAGATTGACAAATTTTTATCAAACCAATGATAAAAATGCTCAAGTTTATTTTGAATATGATAAAACTGACATTATTGATATCAATGAAAATGAAATTATTGGAAAGAAAGCAGGAAAGGTAAGTATTACAATAAAAATTGCAAATTCAAAAGAGGAGATAAGCAAAAATTTTATTGTTGAAGTTTATGCAGAAGGATACAAATTTAAAATAGATACTCTTGAATATTGCGATTTTGATGAAAATTCTAATACCTTGATTGTTTATGAAGAAAATGCACTGTTTGAAATCAAAGTTTTTGATTTGAAAGGAAATAAAGTTGAAACATTAAAACCTGTTTGTAGATTTGATAATAATTTAATTAATATCAGCTTTAATTATGGAAATTATTGTATTTATAACATAACCGGTGATTGTAAGGTGGATTTTATATTCTCTGATTTAGACTTTGCGATATCTTTAAATTTTGTTTGTCAAATTGATTCTTTAAAAAACCTAGATTAATTCAATCTAGGTTTTATATTAAAAAAAAGACCTTAAAAATATTAAGGTCTTCCAGACGGTGATTTAACTTAGGAGAAAAACCGTCTGTATGTATCTGATTTTCATCAGCTACGAATATATATTATAACAAATAAATTTACAAGTAAAGCAAATTTTTGTATTTTTACAAAATCTTTTAATTTTCATACAAAAATAATGTCGAAAATTGTAAATTAATGTTAAAATAAAATTATTCAACATTTTGACAATTAAGTATTTTGAATGTAGAAAAAATAAAATTTAAACCAAGATAAAAAATTATTCAAGTATGGGAAAAGCAAGTATATTTTTTCAATCAGTTTGAATATAAAAAGAAAGCACTCACTTTGTTTGTGCCTATCTTGCGTTCCTAAAAAAAATAACAGGCTAAAATACTGTTATTATGGTAGCCTCAAGGAGAATCGAACTCCTGATTCCGCCGTGAGAGGGCGGCGTCTTAACCGCTTGACCATGAGGCCATATTTTTTAATCTTTTATAGTATAACAAAGCTTTTTACAAAAATCAAGCATTTTATTGAATTTTTATTTTTAAATTATTTTGTTTTTAGCAGCTTTTGGGTTATACTAAAAAGGTGATATTAAATTGAGGTGCAATTAATATGTTTGGACGTAAAGTGAAAATAGGCATCGCCTTTGGTGGAGGTGGTGCAAGAGGCTTTTGTCATTTAGGTGCAATAAAGGCTTTTGAAGAGTTTGGCCTTAAGTTTGATTTTGTGGCGGGGACAAGTGCTGGCAGTATAGCAGGTGCTTTTTATTCTGCAGGTTATTCATATAAGCAGATGTATAATATAATCAAAGATTTAAAAGAAAAAGATATAAGAAAAAATATAATTCCATTTACTCCATCAAAGATTGATGGCGTTGGCGAAATTGTCACAAGTGAGTTGGGAGATATCAATATAGAAGATTTGCCAACACCATTTGCAGCAGTTGCTGTTGATATCAAATCCACAAAAGAAGTTTGTTTTGCAAAAGGAAATTTAGCTAAGGCTGTTATGGGCAGTTGTGCGGTGCCAGGTGTCTTTCAGCCGGTTGTTTATGATGATATGATTTTGTGTGATGGTGGTTTGCAAAACACTATTCCAGCCGATATACCGAGATATTTTGGTTGTGATTATGTGATTTCAGTTGATGTAAATAAATCAAGGACTTATGGCACTGACAGCACTAAATTTTTAGATGTTATCACCTGTTCTATTCGTATTCTTATGAAAAGTAATGCAGTTAGAGGGTATGTAAATTCCGATTTGGTGATTGCGCCTGAAACAAAAAGATTTAAGTCTACTAAGACTGCTGGCATGGAAGAGATGATTGAAGAAGGTTATAAAGCTGCAATCGATGTTATGCCGCAAATTATGGAAATTTTTAGAAAAAGACGTGGTAATAAGTTTAAATCTTCAAACAAAGATATTATATTTATAAGATAAAATTATGATGAAAACACAAAAGAGTTTTAAAGAAAAAATTGCTGATTCAATATTTGCAAAGGGAGAATTTTATATAAAACTTGCCTTTACAATATTTTTTATAGCAATTTACATAGTTTTATTTATCGCTTTTGATGGAATAACATTTTTTGAGAAAGAAAATTATACAAAAGCTTTTAAAAATAATTCATTTCAAATTCATGTAATTGATGTTGAAAATGGTGATGCCATTTTTATTAAGTTTCCAAATAATAAAACTATGCTTATTGACACAGGAGAAGAAAGATATTATTCACGACTTTCCTCCTATCTTCGTCAATATAATCATTATGAAAAGAATAGTGGAATTGATTATTTGGTTTTGACACATGAAGATTCTGACCATATAGGAAGTGCAGATAAAATCATAAAAAACTTTGATGTAAAAAATATTTTCAGACCAAAGCTTTATTCAATGTATGAATTGGATAATATTTTAAATGAGTTTGATTATGATATTTCTTCAAGTATTTTATATAATAATATTATTAAAAGTGCCTATCAAAACAATTGCAAGTTGAATTTTTCAGATAGCGGTATTATATTAAATGAAGGTGGCTGTGAAATTGAATTTTTATCGCCTTCTGATGAACTCTTTTATAATTCAAACAATGATAGTGCAGTGATTATGATTACATATCAATCTAAAAAGTTTTTATTTACAGGCGATATTGAAATTGAAGGTGAAGAAAAACTTATACAAAAATATGGCAATAAATTAAAGGCAGATGTTTTGAAGGTTGCACATCATGGTTCATATACCTCAACAACGCAAAGTTTTTTAAATTGTGTTATGCCAAGCAAAGCGATAATATCTTCAAGTGGAAATTCGTCTATATTGCCAAATTTTGATGTTTTAGAAAGACTGAAAAACAATAATATTGAAATATTTGCTACCGGAAATATTGGGCATTTTGCTTTCAGCATAGAAAACGGTCAAATAGTATTTGCAAAAGCAGCTAAAAGTGACAATTTTCTTGCTTTAATATTTGCTATTTTTATTATTTTGCTGCTGATTATATGGCATTGTTCTTTTTATAAGACAAATATTTCACCATTTAAAATAAAAAATCAATAATTTATTGAACATTATTAAATTTTATGATAATATATAACTATGAATGAGAATTGCGACAAGATTAATATATTAATAATTTCACTTAATGATAAATTTAGCAATAATGTTGCTACACTTTTAGCGGACAAGCTAGAAATGTTTGTCATTAATTGCCATCAAATGATTGTTTACGATTTAATTAATCCTAAACAAGTGCTTGAAAAATGCGGAATTGATTATTTTAAACAAAGAGAACGAGGAGTGCTAAAACGTTGTGCAGATTTTTACAATACAGTAATTTCAATTGATTTTGACCTTTTTAAAGAAAATTATGCTTTGTTTGATAAATCTTTCATTATTTATTTAAGTCTGCCTGAAGAAAAAACCAATAAGGTTACAAATCAAATTGATTTTGAAAATAGAAACAATTTTATCATCAAATATGCAAATCAAATCATTTATCAAGATAAATGCATGGTTGCTCAATCGGTGAAGAAAATAATTACAAGATTAGGAGAATTATATGAAAATAGCTGATAAAACTTTAAATTATGTTAAGTCCTTGACAGCACAAGCCATTTCCAATTCAGGAAGTGGTCATACTGGTGCATCTTTAGGGGTCAGTGCAATGATGCTTGCATTATTTAAAGACCATTATAATTTTGATATTTCTGATACCGATTATCTTAATAGAGATAGATTTGTGCTTTCTGCCGGTCATGCCTGTCCTGTTTATTATACATTATTATCTTTATTTGGTTTTGATGTGTCCTTGCAAGATTTAAAAAACTTGAGGGTTTTAGGCTCAAAAACACCAGGTCATCCAGAAACCAAAACTACTGATGGTGTTGAAGTTTCAACAGGTTTATCAGGTCAGGGCGTTGCTAATGCTGTTGGTATGGCTATTGCTCAGACTATTATGGCTGAAAGGTTTAATAGTGTTGGTTTTCCAATAATCAATCATTATACCTATTGTCTTGCTGGTGACGGATGTCTTATGGAAGGGGTTGCGCAGGAAGCGTGTTCGCTTGCAGGAAATCTTAATTTGAATAAACTTATTTTGTTTTATGATGCAAATGATGTGACTATGGATGGAAGTATATCACTAGTTAATCGTGAAAATGTGGCAAAGAAATTTAAAGCAATGGGCTGGAGGGTGGTTCATTGTTATAATGGCAACAATTTCAAAGCTTGTTCAAAAGCTATCGCAAGAGCAAAAGCGTCCAATAAACCTTGCATTATAATATTCAAAACAACAAGTGGAATAGGGACTGCTAAAGAGGGCACCTCTGCCATTCATGGAATAGCACTTTCTCAAGAAGAGCTGAAAGTTTTTAATAAAAAGATGGGTGTGTATGAAAATTTTTATGTGCCAAATGATGTCAGAGATTGGTGCATGGCAAGTTCTCGAATTGGCAAACTAAATCACGAAAAATGGAATCAAGATTTGGCTGTTTATGCCAATTCAAATCCAGATTTATATCGTCAATTTACAAACTTTTTTGATAAAAAGAAGCTTGATATAGATAAATTGTCAAGAAACGCATATAAATGGGAAGGCTTGTCAGGCAGAGAAATAAATAAAATAATTTTAAATGAAATCTGCGAAAAGTTATATCAGGTTGTTGGCGGAACAGCAGATGTAACACAGCAAAGTTCTACCTTTATTGAGAATGTTGGAAACTATAACATTGGGAATAGAAGGGGAAGAAATATTCACTTTGGCGTGCGAGAACACGCAATGGGTGCAATCATAAATGGAATCAGTTTGTATGAAGATTTTATCCCATTTTGTGCAACCTTCTTAAGTTTTTCAAGTTATATGTTGCCATCAATTCGTATGGCTGCACTTATGAGGTGCAATTCTCTTTTCATTTTTACACATGATAGTATTTTTGTAGGAAAAGATGGCCCAACTCATCAGCCTATAGAAGAACTTGGTCAGCTTAGGTCTATAATTGGTCTTACAACTTTCAGACCTTGTGATGGCAATGAAATGCTTGCAGGATATAAATACTTTTTAAGGGATGGAGGACCATTTGCCTTTATTCTTTCAAAACAAAAAATCGATGTTGTTGATGGAAAATATAAGGAAGCTGAGTTTGGTGGTTATATCTTAAAACCTGCAAGAAAAGATGCAGATGTTGTAATTTATGCAAGTGGAAGTGAAGTTTCTCTCGCGCTTATGGTTGCAAAAGAGCTTGAAAAGAAATGTGACGTAAGTGTTGTATCAATGCCAAGCTTTGAATTATTTGAAAAACAATCTACTTTATATAAAAATAAAGTCCTTCAAAAAAGTGCCTCTCTTAGAGTTGCGATTGAGGCTTCAAATGATGAAAGATGGTATAAATATATAGGCGAAAATGGTCTTTTTGTCGGTGTCGAAGATTATCAGACAAGCGGTGAAGGAAAAGATGTATATTCTAAAGCTGGCTTTAATGTAAAAGAAATTGTCAGAAAAATAAACAAAAAAATGAATTAAAAATTTTTAAAATTTTCTTTAAATCAAATGACAATTTTGTTATTATTCTTGCGTTTATACTATAATAAAATTTCGATTTAATTAGACAAAATAAACTCTTTCTTGACATAATAATAAATTCATCAAAAATCATCTCTTAGTATAATATATTAAGAGGTGATTTTTATGTTTATAAAGAAAAATATTGTGCTTAGTGGAGTAAACAATCCATCACAAAGAGCGGTGCTGACTTTGGAATGTGATGGCAAAATGGCAAAGGGAAGGTTGAGGCTTTATAACTTTGGAGTTGAGCCAAAAGGCATTATAAGTTTAGGATTATATTATGGCGGAAATGTTGTGAAAGCGGGGCTAATTAGAAGCTCGCAAATGCTTTATACTTTTGCTTGTCAGTCTGAAAACATAAGCGATGATTTTTCATGTGCTGTGATAAATTTTGTCAATGGTGAGCCAAGCCCTATTCTTTATGGAAAGGGTGAAGGTTATTCTGATAAAGATAAGATTTTTAGTCAGGTCATTGACCAGATAAAATCTTCTAATAATATGGAAGAAGTTGAAAACACTCTTGATAGATTTGGTGTTGATTTTGAGGAAGAACTTAAAGAGGAAATAGAAGAAGAAATCGATAAATGTATGGCAAAAGAGGAATGTGGAGATTGCGAAAATTGTGTCTATAAAAAATTTTATTTAGAAAATGCACAAACCAAACAACTGGATGCAACTTCAAATGCTCATGATGAGCTTGTTGCCTCTCTATCTGATGAAGAGGAGGGTGAGATTGATAACTTTTATTTTGAGCTTAAACCGCAACTTGATAATTTGTTTGCAAACAATCCAAGCGAAGACTATCTTGAAAAGCTTGTTCCAAATTCAAAATGGGTGAAGGTAAACATTGATGATAATGGAAATTATTATGTTTTAGGGCTTATATATGAAGATGATAAACTTCTTTACATTTGTTATGGTGTGCCAGGGGTTTATCAAAAAAATTCACCTAGAGAACTTTCTGGTTATCCTGTATGGTTTCCTCTTGATGAATCTAAACCACAAGGTTTTGGATATTGGCTTTCATATCAAGATGCCCAAAGTGGAGAGAGTGTAAAAGCTGTTGTAGTATAGAAGGTTTTTATGAAGATATTTTTATTTGTTTGTTTAGCATTGTTGATTTTAATGCTTGTAATTTTAGCTGTATATTTGGTTGTAGGCAATGTTTTTTATCGTTTAATTTTGACTAGAAAGGGAAGAATGGTAAAAAAAATAGTCAAATATTTTGATTGTGATGAAGAATATCACATATTTGATGATTTTGAAAAGATTGAAATAACAAGTGAGGATGATTTGAAACTTTGTGGATATTATAAGGACAATAATCATCCTAAACTTGCAATCTTAGTCCATGGATATGGCGGAAATCATACTCATACTGCAAAATTTGCCAATTATTTTATTAAAAGAGGATATGATATCTTGGCAATAGACCAAAGATGTCATGGTGAAAGTCAAGGACGTGATATAACAATGGGAAGGCAGGAAAGTCAGGATTTGTTGCTTTGGATAAATAAAATGCTTGAATTAAAACCAGCTTATAAAATTCTTTTATTTGGTGTTTCTATGGGTGCAAGCACTGTTTGTATAACCTGTGGCAAAAACCTGCCTAGTAATGTGGTAATCGCTGTAGAAGACAGTGGTTATGACAATGCTGATAGAGAACTTAGATATATGTTTTTGCAGCATAAAATTTTATCAAAATTGTGTTATAAAATTTTTTATAATTACACACTTAAAACACAGGAATTAGATTTGAAAAAGGTGGATGCCATTTCTTCATTAAAGTCATCAAAAATCCCGATGATGTTTATCCATGGTGATAGTGATAAAATTGTGCCAACTGAAATGGTATATAATCTCTCTTCTCAAATTCCTCAAACGCGAAGAGGATTGTTTATTGGCTCTGGTGCAGGTCATGTCGGCTCTTATAATGAAAATGCCAGAGATTATGAAAGGGCTTTGAATGAATTTTTATCTAAATTTAATATGTAAATATAAAACCGCTTAATTTAAAATTCAATATTTAAAATTCATTACTTAAAATTTATTATTTAAAATTCAATATTTAAAATTCTCTTTTAATAAAAAAACCAATTTTTCTGAAAATTTAAAAAATAAAATATACTAAAAAAAAGACACTAAAATTGTGTCTTTTTTTTATGAAGGCAAGCTAGGCAAGAAGGCGAGTGCTTTCTTTTTTAATTGTTTTTCAAATTCAAAATCATTCAGATTTTGATTTGTTTTAAATTAGAATCACTCAGATTTTGATTTGTTTTCAAGTTTTGAATATTCATAAATCGCCTGATTTTTTTGTTTTTCCAAAAGTTCTTGCATACCTTTTTCCATGGTAATTTGAAATCTTCTTTCGCCTTTAAGAAAATCAAAATAATTGTCGCTGTTCATATTGCTTGAAAGCTCTAATTTATCTGATGCAGGGTCATATTTAAATAATGGCCAGAATCCACAATCAACAGCTTTTTTGGTTTCTAGCATCATGTTTGAAAGTTCAAAACCTTGATTAATGCAAGGGGCATATGCAATTACGATACTTACACCTTGATAATTTTGTGCATCACTTAATGTTTTTATTGCATGATTCATATTTCCGCCAAGAGCGATTTGACCTACAAATACATCTTTATACGCTAGTGCGATTTGACCTAAATTTTTCTTTGCGACCTTTTTCCCGCTGTCAGCAAATTTGACACTTGCTCCAGTTGGAGTTGCCTTGCTTGCTTGACCGCCTGTATTTGAATAACTTTGATTGTCAAGCACTAAAATATTTACATTTTCGCCACTTGCAAGAACATGGTCAAGTCCACCAAAGCCGATATCGTCAGCCCATCCATCGCCACCAATAATCCAAATTTTTTTGTCTTTGTTTATATTGTTAAATTGGCTGCCAAGTTTTATTCCAAGACCAAATTCTGCATTATCTTCAAACAAACTATTTGCCCAGAAAACACCACCATTTTCATCTTTTCCATAAGGGCAGGCACCAAAAGTTCCGCCATAAATTGATGAGCAACCTGTAGCATTTGCAATCATCATATTGCTTCCATTAAGCATGGTCAATATTTTGATATAAGGTGTTTCACCGCAGCCAGCACAAGCACCAGAAAATTCAAATAAACTATCATTAAATTGAAGACCTTTTGTCATTGCAGAAGAGAATAATGTTTGTTTTTCACGTTTAAGCACATTTTCTTCTTTGTATTCTTTTGCTTTGTCTTCATAAACTTCCTCTGTGCCAACCATTTCAAGAGCCTTGTTGATGGCAGGGCAGGTTTTTGCACACACACCGCAGCCTGTGCAATCGTCTGGTGAAAGTAAGATTTTATACAATTTATCATTAAGACCAATAGCCTTGACAAAATCTTCTTTTTCCATTTTGTTGTCAATAAGCATTGCTTTCAGTGCAGAGTGAGGGCAGGCGATTACGCATTGACCACATTGAATACAATTTTCTTTTATCCAGTTTGGAAGCCTTGATGCAATGCCTCTCTTTTCATATTGACTGGTTGCAAGAGGTGTTGAGCCATCAGCCTCAAATTTTGATACTTTGATTGTGTTTCCCTGTAAGTTTTTGATTGGAAGCATGATATCATTATAAAATTTATTGTCATACTGTGCGCTGTTTGCATTATAAACTTTGCCTGTCAAACTTGCAACATTAACTTCATCAGCATACTCAAGTGCAGCTTTCATTGCATTTATGTTTTTTTCTACAACTTCTTTTCCTTTGATTGCAAAAGTGTTTTCGATTGCTTTTGAAATGTTTTTAATAATTTCTTCATCGCTTAACAGGTTTGAGCATTTAAATAGGGCAGTTTGCATTATTATATTAATCTTGCTTCCTAAATTATTTTCGCGAGCAAGTTTTTGTCCATCAATTACAAAAAGTTTTGAATTTGTTTTTTGTAGTTTTTCGACATAATTTTTTGGTAAAACTTTGCCTATTTCATCTTTATTGAAGATTGTATTTAATAAAACAACACCATTATCTTTAAGGCCGTCAAGACAATCATATCTTGTGACGAAAGAGAAATTGTTGATTGAAATTAAATTTGCATCTTTGACTAGATATTCGCTTTTAATTGGAGCATCAGAAAGTCTAAGGTGAGATATGGTCAAACTTCCCGATTTTTTAGAGTCATATTCAAAATATCCCTGCACATATTTATCATAATTTTCACCTAAAATTTTGATGGTAGATTTGCTTGCCGAAACAGAGCCGTCAGAGCCAAGACCAAATATCTTGATAGCAAAACTATCATCTTGATAAGGGTCTTCTGATAAAGGCAATGAAGAATTAAACATATCATCATCAATACCAATTGTGAAATCATCCTTTTGATTTTTTGACATATTATCAAAGACCGCTTTGATACAAGCAGGGGTAAAATCCTTTCCGCCTAAACCATATCTGCCTGATAAAATGTTTGCTGATATATTAAAACTTCTTAAAGCGGCAGCAACATCAAGATAGAGAGGTGGTTTAGAGCCATTTTCCTTAGTTCTGTCAAGAATAGTAATATTTTTTACACTTTTTGGAAGTGCATCAATAAAGAGATGTGAAAGGAATGGTCTATAAAGTCTGACTTTGATTAAACCTATCTTTTTATCATTATTTTTTTCTATATATTCTTCAATAGATTGACAAGAAGAGCCCATTGAAACGATTATGTCTTCAGCATCCTTTGCACCAACATATTCAAAAGCTTTGAAGTTTGAGTTTGTAATTTTATTGATTTGCTCAAAAACTTCTTCAAGGTTTTTCTCAATGCTATTATAATTGCCGCTGTTTCTTTCACGATTTTGGAAAAATACATCAGGGTTTTGTGCTGTCCCAAATTGTTTATCTTGATATGAAGATATAAATTGTTCTGGCAAATCTTTCACCAAATTTTTGATTTCGTCATCTTCAAACACCTTAATCTTTTGATATTCATGACTTGTTCTAAAACCATCAAAATGATGAAGAACTGGCAAAGAACACTTTAAAGCAAGCATATGTGATGCAAGTGCCATATAAACTGATTCTTGGACTGAAAAAGAGCCAAGCATGATAAAGCCAGTGCTTCTTACAGCCATGATGTCAGAATGGTCACAGAATATTGAAAGTGCGTGTGAAGCAACAGCTCTTGAAGCAACATGAATAACAGCAGGCAAACATTCTCCCGCCAATTTAAACATATTTGGAATCATAAGAAGCAGACCTTGGCTTGATGTGAATGTGCTTGATAATGAATGTGATGAAAGAGCACCATGTAAAAGTCCGGCAACTCCGCCTTCAGATTGCATTTCAATTATTTTTACATCTTGCCCCAAAATATTCTTTTGACCCTTGCTGCTTAAAGAGGAAGCATGTTCTGCCATAGGGCTTGAAGGTGTGATTGGATAGATTGGTATAACCTGTGATAATTTATAAGCAATGCTGCCAACTGCTGAGCAGGCATCGGTAATGATTGTTTTCATATAATAAACTCCTAACTATAAAAGTATATATATTTTATATATATAAGTCAATTATATTTGGGTGATGATTAAATTTAAAAATACTTTTTTATAGAATTTATTTTCCTCCCTAAAAAATTTGACATGGATAAGATAATTTTATAAAATATCTTCTATGAAAAGAATATTACTTACAATTGAATATGATGGAACAGGTTATTGCGGCTGGCAAAAACAGCCAAACCAGAAAACGGTGCAGGGCGAGATTGAGGATGCAATTTTAAGAAGCATTGGTGAAAGGGTGGAAATTTTTGGAAGTGGTAGGACTGATGCAGGGGTGCATGGCTTAAATCAAACTGCACACTTTGACTTGAAAGCACCTGTCCCAATATCTAAAATGGCAGAAGTTTTAAATAATGCACTTCCTTCTGACATTTCAATAAAAAAAGCAGTTATTGTAGATGATGATTTTCACGCACGATTTTCAATCAAGAAAAAACAATATCTTTACAAAATTTACAACAGCAAAGATAAAGATGTTTTTTTAGCAAATAGGGCAGCTTGGATAAAAAAAGAACTTGATATTGATAAAATGCGTGAGGCTGCACAAATGCTTGTAGGCACCCATGATTTTCATGGCTATTGCTCTGCAAACACCTCGGTAGAAAATTTTGTGAGAACAATTTATGAGATAAATCTTGAAAAAGTTGATGATTTTATCCTTATTTCAGTCACTGGAAGTGGTTTTTTGTATAATATGGTGAGGATAATCGTTGGCACTCTTGTTGATTATGCTTTGGACAAGATAAGCAAAGAGGATATTGAAACTGCATTATCGCAGGGGCTGCGCTGCCATTCTGGTCAAACAATGCCAGCTTGTGGACTTTATCTTAAAGAAACCTTTTATTGATTGTTTTGTTTATAGATGAATTGTAGTTTATAAAATATTTTTTATATTTTTTGATTTACTTTTGATTGATTTTTTAACTTTGATATGATAAAATACATTCCATGGAGAAAATTATGTTGACAGATGACTATTTAAAAGAATTATGGTTTAAATTTTTTACAGAACATGGGTTTAAAAAGATTGATGGCTATTCAATCATTCCAGAAAATGACCCAACTGTTCTTTTCACTACAGCAGGAATGCATCCTTTAGTGCCTTATCTTTTGGGTGAGCCTCATCCAGCAGGCAATAGGATTTGTGATGTCCAAAGATGTATAAGGACAAATGATATAGACAGTGTTGGTGATGACTGGCATTTGACTTGTTTTGAAATGCTTGGAAATTGGTTTTTGGGTGATTGCCCAAAAGAAGAAATGATAAAACTTTCTTTTGAATTTTTGACAAGTCCTAAATATTTAGGTCTAAACAAAGATAATCTTGCAACCACTGTTTTTGCAGGTGATGAAACAGCACCTCGCGATGATAGTGCCTGCAAAACTTGGAAAGATTGTGGAATTAAAGAGGTATTCTTCTGTGGTAAAGATGACAACTGGTGGGCTCTTGGTGGCGGTGTTGGCCCATGCGGTCCTGATAGCGAGATGTTTCTTGACACTGGCAAACCAAAATGCAGTCAGACCTGCTCACCATCATGCAGTTGTGGCAAATATGTTGAAATTTGGAATGATGTTTTCATGCAATATAATGTCAAAAATAATGGCGAAAAAGCTGAAAAACTTGCTAGACCAAATATCGATACAGGAATGGGACTTGAAAGAACTATCGCAATATTAAACAATGCAAAAAGTGTCTATGATACAGGTTGTTTAAAAGATGTTATAGATTTTATTTCAGCTCATGCTGGAAAAGGCTATAAAGAAGACGAAAAGTCAACCAAGTATTATAGAATTATCACCGACCATTTGCGTTCATCTGTGTTTATCTTAGGTGATGCAAGAGGGGTTACACCTTCAAATGTGGGTCAAGGTTATATATTAAGAAGATTCATTCGTAGGGCGATTAATTGTGCAAGAAATATAAATCTTGATTGTGCTTTCTTTGCAGACATTGCTGATATCTATGTCAATAAGTATGGAAAATATTATGATGACATTGCTTCAAAGAGAGATTTTATCAAGGAAGAAATTTCAAAAGAGGTAGAAAAATTTTCAAAAGCTCTTGAAGAGGGACATAAAGAATTTGAAAAGGTGATTGCCGGAATTGAAAAACATAAACTTTTTGCTGCAAAAACAGGTGAGATAGTTGAAAATAAGATAAGCGGAAAATCGGCTTTCAGACTTTATGACACCTTTGGTTTTCCTTTTGAGCTGACAAAAGAGTTGGCATTAGAGAGAGGATACAGCGTTGACCAAATTGAATTTGATGAGAAGTTTAAAGAGCATCAAGAGAAATCTCGTCAGGCTGCTGCAGGTCAATTTAAGGGTGGGCTTGCCGACACTTCAAAACAAAGTGCATATCTTCATACAGCAACACATCTGCTTTTAGCAGGTCTTCAAAAGAAGTTTGGTTTTGATGTGAAACAAAGGGGCTCTAATATTACTCCAGAACGTCTACGTTTTGATTTCAATCTTGACCATAAAATGACAAAAGAAGAGATTGATGAAATAGAAAATTTTGTAAATGATGCAATAAAAAAATCTATTCCTGTTGTATGTGAAATTATGAGTTTGGAAGAGGCTAAAAACAGCGGTGCAGAAGGTATTTTTGCAAGCAAATATGGTCAAGAAGTCAAGGTTTATACCATTGGTGATATAAGCAAAGAAATTTGCGGTGGTCCTCATGCCGAAAACACAAGCGACCTTCATCATTTTAAAATAATCAAAGAAGAGTCATCTTCAAGTGGTATAAGAAGGATTAAGGCAATTCTTGATTAAATAATTTGATTTTGTCTTAAAATATATTGTATTTTTACAAAATGTATGATACAATATTTAAAAGGGAGGAATAAATGGCAAAAAAGGGAAATGTTAAAAAAGGTTTTGCAAATTATTTGCTTATTCTGTTTATTGCGATAATTGCTGCATTTTTTATAATTGTTACAATAATGCTTTTTACTCCATTCAAAAGTATTTTAGGATTCAAATATTTTGTATATTATGGGGATGCTAAACAAATTTCCTCAATAAAAAGCGCAGGGCAAGATATTGGTATAAATTTTTCAAATATAGAAAATGTTGATATAGAGTGTGGTTTTTCTAATGTCATTATCAAAAGAGCAGGCTCTAAGATTGATAGTGGTAAGATTGTTATTGAAAATAAATGTTCTGGTTTTGCTCGTGAAGACCAAGATACAGATTTTAAATATGATATCAATTTTACCGATAACACTTTCAAAAATCTTAAAATAAAAGTTACCGAACCTGAAGGATTTTTGTTTTTTAAGAAGGATATAACTATCTCTCTTTTAACAACAATTTATCAAAAAGATTCTTTCAATAATACAAAGATAAATATAAACAGCACAAAGGGAAATGTCTTTGTTGGAAACAATGAAGTTTTAAATCAAAGTCCAGAAGCTTTCAATGACACTTCTATAAAATCTTTGGATGTAAAAAATACCGATGGTGATATATTTATATTTGAAAAAACATCAAAAATCTCTGATTTAATGATTAAAACAAATAAAGGTTATATTGATGCAAGGGCAAACTTTGAAATAAACAATTTAAAGTTGAATGCTTTAAAATCAAAAATAAATTTCAATGGTTTGACTTTAGATGATGCAAAATTCAATATAAACAATTCTGATTTGAATATCAATAATTTAAATGCAAAAAATCAGGCAGAACTTGATGTAAAATCAGGTTATATCACAGTCAATAATTTGGAAGGGACAATAACTTCAAATTCAATGATAAGCGATATGGGAAAGGCAACTATTACTATAAATAATGTAAAAAACGGCAATGTTGTTTTCCCAAATGCTAATGATTCTGTTATAAAATTGGGAAGTGTTGATGAAAATTCTCAAGTATATTTGAGAGGAAAGGATTGTGACGCAAAAATCAATAAATTAGCTGGGGTAGCTTTTATTGAAACAACTGGTGGAAATGTTGCAATAACTACTAAAGGAAAAGAAAAGGAAACTGATATAGAAGCTTCACCACGCCTAGAAGTTAAGACTGGGTCTGGAAATATAAATTTAAAATATAAAGAAAAAAATATCAAAAATAATTATGTAAATTTAAAGACCAATTCAGGCAGTATAAATGTTGATTTAAGTCAAGAACTTGCGTTTGTCCTTAATGTTTTTAATACAAAAAATGAGGTAAGAGATAATAAAAACATTTCTATTGAAGGTTATGGCAATGAATTTGTTATTCCATTGGTAAGAAATGGCGGAACAAATAATCTTAATATCACTTCTGATGGAAAGATTGCAGTAAATTTTATTAAATAATTAAAATATAAATCATTTTAATTAAATTAAAAAGAGAATTTCAAAAATGAAATTCTCTTTATTTTTATTAACTCAAGATAGGTGTAAACAACAAGTATGTTTTTTAGTGACGCAAGATAGGAATGATTGAAATGAGTGCTTTTTTAGTGATGCAAGACATAGGCAAAGAGGGTGCTTTTTTTAGAAATAAGAAAGATTGAGCATGAGAGTTTTCATTTGCGATAATGAAAATTTGAATTTATACAAATTTGAAGCTTAACTTATTGGTTTTTCTTGGTTGTCTGAAATATCTGTTTTTAATTTGACCTTTCTTTCCAAACTTCCTTCTTTGTTGAGTTTGAAATTTTTAAATCGCAGCAGCAAGAATAAGGTTATTCCAAAGGCACCGCCAACGATTTGGGCAATATCTGTATTAAATGGAGAAAATATTGCTATAGACAATATTATTCTTATCAGCTTTGTCGAAAAATGAATTATCGTTGATTTAGTCGCAGAGTATTCAAGTTGTAAAAATGTTGAAATGTTTGCTTTTACACTATTTATGATTAAATCAGCGATTTGAATGGACAAATAAATTATACCAATTTTCAAAACTACATGATATAAGCTGAATAGAGAGAAAAATAATATTAATCCAATAATTATATAAAAAGCGGTGATTATTGCCGAATTTTTTAGCGATTTTTTATAATTATATACCGACTGAGATATATCTATTTTTGCAATTCTGTTTATGACAACAACTGCATCCCAAAGAGGGTCGGTGGTTAAGTTTATAAAAGTTATTGCAATATAATATTCCTCACCAAAGCTAAATGCAATTTTAAAGCCAACAAGGTATATTACAAGCATTAGCAAGTCGCCAAGAATATTTAAAGATTCATATTTGAAATTTTTTATGATATTAAAGGCAAACTTAAATTTATTTATGTTAAAACCAAACCAAACACAAACATATATAAATAAAGCAGAGAGATTGACTATCAAGATTATAAGTTGATTTTTTGTTATAAGTGCGGTTATTGTCACCGATAATAAATTTAAGATAATAAATCCAATACTACATAAATTGCCAGGTTTATCTTTATTCTCAAAATACAATTTTTCTGTTATAATATTATTTACATAACTAAAAAACAGTTGGCCAATAGCCATTAATGTGAAGATTTTATAAATTTTAGCATCCATATTCATAAAAGTAATATAGTCTTCTACAAAAATTCCAACTAAACTAAATATTAATAATCCGAATATAATACCCAAAATCATGCCGGTATTTACACAATCTTTATTATTTTCTTTATTCGCTCTTATATTAGATGCTGATGAAAAGAAACTCAACAAAACATAAACTGCAAATTGAAGGGGATAGGTTATAGAAAAAATCCCAGAAAAAGCAGTATTTCCGGTTATTAAACCAAGTAAAAAATATGTCATCACATTGAGAATAGAAAAAGCAAAAGCAGTCATCGACATTGTAAAATAGCGTTTCATAAAAATTATGATACCATATTTTCTTGTCTTTGTCAAGATTGTGAGTATTGCTTAAGAGTTTAAGCTTATTAAAAAAGATGGTTATAAATTTATAATTTTGTTTGAAAGATTTTTGACGAAAGCTGAATCGTGCTCTACAAAAATAAGTGTTATTTGAGAATTTTTAAGAAGCTGCTCTATCTGGATTCTGGTTATCACATCAATATAATTTAAGGGCTCATCCCAAACATAAAGATTTGCTTCTTCACATAAGCTTTTTGCAATTAAAACTTTTTTCTTTTGACCTGCACTGAAATTATCAATTTCAATATCAAATTGTTCTCTTTTGAAACCAAGTTTATAAAGCATTGTCAAAAATTTTGTTTGGTCAATATTGTTTTCCCTTGCAAAATCAAATAAATTTCCTTTCAACCAATCATATCTTTGGCTAATATACGAAATTTTGATTTTTTTTGATATATTTAAAATTCCTTTATATTTTATCGCTTGACCGCAAATAAGTTTTAATAAGCTTGATTTGCCGCATCCATTTTTGCCGCAAATTGCAACCTTATCACCACATTCTACATTAAAATTAATACCATTTGCAATTTCTTTGTTATCATAATAGATTGATAAGTCTTTTATTGAAACAATGGTATCTTCCTTTAAATTTTGTGAATTTAAAAATAATTCATCTTGTTTTTCTATATTTTTCAGTAATTTTTGTTTGTCTTCAATTGCCTTGTTTTGTCTATTTTCAATTACTTTGCCTCTTTTTGCCATCTTAGCTGCTTTATGACCAATTGCACCTTTATCGGGTTTTAAACCAGCGACCTTTACATTTTTTGTTTTTTCTACCTTGTCAGACCAAAGCATTTTTTCTCTTGAACTTTCTTGCAATCTTGATATTTCCTTTCGCGATTGCTGATTTTTTAAAAGTTCTAAATTGTCTTGATTTTGTTTGTTTGCCCACCATGTGGTGAAATTACCTTTTTGAATTTCTATATCCTTTTTGTTTATAGAAATGATATGGTCAACACATTCATCAATAAAATCTCTGTCATGAGAAACAACAATGAAACCTTTTTGTTTATTTAAAAATTTTTTGACACAATCTCGACTGTTATAGTCAAGGTGATTTGTTGGTTCGTCAATCAGTAAAAAATTATTTTCTATAGAAAACAAAATTGCAAGCAACAACTTTGTTTGCTGACCATTGGAAAGTGTATCAAAAGATTGATATAAACAGCTTTCCTCTAATTGTAAATCCTTAAATTTTTTCATTACTTCCCAAATTTCTATATTTTGGTTTATATCATAAATAAGTTCAATTGCCGGTTTGTTTTTATTTTCAATCTCAAAAGGGAAGTAATTAAAATTAGAAGAACTTATTATTTTTCCTTGAAATTCAAATTTGTTTAAAAGTAAGTTTAGCAGGGTGGTTTTGCCACGTCCATTTCTTCCAATAAGTCCAATTTTCCAATCTGTATCAAAGGATAAGTTTACATTTTCAAAGACATTTTCGCTGTTTCCTTCATAAGCAAAAGTTAAATTTTTAATTATTATTTGTGCCATTTTTACCTCCTAATCAAATATCTTCAAGGTGTTGTGATATATTAATTTTTAAAAAAATAGGTCATAAGAAAGTTGTCTTATGACCTATTAAAAAATATATCCTCAATAAGAACTAATTTGTCAACTTTCTTGTTTTGCACAACAAAAAAAGAAAGACAAAAAGTTTCAATTATAATTGTGCAATTTAATTGTTAGCAATTTTAATTCTCATTGGTATCTCCTTTTTATAATAATAAATGAAAATTTTTAAAATGTCAATATTTTTATTTAAATATTTAATTTGTTTTGGCTGTTTAATAGATTTTTATGATTGTATATAAAATCTTTAATACAATAAATTATTACATAGGGTGAGTTTGCTCTTTTTTTGGTAGGTGAGTTATCAATTTAAAGCTGCGATTTAATCCATATTTCAGCATGGCAAGAAAAACAATTTTTATTTCTATTTACACAAGAAACGCAATAACCTTTATCCTTATAATATGTATTTCCCAAGTCTTTCAATAAATGAAAATCGCTTCTTTCTAATAAAAACTTTGAATTGACATATTCGCCATCACCCCAAGCTTCATAGATAATAGGCTCTTTTATGTTTTCGCAAGTTATATTTAATAATTTGTTTCCAATTCCTTTTCTTTGAAAGTTTTTGTCAACAACTAGATATAAAATCTCTCTAAAATTAGGTAAATTTTCAAGTCCATAAGCATTTTCATGCATTATTTCACTGATTCCGCATAATCCAATAACTTTTTCATTAAAACTGCAAACAAAATACTTTTCAATATTATTTTGTATATGACAAAGATTTCTTTTTAAAATGCTTTCTCTGTTGTCATTTTGATTATTATTTAAATCACAAGTCCCAAGCAAATCGGTTATGAGGATTGCCATTTGCTTTGCATCATCAATTTCGCCTTTACGAAAAATATATTTTTCCATATAATTACCTTTAAAATATTATATCATAAATAATTAAAAATTTATATATAAAATTGAAAATTTAAAAGAATTTTAATAAAACTTTAAAATGTTTTATCAAAAAAGAAGAAAGCACTCACAATGTTCGTGCCTATCTTGCGTTCCTAAATAAAAAACAATTCATTTCGGATTGTTTTTGTTTGGTGCAAAAAACTTAATTTTTTAGAATTTAGCAACTTTGATTATTGTTTTAAATATTCCAAACGCGCTTAGCGGAATTTAATTGTTCGCTAAAAACTTTACCTTTACTCCATTTTATATATTTAGGCAAATCTTCAATATCTATAAACAATCTTTCTGATATTTCCCATTCTTTAACAAAGGGGAATTCGTCTTTTACTTTAGCAGTATATCTAAGTTGATAATACACATCATTATTTTCTACAACTTCAACTGCTCCTAGATATTTTGCTTCTTTAATTGTTATACAAGCTTCTTCCATTATTTCTCGATTTAGGGTTTCCAAAAATGTTTCGTTTGTTTCTGGATGCCCGCCAGGTATTGTCCAAGTATCCTTATTTCTTACTATCAACAACTGATTTTTGCTGTTAAAAATATAACCACTTACTTGTGTATATTTTTGATTTTTTATTTTAAAACTTTCGCACCATAAAATCTTGCAATTATCTGATAAAATTTCATAATTTTTCATATTGATTCCTTTTTAATTAAATTTCTGTAATATGTTATTAAAATAAAATTTATTTTATTTGTTGTTTTTTAATGTTATATATTAATGAAAGTAAATTAAAAAATGCCTATATGTTTTTTCAACTAGGCATTTTTTGGTGCCGGTGGTGGGAGTCGAACCCACACGGTGTTGCCACCTCGGGATTTTAAGTCCCGTGCGTCTGCCATTCCGCCACACCGGCATATTTTTTATTATCAAATTTATTTTTAAAACCTTTATCCTTTATTGAACTATTTCTTTTAAAAAATACCTCAATATTAAAAACGACCGTCACAGGTGGTCGCTTTGGTCATATTGGAGGTACCACCCGGATTTGAACCGGGGAATAAAGGTTTTGCAGACCTTTGCCTTACCGCTTGGCGATGGTACCATTATGGAGCGGAAGACGGGATTCGAACCCGCGACATTTGCCTTGGCAAGGCAACGCTCTACCACTGAGCCACTCCCGCATATCTTTATATATGCACCATTCAAGGTTTGCTCTAATACTATAACAAATTTTTTTTAAAAAATCAACTATTTTTTCAAACTTTTTTAAATTTTCTCATATTGTATAATGTTTGGCATCATATTTTTTATTATTTTTATTTTTTTTATTCCAAAAATTTTATATAAAATATCTTATTATTTATTTTATTAATTTCGTTGACATATAAAAATTAAAGTGATAAAATTTATTGTGTAAATATTTAAAAGGAGGGGGAATTTTGGAAACAATGTTTTGGATATGGCTTGGATTGCTTGTCCTTGCTGTGATAATTGAAATTGCTACGCTTGATTTAGTTTCTGTCTGGTTTGCCGTTGGCGCAATTATTCCTTTAATATTGTCAGGTATTGGCGGAATAATGATAGAAATTCAAGTTGTGGTGTTTGTTGTTGTTTCTGCACTTTTAATTATTTTCTTGAGAAAATATGCTCAAAAGTGGTTGTTTAAAAACATGAATTCAAAAACCAACATGGATATGCAGATTGGCAAGGTTTATAGGCTTCTTGAAAATGCAGATTTTGAAAAAAATGGTTCGGTAAAAATCAATGATGTTGTTTGGACGGCTGTGAGTGAAAAAGGGCAGCTTATTGAAAAAGGTCAGCTTGTTGAAATCGTGAAAATCGAAGGCAATAAAATGATTGTTAAGCCTGCAAAAGAAAATGCTGATAAGATTTCTCAGGATGATAATTCAATCAAGAATGAAAGTGAAGAAAATAAACAAATTTCAGATGAAAATTCTACTAAAATAAAATCTGAAAATTTAGAAGGCAAAATAAAAATTGATTCTGAAAAAGCAGATGAAGAAAAAAATATAAAAAAGATTGAGGAGGAACAAAAATGAGTGCGTGGGCAATTGTTTTAATTATTTTAGGTGTTTTACTATTAGTTACTCTTTGCTTGTCTATAAGAATCGTAAGACAGGCAACAGCTGTTATTGTTGAAAGATTGGGAAAATATAGAAAGACTTTAGAAACTGGTGTGCATATGATTATTCCTTTCTTTGACAGAACAAGCAAAGCTATTTCTTTGAAAGAAATTGTTGCGGACTTTAAGCCACAACCAGTTATTACAAAAGATAATGTTACTATGCAAATTGATACAGTAGTTTATTTCCAAATTACTGATGCAAAACTATTTACTTATGGTGTTGATGCTCCAATTAAGGCCATCGAAAACCTTACAGCTACAACTCTTCGTAATATAGTTGGAGAACTTGAACTTGATGAAACTCTTACTTCAAGAGATACAGTTAATACAAAAATGAGAGTTATTCTTGATGAAGCGACAGACCCATGGGGTATTAAAATAAATCGTGTAGAACTTAAAAATATCCTTCCACCAAAAGACATTCAAGAGGCCATGGAAAAACAAATGAGGGCTGAAAGAGAACGTCGTGAACAAATTTTGCGTGCAGAAGGTGAGAAAAAATCAAGCATTTTGGTTGCAGAAGGTGAAAAACAAGCTCAAATTTTAAAGGCAGAAGCTGATAAGCAATCAAAAATAATGGAAGCAGAAGCTAAAAAGGCTGCTCTTATCGCAATTGCAGAAGGTGAAAGCACAGCTATTAATTTGATAAACAATGCATCTCCAAATGCTGCTTACATTACTTTGCAAGGTTATGAAGCATTAAAGGCTCTTGCTGATGGTAATTCTACAAAAATAATCGTTCCAAGTGAAATTCAAAATGTTGCAGGATTATTTTCAAGTGTAAGTGAAGTTATCAAAAAAGATACTGATATTATGTCACAACAAAAAAATGAAAAGACTTCAAAAAACAAAAATGAATTAAAGAAAGATTAATTTTCTTAATATTATCTTTATATGTTTTTCTATGTAAAAACTATATTATTATGGCATTAAGTGTAAAGATTTTATATTATGTGTAAGATTTTGCAACTTTTGCATATAACTAAGAAAGGAGGGAAACATGAAAAAGTTTGGAGCTATTATTACAAATATTGCATTACTTTTGTTGGGTGTTTTGGCTTTTATCTTTATGTCACAAGCATATATAACTGCAAAAGCAACTGTTTTAGGTCATACTACAACTACTTCAACAAATGGTTATGATATGATTGAATTCAATGAAAACAATACTGACAAAGCTAATTTGATTGCAATTTCAAATGTATTTGTATGCGTATTTGTTGCTTTAATTATGCTGATAGCAATTGTAAACTTGCTTGTAAAATTTGGTGTTATTAAAAATGCAAAATTTTATAAGGGTATGCAGATAGTAAACATTGTTTTAACTGTGCTTACTATTGTGTTTGCAATTTGTGCTGTTGGTGCAATTTCAAGCATTGCGTCAGATCTTAATGGATTAATTGGAATGTCAGTTACAAATGTTGGTTGGGCTGCTATTTTAAATATAATTGTCCCAGTAGCAATGTTTATATTGGCACTTTTGAATTTGCTTTTTCCCAAAAAATCAAAAGCAGCTAAATAAAAGTTTTATTTAAAAAAAAGATGGGTTTATCCTGTCTTTTTTTTCTTTAAATTTTTAATTTTTTTAAAAAAATGTTGTTAAATCAACAAAAAAATTGTTGACAAATCAACATATTTGTGTTATATTAATCATATCTTAACAAAAGGAGGGGAAAATGAGAAACTTAAAAAATTTACTTACAAACGGAGTTTTAATGCTTTTAAGTGTGTTAGGGTTGGTATTTATATCTCAACCATATTCTGTTGTTAATTTGCCTGCTCAAATGGGTGGAAAACAAGTTACAAATGGTTTTGATTTTATAAAAAATCTTGACTTAATAGAATCATCTAATGATAAATTAATCGCAGCTTCTATCATACTTATAATTATTCTTTCTTCAGTTTTGATTGTAAGTGCCATTTTAAACATTCTTATTAATTTTGACATCATTAAGAATGAAAAACTTGCAAAGATTCTTGGAATTTTAAATCTTGTAGTAGCTGTGCTTGTTTTAGTTTTCTTTGTTTGCATAATTGGCGCTCTTGCAGATGAACAAGCTGATGCCGTTGCTTTAATGCCTATGTTGAAAGGTTTAACTGGCTTAGGTTGGGGAATAATAGTAAATATTGTTTTGGCTGTTATCACTGTTGCAACAGCAATTGCTCAATTTGTTGTTTCAAAGAAGAAATAATTTATAAATTGGGAGAACTGATAAGATAAATAAAAGACATAATGAAAAATTATGTCTTTTTTTAGTGACGAAAGATAGGCGCGAACATAATGGATGCATTTTTAGCGAGGAAAGATAGGTGCGAACAAAGTGACTGCTTTCTTGACTATGATGGTCAAAGAGAGAATTTTCTTGTTTTTAATAAGATTAATTTTAAAAATTAATATTTTATCTTATAGAAAGAAATAAAATTTTTTAATAAACATTCTATAGTATTCGCTTGATTTTAAAGGAAAATTAATATATAATTATATGGAATATATAGGAGAAAAACATGGAAAAAAGTTATTCACCAGAAAAATTTGAAAATAAAATTTATCAAAATTGGTTGGAAAAAAATTACTTTACAACAAATCCTGATGGAAGAAAACATTTCAGTATTGTGATGCCACCTTGCAATGTTACCGGTAAGGCTCATATTGGTCATGCTCTTGACAATACCATTCAAGATGTTCTTATCAGAAAGAAGAGAATGGAAGGCTTAAATACTTTATGGGTGCCAGGAACTGACCATGCTGCAATAGCAACCGAGCAGGTGCTTGTAAAACATCTTAAAGGTCAGGGATTGACAAAAGAAGGTGTAGGCAGAGAAGAATTTTTAAAAAGAGGTTGGGACTGGTATAGGCAATATACTCATGTGATTTGTGACCAATTGAAAATGATGGGAGTATCTTGTGATTGGACAAGGCTTGCATTTACTATGGATGACAATCTTAATCATGCAGTTCGTCATGTTTTTTGCAAGTATTATAATGAAGGGCTTATTTATAAAGGCAAAAGGGTGGTAAATTATTGCCCAAGCTGCAAAACTACAATTTCTGATAATGAAAATGTGCACATCGACCAAAACACATATCTTTGGTATATCCGATATCCATTTGCAGATGGAAGTGGTGAGGTTGTTGTTGCAACCACTCGTCCAGAAACAATTTTTGGTGATACTGCAGTTGCGGTAAACCCAAATGATGAGAGATTTAAAGGTCAAATTGGTAAAGACCTTATTTTGCCACTTATGAATAAAAAAATCAAATTGATTGGCGATGATTATTGCGAGATAGGTTTCGGAACTGGTGCTGTTAAAATTACTCCAGCTCATGACCCTAATGATTATGAAGTTGGTTTACGTCACAATTTGGATGTTGTAAATTGTATCGATGACGAAGGTAAACTTACCGAAATAACAGGCAAGTTTGCAGGAATGGATAGAATTGAAGCAAGAAAACTGATTGAACAAGCATTGGAAGAGGGTGGTTATTTGGTTAAAAAAGAAAGATATAAAAACCAAGTAGGCACTTGCGAAAGATGTGGTTGTATTACAGAGCCAAGAATATCAACACAATGGTTTGTAAAAATGCAAGAACTTGCAAAACCTGCAGTTGAAGCGGTAAAATCAGGCAAACTTAAATTTCATCCAAAACGCTATGAAAAAACTTATTTAAACTGGCTTGAAAATATTCAAGATTGGTGTATTTCAAGACAGATTTGGTTGGGTCATAGAATTCCTGTATTTACCTGTGAACATGGTCATTCTTTCGCCTCAGAAACAGACCCGGTAGAATGTCCTGAATGTCATAGCAAAAACTTGACTCAAGACAATGATGTGCTTGATACGTGGTTCTCATCTGCGCTTTGGCCTTTCTCAACTCTTGGCTATCCAAATCAGACAGAAGATTTAAAATATTATTATCCAACATCAGCTCTTGTTACTGGTTATGATATTATTACATTCTGGGTGTCTAAAATGGTGTTCTCTGGGTTAAAATTTATGGGTGAAGTTCCATTTAGCGATGTTGTAATTCATGGTCTTGTGCGTGATATAAAGGGTGTGAAGATGTCTAAACATTTAGGTAATGGAATTGACCCTATTGATATGATAGAAAAGTATGGCGCCGATGCTTTGAGACTCAGTTTGATTAATGGTATGAGCATGGGGACTGATGTCAAATATGGCGAAGAGAAGGCAAAGGAAGCTAAGATATTTATCAACAAACTTTACAATGCAAGCAAATTTGTCATTCAAAATCTTGAAGGATTACAACTTAAAGATTTGAAAAAATTGAATCTGCAAGAAAAGGATAGATGGATTTTAAATGAGCTTGATATTCTTATTAAATCTGTCAATAAAAATATAGATAGATATGCTTTAGGTGTTGCTACTTCAAATCTTATAAGCTTTACAGTTTCAAAATTCTGCGATTGGTATATAGAACTTACCAAGGTAGATTTATATAGCGACAATATAGAAAGAAAACAGGTTGCTCAAAATGTTTTATATTATGTCTTTGATAAATTAATAAAATTATTTCATCCTTTTATTCCTTTTGTCACAGAATATATCTATCAAGAACTTCCTTATCATGAAGAAACTTTGATGAAAACTTCATATCCTACAAAGTTAAATTTAAAGCTTGGAAAGAATGATTTTGAAAAGATAATAGAGGTGATAAAAGCGATAAGAAATGCAAGGGCGGAATTTAATGTCCCTGACAATAAACGCACATCATTGAAAGTTATGGTGGAGGAGCAGGGGCTTGTTGAAGATAACCTTGCAGAGATTGCTAAGCTTGCTTTTGGAAACAGTGCAGAGCTTGTGAAGCAAGAACCTCTCGAAAAATGTGTCAAAGTCCTTTGTGGTGACATAAAAGTATTTATACCTATGGGTGAACTTGTTGATAATGAAAAGGAAAAAGAAAGACTAAACAAGGAAATAAAGGCGATAGAATTTGAAATAGAACGTTCTTCTAAGATGCTTTCAAATCCAGGTTTTGCAAATAAAGCACCAAAGCAAATGGTTGAAAATGAAAAAGACAAGCTTGAAAATAATAAATCAAAGCTTGAAAAACTTAAAAAAGAATTGCAAAGTTTGTGATAAAAATATAAAAATATCAATATTTTGTATCAATTATGTTAGACATAATACTAAATGTTGTGTTTAAACATCTTAAGGAGGATTAATGAAAAAATATCGCAATTGGACTAAATTTAAAGACTTAACAAAAAAAGATAAGATTTTTAGAATAGTCAATTTGACACTTATGTTTGCACTTTTATTTGCAACAATAGGCCTTCTTATATATTATGTCAAAACAGGTGATAAAAATAATCGTATGGTTTCATGTATAGCTATGAGTGTAGTTTATTTGGTGCCAATACTTGTCGAGCTTATAATTGGCAGACGTATTCAAAACCTTGTCACATTTTACTTTTTAGTTTATGCTCTTGTTGCAGGATTTTTGGGGAGTTGTTTTAGTCTTTATAAAACTACTTCATGGTTTGATATTCCAGTGCATATTTTGGCAGGATATACATTCTCATTCTTTGGTATTGTAATTTTATCAAGACTTGAAAAGTATCATACGCTGAAACCAATTACAATAATCATATTCTGTTTTTTCTGCACACTTTCAGTTGAACTTGTTTGGGAGCTTGTTGAATGGTTTTCAGATTTGGTTTTAAATCAGACAGCTCAGGGTGAAATTGTGCCAGGTTATGGTGCTCCACTTGTGACCGATACAAATCTTGATATGCTTTGTAATTTAGTTGGTGGACTATTGTTTTCAGTTCAGTTTTTAATTGGCAAATTTACCAAGTTTTCATTTGGTGTTAACTTCTTTGAAGGTGAGTTGTGCCCAAAAGAACAAGATAATAAAGATGTTTCAGATAAAAATGCTGAAGAAATAAATTTAGAAAAAACAAAACAAAAGTAAGTTAATCGCTAGCAAAATAAAAGAAAACCTCAAATCATTTTTTGATTTGAGGTTTTTGTGTTTCAAAATTTATAGTCCTTCCTGTGTTTTTTTGTTATAAACAAAATTCCATTCATTTTTTTGTTAATAATGATGTTTTAAGCAGGTTGGTGTTTATCAGGTTGTTGTTTAAAATCTTATAAAATTTTTATCATTCATGTCTCAGCGACTCGATTGGGTCAAGTTTGCTTGCTTTGGCTGAAGGATAAAGACCTGCAAGGACACTTATAAATATGCTTATTGCAAGTGCTTCTACAAAGAAATACCACATCATTTTTATAGGGGCAAAGCCAATTAATATATTAAATACAAGTGTAAGGATTCCTCCAATTATCAAAGTAAAAATTATTCCTGTAATTCCTGCAAGAAGTCCGACAAGAAAACTTTCGGTTGAAAATATTAATTTTATATCTTTTTTCCTCGCGCCAATACTTTTAAGAACTCCAATTTCCTTTGTACGTTCTGAAACGCTGATATAAAGTACAACTAAAATCATAATCAATGCAACAGCAAGTGAGATGCCTGCGATAATTGTCAAAGCTATTGAAAAGGTATCCAACATTTCATCAAACATTCTGACAAGTTTTTCTTCAAGAGAGCCAGACAATTCTTTTTGAGTAGACACATAGTCATTTATAAGCTTTGTTGCCTTTGTATTGTTGGTTGTTATATAAAGAGTGGTTGGTGAAAGGCCTTTTGAATCGTTGTTTTCTTTAAAGCGAGAATTTAAATAGTCATAATCTACATACATTACAAGCATACCTGAAAACATTGAAACATCAACTATGCCTGAGATTTCAACCTCTGTTTCAATTGGTGCCTTCAATTCTGGAAGATTTATTGAAAGAATGACCTTTTTCCCTACAACGTCTTCAATTTTTTCAATACCCATTGCTTTTGCGGCAGCAGATGAAAGCATAATTTGACCATCACCACAAATAGAGCTATTTTCTGTTAAAAGATGTTTTTCATTATAGTAAGGTGGGGTGGTGTAGGAATAAAATATAGGACATTCCTTTGGCTTTGCCTCTTCTTCATCTTCAGTTTCCTCTGGTTGATAGATGATTTTTGCAAGTGCTGAGCTGCCATTGCCAAAACCAGTCATCATGCTGAAACCATAGGAGAGGTTATAATCATATTCATCTTCATTTTTGGTGACAACTCTAAAATCGCTATTTTTACTTTCAAGGTATTCATTTAAATTAAGGCTGATATCAGCAATTTCTTCATCTGTGAATGATTTTGGTGCGACTATAGAGGTTGAACCTCTTTTGGTAATTGTGGCAACATTTGGTGAAGAATAACTAAGTGCTTGGTCAGAAATATATCCTGTAAGACCAGCCCCAAATGATAACATTAAAATTAAACTTATAAGTGAAATTGAAACGCCAATTGCCATCAAGAAGTTTTTAACCTTGCTTGCCCACATGTTGTGGATTGACAATTTTAAAGCTGAGAGGATTGAAAGGTGACCTTCTTTATTTTTTTTGTTTTTTCTTTTGTTTTTTATTTTAGCTTCATCAAAATTGGGGGCTTGACTATTTTGAGTTGTTTCTTCTTTATTTAATTCAGATTTTATGACAGAATTTATATCTGAATTTTTATTTAAATCAGTTTCATAGATTTCATCATTTTTTTGAAGGTTTGGGATATAATCTTTATTTTTTTCATCGCGGACAAGTTTTCCGTCAGATATTTCAATTATTCTTGATGAGATTTTTGCAACTTTTTCTGAATGTGTGACCATTATCACAAGCTTGCCACTATCGGCGATATCTTTCAAAATGTCAAGAATTTGCAGTGTGGTTGTGCTGTCAAGAGCACCAGTAGGCTCGTCTGCAAGAATGATATCGGGGTCATTTATCAAAGCTCTTGCAATTGCAACGCGTTGCTTTTGTCCTCCCGAAAGTTGGGTAGGTTTCTTTTTGATTTGGTCGCCTAAGCCCAATTTGTTTAATAATGCGATAGCTTTTTCATGTTTTACACCTTCCTTTACGCCAGAAAGGGTGAGGCCTATTGTAACATTATCAATCACGCTTAAATGAGGTATTAAATTGAATGATTGAAAAACAAATCCAATCTTTTTCTTTCGATAATCATCAAGTTCTTTTTGCTTGAAGTTTTTTAAATCTTGCTCACCAATTATGATTTCGCCACGATAATCAGAATCCAATCCGCCAATAAGATTCATTAAAGTGCTTTTTCCACTTCCGCTTTCTCCTATGATGGAAACAAGTTCTCCCTTTTCGAAGGACATATTTATATCATTGAGTGCGGTGAATTTTTCTTTATTTTCAAGTTTATAATCTTTGTAAACATTTTTAAGTTGAAGAATTTTCATAAATGCTCCTGTTGAAAAAGGTGAATTTTTTATACTATAAATATTTAATTATTATATCATCTTTAAATATTTTCGTCAATTATATAATGCTGTAAATAAATTTTTAATAAATTTTTTATTTAAACCATTTTTTTAAATAAATTGCATAGCCTTCAAAATATTTCAAAAAATTACATTTTTTTATAAATTTTTTGAAAATTGATTGCATACTTATAGGTTATATGTTATTATATTTTAAAAGTATCCTGTTTTTTTGAGATTTTTTGAGTTTTTATGCTTGAAAGATTTTATTTCTTTCTATGCATTTTATTTAAATTTTCTTTAATGATATTTTCAAAATATAATTTTGGAGGAATTATGAAATTTTTTAAAAAGAAAGAAAAGGTTATTGACCCTATTATCCATGACGAAGAAGCAAATTTCACTTTATCTAATGGAGTTCATATTTTAAATAAATGTCAAAATGTCACTTTGACTGGAAGTGCCATTGTATTGGAAAGTTTTAACTGCAGTTTCAAAGAAATTTCAGGTAAGGCTAAAGTTCAAATGATGGAAGAAGGTGAGGTTGATTTGCTTACCGGCAAGGCAAAGATTGGTCTTTTTAAAAGCGGAAAAATCACAACTATAAGTGATAAAGCTTCAATTACAACTATCAACACCTGTGTTATTGATTATGTAAAAGGTAAAGCTTCTATTGGCACAATGAATGGAGGTTTTATTCGTTTTGTTGATGATAAGGCAGAGCTTGCAACAATTACCAGTGGTAATGTTATGTTTGTGAGAGGCAAGGCTAGAATTGTCACCATGATTGAAGGCAAAATAATCGGCATTTTGGATGATGCTCATCTGGTAAGTATGCTTAGCGGCGATATCACATATTTATTGAATGACAGCAGGGTTGGGACTATGAATAATGGTTCTATCGGTCTTTTTGCTGATAGTAGTGAAGTTTCTACATTCAATAATGGCAAAATTGATGAAATGATTGGAAAATCACTTATTTCTGCAAATATGAATGGAGAGATTGGATATCAAGACAAACAAACAATTATTTTGTATTCTCCACAAGAAAGTGCTAAGAGAATGAGTGAGTATAGACAAGATAAAGAAGAGCAGCAAAATGATGCGCAGGCACTAGCTGAAGAATTAAATGATGAAGCTTCTGAAGGCGCAGGTCAAACTCAAGAAAATGAAATATCAGAAAAAGTCGAAGAAGTGAAAGTTATGGCAGAGCCTAAAAAGTCAAGAAAGAAAAAAGCTGTTGAGCAACAACAACTGAAACTTGATTTAGAAGATTCTGAAAACAACGACTAAGCTTTTATAATAAATAAGGATAAGTTGAATGCATATTTTTTTAGACGCATTATGGGACGCATTTAAAGATACATTAATTATTCTTCCTTTTTTGTATTTGACTTATCTTTTAGTAAGTTATTTTTCTCACAACGATAATGAAAAATACTCTAAAATTCTTCATAAAACAAATAAAGCAGGGCCGGTAATTGGTTCTTTTTTGGGAAGCATTCCTCAATGTGGTTTTTCATCAGTAATGAGCAATCTTTATTCAAGAAAAATTGTTACACTTGGGACTTTGATTGCTGTTTTTATTTCTACCAGTGATGAAGCAATCCCTCTTATGATTTCAAAACCAGAATTTATACCCAAACTTTTGATTTTAATGGCTGTAAAAATTGTTTATGGTATAATTGTTGGGTATATTATTGATTCATTAATTCATTTATTTTCAAAAAAGAATCAAGTCTTGCATGAATACCATGACAGACATTGTCCTGCCGGAAAAGAAATGACTTTTGAGGGTGGTGAAATTCTTGATGATTTAAATCATGAAAACCATTGTCATGGCAATGAATGTTCTGCTGAAGAAATAAACAATAATGATGAAAATCATAACCATAGTCACGACCATAATCATGAACATAAATGTTGTCATGCAGATGAAGAAGAAGGTGGTCATAATCATACCCATTCTCATTGCTGTGCAACAAATATATTTTTAGATGCATTAAAACATACGCTTATTATATTAGCTTATGTGTTTATAGCGACATTGTTTATAAATTTAATAAGAGGCTATTGTGGAGGTCTTGAGCCACTTAAAAAGATATTTACTTCAAATCCATATCTGCAAATTTTACTTGCCTGCGTGATAGGCTTGATTCCAAATTGTGCATCCAGTGTATTCTTGGTTGAAATGTTTATGGAAGGGGTAATATTGTTTCCAGCATTGGTTGGTGGGCTGTGTGCAGGGGCAGGCGTAGGACTGATTGTCCTTTATACTTGCAATTATAAAAAGATAGGTCAAAATATATTTATCACGTTTCTGGTTTTCAGTTTAGCAATTATTTTGGGTATAATTACTAATTTTTTGCCGATTTGGTGAAAATGGTTGACAAAATAGGGTATACTAATTTAAAATAAAATTGTTATTATATTTATTAATTGACTTAGGAGAGCTTATGATAAACGATACTAACATTATTGAAAGACAAAAAGAAGAAATGATAAAGGCTTTGGGGGTATTTGAACTTAGGGGGCTTGCAAGACAACTTGGGGTGTCTTCGCCTACAACCAAACGAAGGGATGAATTGATTGCTTTAATTCTTGAAGCATCAAGAAATGGTAAATCATTTGATGATGGTTTGCCAAAAAGAGGACGTCCTTATAAGAGGTTGAATATACTTGACAGTATAACCAATAAAATTACTCCCGATGTTACAGGTGAACGAATGGATTTTGTAAATTTGGTAAGATTTTCTCAAGAGGTTGCACCAGTTCATGATGAATCGGTTGAAGATGAAGTCTTTGTTTTTGACGGAATTTTAAGAAGATTTGAAGACAATGCTGTCATAAATGATATGAAGTCAAACACCATTGTCTATGTTTTCAATGATGCAGAATTTTATGACAAATTTGAATCAGGGGATTGTGTAAAGGTTGAAGCCAAAAAACTTGTTGGTCAATCTCAATTTGTTGCCAGCAAAATTTTAGAAATAAATGGTGCGCCAGCCGATGAATATCAACCACTTTGTTTTGAACAAGGTGAAGAAATCATTGATAATAAGACAATTCCTTTTGGTAATGGTGAAGTTGCACTTGGAAGAAGAAATATTTATAGACTTGAAAAAGATTTATTTGAAGATGAAAATTTTGACAAGTTTTATAATGACTGCATTGAGAGAGGTATGCATTTCTTGATGCTTGGAATAAACACTTCCTATGAAAATCAAATCAAGTTTAAAAATTTGAAGATAAAAGACAACTTTACAACAGTGTATGGGACAAACAATGATATAAATTTCAATAAAATTGTTGATGTTGTATTTTATGCAATGAATCTTGTTGCAAGAGGTGAAAAGGTGGTTGTGTTTGTTTCAGATATAGTTGAAACAGTAAGAAGTCTTGATGCTTGTTTTGAAAACAAACAAAATGAAGAACACGCACCAAAAGCGAAGATTGTTATGCAAAAACTTTTGGCTTTTGCAAGGGCTTATTCAAGTGGTGTAAGCGGAACTTTATTTATGTGTTATAATGAAAGTGACCTAAATGACAAATTCTTGACAAATGAAATTTTAAAAATCAGCAAAAAAATAAATTAATTATTATTTAATGTATAGAATAAATTTTTTTTGCAGACAATATTAGAGTAAAGTGGTTTTATTTTACCCTTTATTAAAAACAAATCGCAAGTGTGAGTAAATTAGCTCTAGTTAAGGCGATTTGTTTTTTGTTGCTTTAAGTTTTATCCAAAAATCTGAATATCACTGCCAAATTTGTATTTTGTCTTTATTGAATCTATTTTATTGAAATATAATTAAATGTTTGACATCTTTTTGATTTAAGTGATAAAATAATTATATGTTTGGTTTTTATGATAAGTCCTTTACTTTTTTTGGAGTAAATATTGCATATTATGGCCTGTTGATTGCTTTGGGCATGGGTATAGGCGTTTTTTTGGCTTGCAAAAATGCAAAGTTTAGAGGGCTTAAGTCTGATGATATTATTATAATTGCTTGTTATGTGCTTCCGCTTTCGATAATTGGGGCAAGGATTTATTATGTCCTTTTCAGTCTTGACAGCTTTGATAATTTTTGGCAGGTTTTTGAAATTTGGAAGGGTGGAATGGCGATTTATGGTGGAGTAATCGGAGGTGCGATTGGTGTAACTCTCTATTGTCTTATTCACAAGAAAAATTTTTTAGATATTGCAGACATTGTTGTGCCAAGCCTTATTTTAGGTCAGGCTATTGGCAGATGGGGGAATTTTATTAATCAAGAAGCATACGGAAACTTTATTTCAAATCCAAATGCTCAATGGTTTCCTCTTGGTGTTTATATTGAAAGCTGTCATCAAAGTGGATGCGGCTGTGGTGGCTCTGGTTGGCATATGGCAACTTTCTTTTATGAAAGTATTTGGAATTTTGCTGTTTTTGCTGTGCTTATGATTTTATTAAGAAAAAACAAATTAAATCTGAGAGGCTCTATGATGTGTTTTTACATGATTCTTTATGGAATTGGCAGAACATGGATAGAGGCTTTCAGGACTGATAGTTTATATTTAGGTAGCATAAGAGTTTCTCAATTATTGTCTATTTTGTTGATAGTTTTTGGTATCGGATTTATAATAGTAAGCTATATACTAAACAAAAAAGGCAAAATAAAATCTTTAGAACAATTAGAAAATTATTATCAATTGGCATTAAAGGGAAAGCCTGATAAAAATAAAGTCGAAAAGAAAGATAAAAAATCATTGTTTAAATTAAGCCGTAAAAAAGAGAATGATATAATTGAAAATAATTTTGAAGAAAATATATTAGAAAACAATTCAAAAGAAGATTTCTTAAAAAACCATTCTGAAGAGAATTATAAAACTGAAGATTTTGCTGAAAAAAATAATCAAGAACAGAATATATCTGAAAATGGAAAGCTTTCAAGTGAGAACCAATATTCTTTAGATAAAGACAAAAAACAGCAAGATAAAGAAGAATAAATATCTCTTGTAATGAAATAATAATTTTATGAGAGGAAGAATATTTACAATTAAAAAATCATCATTGATTTTAAGCTCAGCTATAATAAATGCCATCATGTTTTTGGGTGGCAGTTTATTTTTTGCGTTGGTATTTCAGCAGTATAATACATGGTTTTTTGTTTTTTGTATTAATGTTGGTCTGCATTTAATAATAAAGGGTATGCTTTTAAAATATGATTCTTCATGCTATTTTGGCATATTACTTTTCTTTGTTGGACTTTTTTATATTTATTGCGTTTTTTTAAATTTATTTTATTTTTATCCTGTTTTTGTCTTTATAGCTTTTGCAATTGCTTCTTATATCACATTTTATTATTTTAGTCAGCCTTTTCATTTCATTCTAGCTTTATCGCTATTTTTCGTGGCTATTGGTCTATTATTTTTTCTATTAAATAAAATTTCAATTTGGTTTTTTCTTGCAATTGTTGTGGTGTCTGTGTTATTATTAATAGTAAGATATTTTACATTAAAGTAGGAGTATATATGTTTTCTTCAGATATTTATGGATATAACAAGGTTGAAGTTGATAAATTTATTTCAAATTTTAAAGCAGAGCATGAGAAAGCTTTGATGGAAGAAAAATTGAAAGTTTTAGAAGCGGAGAGAAAGGTTTTAGAAGTAAAAAATAAAGCGCAAGAGATTGAAAACCGCGAAAAAAATATTTTATCAGTGTTGGAGTCATATCGTAAAGCACAGGCTGAAGGAAGCAGAAATATAGATGTTTTACGTGGGGAGCAGTTGAGGGTTGTATATAGTCATCTGCAAGCTTTTTTGGTAGAACTTAATAATAAGTGTCCGGGAGTGCTTGTAAACAGCTCATACAAGAAATTAATTATGGAAATAGAAACAATTTTGGCAAGCACCCAAGCAAAGAAAGATGAAATAATAAGCACAGGAACAGAAAATGACCCAATGCGTATTCTTTTAAGCAAAATGCAGGGGAAAAAGGTTCAAGAAGCACCTAAAGAAATCAAAATTGAGAGGGGAAGCTTAAAAGATAATAAAGAACCGATGCGTGAACATACCTCTTTAATCAAGCCTGTTGTAGATATGCAACTTAATGAGGATGATAATTTTGATAATTTAGTTGATAAGTTTTTAAATACACAGCCACCCGAACAACAACCAAAATCATTAAAAATACAATCAAACGGTTTTGATTTAAAAGAAGCCATAAATCCAAAAGAAGATTTAAGTGAGATTATGAAAGCTTTTGATTTTTACTCTAATAATGAAGATGGAGAGTTTTAACATTTAGGTAGATATTTGCATATATTTATTATGTTTTGCTTTGAATAGACAAAAAATCAGTGTTTTTTTGAAAAGTCTTTAAAAAAAAGTTAGTTTAATATATACTTTCAAAAAAAATTGATATTTTTAGAAAAAATTTTGATATTTTTCTTGACATTCCTGTTAAAATATATTAAAATATCAATGCAAACTTGTTAAACGGGGTGTAGCGCAGTTGGTAGCGCGCGTGGTTTGGGACCATGAGGTCGGGAGTTCGAGCCTCTCCACCCCGACCACTAAAATTTAGCAAGTTCGTCAATGGGCCTTTAGCTCAGTTGGTTAGAGCAACCGGCTCATAACCGGTCGGTCCGGGGTTCGAGTCCCTGAAGGCCCACCATCTTCTTATTGACACAGAAGATGAAATTTAAAAACACATATATTTTATGTGGCTCGGTAGTTCAGTTGGTTAGAACGCCAGCCTGTCACGCTGGAGGTCGTGGGTTCGAGCCCCATTCGAGTCGCCATAACCCTATGGGTTAAATTAAACTAAATAATTTTTACAATTATTTTTTTTGTGAAAATTTTAGTATTAAGCCCTGATAGCTCAGTCGGTAGAGCAAAGGACTGAAAATCCTTGTGTCGGTGGTTCGATTCCACCTTAGGGCACCAA
>CARUPR010000003.1 GCA_949077035.1 uncultured Eubacteriales bacterium
ATTATCCTTGTCAACACTTTTTCTAAACTTTTTTTATCTTTTTTTACTTTTTTTATCCTTTATACGATATACCCTAACCCGTTGTCAGGGAACTATCATTTATTATCAATTTTAACTAAGATTTGTATATATTTTTTAAAGTTAAAAAAGAATAATAAGTTGATTTTTTTATGTTTTGTATTGCAAAATAAGAAAGCACTTATTTCATTCATGGCTATTTTGCGTTCTTAAAAAAAGCTTGGATTAAATATTCCAAACTTGTTTATTTGAATCGATTAATTCATTTAGAATTGATTTTTACTTTTATTTTATTAATACAATATTCTATTGTTTCTTCAAGGGTCATATTTGTAGAATCAACAATTATAGAATCAGGACTGATTATCAATGGAGCAATAGGCCTATGCTCATCATTATAATCGCGTTCTTTCAAATCTTGCAAAACTTTTTCATAAGAAATATCAATGTTTTTTTCTTTAAACTGCTGCATTCTTCTTTTTGCCCTTTCCTCAACGGAAGCTGTGACAAATAATTTTACATCAGCATTTGGCAATGTTACTGAGCCAATTGACCTACCCTCTAAAATGCAATCATTCTTGTATGCAAAATCTCTTTCTATATCCAATACTCTAGCCCTAAGAGATGGAAATTTTGATAATTGAGAAGAAAGAATAGAAATTTCTTCATCTCTTAATTTATGTGAATAATCTTTGCCGTCTATTAAAACTTTTTGAACATCATCTATGAAGACCAAATTTATATTTATTTGTTCCATAAACTTATCGACAACTTCTGCAGTTGGATTACCCAAACCTTTTTCGCAATAACTGCAGGCAATCGCCCTATATATAAGCCCAGTATTCAGAACTTTTATATTCAATCTTTCAGCTATAACTCTTGCCAAAGTGCTTTTCCCGCTTCCGCCATGACCATCAATAGTTATATTTAACATAAGCCCTCCATTTAATTATTATATCTTTTTTTATTTTTTATGACAAATAAAAAAAATCATTTTGAAATTTTTGTTAAAAAAGATATAATATAAATATGAAAACTGAACAACACACAAATAATATAGGTTTTGATGCATTAATTTTTGACGATAGTGAACTTTTGATATTAGGAAGTTTCCCTTCTGTAAAATCACGTGAAAACTTCTTTTACTATGGAAATCCAAGAAATAGATTTTGGAAAATTCTTGCCAATGCATTTGATGAAAAGTTACCTCAAACTATATCTGAAAAGAAAGAATTATGTCGAAAATATAAAATTGCTTTATGGGATGTCTTTATTGAAAGCGACCTGAATGGCTCAAGCGATACCAGTCTTTCAAAATCCAATTATCAATTAAGCGATATAACATCACTTTTGAAATCACATAAAAATATAAAGAAAATTTTATGCAATGGAGCTCTTGCTTATAATACATTAATAAAAAATTTTGATATTAAAATACCAATTGTTAAATTACATTCAACCAGTCCAGCTTGTGTAACATTTGATGCAGAAAGTTGGATGAATAATTTAAAAAATGCATAGAATTTGGGTAAGAAATTAAAAAAATTATAAACATTTGAATGAAAAATTATAAACATTTGAATGAAAAAATAAAAAAAATATGGAGGAAATTATGAAAAAAGGATTATTTATATCATTTGAAGGAGGCGAAGCTTGTGGCAAAACAACACAAATTGAATTGCTTCAAAATTACTTTAACACTCTTGAAAACAAAGATGATTTTATCTTTGTAAAAGAGCCAGGCGGAACAATTCTTGGTGAAAAAATAAGAAATTTGCTTATGCATGACGAATCAGACCCACCTGTTGCAAAAGCGGAATTGTTTTTATATTGTGCATCACGCGTGCATCTTGTAGAAAAAGTTATACTCCCCGCTCTAAAATCTGGAAAAATTGTAATTGCAGATAGATTTTTTGATTCAACTGTTGCATATCAAGGTATGGCAAGAAATATATTTTCACCAGACGAGATAATGAATTTGACCAAAATGCTTATAGGCGACCTAAAACCTGATTTAACATTCTATTTGAAGATGTCACCCGAGCTTGCATTTAAACGCAAAAATCCTGAAATTCCACTTGATAGAATTGAAAAGGAAGGACTTGAATTTCATCAAAAAGTATCAGATGGTTTCAACTATATGGCAAATCTTGAAAAAGAAAGATTTTGCATAATTGATGCAACAAAATCAATAGAAGAAATACATGAAATAGTGAAAAATCAGATTAATAACTTAATAAAAAAATAATTATTAAAAACATTCTCAAAATCAAAAATCAATTTAAAACATTTGTAAACAAAAAAAGACGAAAAATTCGTCTTTTTTAATTTTCAAATAAAGCCATATAAATTTCTTTTGATGTGTTGATTGCTTTATATAGTTGTGGCATAATAATCTTCAAAACATTTTCATCATCTATTGATGCTATTATTGTGCCAACGCATACCAAAATATCATTTAATGAAATTATAAGTTCTTGAATTCTTGGATAATCATAATCATTTACGCTTCCATTATTCTCGCCCAATTCGTCAATTTCAAGAAAGGTATCTCTGATAAGAGCTCTCATCAAAACCTGTCCCTCTTTGCTGTATTTCTGACTTTCTTCAACATTGCCGTCATTTAAAGCCATGTCACTTTTTATAAAAGCTTTATTTGCGTTTGAGGTGGCCTCGATAAGTTCTGCATAAAGTGATAAATCTTCCATTTAAACTCCTATACTAGTCTTTCTTTTTATTTTTCTTTTTCTTTTCATCCTGAGTAAAAGTTTCAATTTGCTGTATAGATTCATTTAAACCAATTTGAGTTGCTCTATCTTCAATATCATTATTACCCAGATTCAATTCAACATCATCTTCCTTGATTTGAACTATCTCATCTTTCTTTTTTGATTTTTTAAATTTTTTGTGCTTTATATTTCGTTTTGAGGCAAAAATCTCAGAAAAACTTGAATTTTCAAGGTCTATTTTGTTGCTTACTTCCCTAACCTTCTCAACTCGCTCTGGCAACCCCTTTCCTATAATAGGCAATACTGGGCTGTCAGTCCTTTCTCTGATTTCCATTTGATTGAATGGAACTGAAATATTGTTTCTTTTAAATTCATTAAAGACAGTTTCCATTGTATCATAATATACTGTCCAATAATCCTCTTTATCACACCAACATCTTGCTGTAAACTCAAGGCTGCTGTCTTTCATGGCACTAAGCCTGCAAAAAGGTTCTGGCGAAAGCAAAACTTTTCCATTGCTTTTCATACAATCAATGATTAGACTTTTAACCTTTTCAATATCTGATTCATAGGCAACAGAAAAGGTAAAATTCACCCTTCTGGTAAGATTACTATCAAAGTCAATAACTGCGTTGTTGACAATCTTAGTATTTGGTATTGTAATTCGTTTATTGTCAGTGGTCATAATGGTAGTATAAAGGAAATTTATCTGAGTGATAGAGCCTTCAATACCATCAACCTGAATATAATCACCCTTTTTAAACATTTTGCTTGAAACAATAATTATTCCGTTTGCAACATTGGCGATATTTTCTTGCAAAGCCAAACCAACAGAAAGTAAAATCGCACTGAATGCGGTAAGCACTCCGGTAATTTCAACACCCATTATACTTAATAAAATCAAAATTAAAATCAAATATAATGCCAGTTTTAAAATGCCAACAATAAAACCAACCGCGATTTTTTCCATCTTGGTTTTATTTAAAATTCGTCTAGAAATATTAATAAGCAGTTTAACAATTATAATGCCAAATAAAAGCACTGCAAAAAAGATGACAATGTTCCAAACATTTGTCTTAAAAAAATTTACTATATCATTCCAAATTTTTGTCCAGTTCATACTGGAATGATAACACTTTAATTCAATAAAATCAACTTAATTGCATGATTTTACAAAAAAATATATAATTTGATATTTTTATTATAAAAGAAACTTTTGATAATAAGATTTTTGTTCTACCCAAATAAAAATAGATTTAATTGTCGCAATTGAATGAACAATTATAAAACGCTTTGCAACATTCTATCAATCTTTGCAAATCCTCATTGCCCATCATTTCAATTGATGAATGCATAGCAAGTTGTGCAATGCCTATATCACAGGAATTCATAACTAAAAGTGCACTTGAGTCAAGTCCCAAAGTCGAGCCGCTTCTTAAATTGGAATTGCAATAAAAATCTTGATATTTTATAGAGTTTTTATCCAATAGATTTTTAAGCTGTGCTGCAGTATATCCGTCTGTTGAATAGGTTATATTATGTTTTACAACAACACCACCATTTAATTTTATAGGATTTGAAATATCACTCTTTTCCATATGTGCTGGATGTGATGCATGAGCATTGTCAATAGAAAGAATAACACCCTTCTGACAAGCTTTTATTAGGTCAAAATTATCAAAGCCAAGACTATCATTAATAAGGCGAATTACATTATTTAAAAGTAAAGAATTTGCACCCTGCTTGCTTGTATTTCCCACTTCTTCATTATCAAAACAGCAAGCCATGCCTATCCCTTTATGTTTGCCCTCGCATAGTGAAGATATAATTGAATAAACACTTGCAAGATTATCAAGTCTTGGCGAACAGATAAATTCATCGTTTTTACCACTTAAAAAAGGTGCAATGTCTGGGACTAAAAATAAGTCACTATCAAGTATATCATTTTGTAAATTTAATAAATCCTTTAAATCCTCGGCTTCACCCACCAATGGCAATAAATCATTTTGCACTGCAAAAGCCGCCTTTTCATTTACACCTCTATTTTGGTGGATTGCAAGTGAAGGTATGGTCACATTAAAAGAGCTTTCAACAAGCTTCTTTTCAACCTTTTCTCCATTTTTGCACAAAATCCTTCCCGCAATCTTTAAAGGTAAATCAAACAAACTATAGTTTATAATTGAGCCATAACCTTCAATATTCAATCTTTTTCCTTGAACTGAATCAACAAGTTTGTTTCCTTTTATCTTTAGACATGGAAAATCTGTATGAGCTTCTGCAATATTAAATTCATAATTAGATAAATCACCCACAACAAAGGCAATTATTGCAGTTTGGTTTTTGGTCAAATAATATTTGCCACCTTTTTCTATTTTCCAAGCACTATTAAAATCCAATTTTTTAAAGTCATTCTCAGTTAAAATTCTTTCACAATTTTCAACAACATGAAATGGTGAATATGAAGTTTGCAAAAATTGTTTTATATCCATTTTTCCTCCTACAAAAAAATAATAATGATTTTTTATTTTATTATCTCACCCTATTATAACAATTTTTATCATATAATAAAAATAAAAACACCAACTTTTTTGTTGATGTTTTGTTTTTTTTAAGGATGCAAGATAGCAGGCGAATAATGTGAGTGCCTCTTTAGTGATACAAGATAGGCACAAACAAAGTGAGCGCTATCTTTTTTTGATTATCTTATGCAATCTGCACTAATACCAAATAACCATTTATGCCGTCATTATCAAAGAATGTGGCAGGACCACTTGAAACAACTTGAATGTTTAGTGTGCTGTTTGCAGCTGTAGTTTGAACAATTGCGCTTGCATTAATCATTGTGTTGTTTTCAAGACCTCTTGATGTCCCAGCAACTTCTACACCATTGATAAAAATTGCTAAACGGTCATTTGCTGTTGCACTGCTTGCAACATACAGACCATAATCAATTGCGTAATATCCTATATTAGGCAGTGTCACAACACCTGTCGCATTGTTGATTGTCATTCCGCTTATATTTAATGTGTTTGTAAGTGGAAATGAAGAGTTGTTGACCGATTGTGTTGCTGTTGTATAAAAACTGCCAAAACTTGTTGCAGCTGAAGTTCCTGTTGCGCCTGTTGCTCCAGTGACACCGGTAGCACCTGTTGGACCTGTTGCCCCAGTTGGACCGGTTGGTCCAGTTATGCTTAAACCTGTTGGACCAGTTGGACCGGTAGGACCGGTTGGGCCAGTTGCTCCTGTTATACTAATTCCAGTCGCCCCAGTTGGACCGGTAGAACCTGTTGCCCCAGCTAATCCGGTAGGACCAGTTGGGCCTGTCGGACCTGTTGGACCGGTTATACTTATTCCAGTTGGCCCAGTTGGACCGGTTGCTCCTACAGGACCTGCTGGACCGGTTGCTCCTGCTGGACATGAATGACTAATTATCCGAGGGTGACAACCGCATCCACAACCACAATTTGAGTGATTAAAAAAATTCATTTTATACCTCCATAAACATACTATGAAAATATAAATTAATGGTGATTAATAAGCTGAAATTGATGCTTAATTATGCTTTTTCCTGCTTTTTTTCAATTTTTTTATTAAAAATAATTAAAAAATTTGAAATTATGGTTTTAAAATGTAAAAAGCAAATAATAAGAAAGCACTCATTACATTCGTGCCTATCTTGCGTTCCTAAAGAAAGCACCCATTACATTCCTGCCTATCTTGCGTTGTTAAACAAAACAAAAAAAACACCATTATATTCAATGGTGCTTTTCTATTTATTTTTAATATTCCCTTTCTTTATTAAGCGGAGCATATTCAAAGTCACAATCTTTTGATATGATTGTATATGGTTCTTTTTCTCTAAGCTGACATCTTTCCTCTTTTGATAATGACAAGGTTTTAATTGCCCTATCCATATGAAATATACCATCAAAATGGTCAATTTCATGAGAGAGAACTGTGCAAACAAAGCCTTCAAAATCTTGCACCCTTTCTTCATCTTTTGGTGTAAAATATTTTATTTTCATCTTATAAGGTCTTTCAACCAATCCGCAGTATGGGAAACAAGAAAAACAGGACTCCCAGAAAGTTGTTTTTCCTTTCCTCTCAATAATCACAGGATTAATCATTACAAAATGCAAAGATTCATCTTTGTTTTTTACGTCAGGTGTTGGCGCACAAACATACAATATTCTTTTATCAATTCCAAGCTGAACAGCTGCCATGGCAAAGGCATCATTTTCCATACAAAACTTTTTCAGAATCTTTATATCTTGAGTTATCGTTTTGTCGTGTTTCAAATCAACTTCTTTTGACCTTTGTCTTAAAAAATTCAGATTGTTATATATATTTAAAGCTTCCATTATTTCTCCTTGAAAATATTATATCATAGATTGCTTATTTTTCAATCCTTCAATGCTCTTTTTCATTATCTATTTTTTGTTCATTTTCAATCTTTTGTTCTTCAATTTTTTGAACGTCTAATTTTTGCTCTTCAAATTTTTGTTCTTCTTCAAGCTTTGGTTCTTCCTCAGATTTTTTGTATCTTTTAAGTTTTTCTTTCATCTTCAATGCAAAAGGTTGAACCTTGATTTTATCAACAAGTTTTCCCACTCCATAGAATATTGGTTTTCTTATAAATTCACTTGCAAGTCCCAAAGCAAATAGTGCCAATGCAAAGCCCAAAACATACAATGGTGACAATGGGCTTGCCCAATATAATTCAACTTTAAACAAAGTATGATAGATAGTCGATTTTAAATTTGATTCCTGCAATAAATATATTCCAAAAGTGCAAGAAGAAATGAAGGTTATGAATTTATTTAATTTTACATTTTTGCATTTTATATCTTTAAACAATAAAAATATTGAAACACTGGCAATAAAACAAAAAGGTGCAGTATAAAAACTTGAACATATCATATGCAATGCATATAAAATTATATTATTTTCTGGTATGTAAAACCCGCCCCATAAGATGAGTGTTGAAGCGATATAAATAAGCAAAACAAATATCTTTTTAATCTTTGGCGGATATAATTTTAAATAAGCACCAACAATATATAAAACAATAAACCAAAGCAGATTATATCCAAACTCTAAATTTACAATACTGCCAATACCTGCTTCCATAAAAATTGCAAATATAAAAGAGAAAACAATCAAAATCTTTAAAGCTTTTTTAGAAGAATTTAAAATCATTTTATTTAAAAAATAGGAAAGAAGATAAAGCAAAATATAAGCGGTGAAAAACCAATATCTATTTGTTAGCAGTGGCACCAATGCCATCAAAAAGTTTTGAGCACTAAATTTTTCAATTCCGCAGCAAACAACGATTAAATAACTTACTATTGAATAGAAAAACACCCAAAGCCATAATGAAACAACCTTTTTAAACTTAAACTTGCTTTTAATCATAAAATAGCCAGAAATCAATACAAAAACATTGACTGCAATATCAAAAAACGCATAAAAGAGGTGAAGGAAGATTAATTGAGTCCCCCCCCCGCGTTTTTTAAGAAACCACCATAATTTAAAAGATGCACCATTCCAATCAAAAACATTGCAAAAATTCTTAAAAATTCAAAACCGATATCCCTCTGTTTCTTTGGTGACGATACCTCTTTATTTGCAGACAACTCTTTCTCACCTTCAATTTTATTCTCAGCCAAATCCATCCTAAACCTCAATAATGATATTTTGTCAATTTAAAAAATCTTTATATTTATTTACACCTGTTTTAATCATTTTTTTATAAATCAAATGATTATAAAAATTAGAATAATTAGAAAAATAAAAAAAGTGTAAATTCAAGATATTTGCTATCTATATTTTACACTTAATTTTAAAAATTTCCAAATGTTTAATAAAATTAATTAATTTTATATAAATAAATCAATTTAAAAATAATGATTTTTACTCTCCATTTGACTTATTATATAAAGAAATATAATAATCATTGTTTTCAATCAATTCTTTATGGGTGCCCTCGCCTGCGACTTTGCCATCTTTGATTAAAATAATCGAGTCAGCAAAAGTAATTGTTGAAAGACGATGTGCAATCAAAATGATTGTCATTTGATTTGAAAGTTTTTTAATTACTTCCATGACTTCATTTTGAGAAGAATTGTCAAGAGAGCTTGTCGCTTCATCAAAAATCATGACTTTAACATTTCTGCACAGTGCACGTGCGATGCAAAGTTTCTGTCTTTGCCCACCAGAAAGTTGACATCCGCCCTCACCAATTATACTATCCAAGCCTTTAGGCAATGCTTTTATAAAATCTGTCAGCAAAACTTTATCGCAAAGCTGCAAAATCTCATCATCTGAAATCTGCGAATTTATCATTCTAAAATTTTCTCGAATTGACAAATTAAATAGGTATGGAAACTGATTTACTATTGCAATATTATCTCTTACAAATTGCTTACTTAATGTATCTATATCTGCATCACCAAGCAAGATTTGACCCGAGCTTTTATAGTATAAATGACCAATCAAACTTGTAATGGTGCTTTTTCCGCTTCCACTCTCACCAACAAAAGCGATTGTGCTTTTTGGTTTTATTTCAAAGCTTACCCCTTTCAAAACTCCCATCTCAGGCAGATAGGAAAATTCAACATTATCAAATTTTATTCCACCTTCATAGTCTTGTAAATAATTATCGCCATATTTATCGATATCTTTTTCGTCTGGATATACAATTGCAAACAATCTCTTTGCACAAACTTCACATTCGGCAAGTTTATATCTAAAGTCACCAAGCTCATTGGCAAGAGTAAAGGTATGGTCTTTATATAAATAGCAGGTATAAAAAATTGTCGCTGTCAAATCATATCTCATCATTAAAAGGATACTTATCGCCATAAAAGCAAAGTCGCTTAAGCTTACAATGGAATCTGTAATTTTGCAAAGAAGATTTCCAACATAATATTCATGGTTATCTTTTTTGATATATTCATCTTGAGCATCACCAATAAGCTCAAGCACATTATCATCACAATTTAGCGTCTTTATATCTTTTACAGCACGCACTGTTTCAATAATCTTTGAGTTTACAACCTCTCTTTGTGCTTTGACTTTTGGCTTTAATTTTGAAAGATAATGAATTCTTATTGTATATACAAGAGATACAATCACAACAGATGCAAACACAAAAATTCCTATATAAACATTCAAGAAAAAAATATAAACAAGATATGATAATCTGCGGATTATATTTACAACCTTCTCTGTCAAAGATTTAAATCTTTCTGAAATATGGTCTATATCAGAGGTCAAACGAGTAACAATCACACCAGAACCAAGATTATCATAATAGCTCATTTTAATATTAAGTGCCGACTCAATAATCGTTTGCTGCAAGTCATATCTCACCCTATTTTCAAGATTTTTATAAAAATAGGTATTAAGATATGAAAGAGCATGATAAACAAGCATAATACCAAGATTGATTGCTATCACTCGCCATACCGCACTATAATCTGCCACCATCATTTTTGCTATTATTTCAGCAACCAGCATTGCACCATAGAATGAAATTGCCGATTTAATCAATAAAATAACCACAAAACCAATATAAAATCCTATATGTTTTTTATAGAATTTTAAAATTTGTCTTAAAGCAGAATATTTTTTTACTTTAGCCATTCTATTTCTTCCTCATTTTCGACATATTTTTCACAAAGTTCATTCAAATCACAAAGCCTCGCATCACTTGCGCTGGCCTTTTTCATATTTTTTATTTCACGCAACAATCTAGCAAAAATTAAAAGCCTAACCTGTCCTGTAATTCTTTCTGGAATTTCACCATTATTCATATATTTCAAATATCCATTTACAAAACCCTGATAAAGCTCTATATTACTGCCATTAAAGCCTGAAAAAATATTATATAGAAAATTTATGATATCATAGCTTCTCATCAAGCTTTCATTATCAACAAAGACAACCTCATCTTTTCCGTCAAAAAGGATATTTCCAAATTTAACATCACCATGAATTAAAGCAATTTTTTCTTCATCAAAACATTTGATATATTTTTTGATAAATTCAAGTGATTGATGTTTATTGTATTTTATAAATGGTGATATTTCCTCTTCTTCATATATCAAATCAATTTCATTTAATAAATTGTTGTATATATCAGTTTTATCATAAACTTTTATATTTGTCAATTTACATTCTTTAAGTTTTATAAGGTTTTTCGCCACAATTTGACCATGCTTAAAGCCTTCTTCAAAACATGGATTTTTGATTGTTTTGTGCATTTCAGGATAATCTATATAATCATAAAGCACCCAGTATCTATCCCGATTTTTACACTGTCCATAACCACGCACCGGACTAATTGAAATGCCCAAACTTTGCATTAAATTATAGTAATTTAAAGATTGCTCTAAACTAGATTTTCCAATCTTCATTATTTTCAAAAAGTATTTTTTATCACCTTTCTTGCATGAAAAAGTCAGATTATTTGGAGAATAACTTCCCTTTTTCAAATTCATCTCATACCCTTTAATCATTTTAAAATCATTAATATTTGCAATATTGATAAGGCTTTTATCAACCTTTATTTGACCATTTTTTATATAATTTTGTTTAATATGATTAATTAGATTTTCAAACTTTTCAAATTCGCCATTTTCAATATATTTGCTTAAATAATTGCTCATATTATAAAGATATGTATAATTGCAACAACTCAAAAAATTTTGAGGAACATTAAAATTAAAAAGGCCGTCTAAATAACCATTTGCAAATGCAAAATTCTTTTCATCTTTACAGCTTGCTCGGCTGTATGACCAAATTAAAGAAAGAGAAAGTTCTTTATAATCGGTATGTTCAAAATCAATAACAACTATATTTCTATCATCAATCAAAAAATTACTAGGCTTTATATCGGTATGCCCAAAAACCATTATGCTGTTTTTGACAAGCTGACGTTTTTCAACTAAAAACTTTATGATATAATTTAAAAAATCAATCTGCTTTTTTGAAAATTTATCTTTATTTTTAGTCATATTTAAAGACAATCTTTCAATTCTTTGGTCAACATTTTTCATATAATCTAAATAAAAATCATCGCTTACAGCTTTGTCAGGAAACTTTTTTCGTAAATTTCGATATTTTTCTCCTATTTTAAAACCAAATTCATAAACAAATTTTACATCAAAGTTATCCAATTTGTTTTTAAGTGGTTGCCCATCAAAAAACTCTTCGATGATATATTTATTTTCTTGGTCAAACACTCCACTTTCAACAACTTTTGGATGCGGTATTTCTGCCCATGAAAACAACTGCTCTAAATCATCTCTTATTTGGAGCTTTCCTATTTTTAAAAAATATTTTTTACCCTCTTTTTCAAATATAAGCTTTTGAGCTGATGAATATCCACCCACTGCTTCCTCATATTCTGTCACACCTTCAAGAAATTTTATCTTTTGCAATTTCATAATAAACCTCAATGAAATTATATCACAAAATAAACAAATTTTTATATAAAAAAATAAAAATTAATATAAGTTTTACTTATATCAATTATTAAAATTTCAATAGTTCTTCCACAATAGTGTTTGCTGTTTTGTTATAGGATAGAAAGCAAACATATACTATTCGTTTAGTAGGGCTAAAATTTTCTATATTAAGCATTTTTAAATTTTCTTTTTCAAGCATTTCCTTTGGGTAAAATCCAATACCAGCACCATTTTTTATCATTTCTAAACATTGATTATCGCTTTTACATTCAATATACTTATCCACAGAAAATTTCAACCAAGAATTATCATTTTGCCCATCTCTCTCTTTCAAGATTATTGGATAATTAGAAACTTGATTAAAGCTCATACATTCAGGCAAATCAAAATATTGAGGATTGTAAGCAAAGACATAATTAAGCGTGCATAATTTTTTGACCTCAACTTCTTTAATATTGAAATCCTTGTTGCCCTTCAAAATTACAACATCATAATTTCCCGATTGTAAGTTTTCAACCACCTTACTATCCCGAATGGTATTGCAAAACTCAATATTTATATTTGAAAGCTTATCTTTCAATATTCTCATTTTTGGAGTTATCAATAAACTTGTAAGTGAATTTGAGCATGAAATTTTGCAAAGTTTTGTATCTTTGAAAGTTTTGAGCCTTAAAGTTTCAATTATTGCATTTTTAAAACACTCATTGCCCTTTATTGCATTTTGATATAAAACTCTTCCCTCATCGGTCAAAATGATACCACGTGTGTTGCGATTAAATAAAACCACACCCAAACTTTGTTCCAAATTCTTCATGGATTGACTTAAAGCTGATTGAGAAATACCCAAAAATTTGGCAGCCCTTGACAAACTACCATATTTTGCAACGCTTATAAAATATTTTATCGCATCATAATTATAATCTGAAATATTTATATTATCCATATTTTCCTCTATTTTCAATCAAAATAGCTTTGTTTCTATCCTTTATATATTCAAATTTTCAATCTTTTCAATTATTTTCTTATAAATAGGAATCATATAAAGTTCTGTCGATTTACTTATAAGCTCATCAAAGGTAAGCCAAGCAATATCACTATTTTCATCAGGCTTAATTTTTATTTCATCTTCTTCATCAGCTTCAAAAAGATAGGTTACATTCAGGTGAATATGAGCTGGCACATATTTCCCTCTTTTGAAATGACCTAATACAGGCACACTGTCAATAGAAATAGGCTGATTTATCAAAACTTTAAAATTTTGAAGCGATGTTTCTTCATTTAATTCCTTTTTGGCAACATACAACATATCATCATCACCATCTGCATGACCTCCACCATTAGACCAAGACTTAAAGATATTATGAAATGTGCATAAAACCTTTTTATGCGTTTTATCTAAAACAAAATAAGAACTTGTCAAGTGACACTTTTCATTTTCACGTGTCAATATTTGCCCACTTTCTTCACAATCGATAAAAAACTTTTTATCCTTTTCCTCTTGCTCATTATATGGTTTATAAACTTTTATCATTTCAATGGTTTTACTCATTTTTTCCTCCAATGCAAGTTTTTTTAATTTCATAACTTTTCTTTTAAGTTATACCATATAAAAATAATATCACACTATTTTAAATTTGTCTTATTTTTTCTCTAAAAATTATGATTTAATTAAATAATTTTTAATTTATTTTAAAATTTTTGTTGAAATATTATAATAAATTAATTTAAATTACTTACATCCTAACAATTTTTTAAACCCTAAAAACTTTATTATTAATCTTAAAATAAAGCTTAATCCATAAATAAAATAGTAAAATAATAAAGCAGTAAAACAAAACCATAATCATAATATTTAGATATAAACTATTGAAAATAAAAAGATAAGTTGGCTTTATTAAATAATAGACAAAAGTAATACCTCTCTGCTGAACATCAAAAAACAACAAAGCCCAAAACAACATTCCCAAAATAGTCACCCAAATTGACATTTTGTTTGATTTTATAAAATTATTTTTTGCAGTTAAGTATATACCAGCAAGCAACAAATAGCCATGTGAAAAGTTGCTTATAAGAAATTCTCCTACAGTGAAATTGCCAGAAACTATAAACCCTGCAATCAAATAAAAAAGAAAAAATCCCATTCCTGCACTTGTCCCAAAAAATGCAGCAATATTAAATAATTTTGAAATTTTAAAAGTCAATATTGCCGATACCATAAAATAACTTATCGAAGATATTTCAACAGGAATACTAAAATGTCCCCTTACATTATTAATCACATACCAAACAACCTTATATGCAAAAATTAAAATACTTAATCCTCTTAATACTATCTCCCCATATTTAAACTTAATCAAAATTCTTCCCAATAAAAATGTCAAAATCAAACAAATCAAAGCTATTAAATTAAACATCATTTTTCCTCCTATGTTTAAATATTATTTACTACTATACAATGTATAATAGTCGACTAAAATTTAATGCAATTTAGAAAGATTTATTTTTGCTAAATTGCATTTAGAATTAATCAAACCATTTCCAAATATGCCATGGTTCAAATGAATTTGCCATTAAGCACATTGCGAAATAACTGATGATAAAAGTTGCCACAAAAATTATTAAACTTATAATTAATATTAATTTTAATTTTGAAGAAAGTTTTTTAGAAAAACTTGGATGCAGTGATGTTGAAACAAATTTTTCTTGTTTTAAAACACATTTGCTCCAATTAAAATAAAGTTTTCCCCAATGTTTTACATAAAGAAACAGATAAATTGTTCCCACTGCCAACAGCAATGAAAAAGCTAGAAAAGCCAAACCCAACATAAACGATGGAAAGTAAGGTATTGCAGGAATAATACCTGCGATATTGACAGTTGTTATCAAACAAAAACCTAAACACAAAGAAATTATACTTGCAGCAGCAAGACCAACTATAGCCACAGCCATAAAGATATAAATAAATGCAAATAGAATACTAGTAAAAGAAACTCCTATAATGGCAGGAACTTTGCTAGAATTGGATTTTTTATCAGAGATTCTCAAATAATCCTTGGCAATATTGGCTGGCTCACCCAAATTTTTTGCAATTTCTTCTTCCGTCCATCCTTCTTCCAATTTATAAGAAAAATGTTCTACATAGTCTTCAAGAATATCTTCAATATCCTGAATATGATTATTTTTCAATTCAATTCTTAATTTTTCTAAAAATTCAATTCTTTTCATTCTAACCTCCTATTATCTCATTTACAATGTTTGCAAACTGCAACCAATCAGCAGATTCTTTCTCATATTCAGCCCTTCCACTTTCTGTAATAGAATAATATTTTCGTGGAGGCCCAGAACTTTCTTCTGACAGATATGTCTTTACTAATCCATCACTTTTAAGCTTTCTTAATATTGGATATACAGTTCCATCAGAAATATCTATCTTCTTTGAAAGTTTTTCAGACAACTCATACCCATACATATCGCATTTATTAAGTATTGCAAGTATACAGAGTTCAATAACACCCTTTTTATATTGAATATTCATATTTTCAACTCCTGAATTGTGTTTACTACTATATAATATACAATAGTTTTTAATTTGTCAACACTTTTTTCAAAAAAAAATTATTTTTTTAATAATTTTCTTATTATTCAATTTATAATTTTTTAAGATTTTAAATTGTGCTGATTAAAACAACAAAAAAGCCTTTTTCGAAAAGGCTTTTTCTTTTTATTATAAATATTGTAAAACTTATAGCTAAAATTTTTATCTTTTATTTTGAAATTTATAAATTGTCACAATTCTGATTTAAAAATCTTTTTAAAACTTTTATTTTTTCCCATAAGCTCATCAAAAGTCCCTTGGTCAACTATTGTCCCATTTTCAATAAAGAATATTTTATCAACATTTCGTATTGTAGATAATCTATGAGCAACCATAATAATAGTTTTATTACCTTTATTTTCTTCTATGTGCTTAATTATTTTTTCTTGTGCTAAATTATCAAGCGAACTGGTGCTTTCATCAAAAAGCATGATTTTGCTGTTTTTTAAAAAAGAACGAGCAACAGTCAACCTTTGTTTTTGACCACCAGATAAATTTACACCATTTTCTCCAATAATAGTGTCCAAACCTTTTTCCATGCCCTCAATATATTCCCACAAATCAACATATTGAAGAGCTTTTATAATCTGTTCGTCTGTGACATCAGGATTTATCAGCTTCATATTTTCTCTTATTGAAAGATTAAAAATATAAGGAAACTGATTTAAAAAGTTTATATTATTTCTTAAAAATTCTTTTGATAATTGGTTTATATCTTCTTTATCGATGAATATTTGGCCGCTGTTTGCCTCATATATTTTTGATATCAAACCAAGCAAAGTTGATTTACCACAACCGCTTTTCCCAACAAATGCGACAAACTCGTTTTCCTTAATTTCAAAATTTATATTTTTAAGAATTTTATTTCCTGGTATGTATTCAAAATTAACATTTTCAAACTTTATGTTGCCTTCAAAATTTTCGATTTCCTTATCCCCGAATTTTTCTGTTGGATACAACTGACCATCTGTAATTTCAAACATTCTGTCTGACAATATCTTTATTTCTCCATAGTCTAAAATTATATTGCTATATTGCCATACAACATTCTGCAGAGCTTCTCGATTTGTAAAAATAAATATAAAATTTGCTAAAACAATGGCTTCCTTACCAAGTAAAATCATGCCAACATAAAGTAAAACTGCAATATATGCAACTATTGCAAGACACCTTATATACCACAATGTAATTGATTTATAATGACGTTTTTTATAAATATTGCATTTCTTTTTAAATTTGCCAACAGCAATTTCATTAAGTCTGCTTTCCAGCCCCTGCCCTTTTATATCCTTTTCACTTCTAATAATTTCATTTGTAAAAGATATTGCATCGTCATTGGCTTCTCTTTCAAGCCTTCTATATTTTTTGTTGGACTTTGCTCTTATAATCTCAAAAAGTGCAATAGCTATCAAAAATACTACAGAAATAAGACCTATCCAAAAATTTATAATTATCAAAATGCACAAAGTGGCAAAATAAGAAATTGCATTGGCTGTTGTTGATATAAACGTTTCCAATTTCTCAACCAATAAATCGGGGTCAGAGGCAATTCTGGACACAAGCTTTCCTGTAGAAGATTTTGTTAAGGTCTGAGAATTTATATTGAAAAGTGTTTTCATCAAATCCTTTTTTAAATCAAGCATTAAATTATGCTCTATAATAACACCAACCATATATAAAATATAATGCGAAGTATAAATAAGGGCTAATATTGCAATTAGATAGGCAAACTGACTCCAAGACTGGCTTGCCAGATTATTTGTAACACTTGTTAAATAATCTGCTAAAACCAAGCTTGAATATATTGTCAGACCATAAAACACAACATACATAAAAAGATATAAAGATATTTTCCATTTGTGCTTTTTAAAATATTTAAATAGTATTTTCATAATTCACCAAAATCATTATAACATACTTTTTTGTAATTTGCAAAGATGAGCGAAAATTGTCAATTTTTAACAATTACATCAGCCTAAACAAAACTATTTCAAAGGTGTTATTTAATGTTTATTCTTTAGTTTTATTTTTATTGCAAGCATTGATTATCAATAAAACAATTTTATTTATAAGCCAAATAAAATACATACTCAATATCGCCATCGCACTGTAAATAAAAATGTAAAATGGAATATAAAGCCGTACACTTGAAAATTTTATAAAATCAGATACTAAAGGTATTGACCAAATTTTATTTGGTCCCATATACATCATGTTTATATCAGGATTTTTTGTTATTGCAAACAAAATCACATTGAGAATAAAGCCTATAAAACACCAACCTACAAAGACTGCCAAAGCTTTTAAAAAGGTTTTAATATTAATTCGCACCCTACCACTCACGAATAAATAAATTGCAAGCAAAGCCAACAACATATGATGCTGAGTTGTTTGGATTAATAATAAAATATAACTTGTTGAAAATATGGCAGCAGGCATTATTATCGCTGAAATACCAGAAAAGAAACCATAACCAAATATAAATGCATAAAGAAATTCATTAAACTTTTCCGCTTTTTTAAAAGAACAGGTAAATGCTAAAACAATAATGGAATACATTAATGCACTGCAAGGCTGTAAAGGCAAATGTTGCCAATCATATTGATAATTTCCACTATCATAAATTAATAATATCTGTTTTAAAATTTCAAATAATAAAAGCCAAAAACCTACAACAAATAAGATAATGCGATTTTGTTTATCATTTATTTTTCTCATAAAAACGCAAATCAAAATAGTCAACAACAAAAATAAACCTAAAATTAAAAAATGGACTAAACCAAATATTTTTGGTGGATTGTTGGTAGTAGCAGAGAATATAAACATAAGTCACCTCTTTATTATCTTTTGTAAGTTTTAAACTTATTATCAATATAAATTTTTTGTATTATATTATATTAAAATATTTTTAACTTTTATTTTTTTAAATTTTTAACTTTTATAATTTAGAAAAAGTGCTTCTAAAAGCACCTTACTTAAATTTTTGAAACTATTAAAATTTTTAGTTTTAAAGCATAATAATTTATTATTTTGTAGGTTTTTAAAATAAATAAAAGTTTAACATAATACAATATATAGTATTATGTCTAATTTCCTAGTTACGAAATCTTGGAAATTAGTTTAAATGCAACTCTTTCTTCTTCTTGATTTATATCAATAATTTCAACACAAACTTTTTCATCTAATTTGACAATTTCATATATTTGTTTGTTGTTTTCACCTGTTGCATTTTTTATATGAAGCAAACCGGTAATACCATTATCAAGTTTAATAAGCGCACCAAATTTTAAAATTTTAACAACCTCTCCTTGGCAAGTCTCACCAATATTTAATTCCCTTAAAATCTTTGATTTTGGACTTTCTTGAAGTGCTTTTAAGCTTAATGCAACCTTTTTATTTTCTCTATCAACTTCAATTACCTTAAATGAATATTCTTCACCCTCTTTAATTACATCGCCAGGATTTTCAATTCTTTGATGAGATAAATTTGAGATGTGAACAAAGCAATCAACACCACCAACGATTACAAAAGCACCGTAGTCTAAGATTTTTTTAACCTTTCCTGTCACTATTTTGTTGATGAAAATTGAGCGCCAAAAAAGTTCTTCAATATTTTGTTTAATTTGACTTTCAAGCAATTTTATGCTTACAACAATTCGTTTTTCATTCTTATCTATTTCTGTCACGACACCTTCAAATTGTCTTCCTATCGCCCTTTTAGAATCTTTTATTTGAACAGACATTTCAGCTAAAGGAATTTCAATATCAAACTCGCCCATTTTCGAAATATATTTGTCAGAGCTTACCGCAGTCACCACAAATGTTGCTTTACTGCCAAGCTTAAGCTGATAGGCATTTTGAGTCGCTATAATTTGATTATCTGCCTGTTTTTTTGAAACTTCAAGCATCCCTTCTTCATTCTTAGAATTTAAAATTATAACCTTAAATCTATCGCCTATTTTCAAATTCTCATAATTTTCAACCTCTTCTTTTGGAAGATAGGCATCATTTTTGCCGCCGATATTAAATATACAGCCATCCTCTCTTTTTATCACAACAACGCCATCAAACATTTGACCACGCTTATATGTTGTGAAAGTTTTATCAATCGCTTCAAGACTGAAAACTTCCTCATTTATTTTATTCATAAACACCTCTTAAAGAAAGTCTATCAAATTATTTTTTCTTTGTCAAAGCATTTAATGAATATTCTCTTAGTTCATTCATTTTCTCGGCAATCACATTGCTTGCCTTTTCGAGTTCTTCACTTGACAATTTCTTTCCATAAAACTCTTCTAATTCAAATGGCTTTCCTATAAAAATTTTTGTTTTTCTAAACAATTTTGGTTTTCTGCTGACAAACATAGGCACGATTGGAACTTTCGCTTTTGTGGCAAACATAGCAACACCATGTTTCACCTCTCCCATTTCCATATTTTCATTGTTCACCCTTGTCCCTTCTGGGAAGATAACCAATTTTTTATTGTTTTTTAAAACTTTCAAGCTTTGTTTAATTGCATTTACATCGCTCTTCTCTCTATCGATTTTTATGCAACCAATTGATTTATAAAAGGCACTTGAGCATTTGTTTGAAAAAAGTTCTTTCTTTGCCAAATAATATTTTTTCTCCCATGAATGTAAGGCAAGTAAAATGGCATCCAGATTTGAGGTATGATTACTTGATATAATGCAAGCACCTTTTGGAAGGTTATCTTTGCCAATTACTTTTGCTGGGAAGCAAGTTCTGATAGGCACAGATAAAACTATTTGAAAAAAATGAAACATAACATACTCCTTTTTAATATTTATATTTAAGCAATTATTTTAAATTCATAGCACAGGCATATGCAGTTGAAAAGGCTGTCTGAAGATTAAACCCGCCTGTCAAACAATCTATATCAAGCACTTCACCAATAAAATATAAGCCTTCTATCAATTTGCTTTCCATAGATTTAGGATTTATTTGTTTAAGGTCAACACCTCCTCCAGTGACTATCCCAGTTTCAACCGGATATAGTTTTGAAAAACAAAGAGGAAAAGATTTTAATAAATTTATTATTGCCAATCTCTGCTGTTTTGTAATTGAATTGACCTTTACTTCGCCCTTAATGGCAAGTTTTGCCAGAAAGATTGGCACCAAACTATTAGGTAAAAGCCCTTTAATTATAAAGGTGATATTTTTATTTAAGTTTTCAGAAAATTCTCTTAACAACCTTTCTTCAAGTTGGTTTGCCGATAGAGCCGGTTTAAAATCTATTGAAAGTTTAACCTCATTTGACTGTGCAATAAAACTTGAAAGCGATAGAGCTATTGGTCCTGAAATTCCATTATGAGTAAAGAGCATTTCGCCAAACAAACTCTTCTTTTTGCCATCAAATTCTGCTAGCAACGATACATTCTTAAGTGACAAGCCTGCAAGTTCTCCGCAAAAATCATCTTTCAGTTCTATTGGCACCAAGGCGCCCCTTGGTTTAATCACATTATGATTGAACATTTTAGCAAACTTATATCCATCACCGCTGCTTCCAGTTGCAGGATAACTCATTCCGCCAGTTGCAATAATTACTCTATCAAATTTGTAAGAGGATAAATTGGTATTTAAAATAAAGCCATCATCTACCTTTTTAATAAATTTCACCTTCTCATTCAAATGAATATCGCAATCATTACAATGCATCACAAGTGCTTTTATTATGTCACTTGCCCTATCACTTGCAGGAAAGACTCTGTTGCCACGTTCAACCTTTAACTTAATACCTAAACTTTCAAAAAAATCTTTTGTATCCAAAGTGCCAAACTGATTTATTGCAGAGCGCATAAACTTTCCACCATTTACAACATTTGCAAGATATTGTTCATTATCACAATCATTGGTCACATTGCATCGACCTTTTCCTGTAATGTAAATTTTTTTACCGCATTTATCATTTCCGTCAAAAATTGTGACATTATTATTTTGTTGTGACAATAGACCAGCTGCCATCAGCCCTGAAGCACCGCCACCAACAACAGCAATCTCCATTATTTAGCCCTCACAAGAAGATTTAATTCATCTTCAGTAAGGTCTTTATATTCGCCTCGTTTAAGTCCTCCAAGCTTCACTCCGCCCACTCTGACCCTTTTGAGAAGTTTTATTTGATGACCAATCGCTTCAAACATTCTTCTAATTTGTCTATTTTGACCTTCATCAATTATGACAGATACTTTTGTAAAGCCATTTTCAAAAGAGAGCCATTCAACTCTTGCAGCAGGCATCCTTTCGCCATCTACTACAACACCTTTACGCATAACTGCAAGTTCGCTTTCTTTTATTTCGCCCTCGCAAGTCACCCTATACTCCTTTTCCATCTTGTATCTAGGATGAGCGACAAGATTGGCAAAGTTTCCATCATTGGTAAGAATAATAAGCCCTTCTGTGTCATAATCAAGCCTGCCTATAGAAAATAGCCTTTCCTCGCAATCAACAAGCTCATAGATGGTTTTTCTGCCCCTCTCATCATTTGCAGTGCAAGCATAACCTTTTGGTTTATTAAGTTTTATATATACAAAAGAGGAAGGCAATTTAATTACCCTTCCCTCTACTGTCACTTTATCTTTTTTTTCATTTATTTTAAGACCCATCTCGTTTACCGTCTTGCCATTGACTTGAACTAGACCTTGTGAGATAAGTTCATCACATTTTCTTCTTGAAGCCACTCCACTATTGGATAAAAATTTATTTAATCTCATTTGTTACCATCGTTCTATAAAGTCTTTTAATTTTGACCATATAGAATCTCTCCTTACATCTTCCATTGTAACTACTTTTTCAGAAAAATGCAAGTTTTTATCGATAAAAATTTTTATCTCGCCAACTTCATCACCTTTACTTACAGGTGCATCAATTAAATCTTTGATATTGTATTCATATGAAACCTTAGAAATCTCCTCCGCTTTTAAAGGATAAAGATATCTTCCTGTTGTTCCAATTTCAACACTTTCACTTTTTCCTCTGCTGACTGATATGCTTTTGTTGTAAGCATAACCTGATGTTAAGTCGATTAAGTTGTATTCATTGAAAGCTCTTTCAATTAATGCTTTGCTTTCTTCAAACATAGGTCCACAATTAAGCACAACACACACAACTGTCATTCCTTCTCGCTGGCAAGCGGAAACAAGACATCTTCCTGCATCATCTGTAAAACCTGTCTTAACCCCGCAACAACCTTCAAGGCTGTTTAATAGTTTATTTTTATTTTTAAGATATCTCACCTTACCATCGGTATTTGTAATCTTGGTATTTTTGGTAGAAACCAAATCTCTAAAGGTATCATTTGAAAGAGCGTAACTTGTGATTAAAGCAAGGTCATAGGCAGTAGTATAATGAGTTTTGCTGTCAAGACCATGTGTGTTATCAAAATGGGTATTTTTAGCACCAATATTAATTGCTGTCTTGTTCATAAGTTCAACAAACTTTTGATAGCTTCCACTTATTTGCTCACCTATTGCCACAGAGGCATCATTGCCTGAAACAAGCATAAGACCATATAGAAGGTCCCTTATTGACATATTCTCACCCTTTCTAAGATAAATGCTTGTTCCGCTTATTCCAACCGATTTAGGGGATATTTCAAAGGTCTTATCAAGGTCATCACAATTTTCTATTGCTGTAATTGCAGTCATAATCTTGGTTGTGCTTGCCATAGGAAGTTTTTCAGATTGATTTTTATTATACAACATCCTTTTTGAGCCAGCTTCCATTACGCACATTGCTTTAGCAGAAGTTTGAGCATAATCTGCCATAGCAACCTTATGCTGAAAATTAAACACTGCACAGCCAATTGTCAAAAGAAAGACAGCCAATAATAGACAAACAACAGAGTTTAAACTTTTTTTACAACTCTTATTCATTGCCTTCCTCCTGATAATCTTGATACTCTCTGCTGCTGTTGTTTACATTTTGGTTGTTGACATTTGTTTCATCTATCTTTGCAAGAAGGGTATTGAAGAGATTTAATATTGTTTGATATAGTGATTTGTTTTCAACATTAATAAATTTCACCTCTCCATTATAAATTGTCAAAAAACCAACAGGCGAAAGGCTCATACCGCCACTTGAGCCACCTGCCATTGGAAAATGATTTGCAACCCTTCTTGATGAAAGGTCTGAATATTCACCGCCACCTACAACATAGCCGACAGAAACACGAGAAATTGGAATGATTGTTGTTCCGTCAGCGCTTTCAACCTTTTCTCCAATAACAGTGCTGCTGTCAACAATGGTTTTAATTTTATCCATTGCCACATTTATAAGATTTTGAATATTGTCACTTCCAGAGTAATATTTCATTGTTCACCTCCATTACTTTTTGATTTGCTTGATAATTTCTTAGTTAGAATAACCGAACGAAGCAAAGAATATACCACATCAAGCAAAGAAATTGTCAACAACATTCTTGTTGCAAACTGACAAACCTTATCATTATAAGAAATTGTGTCGTAAACACCCATAGAAGCAGTTGGCTTGATGTTTTTAATTGTTGCCATAAAACTTAATAGAAAGACATTGATATATCCACCCAGCATGGCAGATTTAAAGGCATCTTTAATACCCAAATTATAAAAAACAAAAAATTCTTTCAATCTGGATTTATCAGCAACCTGCAAGGCAAGTGTTTTTAAATATAAAAATCCTTTGCTTTCAATATTTAAAACATGACTTTCAAGTTCATTATCCTTTTTAGTAACAATTTTTTTGTTTTCAAGCCAAAATTGTTGATACTCAACTTTTATTCCATAAACAAAAACACCAAAAGCACCCGACCGCTCAAACACATTAAAAGAAACCCTGCCTTCCACCCGGACAGGTATAAAAAGCACAAGTATAATAAAAAATGGTATTAATAAATAGTAATTCAATATATCACCTCGCTTATTGCATTTGCTATAATCTTGCCTGCAAATTTTACATTCTCATTGATATCCTTTGGTGCCAACAAAATGTCAACCTCATCATCTTTGATAAATGAACTTGAGGCTATCATAAACGGAACTCCAAAAGAAATGCAGTCAGCACCAACACTTTCCTTGCATATTCTATTTCCATACCGATTTACACCACTTCCCGGTGTCATGCCACTTGTTGTGATTTGAAAAGATGTGCCAAGTCTTGCTATATTTTGAGTGGTGAGAGAATCGATTATTATTACAACCTGCACTTTTAACTGCCTTGAGAACATTTGGACCATCTCTAAAGTGTCAATTCCTGTCGAAAAGAATATATTAGGGCAAAACTTGAAGATATTATTATTCTTTTTAAGTGGTTGAACTTCAATATTATCAAACACCTCTTTTCCCAGTCTATCTGCAAAAATGTCTGGGTTGCCAAGGCCAATAATCAAAACTCTTGAAGACTTTTTCAAACCTAATTTTTTAAAAATGCTTTTAAGTTGTTTTGACATTAAATTTGATAAAAACTGACCATTCTCTTCTCCAAGTTGATAGATAAAAGGACTATTGAAGATAAAATATTCTCCCTTACTAAGCCCAAGCTCTTTGCTATCATTTTCTGTTTCAACTTTTAAGGTGGCGGTTGTTATACCATACCTATCAAGTCTTTTGACGGCATAACCAAACCTTTTTAAGTCCTGTCCACATTCATCAATTAAATCAAACATACAATTATTTTGTTAAATTTTAAAAAAAATATTTATTTTACTTGATTTATCATTTTTTATATGCTATACTTTGATGTAGTAAAATATAAAGGAGTGAAAGTATGCCTAATATTAAATCAGCTGAAAAAAGAGTAAAAATCATTGAGAAAAAAACAGCTCAAAATAAGGCTATTAAATCAAGAATTTCTACTTACGCTAAAAAATTCAAATTGGCGGTAAACAACAAAGAAGTAGAAAATGCTCAAAATTTATATAGCGAAGTTGTTTCTCTGTTAGATAAAGCTGCAAGCGATAATGTTATTCACAAAAACAGCGCAAACAGAAAGAAAGCTCATTATGCAAAATTACTTGAAAATGTAAATAAATAAAAATTTTTAAAACAGCATCCAAATTTGATGCTGTTTTTTCTTTTAATATAAATTGAAATATAAGAAAGCACTCACTTTGTTCCTGCCTATCTTGCGTCCCTAAATAAGCACTCATACCCTCATGACTATCTTACATTCATAAAAAAAAGCCGCTTTATTTAAAGCGACATTTTTTTTGATGAATTATTTAGTATGTTTATTTTTTCTAAATTTGATAAGAATGATAGAAACTGCACCAACAACAACTATCAATGAAGCAGCTATTGAAATAGAAATTATTAAAGTATTTGATGATGAATCATTTGAAGCCACATCAATTGGTGGTAATCCTTCAACAGGAACCACAATCTTGACTGGGTCTACAATTTCCTTTTCTTCATATCTTGCTTTTGCTTCGTTTGAAATATATCTAATTTCAATTTCATTATTTGCACTTAATTGCTCATAAGAAACAGAAAATTTATTGTTTGCAACTTCAGCAGTTACATCTTTTCCATTTAGAGTAACAGTATAAATGCTGTATCCCTCATCTGGTAAGATTGTATAATCATAACTTTCGCCTTCTTTTAAAGTGATGATTTTTCCATCATCTTTTGAAAGCTTTCCACCCTTTCCGTCAACGCTTGCATATATAGTCTTATCTGCTGTAGCTTTGTCAGCGTCAACAACTGCAACCATATATGGAGAGAAGCTTGAAACAGTTGCAACAATTCCAAGTTGAGTAACAACGCAAGGAATTTCTTCAACTATATATTCATCGCCACCAACATGTTTGCGGTGATAGAGTTTGAAAGTGACACCTTCATCTTCTGGGCCATAACCTTCTGGGAAGCCAAGAGAGATTCTTACATAACTTCCATCAGTAATTTTTGGATATTTATTACATATTTGCAATCTTATATCATAAGTTTGACTTGCTTTGATTTCATCTTTTTTGATATCGATATCAGCATTGTCATTTATTTCATCAAGCATATTATCTTCTGCTTCTGGAGTCATAGTATTTACCACAAGCATCATTTGGCTTTTTTCTTCTTGACTGAAAGTTGTATTTCCTTCAGAATCTATAAAATCCATTTGAGAAAGGTCTGAGTTGTCAGCAAGTATTGGTTGAGCACAGCAGTCAACATAGAGTCTTCCGTCATAACCAAAGTATTTTGAACACAAAATATAAGGTCTTGCAAATTGATAACTTACTGTATTTGGTAATTTATCAGATGTATAATCTTCAAGCACTACTTTACCATTTTCATCATGGATAATTTGATTATTTTCATCACGAACCGGTCTTTGTCTAACAAGATTTGAACCAACATTTGTGAATGTGAAAGTATACAATTCTCCATTATGTTCATACATCAAACTTGGTAAGAATCTGAAACGGATTGTATATTCATCTACCAATTCAACCAGTTTACCACTTGGTAATGGAAGAAGTTTTGCATAATCATTTATATTTGAATGTTTTGCAGTAACAAATATTCCAATATCTTCATTTTCATTTAATATGCGAAGTGGTTCATAATAAGTCACTTCATAAGTTTTTGCATAAATTTCATTCATTATGTTGCTGTTGTGAGCTCTCATGCTATCACTTATATCTTGAACTGCACAATAATCATAATTAGCATACCTTACATATGGTGGTGCAACATAAGTTCCGAAAGACTTATTTTCAAAAACTTCTGAGATTACTGTTATGTCATCTGCAGGGTTATTGTCATAGTTGTAGAACATATTATGTTCAGAAGCTACTGCCCCTGCAAAGTCTGGGTTTTTATTAAGGTCAGGCTCGCGGTCGATAACTGCATATTGTGTATAGATTGTTGAAGCATTGCCATATATTTTTACTTGGTGACCATCGTCAACAATTCCACCTTCTACAATACCAGAATATTTTCTTACTGCATCTATATCTTGCCAAACTGACCATCTAAGAGCTCCATTTTTGAAATCTGCATATCGAACGATAATATGCAAACCTTCCTGCTCAATAAGTGCTTCTGCACCCATTCCATTATAGGAAATATATTCCCAATTATAAACACAAGGATTACCATAGCTGTCTATATCTGATGTTTGAACATATTCAATACCATAAACTAAACCATTTGAATTAGTTTTGCATCCATAGTTATAATCAGAAAGTTCTGGATATTGCAATTCATATTTAGATGAAGAAATTACCCCATCAATAATATGATTTGATTTCAATGAATAAGAGCCCATATTCATATATTTACTTTTATCTCTTCCAGTGCTGTTCCAAGTGACATCGACAGCATACCAATTTCCACTTTGCTCTGCCTGACGTGCAGCATAAGTTTGAGCAGCCTCATCGTCCTCGTCTTCTTCCTCTTCTACAGGGTCTGGTAAATAGATATAATTCCAAGCGTGCATAACTGTATTTTCAGTTGCATTGCCATTTTCGTCTTCTGAAAGACCATAGCCATTTACAACAATACAAGGTATACCCAACTTATCCATTACAGCTTTATAAGCGAAAGAATATCCGCCACAAACTGCAACTTTGTTTACAAGTGCACCATATGCTGTGCTTACAACAGCTGCTGAAGATGTGCCATTTTCAATGAAATCATTGTAAGAGCCATAGTCATATTCCACAGCACTTGCGAGATATTTGTTTACATATCTTGCTTGTAAAACTGCTTTTTGAGTCCCGTAAGTGTCTTTTTCAGATTCTTCAATTGCAGAAGCTGCAATTTTATCTACCTGGATATTGAAAGCATTAATTGCTGCCTCAACATCTTCTTCTGTGTTGAAACCATTATCATAATAGATATTAGCTTCACGACCACTGTCAAGATAAGCTGAATAAACACCATTTGAACGGCTTGCACTTATAGTGAGCTTATAAAAATCGACATAGAACAATTCTGGATGGTCTGTAAGGAAAGCATCACGAGCAGCTCCAAAAGCTCTTGGAATTGTTATGTCTCCGCCCACAACATAAGCTTCAACTTCAGCAGAAGTCAAAATATTATTGGCGGTGAGAGAGTAATCAACTACTCCATCTTTGAAGTCTCCCGACTTGTATAAATCGTCAAGCACTCTATAGAATTTTTTAGCAAGCGTATAATCATGATGTTTGCCATTTGAATCAGCAACAGTCAAATTGTCGTAGAAATATGTATATGATTGATTTACTTCTGCGGCATTAGTTGATTTTGCTGAAATAACTTTAGGCAAACCTAAGCACAATGAAAAAGCACACGCTGCCACGCAAATTCCAGTAGTAATGCGTTTTGTTAATGAATTCATAAAATCCTCCTTTTTTTATGTTATAATTCATCACATATAATATATATATAAAACATTTATGCTTGTCAAGTGCTAAATTTAATTTTTTTAAAGATTTTTTTATTTATATTTATATAAATAAAAGATTTAATATTTTGTAAAATTTTAATTCAAATATGTAAAAAATTGATTTTTATTTTGTTAAGCAAAATTTTAATTATTGCAAAAAAATATATAAAACAAATTTTTATTTTTCTTTTCCAATTAAAAACAGCCCCCTTTTCATTGACTACTCTCCCACTAGCAAACAACAAAAAAAAGACAATGTTTCCATTGTCTTTTTTATATTAATATACAAGGTCAATAAGACCAAACTTTCCATCTTTTCTCTTGTAAATAATATTAATTTTGCCTGTTTCTGCATTTAAGAAAACATAGAAATCATGACCCAATCTTTCAATTGCAAATCTTGCATCATCAATGAGCAGAGGTTCAAGCTCAAAAGTTTTTTGTTTATAAATTGAAGGCAATTCTTCAACATCACCTTTGATAAATTCAAATGGCAAGAAGTTTACTTGTTTTGAACCTTTGGCTTTTATTGCCATCTTTTTTTCTCTGTTTCTTACAATTTGTTTTTCAAGTTTTGGCAATGCAATGTCAATATTATTATACATATTATCAGAAGTCACTTCACTTCTATACATAAGGCCCTTGCTTGTAACAGTAATTTCAAGTTTTTCTTGTTTTGCCATTTTTGAGCAAACAACCTTAACATTTACATCATCAAAATATTTTTGAAGTTTTGCAAGTTTTTCATTCAAAATTCTTTCAAGATGTTGGCTTACTTGATATCCGCCTCTTTCTAAAATTTCAATTTTCATAATATATCCCTCCTATAGTTATATATTATCAAAAAACTTTTATTTTTCCAAACAAAATTAAGCATTATTAAAAGTTAATTTATTATTTTCAACATCAATAACAATTTCACCCTCTTTATCAAGTTGGCTAAGCAAAATTTTTTCTGCTATCTGGTCTTCAATTTCCTGTTGTATATATCGTTTTAATGGTCTTGCACCATATTCAACATTCGAGCCCTTTTCAACAATGAATTCAAGAGCTTCTTGGGTCATTTTTAGCGACAAATTCTTTTCTTTAAGCCTTTTATTTATATTTTTGATAAGAATTTTGGCGATTTTAATAAGGTCTGAATGACTTAAAGGGTCAAATATGCATATCACATCAATCCTGTTGATAAGTTCTGGCTTAAACTTGCTTTTTAAAGCATCCATATAAATTCTTTTGCTGTCAATTTCCTCTTCTTCATGGCCACCAAAACCAAGTTGTTTCTTATGTTCTTTGACCTCTCTCGCTCCAAGATTGCTTGTCATAATAATAATTGTGTTTTTAAAGGAAATTGTTCTGCCTTGACCATCTGTCAATCTTCCATCATCAAGAATTTGTAAAAGCGCATTGAAGATATCTGGGTGTGCCTTTTCAATTTCATCAAAAAGCACAACAGAATATGGCCTTCTTCTTATCGCTTCTGTAAGCTGACCACCCTCTTCATAACCAACATAACCTGGAGGTGAACCTATCAATTTTGAAACGCTATGAGCTTCCATAAATTCACTCATATCAATTCTGACAATATTGTTTTCATCATCAAACATAGCCTCTGCAATAGCCTTGCAAAGTTCTGTTTTTCCTACGCCCGTCTGCCCCATAAATAGGAAAGAGCCGATTGGTCGCTTGTTATCTTGCAGACCAACCCTAGAACGTCTGATTGCTTTTGCAACAGCTTCAACAGCCTCATTTTGACCAACAACACGTTTATGCAAGATATCTTCCAAATGCACAAGTTTTTCCTTTTCACTTTCGGTTATTTTGGTGACAGGAATACCAGTCCATTTTGCAACAACCTCTGCTATTTCATTTCCGCCAATAGAGCTGCTTGGTGATTTATCTTTGTTTACAGAAAATTTTTCCCTCTTCTTTTTAAGGTCATTTTCAAGATTGATTATTTCAGATTGAAGTTTTGCCGCCTTTTCATAATTGCGTTGCAAACTCGCCTCATCACGACTTGAAGAAAGAGATTTGATTTTATCTTCCAAAACGCGCACTTCTTGTGGTTTTACAGTATAATTCACCTTTGCTTTACTGCTTGCCTCATCAATAAGGTCGATAGCCTTGTCTGGCAGGCTTCTGTCTGTGATATATCTATCAGACAAAACTGCTGCAGCCTCAATAGCCTCATCAGTTATGGTAATTTTATGGAATGCTTCATAGCTATCTTTAAGCCCTTTCAAAATCTGAATGGTTTGTTCAACCGAAGGAGGACTTACCAAAATAGGCTGAAATCTTCTTTCAAGAGCCTTATCTTTTTCAATAAACTTTCTATATTCATCGGTGGTTGTCGCACCAACGGTTTGAAGTTCACCTCTTGCAAGATATGGTTTAAGCATATCGGCCGGCGAAGTTTCTCCCTTATCAGAGCCTGCCTGTGCTAAGGTGTGAATTTCATCAATAAAAACTATGATGTTTTTGCTTTCTATGATAGTTTCAATTGTTTCTTTTAATTTTTCTTCCATGGCACCACGATATTTTGTGCCAGCCATAAGCCCGCCAATTTCAAGCGAATAGATAATTTTATCTTTCAAAATTTCTGGAACATCACCAGCAACAATAGCTTGAGCAAGCCCTTCGACAACCGCAGTCTTTCCAACACCTGCCTCACCAATCAAAATTGGATTATTTTTTGTTTTGCGGCAAAGAATTTCAACCACACGTTGTATTTCTTCCTCTCTGCCAATCACAGGGTCAAGTTTAAGTTCTTTGGCTTTTAATGTGATATCTGTGCCCATTTCCAAAAGTTTTTCTGGCAAAGAACTTCCCTGCTGTTTATTTTGGGTTTCCTTTTTCTCTTCTTCAGGCGAAAAAACTGTCAATTGTGACATAACTTTGGCTTTTAAAGCCTCTATATCTACATCATATTGATTTACCAAAATTCGGTAAGCAACACTGCCTGATGAAGATAGAAGGGCAAGTAGCAGATGTTCTGTGCCTAAAAAAGCATGCCTAAGCGAAATAGCAATCTGTTGAGCCACCCTAAATAAATCCTTTGTGCGTGGTGTCATTTCAACATTTCCGCTTATTCCAAAGATGTCATCCATGCTTACATTTTCTTCAAAAAAGCTGAAAAGATTGCTTTCTGTCACGCCTTCTTCATTTAATATTTTAGATGCCAAACAGTCTTTTACACTTACAAGCCCATACAAAATATGTTCGCTTCCTATCAGGTTTGAACCAAATCTTAAAGCAAATTTACTAGCATTTTTAATAACCTTTTGTATGTTGTCAGAAAAGGATGAAGATTGATAATTCATATTATAGCCTCCTTTGCGTCAAAAGTTTAACCTTTTTAGATATATACTCCGCTCTAATAATGTTTTCCTTTTTTTTGTCAAATAATCCAAATATTTCTGTCAAATTTGCACTTGCACCTTCATAAAACAGCTTTTGATATTTTTCATCCGATTTTATATCAATAAAGCCTAATACCTGACCAAGTTTGACATTTGCAAGAAGCTGCATCATTTCATCTTCATCAAGACAATAACAATTTGTCAGTGTGCCATAAGAACGCAAAGTTATATCTCTATAATTGTCATAATCTTGTTCTATTAGTGCCTGCCTAAGTTCTCTTTCCTCATTGCAAAGAGAATAGATAAAATCACTGACTTTATCAATAATTTCATTTTCATCCATGCCCAAAGAGCCCTGATTTGATATCTGATAGAAATAGCCAATAGCCTTGCTGCCTTCGCCATAAATTCCCCTTATTGTAAGCCCATTTTCTTTCGCTCTTGAATAGATTTCATCAATCTTTCCCAGAAGTTCACACGCTGGCAAAAACAGCATAACAGAGGCTCTCATGCCTGTGCCCAGATTGGTTGGACAGGCAGTAATAAAGCCCAAATTTTCATCAAAAGCAATCGGCAAAGATTGCAAAATTTTATCATCTATTTCTGTCAATTTTCTATAAGGTTTATAAAGATTAAAACCACTTTCAATGCACTGCTCTCTAATATGGTCTTCCTCATTTATCATGACAATAATTTTCTCATCTTCGCTTATTGCAACACCAGAAATATCTTTGTTTTCAATAAGTTCATGGCTAATAAGATGTTGCTCAAAAAGAGCATTACATTCATTTAAAGACAATTCTTTTAAAGAGAAAAAATTGAAATTATCAAATTCTTCAAGAGTTTTCATTACAGAAGCTGTGATATACTGAGCATCTATATCGCTTTGCAATTTGGTATAAAATTTTAAACCATCAACATTTCTTGCAAGTCTTATGCGAGAAGATATTGCAATATTATCATAAATTTCCATCTTCTACTGCCACCCTTTTGCCTTTATGTGTCTTTCCGCCATACATACTTTTGACAGCAAGTTTTAGTTCTTCAATCTCTTCATAACAACGACTACACCCCACAAAACCGGTCTGTAAAATTTCATTATATGATGTATTACAATAAGGACATTTGTTCATTTTTTACCTCATATCCAAAGATAATTTATCAATTTTGAGCTTATTTTTAAAAAAAATTGCCAAAATTTCATAATTTTTGTTATATTTTCATTTTTAAAGCTGTAAAACCTTTAAAAATTATATTTATTATTTAATTAGTTTTTTTCAATTTAAACAAAAAGGAATTTTAAAAATTCCTCTCAGTTTATTACAATTCTTGTATATTTTCATCATCTGCAAAAGCTTCATTTGCAAAGTCTAAAATATAATCTTTAAGTGACCTATAACCCAGTTCAAATCTTTCCTTTTTCATTTGATAGCAGTCATCAGGGTTTATAAGACCATATACTTCAACTTTATCTTTTACATTTTTAGCAACTGTAGGCATGAATTTTGAAATATAGGTATCTTCCTTTCCATTCACCTTTAAATATCTTGCATTGAAGTTTTCATTAGATACACCATAAGGCAGAACATTCTCATCAATATCACTTACCAAAAAGTCACCCTTACGCAAGAACACTTCACCATCTTGAGTGGTATATAAACCATCATTTTCAACAACCATTGCTTTTATTTGAACAGGACGTTTTACATAAATATCCTCAAGTCTAATATCTTTGTCTTTTATATCATAAAAATTCTTCAAGAAAGCAAGCAAATCTTGCTTAGAATTTTTATCACCAATGGTAAAGGCATTTTTAAATTTAAGCAGGTCTTTCTCATCAAGTTTAAGATTATATCTTTTTACAATTTCCTCAACAAAAACATCAATTTCAGCAAGCAATTTTTTATTGTTTTCTGAATATAAATCGGTATCATTTTCTATTACACTTATACCACTATTGTTATCATTATAAAGCACACCATTAAGTTCAACATCTTTTGGCACAATCATGCAAGAAGGAAGATTTAAAAAGGCGCTCATTGCAGTTTCGATATGAATGAATGGGCTTGTTTGACCATTTCCCTTGTTGAATGCAAGTGATAAAATACCTTCACAATTTTCTAAAGCATTTTTTATTTCATTGACAAGATTTATATTTGAGTCTTCTATTTTTCTGACATTAATTGCCGAAATACCCTTTGAATTTATATATTGAACTACTTGTTGCATAAAATGCATATTTACTTCATTATCATAAGGATATGCAACACTTAAAAAGATTTTAGGTTTTTTATTATCAGTTTTTTTAGCCATATTTTGATTAAACAAACTTATGCCATCTTCATCTTCAACAATATTATATGAATTTATAAATTCTTCTTTTTGAATGCCATAGATATCCTTTGAATCCATGACAACAAGCACACCGCCCTTTTTGATAAATTGGGTTTCTCCCCAAGATGTCTTAATGGCAACATTTTCATTTACAACCACCATTGGCCTATATAATCCGCTTGGGCTAATCTCATCACCCTCTTTAAAATTTTTAGGCAACTGATAGATGTTTTTAAATTTTGTGTCATTGACAACCATCTTTTCACCTGATGCTTGGGTGACAATCCAATCAGCATATCCGGTATTTGGGTCATAAGTGACAATATTTTCTGTTTCACGCATACCATTTTTCATAATGGTTTCAACTCTTTGCCCAACCTTGCCTCGAACGGCAGAAATTTTTGCAAATTTTGACCCTACAAAAAAGAAATTTTCGAGATTTTTGCAATATTCAGCAGCATTTTCAACATTTAAAAACTTTTCACCTTCATGTTCGATATAATTCATTTTCTCCTCGAATTATTTATTATTTAATTTTTGTAAAACTAAAATTAAACTCGTATAATTTTATCATTACTTAAATTTTAACACATTATCCAATTTAAGTCAATCATAAAAAGAAAAAATTGCATTTTTAAAAACTTAAAAACACAATTTTTCATCATTAAATATAATCAATTTTATCAAATTTTTATCCTTAATTCTTTATCAATTCCCTTATTCTTTTTCGATTCCTTTCATAGTAAGAGAAATTCTTTTCTTTGCAAGGTCAACTGATAGAATTTTTACATCCACCCTTTGTCCAACTTTTAAAGCCTCAGAAGGATGTTTAATAAAGGCATCAGAAATTTGGCTTATATGCACTAAACCATCTTGATGCACACCAATATCAACAAAGGCACCAAAATCAATTACATTACGCACAACACCAGAAAACACCATTCCTTCCTTCAAGTCTTCCATAGTGATTACATCACTTCTCAGCACAGGTTTTGGCATACTTTCACGAATGTCACGGCCTGGTTTAAGAAGTTCTTTTGTAATATCATTAAGAGTTGGCACACCAATTTCACATTCTTTTGCAACCTTTTCTTCACCTTTAAGTTCAATTAATTTAGAAAGGTTTGAAATATTTCCATTTTTCACATCTTCTTCACTCATGTCAAAGAGTTTTAAAAGTTTTCTTGTTGCTTCATAACTTTCAGGGTGAACTGCGGTATTATCTAAAATATCATTTCCGCCAACAACACGCAAGAAACCTGCACATTGTTGATAAGCTTTTGGACCAAGTTTTGGGACAGAAAGCAGTTCTTCACGATTTTTAATTCCCTTCACTTTTGCTCTGTAAGAAACAATATTTTTGGCTATTGACATATTAAGCCCAGAAACATAACTAAGAAGTGATGGGCTTGCAGTATTTATATCAACACCCACGCTGTTTACGCAATCTTCAACAACCCCTGTAAGCACTTCAGAAAGTCTATTTTGAGGCATATCATGTTGATATTGTCCAACACCAATAGATTTTACATCGATTTTAATAAGTTCTGCAAGTGGGTCTTGAAGACGTCTTGCGATTGAAACTGCACTTCTTAAAGAAACATCATAATCAGGGAATTCTTCTGCGCCAAGTTTTGAAGCCGAATAAACAGAAGCTCCCGCCTCGCTTACCACAGCATAACTAAGTGGACGAGATACATGCTTAATAAGTTCTGCAACAAAAATTTCCGCCTCTTTTGATGCTGTTCCATTTCCGATAGAAACGATATCAACCTTATATTTATCGATAAGCATTTTAAGTTTTGCAATAGACTCTTCAGTCTTTGATTGAGGAGGTGTTGGATATATCACAGTGGTATCAAGCACATTTCCATTTTTATCAATGACGGCAATCTTACAACCTGTTCTGTAGGCTGGGTCAAGACCTAAAATGATATTGTTTTTAAGTGGAGCTTCCATAAGAAGTGGTTTTAAGTTTACTTCAAACATTTTGATAGCTTGTTCATTTGCTTTATCTGTCAAATTGCTTCTACATTCTCTTTCAAGAGATGGGAATAAAAGTCTGTCATAACTATCAAGAATTGTTTCTTCAATGATTTTATCTGTGTCATCATTGTTTTTCTTAAAATGCTTGTTTATAAGACCAACAGCAAGTTCTTGATTAAGCTGAATTTCAACCTTTAAGCATTTTTCTTTCTCTCCACGATTGATTGCAAGTATTCTATGACTAGGAAGATTTTTTATCTCTTGTTTGAAGTTGGCATATGTTTCATAAACTGCACTATTTTCATTTTCAACAAGTTCACATACAATAATACCTTTTTCTTCAATAAGCTTACGAAGTTCTTTTCTCAATTCTGCGTCATCAGAGATACGCTCTGCAATAATATCCATAGCGCCATGAATAGCATCGTTTACACTTGTCACCTCTTCAGTCAAAAACTTTTCAGCCTCTTTTTCAATCTCAAAACTCTTTGATTGAGCTATTAAAATATCAGCAAGAGGTTCAAGCCCCTTCGCAATAGCCATAGTAGCTCTTGTCTTTCTCTTAGGTTTGTATGGACGATAGATATCCTCAACTTCGGTAAGAGTTCTTGCATTAGCAAGCATAGTCTTAAGTTCTTCAGTCCACTTACCCTGTTCTGTAATTACCTTTTCAACCTTAGCTTTTTCTTCATTTAAATTTCTTAAATATTTAAGTCTGTCTGCAAAAGCACGCAAGGTTTGGTCATCACAAGTCCCATGCATTTCCTTTCTATATCTTGCAATGAAAGGTATTGTGCACCCTTCATCAAGAAGATTGATGATATTTTGTGAATATTCAACCTTTAATCCAAATTCTTGAGCTAAAACTTCTGTAAGTTCCATTATAATTTCTCCTTTATTTTCAATGCTATTTTTTCAACCTCTTTTCGCAAATTTAATAATTCGCCTTCTAGCAATTCTTGTTCAGGTCTATTTAATTCAAACTTCTCATCCAAAAAAGTATGATTTTCACCATCAAAATTTGGCAATTTGTCAGCTTTGAAAAGCGAATTTAGCAAATCTGATGGCTTTACAAGACCTCTTTCATACATGAGATTGTTTGTATTTAATATGGCAAGTTTTGCCTCGCCTAGCATGTTTATATTATAACACTTTCCGCTTGAAAAGACAAATTTTAAACGGCTATAAATAAAATTATATAAATTTATTGCACCTTTTCCTTCTTCTGCATCACTTCTTGGAGATAAAATTATGCTTGCCTGATAATCTGCAAGAAGTTTTTGGTCCTCTTTATCGATAAAATTTAAACCATAAACAAAAACTTTTCTATCCAAAAATCCGAAATCTTCAAGCACTTCGACAGGCGATTTGCCAAACTTATTTACCACCCTGCCAACCTCTTCAAGTGTCCTTCCTAAAAATATTAAAATTGGCAAATCCGTCTTGGCTGCAAAATCAGAAATTTCTGATAACATCCCTTCATTATAATCAAGTATGTCTTCAATGCAAAGTATAATACGCCCGCCTAAGAGGTCGCTTGTCTTCAAACCTGCCAGAAGGCGGGCGGACAAAATTTCACTTCCTTTTAAGCCATATTTTTCCAATGATTTTATCGCAATTGATGGAATTGGCACCTTTAAATATAGTTCACCAACCCCTGCCAATCTATTTTTTAATACTGCATAATCGCTTAATATTTGAAGTTCATCATAAGATAATTTAGATAAAATTTCATCTTGATTATACTCATAAAAAAGTTCGATAAATTCACCAATTGAACAGGCTAAAAATTCACAATAATAATTTTTAAATGATTTATCAAAGTTGTGCATAATTCTCCGTTTATTTACCTATTATACAACAAATGAATGAAAAAAGGCAAACAAAACAAAGGGTAATTTTGCACGCAGATGTAAATAATTTTTTTGCATCTGTCGAATGTTCTATCAACACAAATTTAAGAGATAAACCGGTTGCAGTAACTGGAAATCCAAATAAAAGAACGGGTATCATTCTTGCAAAGAATGAAATTGCAAAAAAGTATGGTATTAAGACTGGCCAAGTGATTGCTGAGGCCAAAGCACTATGCCCAGAACTTGTCTGCCTTCCACCCCATTATGACCTTTATGAGCAGATAAGCCAAGAGCTTCACAGCATTTACCTTGAATACACAAACTACGTTGAGCCCTTAGGCCTTGATGAATGTTGGCTTGATGTAACTGGATGCGAAAGATACCTTCATAAAACTGGCACAGAGATAGCAGACGAACTAAGGCAAAGAGCGAAAAAAGAACTTAATATCACCCTTTCTGTCGGTGTATCATTTTCAAAAATATTTGCAAAACTTGGCTCAGACATGAGAAAACCAGATTTTACAACATTCATCCCTTTTGAAAATTTTGAAACTTTGACCTATTCTTTACCACTAAATTCTATTGTTGGAATTGGAAACCGTCTTGAAAAAAAGTTTGCTCAAATTTCGGTAAAAACGATTGGCGATTTTACTGCACTTGATGATGAATTTTTAAGGAATTTAATGGGAATAAATGGCATTAATTTAAAGGCTGATTTGCAGGCAGAAAGGATAACACCTGTCTTAGATTATTACAAGTTGCCACCGCCAAAAAGCATTGGAAATGGGACAACAACTATCAGGGATATTACAAATAGAAAAGATATTGAAAAGGTAATATATTTTCTCGCTCAAAAGGTATCATCACGCATGATTGCCCACAAAGTCTATGGCTCAACAATTTCATTAAAATTGAAATCAAACAAACTTAAAACAATCGCCAAATCGACAAAAATTTCTCCAACAAACTCTGTAAAGGACATTTCAAGTTCTGCAATGCAAATTTGTGATAATATATATAGATATAATGTGCCAATAAGAGCCATTCGACTTAAGATGTCAAATCTTTCCAGTGCATCTGTAAAACAACTTTCAATGTTTGACACAGAGGAAAAAGACTATTCAAATATTATAAATCAAATCAACAAAAAATATGGAAGCATTTATCTTGCATCAAATAGTGCACAATTTATAAACACCTCTCATCATCCTCAAGAATGAAAATAATATAAAATAAATAAAAGTAAAAGATTTATAAAATTTGTTTATATTTATTCAAATTTTCAAAAATTTAAAAATCATCAAAATTTCCATTTTGTATAATTATGCATTATTTTATCAAAAAAAATCGGTCTTCAAAAGCAATAAAAACTTGTTTTAGACCGATTTTATTTTTAATTTAAAAATCTGATTTCATGATTTTACAAACATGAATTTTATTTAATATTTTAAATTCCAACATTTATTTTTTGCTGTTTAAAACAAAAGTTGAAGCCATCACACCTGCAACTGCACCATCACCAACCGCTGTTGAAACTTGCTTTAATAGAGAGTTTCGCACATCGCCACAGGCATAAACTCCCGCAATATTTGTTTGCATATTCTGGTCGCAAATAATAAAACCATTTTGAGATAGGTCTATCTTTCCAACCAAAGATGTGGTATTTGGTCTGTTGCCTGCAACCACAAAAACACCATCTACCAATATCTTTTCATCCACATTTTCTTTGCTTAAAATGATAGCCTCAACTAGCTCATTGCCAAGAATTTGTTTTGGTTTTCCATCTTTAACAACCTCGACATTATCCAATTTTTCAAGCTTATTTAGCGATAAATTTGATACATCATATTGAGCTATTAGATAAACTTTTTCACAAATTTGTGAGAGATAGGCAGCTCCATCAATCGCCGATTGATTGCTTCCAACAACCGCAGTTGTCCTTCCTTTAAAAAAGCTTCCGTCACATTGCACGCAATAACTTACACCTCTGCCTTTAAACTCTTTTTCACCTTCAACCTCAAGTTCTTTTGGATTACTGCCAAGTGCCAAAATGACAGCTTTTGCCTGATAAAAATCCTTTTTGCATTTTATGATTTTATCTTCATTTTCAAGCTGATAATCAATTACTTCATCATAAATAATTTCAATTCCCAAACTATCAATATGGTTGTATAAATTTTGAACCAAGCTTGCACCATAGGTTATGCAAAATCCTGTATAATTTTCTATCTTGCCAACAAAATTAAGTTGACCACCAATAGCCATTCTTTCTATAACAGCAACCTTTCTGCCCGCTCTTTTTGCGTATATGGCAGCTGTAATTCCTGCCATTCCTGCCCCAATAATGACTATATCATAAACTTTATATTCTATTTTTTCTTCAATCATAATCACTCCTATATTATTTTACTATAAATAATCAATAAATAAAAGCAAAAAGAAGAAATAATTGAAAATATTAAAAAATTTTGAAAACGAAAAGCAAATGCATTATAAAAGTAATTGTTTAATTGATATTTTTTATAGCTTTTTCTTTAAAACTGCTTAAAAATATCCATATTTATTGATTTTTTTAAAGAAACTGATTAAATTATTGATTTTTTAATAAAATTGCAATAAAAAAAAGGACTTGATAAACAAATCCTTTTTGATGGTAAAATATATGATTATCTTTTTGAGAACTGAGAAGCTTTTCTTGCCTTCTTCAAACCATACTTCTTTCTTTCTTTCATTCTTGAATCACGAGTGAGAAGTCCAGCTTTCTTAAGTTCGCTCTTATACATTTCATCAGCTTTTACAAGTGCTCTTGCAATACCATGGCAAATTGCACCAGCTTGACCAGAAACACCACCACCAACAACGCGAACAATCACGTCATACTTATCACCAGTTCCGGTGATTTCAAATGGTTGACGAGCAACTAAAAGAAGTGTATCTCTTTGAAGATATTCACCCATTTCACGACCATTTACTGTGCATTTTCCACTGCCTGCAAAAAGTCTAACTCTTGCGATAGATTTTTTTCTTCTGCCAGTTGAAATAATTTGACTTGCTGACTTTGTTTTCTTTTCTGCCATTAGTTTCTTACTCCTTTTACTTCAACTTTTTGAGGTTGTTGAGCTGTATGCTTGTGAGCCTCATCTTTATAAACATGAAGTCTAGTAATTTGTTTTCTTCCTAAAGAAGTTTTTGGCAACATACCTTTTACAGCAAGTTCAATTGCTTTTGGAGAATTGCTTGCCATTAAAGTGCCATAGTTTACTTCTTTAAGACCGCCTACATAACCTGTATGCCATCTATGTTTTTTGTCAATAAGTTTGTTTCCAGTAAGAACAACCTTATCAGAATTTATTACTACTACGAAATCACCACAATCAACGTTTGGTGTGTAGATAGTTTTAGTTTTTCCAGTTAAAATATCAGCGACTGTAGTTGCTACTCTTCCGAGTGGTAAACCTGCCGCATCCACAACGAACCATTTTCTTTCAATGTCCGCTGGCTTTGCTAAATATGTTTTCATTTTTCCTCCGAACATGTCTTAAGGTGTTTTTATTATGTGGGGCTAATACAAACAAAAAACGCCTTAGATAAAGACGTCTATTATTTTATAATAAATATATTATTTTGTCAAGTATTTTCTCTCACTTTTTTAAAAATTTTTAGACAAGCTTAAATTACATTATTTTTATGATTTTGTCATTATCTTCTTTTTTTAATTGTCGCTAAAATTAGTGCTGAATTTTTTATGCTTTTTGCCAGACTTTTTGATTTTTATTTATTGTATAAATATTTACTTTTATGTATAATTATACTAAAAAATTTTTGAATTTTTATAATTTTTTTTGCAAAAATTATTGACAAATGCTTTATTATATATTATAATATATACATATCGTAATAATATCTTTATATAAAAATTAAGGATAACTCATTTTGGATAAGAAAAAAAATGACAAAATGAAGTCGGTATAAACTTACATAAAAATTAAGGGGAAAACGGCTTGATAGAAGTTTATAAGCTTTTCAAGCATCCCAGAAGCATATTCACTTGCAAATTGACTGCTTCAAACAATTTTGATTTTTTACATGGACAAACCATGATTTAATATACAACTTAATATGTCAATAGCAATTGAAATTGCTCTATCCCCGCTATCATGAGGGAGAACATGGCTAAAAACCACAAAAATGATAACAACGCGTTTTTACGCGATAAAAATATAGAAAAACAAAATTTAAAACAAGATAAAATTCAAGATTTACATATGGACAAGACTTTATCTGACGAAGCCTCAGTTTTTCTTGACGCAAAAAATAATGAATCAGCACAAAATAGCCAAGAAAATCAAGAAAGTTTTGACCAAGAAACAGGAATACAAATAGCCGAAGAAAAGACAATAGCGCAACCAACGGAAGCTCAGAAAGCAGAAACAAAAAAAGAGAAAAGAAAAAGAAAAAAAGAAGAGAGGCAAAAGCGCAACAAAAAAACCACCCTATCTCACAAAATCAAAGTATTAAGCACTTTGATGGTTTTGGGTGTTTTTACCGGAAGTGGTCTTGGAGTATGGTATTTTAATGTTAATTTAAAATCACCTGACTATGGTGCCTTTGTTGCTGATACCTATATTAAACCTATAAACAAGGTTATGTCTGAAAACTTTGGCATCACTTCGCAAGAACAAATAAACAACTGGCTTGATTATGCTGGTGACAACACCCCAGCAACAATCAAATCTCATGTTGATAATGTTTTGCTTGCAATTCATAATGCATCGCTTGCAAAAAATTTTGTCTTTACAGGAAATGGAAAAGCTGTTTCGATGGGAATCACCCAAACCGTTTACAGCCAAAGAAGGCATATTGATGATATCTACACCTTTGAATCAATCAGTAAAGGAACAGGCAAGATTTCTATAGTTGTTGCAAACCTTGATTATTATAAAAAAGACAAAAAGAATGATAAAGAGGTAAGGCTATATACAGGAAAAAATGTTTCTCAAAGAAATGCCGACTGGTATTATAGCAAAACAGTTTCTACCGATGAATATCAAAGTATGACTGGTGGTCTACCAAACAAGATTACACCATATATTATTTCTGAGAAAACTGTAACCTCAAGCAATATGACAAATGATGAAAATGGCAATTATGTCTTCACTTTTACACTTGACCCTATGACAAGCGTGCTTAATTATTATAAAGAAGTGCGCAGAACTGGTGGTTTGGAAGCTGACCCAGAATTTAGCAGCATAAAATTTATTGCGACAATTGACAGCAGATGGAATCTTATCACAACTGAAGTTTTTGAAACCTATAAAGCTGTTAAATTTGGTATGGGCGTAACCTGCAATGGCACCATTAAGATTGACTATCAATTCAATCTGCCAGAAGTTTTATTACCTGAAATTAAGGGATAGGACAAATTGCTAAAAATAAAAGGATTTTATTATGAAGAAAGTTTTTAAGTATCTTTCATATACAATAATATACTTATTAATCTCGCTGGCATCTGCCTACGGGGTTATTACTGTATCTTTAAACAACTCAAACAGATTGTCTTCAAAAGGTGATAACCCATCAAAACCATCATCACCTTCGCTGCCAACCCAATTGACCAAAGTTGTTGAAAATTTTTCAAACAGCAAGTATATATCCTTTAATGTTGTTGCAGAGCTTGATACTTCTTATGATAACTTCATAATTTCAGTTGACACACAAATTGATTTGTCAGAAGGTTTAAGCGAGATTAAGGCAGGCGGCAACATCAATGCAATGATAGAAAGCACAGCTCAGAATTATAATATTGAGTTTGCCTACCAAAATGGAACTGCTTATTTTGACCTTTTTAATGGAAAATTGTCGATTGACACAAAAAATATAATAAAACCTATTAATCAAATTTTAGAGCTGCTTGAAATTGAGCTTCCTGACATTGCTTCTATACTAGGCGAAATGGATTTTGAATCTATATTAGGTTTATTTTCAAACCTAACCGAAAAACAGGATGAAACAAACCCTGATGTAATTGACCTTCTCATCACATTGCCTATGATTGAGGAAATTCTCACACTTAAATGTGATAAAGATTATAAAGTGAATGCTTTGTTGTTTGACTATAATAGTGAAGATATCTCAGCAAATATCAAGGCAGAAATAAATTATCCAGAACAAATTGCAATTAAAAATGTAGCTAATGAAGAATATGTAAAAGTAAACACCCTTTTAGATGTCGCAATTGGTGTGATAAACTATATCAAGACAAATGAGAACTTTGCTGTTGATATCAACGCAAAATATAATGGTTTTAATGTCACAGGAAAAGCATTTTATAATCAAGAAAAGCAAGAAAGCAAAATCACAATGTATCTTGCTGATAAGAAGATAAACTTGATATTAAAAAATAATACAATTTATTTGGAATTTGAAAATGTTTATTTAAAATTTAAATTATCAGATTATAACTTGGTTTGCGATTTTATTGAAAACTGTTTCAATGTGAGTCTTCCGGTTGAAGATTTAATCAATCTTCTTAAAGATTTTGATAAAGATGAGTTTATAAACAAACTTAAAGAGCTTGGCTTTGAAATGCCAGACCTTAACATGAATGACCTTTCAATCCTTGAAAAAGTTTATGTTGAAGATGGCAAAACAAACATTGTTCTTAAAAATATTGGATTAATTTCTATTGGACTTTCAAATGACATATTAGATTCGATAGCTTTTGTAGGAAATGATGCAGAGATAGCTTTAAATACCATTTCATACAAGGATTTTGATTTAAATGTTGATGAAAAAAATTATATTGACATAATTGACATACTTCCAACCATTGAAAATGTTGTTGAAATTGTCAACGCAAATTCTATAGGCGGAACAATTGTTGTAAATTATAAAAATATAAGTTTGCCAATTGATGTTTTGGCTTCAATTGATGACGATTATATCAAACTTACCACAAATATTAAAAACTTCTCACTTACAATAGAAAAACTTGGCGAACAATTCTATTTAAATTTTGATAACAAATTTAAAGTGATGTTCAGCATTGAAGAACTTATTGATGAAATTATCAAGCTTTTGAGTGATATCGATTCAGATATTGATTTATCAAATATAAAAGATATAATAACAGATTTAAATAAAATTTTATCACCAGAAGCCGCACCTCTTTTAATAAAAGAGTTGACAAAAACAGAAAATGGAATTATTGTTACCCTATTCAATGACATCTCTGTTTCTATTGAAAATGGCTCTAAACAGCTTTCAATATCTTCAAATTTTGATAGCATTGATTTTAGTGCAACTATTGTTGCAAGTGATGAAACAATTATCATCCCTTCATTTAATGATGAAGAATATACCAAAATTGAAGAGGTATTAGAGCTTGCTAAAGTCATTATCAACTGCGGCATTCTTAATGTGGTTGAAGGCAGTGTAAACTTCCTCGCCCAAAAGACTTTTGGCTTTGACTTTGCTGCTGTTTATGACAAATATAAAGCAAACGGAAATATCTTTATTGATATTGAAAACTTAAAACTTTATCTCAATGGTTCTTTTGAAAATGAAAACTTTAACATTATTCTTGATAAAAACATTGTTTATCTTGAATACAAAAACATCTTTGTAAAATTTGATATCTTTGACAGCCCTACTGTTCTAGAGATGATTAACAGCGAATTTGGTCTTAATATCCCTGTTGAACTAATCACCAAACTTCTCAATTCTGTTCAAAGCGGAGATATTGATAATGTTGTTGATACCATAAAAGGTGAATTTGACATTGATATCAATCTTGACGAATTTAAATTTGATATTTCAAAAATTGATAAATCATTCTTTGAAAATATCACAACAATTGGAAACAAAACAATCATTCCTTTTGGTGACAACACTATTGCGGTTGAAATAACCGACAAAATGCTTTCTAAGATTGAATTTATCGGTTATGGCGCAAATGTGACTGCAAATGTTGTTGAATATATTGAAAAAGACTTACAAGTAAACAAAGAAAGTTATATCAACATTGTTGACCTTCTTCCTACCCTTCAAAATATCCTTGACATCCTTAAATCTGACACTATTTCTGGGACTTTCAATATAGAAAATGAAAAATATAATTTATCATTTGATTATAAAATAATTAAAAATGAAAATCTTTATATTGAAATTTCAACCAACATTTATGATTTGCCAATAACAATCAATTATTTAAACAACAAGATTTATTTCAATGCTGACAACAAAGTTATGCTTGTAAGCGAGATAAACAATCTTGAAGAGACAATTAAGCAATTTATTAAGGACATCAATCTTGAAATAGACACAAATCAATCTGAAATTGCTGACAAATTGACAAATATCCTGCATGATATTTTAAATCCAGAGGTAACACCTCTTTTAATAAAAGGATTTATCAAAACACAAAACGGATTTATCGTCACCCTATTCAATGACATCTCTGTTTCTATTGAAAATGGCTCTAAACAGCTTTCAATATCTTCAAATTTTGATAGCATTGATTTTAGTGCAACTATTGTTGCAAGTGATGAAACAATTATCATCCCTTCATTTAATGATGAAGAATATACCAAAATTGAAGAGGTATTAGAGCTTGCTAAAGTCATTATCAACTGCGGCATTCTTAATGTGGTTGAAGGCAGTGCAAACTTCCTTGCTCAAAAGACTTTTGGTTTTGACTTTGATGCAGTTTACGACAAATATAATACAAACGGAAATATCTTTATTGATATTGAAAACTTAAAACTTTATCTCAATGCTTATGTTGAAAATGAAAGTTTCAACATAATTCTTGATAAAAACATTGTTTATCTTGAATACAAAAACATCTTTGTAAAATTTAATATCTTTGATAGCCCTACCGTTTTAGAGATAATTAACAACGAATTTGGTCTTAATATTCCTGTTGAACTTATCACCAAACTTCTCAATTCTGTTCAAAGCGGAGATATTGATAATGTTGTTGATACCATAAAAGGTGAATTTGACATTGATATCAATCTTGACGAATTTAAATTTGATATTTCAAAAATTGATAAATCATTCTTTGAAAATATCACAACAATTGGAAACAAGATAATCATTCCTTTTGGTGACAACACTATAGCAGTTGAAATAACCGACAAAATGCTTTCTAAGATTGAATATAGCGGATATGGCGCAAATGTGACTGCAAATGTTGTTGAATATATTGAAAAAGACTTACAGGTAAACAAAGAAAGTTATATAAACATTGTTGACCTTCTTCCTACCCTTCAAAACATCCTTGACATCCTTAGGTCTGACACTATTTCTGGGACTTTTGATATTACATCAAATGCACTTGAAATTCCTATGACCTTTAAGATTGATAAATCACAAGGATTATATGCTGAATTTATTGCAACAGTATATCAAGGCGTAATTTCAATCTATTATGAAAATAATAAAGTATATATCAACATCTTCAATCAAATCAAATTGGTTTGCGATTTAGCTGAGCTTCCAGAGGCAATTGAAGAACTTACAGACGGGCTTGACACACTTATTGACCCTATCCTTGATTTGATTGGTTTGTCAAAAGAGGTTGTTGATTCATTTGAAGAAAATGACCAAGTAAATCCTCTTTTCTCACAATTTGAATTGACCGAAGATGGCATTATCATGGTTGTAAATGGAATAAAGTTTTCTCTTACAAATAGATTGCAAGAACTTTTAATTTCAGCCTGCGTTGATAGTTTAAATATTCAAGGTTCAATCAAAGGTAGCCAAGAGCAGATTGAAAAATTTGTAGCAACTGAAGATTATGTCAACATAAAAGAAATCTTCAGACTTGTAAATGCAGCTAAAAATATGTCAAAGAGAGAAGACTTCCATGTAAAAGGTTTTGTTGACTTAAAACTTGGCGAGCTTGCTCTTGATACAGTTGAATTTGATATTTATATCAAAGTTGTCAATAAAAAACTTCAACTTATCATCGAATTTCCAAACATCCCTACAATTCCTTTTGTGACCAAAGGATTGTTTGAAAATGTAAAAAATAGAAGCACAAAAATCTATTTCCTTGACGAAACAATCTATATGCTAAGAGAGGAAACCAAAGACAACAAGCTTCGTAAACAGGCTGTAAAACTCACTGCAAACTCACTTATGAGTGACATTTACACATATATTCAATTTGCATTTGGTTTTACCGACACAATTATGAATCAGATTAAAAAACCTGCCGAAAAATATCGTCAAAGCGACACTATCAATCTTGATAATGTGTTAAGCGATTTCAGCATAAAAGAAAACACTGAGCATACTCAAACAAATTATAATCTTACATTGAATATTGCAGAAATTGCCGACAATAAGGTGCTTGGAAAACTTAATTTAAGACTTTATGTAGGCGAAAACGAAAATGGCGAAAGCTACCTTCAAGAGCTTGGCATGAATATGTCTATCCTTGATGGTTTTGTAAACTTAGCAACACCACTTAAAGATGGTCAAGATGACAAAGACAAAATTATCAAAATTGTAGATTACGGCAAAAATATTGACTATAAAATCCAAGAACTTTATGATTACCATTCTTCTTACACCTTTGCTTATGACACTATGATGGAAAAAACTGGTGATGGCGAATGGGTAAAAACAAATGAAGTGCTTAGAACAATCACCTTTGTCACAAATTCAGATACCCAGTTGCCACAGATTTCTGCTCCTTACAAAACAGAAATCACCCTTCCTACCCTTGAAACTATCATTGATGATGATGGTATTACAAAAACTATAATGACTTTTGCAGGCTGGTATACAACTGAAAACTTTGATGAAAATTCATTGTTTACAAATGTTGCCATGCCTCAAAATGACATTACATTGTATGCAAAATGGAATAAAGAGGTATTAAGATATTCGACAATCAATTTCATCACCTTCAATGACATTTCAATTGAAAACATCACATCTTTAGAGGGTGAAGAATTGGCTCTTCCAACTCTCAACAATTATCAAATTGTTGCACCAGATGGAAAGACAGTTTCAACTTATTCATTTGCTGGATGGTTTACCGATGAAAATCTAACTGAAAAGTTTGATATGCAGGTTATGCCAAATTATGATGTCACACTTTATGCAAGTTGGAAACTTGAAAGCATCGAATATGCTCATCAGTTCAACCTATACGACAATGGCAATCTGATTTATTCTGTTTATATTGCAGCAGGCAATGACATTGATTTAAGTGGAATTGATAAGATAAATGAAGTGACCAAATTCTATCTTGACGGAAATTATAATGATGAATTCACCTCTTCATTAATCATGCCTGAATATAACTTATCTCTTCATATAAGAAATAAATATACCCTTTCAGTAAAATCTGAATATGGCAATACATTTGATTATGTTTTAGAATACTGGCAAGGTCAAAATTTTGCAGTTTCAAGTCAAGAAGATTACTATTTGGATGACGGCACACAAACTCAAAGAGATTATTATTTCTTTAAAGGCTATAGCATAAACGGAATTATCTCAGAAATTCCTTCCCTTATGCCAAACCAAAACACCGAAATTGTTGCAGTTTGGGAAAATGAAACCAAATATTATTATACAGTCAATTTCGATATGCGTTGGTATAAAGTTGACGGCTGTGGGCCTGCACATAAGTTGAAGGTAGAAGCACAACCTATTGAGCCTATTGTATTGCTTGAAGGAAGCGAACTTGACCTTACAAATTATCAACCTACCTGCATTGCTCAAAAAACTCTGATTTACAACAATGTAACTTATAAAGCTACATCTTGGGGAACATCAGCATGGGCAAGCGGAACTAAAGGCGGAAGCGGTTTCACATCAATTATTATAACTTCTGACACAACCCTTTATGCTTGTTGGCAAGAACAATAAATTAGTCTAAAAAAAGTCCACATTTTAAGTGGATTTTTTTAGCATATAAAATAGAATAATATAAGGATTTTAATACACAAACATTATAAATGTTTCAACACACAAAAATTATAATGCTTTCAACAAACAAACAATATAAACTTTTTAATAAATAAGCAATAAATATTTTAATACATAAGAAGAATAAACTTTTTAATAAATAAGCAATAAATATTTTAATACATAAGAAGAATAAACTTTTTAATATGGAATATATCCAAAGGGCTTAATTCGTTCTGCTTCAATTTCCAAAAAAAAGATATTTTTATTATTTTCCCTTTTAAATCGGATATTTATTTCATTTTTTAATGCTAAATAATTTTCAAGCACTGGTTTAAGTTCATCCTTTAAAATTTGACAAACTTGTTGGGGGTCACACATCTTATCATTATTTAAAATATAATTCATTCGCCTTGAAATTTTATAATCCATTTTTCCTCCATTAAACTCTCTTTTTGATATTTCTCTTTAAATATCCCATTACACCCCTATATTTAAAGGTGCAATCAAATATTTTTTTTGAGCCATTATGTATGTTTTCGCTTAAAAGAGTGAAAGCCCTGGCACTTTCTATAGATTGAAGTCTGCCACCGATTGAGCATGATGAGCCAATAGCATCATCTTCTGGAATAACACCTAAAAGTGGAATATTTAATGCCCTGACAATGCTTTCAATTGTCATTAAATCACCATTTAAAAGCAAATCGCCTCTCATTCTGTTTATTACAAGCCCTTTATATTCAATATTATATTCATCAAGCAAGGCAATAACCTTATCAGCATCTCTGATTGAAGAAAGATGAGGAGTGACAACAATTAAGGCTTCATTTGCAGGAAAAACAGCCCTATGAAAACCAGCTTCAACGCCTGCAGGACAATCTATCAAGATATAATCAAAGCTATTATCAATTTGTTGAATGACATTCTTTACATGTTCGCCAAGTATGGTTGTTTTGTTATAAGCATGAGAGGATGGAAGAATATAGAGTGAAGAAATATTTTTATCTTGGACTAGTGCCTGTCTAGGTCTGCATTTGCCCATTATTATATCAGTAATATCAAACACAACCTGATTTTCAACACCCATGACAACATCAAGATTATTGAGGCCTATGTCTACATCAATCAATGCAACCCTAAATCCAAGTTTTGCAAGTTGAATACCCAAATTTGCACAGACTGTCGTTTTGCCAACGCCACCTTTTCCGCTGGTCATAACAATTTTTCTTGCCATATATACTCCTGTTTATAAAAAAATCTATCTATAATATTTTAACAAAACAGGCCTATATAACAAAAGAGAAGAAATGTCGTTTTCTTCCCTTTTTTGTCATTTTTTGATTAATTTGAAAACAAATAATTAAAAATATCAGACTTAAATATTTTCAAGTATTTTTTTAAGTAAAACTTTATCATCAAGAAGTTTTCCAGCGCCCAATATAGAAACATTTTCAGCATCTTCAATTATTTTAAAAGGATATTTAAAATTCTTTCTCAGATAGCTTTCAAGACCATTAATCTTGCTCATGCCACCAGTAAAAAGCACACCATTATTTATTATATCAGTTGAAATTTCAGGTGGCAAAGATGTAATAGTGACATCAATCGTCCTTATAATTTCATCAAAGAAAGGCTGCAAAACTTCCAGTAAATCTTGTGATGAGATGATGTAAGAACGTGGAATTTTGCTGTCGATATCGACACCTGTGATTTCCATATTCAATCCATCATTTTTATATAAACTTCCCACTTCAATTTTAAGTTTTTCGCAACTGCTTACACCAACAACAATTCCATGATTATAAGCAATTGTATTTGCGATAGCGACATCAACTGCCTTTCCGCCTATCCCTAAAGTGGCACCCTTTACTATTGAATTCATATTTATTACTGCAATATCGGTATTTGCACCACCAATATTTACAACAAGATTTGTCTTTGTTGAGCTGATATTTTTACCTGAGCCAATTGCACTGCAAATAATAGTAGGCACCAAAATCACCTCTTTAAAACCTATTTCGTGCATTATTGTCAAAAAATTTTCTTTGTCCTTCTTTGACAAACCACAATTTATAAGGACCAAACATGAATCATATTTTCTTTTAAAATTAAGCTGTTCAAAATAATAGATAAGCAATTGTTTTAGATATTCATAATTGTTTATCTGCCCATTTGTAATTGGACTAAAAACTTCAACACTGTCATTGGTTTTGCCAAGCATATCCTTTGCCTGTTTGCCAAAACCAATTATTTTATAGCCTTGAGGTGTTGGCTCAGCAGAAATCAATGTTGGTTCACATAAAGCAAAGCCTTCATCCTTAACAAATATTTTTGTGTAAGCACCACCTATTTCAATCGCAAATTTTATCTTATTCATTTTTTTCTCCAAAGTATTTTTAATTCAAATTCTATATCTTAGATGTAAATTTATATTTTATCAAAAATTTTTTATCAATTTAATTAACATTTGCTTTAAAATAAACTAATATCTTTTAAAATAATACATCAACAGTCTTGGTTTTTCCTGAAATATTTGCCATTGTAAATGAAACATTATCACCTTTATCAAGCTTTAACAGCAAATACAACAGGTCATTTCGGTCAACAATTTGAATATTTTGTCCGCCATTTAATTTGCAAGAGATTATGAAATAATCATTTGTAAGAGCGGTGTTTCCGTTGTTTGAAATGATATAATAACCTTCATAATCAAAACCAAATATATAGCTTTTGTTTGCACTATAAATAACATTATCTAAGTAATAATAAGGACTTTTAGTTTCTTCCCTCAAATAACTTGCATAAGCCGCTTCAATAGCGTCAAGTCCTTTTATACCCAAACTTTCAAAGGTATAAATCTTATTTGAACCTTTATTTTCATAATTGTCTATAAGTTTATCTAAGACTTTGATGACAGGATAAATTGAAACCATACCATTCATTTGATTACCATTTGTTGCTTCAACATTTCCACCAAGAGTTGTCAAGCCTATAAGAAAACCATTTTTATCAAAACAGCCGCCACCTGAATTACCCGGTGAAATACCCAAAGATATATCAACCACATCTTCATATAGATTTGACAACACAGAATGAGGAGAATATGAATTGTGTGAAGATGGAAAATCTGTAAAAGCAGGATTGCCTTTTGAATCATTATATGGATATATTTTTTTAGTAGTATAAAATCTCATTGGATTGTTGCTTGCAATATTGCCTATTGTAAGACGATTTACATAGTCAAGCTCGAGTGGTGTTCCGATGGTAAAAACCTGTTCATAATCAACTCTATCCTCAGCTTCGCAATCAACAATTCTATCTTTCATTGAAACATAATTGAGATTGACATCATCGGTATAGACAATTGCAACATCCAAATCTTGGTTAAACCATAAAAGCTCTGCTGGGTAATAAATTTCATCTTCTGTGAGGATGTTTATCTGTCTGTTTATATAATCATTGCTGTCATAAATATCAATAACATGGTAATTGGTGACTATATAACTTCCTCTTTTCGCGATATAACCATTTTCCAGTTGTGTTGTATATCCTTTTGAAGCAACGCAAACACCGCTTCCATGACCAATAACCTCTTTATCTAGTGCTGTGTTTTCACCGCTGACACAAACTGCAACAGTTGAACCGCCATCACGATAAAGCTTTGCGATATCATAAATGTCCATTTCTGTGCTTATTCGTTCTGTCAAACAATTGGTAGTTGAATAAGATTTTTTATTAAAAAACTTTATAAATAATGGAATAACACTTCCTGACAACAAAAAAGACATTGCAAGAACTATCACTAAAGTTATTACCACAGTCTTCCAAGTCTTTGTCATATAGCCCCCTAAAAAGTTTTAGCCGGTTTTCGATTGAATAAATTTCAATCAAATCAAGTCTTTTTTATTTTAACCAATTTAAAGCAAATTATATATTTTCGCTTAAATAATTTGCAAACTCTTTTTATAAACTTTTTTATAATCATTTGCAACAGTCATTCCCTCAGCGATTTCATAACTTGCATCGCCTTCAACAATGGTTTTCATAATAATTGAATCTCCAAGAATATCGCAAACTACATCTTTAATTACATCATTTCTTGAAGCATTTAAGTTTACAGCAAGTTTAACAATTATGCCAAGTTTTCGCACAGCATCAAGGTCCTCTTCTGTGATGATATCCTTATATTTAATCCATTCATTCAAAGAGAAATTATCTAAATTCTGACAAACACATATAAAACCGGCGATAACAAGTTCTCTATGCGAAACACCTTTTATATCTGAATATACAATTTTTTCAAAGCCATGCTTGCTATATTCTTCTGGATTTATACATTTTCCGCTGTCAAACATATATGAAGCTATCCTAAGAGGTTTTACATAAAATCTAGGCAATTTATGCATAACTTTAAGTTGTTTGAAAAGTATGATTGAAAGATTGTAAACACTTTGATTTATTGAAAATTCATCCTTTGAAAACTCATAATAGTTTTCAAGAGAATTGGTAAGCAAATCATTAAATCTTTCTTGAGCTAATGAAATTACATTCACTCCAAGAACGCCATTCATCACAGATGCGGTTGAAACATCAATTTCAGCGATTGGAAGTGCATCACTTATTCCCTTGATTACAGCAAAACCAACAGCAATCTTATCTGCATTATCATAATTTACACCCTTGATTTTTCTAATCTTATCAAGCTCTAATCCCTTAATAAATTCATAAGTTTTATCAATGGTTGCCTTGGTAATTTGATAATTGTTGTCTATGTCAAGTGGGTATCTTTCAAGCTTCTTTGCAATTTTGCCCATTGCAAGGAAGGCATTTCCAAGCCCAACAAATTTTACACTTTCCTCTTCTTCAAACGCAATCCCGCAAGAAGCAGCCTTCTTCTTTATAACTAATGTAAGTTTATCAAGATTTTTTTCTGTTTCATTTGCATTGAAGGTGCCAAAAGGAAGGGTTGCACTTTCAAGAATGGTCCTTCTGTTATATTTCACTACATAACTTGAAAAAGCACCGACATACACAAAAACACCCTTTGCATTGTCTATCGAGTTTACCACAGAATAGAAGAGATATTTGATATAATCTTCATCACTGAGGAGTGTGAAATTTATTCCTGTGTTGTTGTAAATTTCATCAATAAAACCACGATAGTTTCTTGCACGGGTCATAAAGTTAGATGATACTGCAAAGATTTTTTCTACACCAAACTTTTCAATCATCTTACGATAAATTTTAAGGACACTTAAGATTTTATTTTTCATTTGAGGGCTTAAAAGTTCATCTCTATAAACCTCTTCACCCAAACTTAAGTTTTGACTTTGAGAGAGAGCCAAATTATATTTGCTTCCACTCACCTTAAATATTGACAATTTGAGAACTGATTCATTCAGCTCTATAATCGCTATTTTTTCCATTACATCTCCTTTAATCAAGCTTAATCGCTCCAACAGGACAACTTGCTTCACACGCACCACAATGGATACATTTTGTCTTATCAATAACCGCTTTTGCATCATTATCAAAACTGATTGCCCCTACTGGACAAATAGAAACACAGGTGCCACAACTAATACATTTATTTTTATCTATCATTTTTTCCTCCGTTTGAGGATATTTTAACATATTTTAGCGATAAAGTAAACTGATTTTTTAATAATATTTTTATAATATTTCTATTTTTTAACAGCTTTAAAAGCCTGATATAAAGACAGTAAACAAAGAAATACCCCAAAGGCCATTCTAAGATATTTTGAAGGAATGACTCCTGCAACAACCGCACCCAAAAAGGAAAAAACAATGCCACTTAAAATAATAAAAACAATGCCTCTTGTTTCAAGATAACCATTTTTATAATGGATGACCAAAGAAAAGAGAGCCATAACCAAAAAAGCTACCAAGTTTATACCCTGACAGAGTTTTTGTTCAAGCCCCAAAAAGATGGTGAGAAGAGGTATCAAAAGAGTTCCGCCACCCATACCAAGCCCACCAAAGACACCTGAAATAAGGCCAAATAAAATATAAATAATGATGTTTAGTATCATATGATTAATTTAATACCTCCCACAAACATGACTATTGCAAAGATAAGTCTGACAGCTTTTGGAGGAAGAAATTTTAAAGCAAAAGAGCCAATTATACCTCCGATAACCACTCCCAAGCCAATAGTCAAAAGGGGCAGCGAACTTATAAAACCATTAAACACATAAATGAAAGCGGAAATTAAACTTAAAGGAAAGATTACTAAAATGGCAGTTGCGTGAGATTGTTTTGCATCAAGATTTAAGACTTTTTGCAAAAGTGGGACGCATATCATTCCACCACCTCCACCAAAAAAACCATTCAAAAACCCTATGATACTACCTGTTATAATCAAAATAAATTTTTGTTTTTTTGAGAATTTTTCAGCCTTGTATGAAATATTTTTTCTTAAAAATTTTTCATTATCAAATTGCCTGCTTTTAATATTTTTCTTATCATTATTTTTAAGTTTATCATTATAATTTTTTTGATTTTTTTTAATATTAATTTTATTATTTTGAGTTAAAAAGGCAGTTTTTTCGGTTTTTTTTGCCTTTTTTTTGATATTTTTTGTCAATTTTTCTTTATTATCAATTTTTTCTGATGTCTTTTTTTGACTAGTTTTGTCTTTTTTTATTTTCTTCATAATAATTTCCTTTATAGAGATGCAACTTAATTTAACAATTATTTTTTGCCATAATAGCCAAATAATAAGTTTATATAAATATTATGAATAAATATCTAAATTTTATTTGATTGTTTGTAAGAAATGTTGTATAATATAAAAGTAATATTTTAAAAGGTGGAACATGATTAAAAAAAGATACAACTCAAATTCTAAATGTTTAAAATTATGTGCTTTATTTCTTTTCCCATTTGCACTTTTTGGTGGAATTGCTTTAACAACCAATAACCACATTACTCGTGCAAGTGAAGGATATGTAAGATACTACAACGAAAAGGTCAATCTTACCAATTCTAATTTTGAACAAGGTGCCACACCTTTTACCAAAGGTGACTCGCTCTCTGGTTGGAATGTAATTGAAAAAGATAGTCATGCTACTGGTATGCTTATTGACGTTGGCAGAGGCACCAATAGTGATGACAATTCTGCAACAACAACTTTCTCAAAAAATCAAGATGAATATATGCTTTCAACCAATCCTGGCTCTCATGGCAAGGATAGCAGAATTATGATGATTAATTCTAAAGAAAAGAAAGGCCAAACTAAAGTTTCTTCTTTCAAAGGTTATAGGTCAAGTTCAATCACTCTTGAAGCAAATTCAAATTATGTTTTTTCAGTTTCTGCCAAAACAATGCTTAATGGTGATGAGTTTGCAGCGGGCTCTATCTATCTCAATGGTTTGAAAGATAAAAATGGTGATGATATAAAACTTGGTTATGAAAATTTTTCAAACAGAACTTGGAAAGAATATTATTTATTTGTTTCAACAGGAAGCACTTCTCAGACTGTGACACTTGACTTATATCTTGGCACCTCTAATGGAACACGAAGCCAAGGTGCGGTTTTCTTTGATAATGTAAACATAACAAGATATTCTCAAAATCAATTTATTGAAATTTGCAAGGATTATGGCTATGAAAATGAAGACAAAAAATTGATTCAATTTAAAAACACCGATAGTGACACCGAAAATGGTAAAGATGCTGTCTATTTAATAAATGAATTGCAAGAAAACTTCTATATTCATGAAAATACCTTAAACAAAAATTTCGACTTTGAGGATGAGATTGATGAGGACAGTCAAGCTCTTGGAGAGCACTGGCAAATAATAGCTGGCGGAAGAATGAACAGCAATGCACAGATTCTTGATGTGAGAAACACCTCTCAAAAAGATTTTGAAACATTGACCGGTTATCAGTATATCGGAGATGATTTTAGTTATGACAACAACAAAGCCCTTGTGCTTTGGACAAATTCAAACCAATATTCCTCAGATGGATATATTGGCGTAAAATCAGAAGATATTAAAATTGAACCACATTCTATTTATAAAGTAAGCTTAAAAATGAAGGTGGCAGGAGCTATAAACAAAGGTTCATTCAACCTTAAAGTAACCGAAAATGATTATATTTACACAGCCTACCCTACCATTTTAAGTGATGAGCAAGATGCTAAAAATTATTATGCACTTCAAAGCGGAAAGACAAGCGGCATCACAGGCAATGTGACCAATGCTTGGACAAATGACTATCAAACCGTTGAAATGTATATTAAATCACATAGTATGTTTACAACTTCTGTAAACTTAGAATTATGGCTTGGTGACAGCGCAAACAAGGCTGAAGGCTGCGTTGCAATTGATAATATTCAGGTTGAACGTTCTTCATACAGCGCTTTCTCAGGTGCTTCAAATCAATTTGAATTTAAATGGAATGAAGCAAGCGAATCTGAAAGTGAAACCTTCTCAAATGCATCATTTAACAAAACAGAAAATGAAAGCAATGAAGGAAGATGGCCTGTTAAGGCAACAAGCTGGACAAGTGAAAAAGAAAGCGACAAAATAAACGAAAGCGGAGTTTTATATCTTGCTGACAATGAAAGTTACAAAAACCTTTATAAGGATAAAAATTATCTTTGGGCAGGAATAAATCCAAACAAGACAAATAAACCAAACAACGTTTATATGATGTTTAATAAATACAACAGCTATCAATCACTGCTTTCAACTGCAAGCACAATAAACGCAAACTCTTATTACAAACTTTCATTTGATTATTTCAATCAATCATTCTCAAATTTAAATGATTCAAAAATTAAAGTTGAAGTTATTGATGAAAATGGAATTGTTTTATTCTCAAAAGAAAACATCCAATGCCCTGAAGATTGGGCAACAATAGATATCTATATCCGCACTGCAGAAACTGTTTCACATTCTGTTCAGGTAAAGATTTCATTAGGTGACAAAGACAATAAAGTTGGCGGAATGGTTTATCTTGACAATTTCAGCATTTCTACAAACGAATCCTTTAAAGATGCATTTGCAAAAGCTGAAAACAAGACAGACTTAACAAATTATTATTTAAATCTTGACTCTTCAGAGTTTTCAGGAATTAAAGATTCCCCTGCTTATAAATTTAAAGTTGATGAGGTTTATGATGCAAACTTCTCCACCGAAAACTGTGGAAACTTTGGCGGAATAGCACATGGCAAAAACAACACTTATGGAATTGTCAATGATAGCAATCTTTTAGTAATCTCAAATAGAGTTGCATCAAGCACAACTCTTCAAACAAACTTCAATATTTCAATGAAAGAAAACAGCTATTATGAACTTTCATTTGACCTTGCAACCTTCTTCAATCAAGCTGCAGGGACCACAGATAAAGACCATAAGGAATGTAAATATGGCTTTAAAGTGACAATTGATGGATATGAAGCTATCAGCGAAATACTAGGCGATGAAGACCTTAAACCTTATAAGATTTACTATAAGAGTTCTGGTGAAGCATCAACACCTAAAATTTCATTCACTTTAATTTCTGATTGCGACAATTCTTTAGGCACTGCCATCATTTCAAATTTAAATTTCACATCTTCTGATGAGGCAACTTATACCAACCTTTCAAATCAACCAGGTTATGATAAGACTATATTCAAATCTGCAGTTTCAAACGAAACTACACCTGATGAAGACACTGATACCGATACCGATGATGATAATAAAGAAGAAACTTCTTCAGCAAGTTCAACTTGGATTTTAATTCCTTCTATTATCATGGGCGTTGCACTTATAATTGCAATAATTGGAATGGTATTCAAAAAGGTTAAAATCAAAAAGATAGATAGAATTAAAAAAGAAACCTATGATAGAAAGATAAGTGTAAACCATGATATAATTATGGCTGAAGCTCAAAAGAAGAGAGATGCTGAAGTGAAGAATCTTCAAATAGCAAGAGATAGATTGCTTGAAGAAAGACAATTAATAGAGCAAGAACATAAAGATTATGTTAAAGAACAACGCGCATCTTCAGATGGTAAAATCTCAAAAGCAGTTGAATCAGAATTTAAGAAATACAATTCAAATGTTTCAAAATTGGATGAAAAAATAAACATTCTAAATGAAAAGATTGAAAATTGTATGAGTGCTGATTATCTTCTCTCTATTGAAAGAAAACTTGTAATGGAAGAAGATGAAAGACTTACTGCTGAAAGAAGAGAACGTAAAGCTTTGGCAAAAGAAATGAAAAAAAATAATAAAAAAGAAAAGAATGATAAATAAACTTTTCTAGTTTCTATCTTTAAAACAAAATGCTTTAATTAAAAATTTTAAAACAAAAAAAGGAAGATAAATTCTTCCTTTTTTTAATTTATTAAAATAAACTTTTTGTTTTTAATTTCTATTCATTTCAAAATTCATTAAAATAAAAATTAAGATTTATTAAACAACTTTCTTTCACAAGGTTTAAAATGACTTATTCATCGTCATCATCAAAATCTTCGTCTTCGTCTTCATCGTCAAAGTCATCATCGAAGTCGTCATCTTCCTCATAATCGAAATCATCTTCTTCTTCAAAATCGTCTTCAAAATCATCAGCTTCATCAAGTTCTTCACTTTCATCGTCAAAATCTTCATCGCCGAAACCGAGTTCATCATCTTCTGCAAATTCAATATCAGAATCCATATCATCATCAAGCATACCTGATTTTGTAAGGTCATTCACTGAAGCCATTTCACCAAGCTCATCATACATAGAATCTTCATTGTCATCAGATACCATATAATCTTCCCAATCACCTGCAAGGTCGCTATCTTCGCTTCTATGTTCTTTCAAGCAACTTGCACACATAATTTCATCAGATTGGATATAATTTGTCTTGCAAATTGGGCAAAGCTCAAGGTCAGTTTCATCCAAATCATCTCTCTTTGCTTCCATTTCAGCTTTGCAAACTGAACAATATTTATCTTTCTTTTGAATATAATTTAATTCACATCTAGGACATCTGATATAAACAGGTTTTTTCATATTTTCTCCTTATAAAAACTTTTATCATAATTTTTTTAAAAAATTAAAACATCTTTAAAATCCCTTAATATGTTTCTATCACATTATACAATGCTCTTTGTAAAAAGTCTATTATTTTTAATGATTTTTTTAAACTTTTTTAAACTTTTTTTAGAATATTTTTATTATCTATTTTTAATCTATTTTTAATCTTTTTATATTGTTTTATTTATTTAATTTTGCCTCTAAGCTTGCTTCAGCCTGACTTTTTCTTAAATACAAAGGTGCCAACTTTTCTGCATTTATAAGCCTGTTTTCTTTAAACATTTTATTTGATAACTCAAATAAATCTTCTGCTGATGGCTCGACAAAGTTTTCGCAAGGTGATTTTTCTTCTTCAAGACCCACCTTTATCATATTAATTTTTTCAAGGTCGCTTAACCCAATCAATCTCTCCTGCCCTAGCTTCTCGCCATTGCAAGAAAACTCACAAACATAATACAGATTGCTCAGCGCATCAACAACACAGCAGAAGTTTTGTTTAGGCTTAAATTTTTTAATATATGTATATGCCATAAGTTCGTTTGTGGTGATTGCAATCAATTTTTTTTCGCCACCACCTGCCAAAAAACCTTTTATAAGGGCAATACCTATCCTTAATCCGGTAAAAGAGCCAGGACCTATTACAAGTGAATAAGCATCATTCCCATTTATATCACAACCCAATTTGTCTAGCATGGTATCAATTGCTGGTAAGATATTTTCTGAGTGTTGGCAATTTGAGGAAAGCTGCTCAAAAGCTTTTTTTTCACCAATCGATATAGCGATAAGAGCCTCTTTAAATGCTGTTGAAATTGCTATCATACATTGCCTCCCTCGCTTGCAATCACAATTTTTCTTGTATTTGAATCAATATTTGTTATATTTATTTGAATGTGAGGACATTTTATAAGCCCGTCCACCTTTTGCGGCCACTCAACCAAAACAATTCCATTCAAACTTTTAAGGTCAAAATACTCTTCAAAACCAAGTTCTTGTGCTTCAGAGATATCCTCAAGCCTATACATATCAAAATGATATACAGGGACTTTGCCTTTTTCATAGACATTAAGCAAGGTAAATGTTGGGCTTGTGACAAGTTCATCAGAACCCAAACCTTTTACAAAGCCCTTCACAAAATGTGTTTTGCCAGCACCTAAATCACCCACAAGAGTGAATACAACACCTTTGCCCACAGTCTTTGCAAGTTTTTCGCCCACAAGCATGGTTTCATTTTCGTTTTTAGTGATTATTGATAAAATTTCTTCCATAAAATCTCCTATGTAAAAGTTTATTAAAAACTATCTTAGAGTTTTGTTTCCCAAACTTTTTTCTATATATTTAAAAACTATAATAGACAATATAGCAAATATCATACCAAGCACCAAGCCAAATATGGTGTCTGTCAAATAATGAACACCCAAAACCATTCTTGATAATGCAACGATAACTGGGAAAAGCAAAATTGTAAATGTCCCAAGCCCCCTTGTCAACTTTGACTTTGTAGAGATAAAAAGAGTATAAATAAGATAAGTTGCAAACATTCCCACACAAAGGCTATGACCTGAAGGCATACTATATCCATCCTCATTTCCATAATTTATTATATCACTATATGTTTCAAATGGTCGAGGTCTTGCAATCAAATGTTTTAATGCAAAATTTAAAATAGAGCCAATACAAAAGACAAGCAATAAAGCAATGCTTAATTTTTTATTTTTAATAAACACAATAATAAAGGTCACCAACAAGCCAAGATAACTTCCAAAAAAAGTTATAAACTGGAAGAATGACAACCAGCCTGTTGTTGCGTTTGCTTGAAAAAAAGATATTATATCATGCTCGAATTTCATAATAGTTATATTGTAACAAAATTTGCAAAAAAAAACAACAAAATTTATTTATTCTGTTGATTTTTTCAATTTTTATTTAATCGGATAATTTTTTGATTTTTATTTTATTGATAAATTTTAGATTTTCTATCTGACAATTTTTTAATTATCTTTTGTTGATTTTAATTTGGCAATAACAAATCCGTCATCAATTTCATATATTTCAGTTTCAAAGTCGATATCCTTTTGAATTTGATTTAAAAAACTTTTCATATTTCTGACCATGGTCCTGTTTTTATGGTTGACTAAATTTTCATTTTTCAACAAACCACCCAGCAAAATGTTATCGGCGAAAATAATTCCACCCTCTTTTAAAAGCTTTTTAAGAATTGGTAAATATTTTATATATTGACCTTTTGGTCCATCTAAAAATATTAAATCAAATTTATTTTCATTGTTTTGCAAACTTAAAATTTCTTGATATGCATCACCCAAAATCAAGTTTGTTCTGCCAAGTAATGATAAATCAGAAAAATTTTGTTTTGCCTTTAAAAAACGTTCTTCATTTTTTTCAATCGTGGTAAGCTTAATTTGGCTATCTTGCATCAACATTATTATACCAGAATAGCCAATAGCAGTGCCTATTTCAAGAATGTCTTTACAATTATTTTCTTTCAAAAGACAAACAAGCTTATCAATAGTATTATCACGGACTATTGGCACAAAATTCGCTTTTGCTTCTTCTTTTAAATTAGACAATTTTTCTTTATATTTTTCCATCTTTTTAGCCCAAAGTAACAATTGTCAAAATCATAGGACGACGTTTTGTCCTTCTGAAAATGAAATTTGACACATTTCTTCTAAGTGAAGACCTAATCATTGTTGGGTCAACTCCGCGAAGGTCTGCCTCTTTTAATGATGCAACGATGCAAGCTTTTGCATCCTGAACAAAGCTTTCTTGTTCATCAGCATAAACAACACCACGAGTGATAATAAAAGGCTCTCCAATTACTTCACCTGCAACATTGTTGATATTTACGCATACAACACAGATGCCATCTTCTGACAATTGCTTACGTTCGCGCAAAACATTGCTGTCCATATCGCCAATGCCGATACCATCAACAAGTCTTTGACCAGCTTTAATTGTCCTTGCCGCTTTCATAGAATTTGCACTAAGTTCAACCTGCATACCAATACTTGGAAGAATGACATTGCGCTCTTCCATGCCAAGGCTCATAGCAAGTTCTTTATGCGTTTTAAGGTGTCTATATTCACCATGCACAGGCATGAAAAATTTAGGTTTTACAAGGCTGTGCATAAGTTTTAATTCTTCTTGACAGGCATGGCCAGAGGTATGAACATCGGCAAGCTCATCATAAATCACATCAGCACCAAGTTTATAGAGTGCATTTATTACATTATAAACATTTTTTTCATTTCCAGGGATTGGAGATGCTGAAAGAATAACAAGGTCATTTTTTCTTATTTTAAGATTTTTAAATTCACCAGAAGCCATCCTTGTAAGCGCACTCATTGGCTCACCCTGACTGCCTGTTGTCATAATAAGGATTTCCTTATCATCCATTTTATCAACCTTTTCAAGGTCTACAATATTGTCACGATTAAATTTAAGTTCGCCAAGTTTCAAAGCCACTTCGCTTACATTAATCATACTTCTGCCGGTGAAAGCAATCTTTCTGTTGTATTTTTCTGCAATAGATAATATTTGCTGCATTCTGTGGATATTTGAAGCAAAGGTTGCAACAATTATACGATTGTTTGCATGATTTTTTATTATCTCTTCAAGAGTTCTGCCAACCGACTTTTCACTCATTGAATAACCCTTTCTGCAAACATTTGTGCTTTCGCAAAGAAGCAAAGACACTCCCTTTCTGCCTATTTCACCAAGCCTTGATAAATCGGTCATTTCGCCGTCAATAGGTTCATAATCAATTTTAAAGTCACCTGTATGAACGATTGTCCCAACAGGAGTTGTGATAGATAAAGCTAATGCACCAGCAATTGAGTGACTTACCTTTATAAATTCAATTACAAAATTGCCTAATTTAAGCACATTTCTTGGTTTTACCGCCACCCATTTATATTTAACTTTAGGATGTTCTTTCATCTTATTTTCTATAAGTGCAAGAGTAAGTCTTGAGCCGTATACAGGCATTTGAACTTGCTCCAACAAAAATGGAACTGCACCTATATGGTCTTCATGACCATGAGTCAAGACAAGAGCTTTGATTTTGTCTTTATTTTCAATGATATATGACATATCAGGTATGACAATGTCAATACCTGGCAGGTCATCATCTGGAAAGGTAAGGCCGGCATCAATAATGATAATTTCATCATTATATTCAAGAGCGGTCATATTTTTGCCTATTTCGCCCACCCCACCTAAAAAAGTAATTTTTAATTTGTTGTTGTTCATTTTTTCTCCTTTAAATTTTTATATTTTTATTTTTTATATAGTTATCTTTTTTGCAAAAAGATTACTTCAAAAACCTGTCACCAAAAAGCTGACAATTTATGCAATTATTAAACCACAAAACAAAAGTGAACTTTTAAATTTCACTTTTTTTTAATTAAGAACAAACAAAACCTGTCTTTATGATTTTTGCACTTTGAATTAAATTATATACTTCGCATCTTCAAGTTTATCAACTTCTTCAAGGCGTTTTGGTGATAAAATTGTATCATTATCAACATAAAATCTCATTCCTTGACTTGAGAAGAAACAAACCATTTCAAATATATGAACAAATGCAGGCACAACAGGAAGTATAATAATTATTGAATAAAGCCCCAGCACCATTGAAAGCACTACAGCAAGCAGATATACAATAATTGCGGTTGAGAACACACGTGCACCTCTTCTGAGCACAGCCCTCATCCCGATTGTATAAGATGAAAGAATATTGTGAGCATAGACAACTTTTGCAGGTGCCCAGCCAGCATTGAAAAGCTCTTTAATAGACATTAAGATTGCAGTCAATATGACAAAAGCAAAAGGCATAAAATGGTCAAAAATATTGTTGTTTACCCTTGTAAGTGACCACATACCAAGCACGATAAGCGCATTAAAAGGAAGAGCATAAAAAACTTTAAAAACAGAGTATGAAAGACTTGTTTTCAATGTTTTAAGAAATGTGCCAGTAAAACTTTGTTTTTGGCAGGCTGACATATAACCATACATAAGCTCACAAGTGACTACCTTGCCAATATTCATCAAGATAGGCAAAAGCAAAAATATAATCACACAGAAATAAATTCCTATGCCTATATTTTTTGTAAACATGATTTGAAAGAAATAAATTGCGAAATTTACCACAATAGTAAGCGCTTTTGCAAATGATGCACCATACAAAGTCCCGGTATCCCAAACAGAAGCAAGGTTTGCCTGAGTGCTTGCAAGCTCAAAATAATCAAAATAATTTTGATAAAAAACAGCCAAAAGTCCTACGCATACGGCAATAGACAAAATATGGTAAACTAAAAGTTTCCATACCCCAGCAAAATTTGCACATAAAAGTCTACAAGAATTTTTAAACATCATATTATCAATTGCCTATCAAAAATAATTTTAAGTCACAAATATTGACTAAATATTCATTCATATTTATTTTACTACAAAAAAACAAATTTGGCAAGAAAAATCTTGTCAAATTTGCAATTTTATCGCCTAAATATTGTGTTTTACTTCAATAATCTTATAGGTTATCTCATTATCTCCACCCATTTTGACTACAACGCGGTCGCCAACTTTCTTTCCTATAAGAGCTGCACCTACCGGTGAATTGTTGCTGATTATACCTTTTGCAGGGTTGCTTTCTGTAGAACCTAAAATTTGAAGCACCAAGTTTTCATCAAATTCTTCATCATAGACAGTCACTGTTGAGCCAATACTTACCTCGCCTTCAACTGCAGATTTATCTATAATTTGGCAATTGAGCAGGATGTCTTCCATTTCACGAATTTCCGCTTCAATCTGACCTTGCTCTTCCTTTGCAGCATCATATTCAGCATTTTCAGAAAGGTCACCAAATTCTCTTGCTATTGCAATTTTTTCACTGGCTTCAACCCTTCTTGTTGATTTATAATATGAGAGTTTTTCCTCTAATTGTTTTTTGCCTTCGGCTGTTAAAAAATGTGTCATAATAAACTCCTTTTATACGTTTAAAAAAGTCACCCGTCAAAAAACTGACAAAGCAACATTTTTGGCTTTCTTAAATTTCCTTTTATATTATATGCATTATCCACCAAAATGTCAACAATATTTAATAAATTTGAATTATTTTCTTTTAAATGCAAAAAATAATTGTATTGGAGGAAGATAATGATAACAATTATAGCATTTTTACTTACCCTTATCGGCTCAGTCAATTGGTTGATGATAGGGCTTTTACAATATGATTTTGTGGCAGGAATATTTGGTTATCAGGCAAGTATACTATCAAGAATCATCTACATAATCGTGGGTGCATCAAGCTTGGTATTGGTTTTTAAGCTTTTTAAAGGCAAAGGCACTTTGAATATCCTTTCAAAAAGAAACAAAAAGGACCTCGCAAGCAAAATTAATAAAAAAGACAAAGATATAGATAAAGACAAAGATAGAAATTGGGAGAGAGATGAAGTTTTTGAAAAAGACAGCTATGCTCATGCCTATAATATAGAAAGCGGTGAAGATAATTTTAGAGATTTTGACAACCCTGATATGCCAAGAAATCATACTTCTGGTTTGTTTGACGAACATTTTGATGACCGAGGCAGACAATGAGTTATCGCAATCTTTCACTTATCACAATTATTGTAATCTTCATCGGTTGTATTTTTGCATCTCTATTTTTCAATCTGTTTTAAGTTTTTATTTCAATTTAAATTAAAAACATCATAATTTAAAACTATGATGTTTTATTCAACAAATTTTATTTAATTTATTTCTATTTAAATTATTTGTATCAAATGCAAAATTATTTATGATATTTGCTATTTGACTTTATCATGAATGAACGATATACCTGCTCAAGCAAAATTATTCTTGCCAAATTATGGGGAAAAGTTGCTCTGCCAAAAGAGATTTTATCACCTATTTTTGTTTGAACTTCATCGCTTACACCATAAGAGCCACCAATAACAAAGGTGATTGTGCTTGTCTGCAATGATAAATTTTCAATTTTATCTGCAAACTGCTCGCTTGAAATTAATTTTCCATTTACATCAAGAAGGACATTTCTTCCTGAAAGGGCAGATAATATCTCTTCGCCTTCAGCAGTTTTTATCCTTTCAATGTTATCAAATTTATTTTGCTCTTCAAGCTCAACTATTTCAAGCTTACAAAATCTTGACAGCCTTTTTTGATATTCTTTTTGTGCCTCAAGCCAAAACTTCTCTTTTAAATTGCCTACACATACAAGTCTTATGGTAATCATAAAATACCCCAAATAAATGTAAATAATGTCAAAATACCAACAATGGCAAAAGCTGTGTAAAGAATAATTTTGGTGATTTTATCAAATTTGAAATCCTTTTGGTCGCTTCTGAAATTATTCTCAATATCGCTTTCCCACCCTATTTGTTTTGATAAAATAAGATAGATAGAGTCAAAATTTTCTATAAACATATTTTGAAGCATTGAATCAGAAACATTGCTATTGTTTCCATTTGTTATATTTTTCACCTCTTGCAGATACTTTTCTCTTTCATAGTGTTCAATCATCGCACGTTGCATCTTGTTCATTTTATCGATTGTAGAAAATTTAAACAACTTTTTAAGAAGATAGATTAATAAATAGAAAAGTGTGACAATCAAAAGAATCATAAAAGCAAGGCCAATTATAGGATTGTTTGTAAGCCAAGTTTGAAGGATATAAAAGCCTTTTTCAAGACCAAGACCATGAAAACTTGAATATCCCATAAATACAGAGAGAGCATTATTCATAAAATGGATAATCATAGCTGGAATTATGTTTTCACATCTTAAAGTCACATAACCTACAAGCAAGCCAATCAAAGTTGCATAAAAAAATTGTTCAATATTAAGATGCAAAAGCCCAAAGAAAAGGGCTGAATATAGGATAGCTTTTTTTGCACCAAGTGGCAAAAGTCCCTTTAAAAGCAAACCTCTATGAGCAACTTCTTCACAAATTCCTGGCAAAACTGCAGTGATAATCAAATTGACAATCAACAGCCAAAATGGATAAGAAGTCATTGAACCGCCACCACTTGAAAATTTATATCCAAGCGCTGAAAGAAAGGTATTGAAGAAAGTTGTGATTAAAACATTTAAAACATATACAACAATTCCTATGACAATTGTGATTAAAACCTGTTTTAAAGTTATTTTTTTAAAACCATAATATTTAAAAACATTTTTAGGTTTACTTTTAATTAATGCAGAAAAAAGAAAAATTGATACGACAAATAATAGTCCAACCTGAATAACTATATTAAGGACTATATCACCAGCAAAATTATTTAGAAAATTTAGAAGGCCAAAAGCAGAAAGCATCCTAACCGCAGCAAAAACCACAACGATAAGAAGATAACAGAGCAAAGTGACCCTAAGTAACTTGTTTCTAAAAGACATGTTTCCCTTCTTTTCCTTTTGTATTTTATTCATATAATGCTAATTTAATTATAAAATCTTTATAATAATTGATAAATAATTGTCAAAATATGTATTTCTTATGAAATTTTTAGTTGTTTTTTATACAACAGCAATAATTGTTGCAAGCACAAAAAGCAAAATGCCAACAGCAAGCGAAATATAAACAAAGACAGAAGTTTTTTCTGAAGTTCTTTCATATTTGACTTTGCTTTCATGACGGAAATAAAATCTATCTATAATAAAGTAAATGGCAAATGATACAAATAAAAGCAAAATTGCAATCAAATAAAACCACCATACATTTGCAATAGCCAAAGAAAATCCTGTCATATTTTCAACAAATGTGAAAGTGACAACTAAAAAATTGTTGACAAAATGAATTATGATTGAACTTACAAGTGAGCCAGTTCTTAAAACAACCCAACCCATAATACATCCCAAAATAAATGGATATAATAATTGTTGCAAACTCTGATGCATCAAAGCAAACATCAATGCAGACAGCAAAACTGCTGAAATATCATTAAATCTAGTTCTCAGACCATGGAATATCACGCCACGAAAAACCAATTCTTCTCCGATTGCTGGAAGCAATGCAAGAGCAAATAAAGCAAGAAAATATTTTCCCCAACTTGTTGGATTTAAAAGGCTTATATTATTAATTAAAGGATAGCCAATAAGTTTAAGCAAATTATCAAAAGCACCAATAAAATATTGAATACCCAAAAGTGAAATGATACCAATACCAATCATTAAACAATAGGTATGCCATTTCATTTTAAAATTGATATTAAGAGCAGAAAAACTTATCTTCCTGCTTTTGTTGTAAAATAAGACTATGGATACCAAAAGCAAAAATGTGCAAATTGAAAATGCAACATAATACCCTATCGTTTCAGTAATAGCCTCTATTGCAACTTCTTGTCCTTTTGCAATTTGTGATGCAATTAAGGAAAATAATAATGCCATGACAAAAGGGGCAATCAGTGAAATTAAAAACACTTTGCCGCTGTCATCATCTTTATAAATATTTCTTTTTTCAAAAATTTGAGTGGTTTCTTTATTAATATTTTTCATCAGCTCTCCCAAACTATACTCCATTATACAACATATTGTAAAAAAAAACAATAAAAAGCCTTTACATTTTTAAAATTATTCTTTAAAATACAATTATGAAAAATTTTATGAATGAGGCTTTTAAGGAAGCAATCAAAGCCTTCAATGAAGATGAAGTGCCAATCGGTGCCGTCCTTGTCATTGATGATAAGGTGGTTGCTCGCGGCCATAACAATCGTGAAAAAACTCAAAATGCAATCAAGCATGCCGAAATTATAGCCATTGAAAAGGCTTGCAAAAAATATAAATCTTGGCGTCTTGAAAATGCAACTCTTTATGTCACCCTTGAGCCCTGCCCTATGTGTGCGGGCGCAATTGCAAATGCAAGGATATCGAAAATCGTCTATGGCTGCAAAGAAAAGAGTTCTGGCGATAATCTATGTCAGCAAATTCTATCAAGCAAAAGACTAAACCATAAGCCAGAACTTGTTTATGATGAAAGCATGAGTGATGATATTTCAAAACTTCTTGAAACTTTTTTTAAGAATAAAAGAAAAACACCTAAAATTTAATCAGGTGTTTTTTTGATTTTTATTTTTTATGGATGCAATAAGAAATTATAAAATTAATAAAATTTTTAATTAGCATTTTTAGTCAATCAAATTTTTGTCTTCAAACATATCTGAATCAAAAAACTCTGATTGCTTAAGTCCCAATCCTTTAATAATTCTATATAATACATTAGAACGTATATCTTTGTTTTTTCCACTTATAATTGTATTAAAATGTGATATGCTAATTTTTATATCTTTGCAAAATTTTGTTTTTTTAATATGCCTTTCTTTCATTAAATCCAATATTCTTTTTGCAATAGCTTCCATAAATCTCATTTTTTCACCTCCAATTTAATTATAAATTTTGAAATAAAAAAAATAGGACGTTAAATGAGTCTTTTTTTAAAAATTTTAAAAAAAACAGCCAAATAAGACTGTTTTTTGTTTATTTTTCTTAAATTAACACTTATTTATCGCGATAAAAGAGTTTTGTCATAACTTTTAATACCCAGGTGCGAGGGAAAAATTTTTGAGTTTGATATAAAAATTTGTTACGCAAACCCATCACATATTGCGGTTTTAATTTTTTCTTTGCAATAATTTTTGTCATTATTTTGACAGCTTTTTCAATAGGCATACGTTTATCTTCTCTGCTGTCAATTCTCTCGGCTGAAAGTCTGATAGCTTCTTTATATCTTTCATTGGTTTCAAAGCTTTTTTGACGATTTTTTGTAAAGTTGGTTTTGATGTCGCAAGGACATATTGCTGTCGATTGAATTTTTGTTTTGCTTAGCTCCATTCTAAGGCAATCGCTAAGACTGCTTACAGCTGCCTTGCTTGAGCAATAGAAAGAGCGAAAAGGAAGTGGGAAGAGAGCGCAGGCAGAACTTATATTGATAATCTTTCCTTTTTCACTCATAAGAGGAAGAGCGCATTGAATGGTGTTTATTGTGCCTAAGACATTGACATCATATTCTTTTTGGATAAGCTTATTGTCAATAAGTTCTACCGCCCCAGAAAGACCAAAGCCTGCACAAGGGATGAGAATATCGATTTTGTCAATTTTTTTTGCAATATCTTCAAAAACCACTTTCAAATCTTCATAGTTTGAAACATCACAACAATAATCATCATTGGTTCTGCTTATTCCAATCACATTGTCACCATTATTGAGATAATAGTTTTTCAGAGCCTGTCCAATCCCGCTTGAAGAGCCAGTGATGACTATATTATGTTTTATTTTTATCTTTTTCATCTTTTTTCTCCGTAATATTATACAATCTTAAGTATATAATAAATTATGATTATAGACAAATGATTTGACATTGTTTTAAGGTTTATGTTAAAATCAATATATTGATAACTTGGGAGGTATGAATGAATAAAACTAAAAAAATCCTTATTATATTTGCAATTTTATTTTCACTGCTTGATGCGGCTTGGAATATATATGATATCGTTCAATATTTTAAATTGGACCCTGCCAACAGGTCGCCAATCTTTTATTTAGTCTACACCTTCTTCGCCCTGTTTGCAACTCTTGCCGTTGCCATTCTCTTGACACTTTCTATTTGGAATAATGGCAAACTTTTCAGACAACGCTATGGAATGTATATGTCCGCACTTGTCATTTCCATGATTTTAAATCTTTTCTCAATAGCTTCAATCTTTCTTATCATCACAATGTTTGTTTCAGATTGGGTTTGGATTAAGCCAGAAAAGACAAAAGATAATGTCATTGAAATAAAACCAGAAAATAAAGAAAGCAAAATCTCTAAACTTCGTGAAAAACATGATAAAGGTGAGATAAGTGATGAGGAATATAGAGAGGAATTGACAAAGCTTTTATAATCAGCATGGCGATAAATTTCTCAATGCTGTGTTTGCTGAATTTATTCCAAACTGCTCACTTGACTTTAGTCCATAAAAAAACCTTTCCGAAAGGAAAGGCTTTTTTTTAGGAACGCACGATATGCAGGATAGCATGAATGCTATCTTTTTATATTAATAGACATCAGTTTGAGGGACATCTGAATTTTTGTCTTCTATTTCAACAACAATAGCCTCTGTTGTAAGCATTGTTGCTGACACACTTGCAGCATTTTGAAGGGCTGAACGTGTAACCTTTGTTGGGTCGATAATTCCTCTTTCAAACATATCACAGTATTCAAGATTATAGGCATCAAAGCCGTAAGCTTTTTCATCAAGATGCTCAAAAATTTTATTTATAACCACGCCACCATCAACGCCTGAATTTTTTGCAATCTGTCTAAGAGGTTCTTCAATTGCACTTCTGACAATCAAAGCACCTGTCTTTTCATCGCCTGAAAGGGTTTCGATAAGCTTATCAAGTTCTCTTGTGGTCTTCAATAATGCAACACCACCACCAACTACAACCCCCTCTTCACTTGCCGATTTGGTTGCAGAAAGAGCATCTTCAATGCGAAGTTTTTTCTCTTTCATTTCAATTTCTGTTGCAGCACCAACTTTGATTACGGCAACGCCGCCTGCAAGTTTTGCAAGTCTTTCATTAAGCTTTTCAAGTTCATACTCACTTGTTTGGGCTTTGATTTGTTCTTTAATCATATTCACCCTTGCATTAATTTTGTTTTGGTCACCCGCACCTTCAACAATTGTGGTATCGTCTTTGGTTATTTTAACCGATTTTGCCTGACCAAGCATATCAATGGTAAGGGTTTTGAAATCAATTCCAAGTTCTTCAGAGATGACAGTTCCGCCGGTAAGCACAGCAATATCTTCAAGCATAGCCTTTCTCTTTTCGCCAAAACTTGGGGCCTTTACTGCAACGCAATTAAAAGTCCCACGAAGTTTATTGAGGATAAGGGTTGTAAGAGCTTCACCTTCAATGTCATCTGCAATGATAAGCAATTTTGCTGACATTTTCAAAATCTGTTCGAGAAGTGGTAAAAGTTCTTGAATGTTTGAAATTTTTTTGTCAGTAATAAGAATATATGGGTTGTCAAGTTCGGCAAGCATCTTTTCATTATTTGTGCACATATAAGGTGATAGATAGCCTCTATCAAATTGCATACCTTCAACAATTGAGAGTTCTGTTTTCATAGTTTGCGACTCTTCAACTGTGATTACACCATCACTTCCCACCTTTTCCATAGCCTGAGAGATAAGCTGACCAATCTCTTCATCGCCGGCAGAAACGGTTGCAACCTGTTTGATGTCATTGGTATTTTCAACAGGTTTTGAGATGTTTTTAAGCTGCTCTGTTATGCAATCAACCGCCTTAAAAATACCCTTTTTAAGTATGATTGGATTTGCACCAGCAACAAAGTTTTTCATGCCTTCACGCACGATTGCCTGTGCAAGGACGCAGGCAGTTGTTGTTCCGTCACCAGCAACATCATTGGTTTTTACACTGACCTCTTTAATAAGTTCTGCACCCATATTTTCAAATGGATTATCAAGTTCAATCTCTTTGGCAATGGTTACGCCATCATTTGTAATGAGTGGGCTTGAAAACTTTTTACCCAAAACAACATTGCGTCCCTTTGGGCCGAGTGTAATTTTAACTATATTTGCAAGAGAGTTGACACCATTTTCAAGTGCCTTTCTTGCAGTAAGTCCCTCTAAAATTTTTTTTGACATATTTCCTCCTATTCAATGACAGCCAAGATATCAGGCTGACGGATGACAACATATTTTACATCATCGACATTAATTTCGGTGCCGGTAAATTTCCCATAAAGCACCTTGTCGCCAACTTTAACTTGCATACCTATTTGTTTGCCATCAATATTTTCACCACTTCCAACGGCAACAACGGTTGCAAGTTGAGATTTTTCTTGTGCAGCCATTGGCAAAAGAATTCCTCCTTTGGTTTCGCTTTCGTTTTCAATAGGCAGAAGCACAACTCTGTCAAATAAAGGTTTAATTTTCATGTATCCTCCTTATCACCTTTAAAATTTATACCTTAAGTATACAACCTTTTTTTTATTTAACAAAATAAAATGAGAGCAATTTGGCTCATAGATTGCAACTTTTTGTCATACACTAATACTAATATAAGCTAAAAGGAAAAATCAAGTATCAATGACAAAAATTTTTATAAACAACAAAAAAACTTTGATAATTATTGCCATAAGTATTGTTTTGGTGGCCTGCCTTATTATTGCCAACTATCTTTCAATCTATCTTTTAAAGGCCAATGGAATAAGCGATGAAGTTTCTGTCCCAGAAATTGAACTTCATATGCTTTCACTTTCAAAATCAAAGGTTGAAAAAGAGGCAAAGACAATCGCACCCGACTATCAAGAGATTGGTGCTGGCGGTTATATATGGAAAAATGGAGATTATTATCATGTAATTTCAAGTGCATATATAAACAAAAATGATGCAGAGCTTGTCAAAAGCAGTATAAAGCTCAATCAAAACATTGACAGTGAAATTTTCAGCATAAAACTTCCCGCATACAAAATCAAAGGAAGTTTTACAAGTGATGAAAAAAAGGTTGTCACCAAGGCACTTTTGACTGCTCAAAACTTTTATACCTCAATCTATGACATCGCAGTAAGCATTGATACAGGCGTGCTTACCGAAATTTCAGCCAAGCTTTCTGTAAACAACACTATAAACAATATTTCCACCACTTACGCAAACTTTGAAACCCTTTATCCAAATGCACTTACAAGCCCTATGAAAGAACTTAGCGCCTATTTAAAAAATGTGTTGAAAATATCACAGAAACTTGCAAGTGATGAAAGGATAAATTCTCAACAAACATATTCATCGCATTTAAAATATCGCTATCTTGAAATTGTAAATTGTTATTTAAATTATGTAAAAAGTAATTAATAGTAGATAAAATTAAATTTAAATCAAAATAAGAAAAATAAAACAAATTAAAATTATATGCATATTAAATTTAAAAGACAATCTAAACTAGATTGTCTTTTTTTGTTTTTAAAATGATTTAAGCAAGTCCTTCAGAAGAGTCACTGTTTTCTTTTTCGATAATTTCAATCTTTTGGCAGGAAACTTCATATGCAACTCTTTCTTCAAAAATTCCTTCCTTGAGTTCCTTTTTGTAAGGCCTTGATTGAATCCTTCCTGAGAGGCTTACCTTTGTGCCTATCTTCTGGTTTTGAACAAATTTTGCATTTCTTCCCCATAAAATACAAGGGATGTAGTCAGATTTATTAAAACTTGCCCTGTTTACAGCAAGAAGGACATCGCAAATTTGTCTATTAAAAGGAGTTGTTCTGAAAACAGGTTCCTTGCAAATATATCCTACAAGTGAAAGTTCATTTAAATATTCATCATTTTCACTTTCAAGCACTTCCTTAACAAAAAATGATAATATCAAACGGCTTTTTCCGTCAATCATTTTGTTGTAAGAACGAAGTTCTCCCACAAAACAAACCTTATCACCACCCTCCAAAGAAAGATTGTATGCTTTGACAAGTTTTTCAGAAATGGTAAATGGTAAAATATCACTTGCATCTGAAAGTCTTTCAATGACAAGTTTTCCTTCATAAAAACTTTCATCTTCAATTTTATATTGTGCCTCTGCCTTCTCAAGCAAAATACCCTTGATTTTTCCTTTGTTGTTTGGTATTGAAATCACTGTTGTTAAATTATTCATTTTCTTTTTGTTGCTCCTTTTAATATCGAAAGTTTGTCTTTAAATTCACTTTTTGTGTTGCACACCATTTGCATCTATTGTATAGTTATCCTTGTAAATTAAATCGCCAACTGATGTGACTTTGTAACCATTTTTTGTCAGATAATCAAGTGTCTTTCTTGCAGATTCAACCACATTATCAGCATTGTTATGCATCAAAATTATCGAGCCATTTCCAGCCCTTTTTACAACTCTTGATGTCACTTCTGATGCCGACAAACCCTTCCAATCAAGACTATCAACATCCCACTGCACCGCAATAATACCAAGCTCATCACATACAGAAAGAAGAGTGTTGTTGTAAGAACCAAAAGGCGGTCTGAAAACTTCAACTTTCTTATTTGTAATGGCAGTGATTTTTGACATAGAAGTTTCAAGTTCGCTTTTGATGCTTTCTTTGCTCAACTTTGCCATGTCAGGATGGGTGTTTGAATGGGTGCCAATTTCAAGTCCTGCTTCGTCTATTGCTTTGACCATTTCAGGATATTTATCCACCCAAAATCCTACAAGAAAGAAAGTTGCAGAAGCATTATACTCATCCAGCACATCAATAATCTCCTGCGTCTTATCCGCACCCCATGCCGCATCAAAGGAAATGGCCACCTGTTTTTCGGTTGTGTCAACCTTATAAACAGGCACTCTTCTGCTTGAATTGCCAAACCATACGGTCGCACAAGCACTGCCTTCAAATGAAACAGCAAGCAAAACCACCACTACAATCATGGCTAAAAAAATTTTGATTGTTTTTGATTTGATAACACAAAATGGCATTACAAACCTCGCTTTTAATAATAGAATATAGATTAAAAATTGCAAATAAGAAAAATGTTGATTTATTGTCGATAATTGTAGAAAAAGAAAGATTTTCTTATTTGATATAAATATATTTATCCATTTGAAAAAAAAGAACTAAAATAATATTAAAAAAACACTCTCTTTGCTTATGTCTTTTTTTTTAATAAAAAAAACTAATATTGCCTTTCCTTTAGGATAAACAATATTAGTTCTTGTTTTTAAATCATTTATATATTAAAAATCTCTTTCTGATTCATCTATTGAATACTGATTTAATTCTTCTTTTCTTTTAAGTTCTTTCATTATTTTTTTATGATATTTAATGATTTCTTTATTCATCATTTTTTTAATTTGTGCTAATTGCTTTTTATCTATAACTTCTTTTGTTAAAACTGATGCTATCGTCTCAGCCTTAGCAGCTTGAAGCATGGTCATATCAAACCCACGCCTTTCTCTCATGCAAGCAATAAGTTCAGTTTCTAATAATTTTTCTCCTTTATTATAAATAGAGATAAAATATCCTTCCACAATTTGACCTGTTATGACGTCCTTTAGCTTATCGCCTTCCTTGTTTAAATATCCAATCAAAAATTTATCTTCACTTTTATCAAAGTCATTTTCATTAAAACACTTAATATAAAGCTCGCTAGTCAAAAATTTTTTCATTTAAGTTTCTCCTCTTATAAAAACATTATAACATATATTCAAATGGTTATCAATAGCTATATTAAAATTTTTCATTGTAAATTTAAGCTATTTTAGATTTATTTTTTTATAATTTATTTATAAAAAACAAGCCAATATATTAATCTTTCAATAAAATATAAAACCAATAATTAATAACAATAAAAACTATCTTTATATAATAAATTATTGATTAAAAATCTAGCAGTGTTATGACAAGTTTTCCATCTACAAGTTCTGTTTTATAAAACTTATCTTGCTCTATATCCTCTACTCTTTCAAATAAAGCACCAAATTTTTCAACAAATTCATCATCTATATAATGAAGATATAAATAATTATATTCTTCACTCAATTTTTTCTGTAATTTTTCAAATGTTGTGCTTGGCTGATAAGGGTCGCCCCACTCTTCAGGTATTTCAGTTGCAACTCCATTGCCATATGACCCACCATTTTTTAAACCGCAAGCATCAACAGGAGTGGCTATATATCTTGCCCTTCTATAGGTTTCATTAGCATAATTTATATTAACATAATACACGCTGTCCACTTTATAATCTAAGGTCTGGCAAAACTGGCTGTATCTATCAAGCTCGCTCATTATTTTTACTGATGCACCACTAAAACAAGCCAATACAACCGCTAATATAGTTGCAAAAGCTGTCACGCCACCAAAAAGCCAATTTCTATTTGTTTTATATTTCTTTTCTTCAACTTTTGAGTTGTTGACATGAGTATTGAATATTTGATAAATCAAAAACATTATTATGCCCAAAGGAAGAGTTATATAATATCTATAAAAACTTGCACATTTTAAAGCTTCATATTCATTGAAAGTGAAAATATAAGCTACCAAAAGTCCATATAGATAGATTGCAATTGTTGCGCCCAAAGTCACTGCAAGAGAAATTATCATCTTTTTATCTTTTGATTTTCTATAAAGAAGATACAATAAAAGGCCAATAATTAAAAAAGTCAATGTTGGAGTCCAGAAAATATAATGCACACCACTTCTAGCAAATGAAGTAATATTAATTATATTCATTCCAAAATTATGATTAACCTGTTTTTGAAATTCGTTTGGATTGAACATATATTGAAAAAGTGCACTTAAAGAAAATCTTTGGGTATCCCAAACTTGTTGCTGCAAGTTTATATCCAGATACATTGACCAAGAAACTTTTGCAAATACGATAGTAAAAACAGGAATTATCAAATAAAGAATTTTCCATTTATTTTTAAAAGATTCTTTCAATGTTTCCCGTCTGCAAACAATCAAATCAATAAAGATTATCAAAACAGAAAATAAAGACAGCACAATTCCTGTATTTTTTGAAAGAGTCATAACTGCATAGGTTAAGGCAAGATTTATGATTGTAAACAAATTTAATTTTCTATCTTTAAAATATGCAAATAATGAATAACCAAAAATTATACCCAAATAATGGTCAACATATATGTATCTATAAAAGAGAGGGAAAAAGAAAAGTGGAGCAATAAATACACATAAAACACATAAAATAAAAGAATTTTTGTTTATCTTTTTTTCAAAAATTGAGAAAATTGGAAGCATAAAACCAATATTTAAAAGGTTTGTTGCCATATACAAACTTCCCTCTTGAAAAGTCATGCCAAAGAATTGGAAGAAATATAAAAACAAACTTGTCCCGCGTGGGTAACCTTTAAACATATCGGTTGAAAATTCACCACTTCCAAAATCATTAAGATGAAACATATTTTTGACAACAAGTGCCCAATGTGAAAGTTCATCAACCCTATAAGGTCGTGCATAATACAAAATTGGAAATTGAATAATTGCAAATCCAATAAAAACAATTGAAATCTTGGTGAAATATAAATTTAATATAGATTTGTCTTTTTCGACAATAATTTTAATTAAAATTGCTATAAACATGGCAATAATTATGCCAAAAGCAAGCCAGCATCCCACCAATAAAATGCCAAATAAGCCAAAAACATAAAGAAATAATATTATGGCAAAGGATGAAATTGCAAACATTATTTCAAATTTACGTTTACATAGATAGCATAGTGAAAATGTCAAAGCAAATATGAGAAAAAGTGAAATTAGGTAACCCATTAATTACCCCCCCCCACTTTATCATCATACTGGACATTTTCAGCGTTTATTGAAGAATTATTTTCTTTTAAAATATTTTCTTCAGTTTTGAAAGCACTTTTTTCTTTTTTATTTTTTACTTTTTTAGTCTTTAATTTTTTACTTTTTTCTTTTACAACAAAATCATTTTCTTCTTTTGCAATATTATCACATTCTGCATTTAAGATAGTTTCATTTTTTTCTTTTAAAGTATTTTCTTCAGCTGAATTTAAACTTAAGTTTTCAACTTGAATTTCACCTTCTAAACTTTCCATATCAGCATTTGCTTTGGCAGTTTTAATTTTTGCCTTCTTTTTAGATGACCTAAAAATTATATCTCTTTGCACAACAAAACTTAAAATGAATAATACTCCATCCACCAAAATCTTAGCCCAAATTTCTTGGAAGAAGCAATACTTAACAAATACGTCAACAAGCACAGCTGATAAAACCATATTAATTATCACAAGAGAAAAATACATTATAAAAAACTTTGGATTTTTTTCCTTTTGCTTAAATACTGTGTTTTTATTGACAAGGAAATTAAAGACAGATGAAATCACTCTTGCAAAAATTGTGCTTAAAATGATATATAAATTTTCGCTTGCCCAATTTTTTGTAATTGCAACAAACAAAGCAAAAAAACCAATATCTATTAAAAAGGAAAGGATTGATGCAATTGTATATTTAAAAAATACAGCAAACAATCTTGAAATTATTTTAAAAGAATCCTTTATCGGATTGAAATGAGAAGACTTGTTTTCTTCAATGTATATTGTCTGAATAGGACATTCAACAATCTTAATATCCTTGTTTTTTGTCGCCAAAATCATATTCATTTCATATTCAAAACGCTCGCCAGAGATGTCCATAAATTCTTTCATGGTCTGCTTGGTAAAGGCTCTAAGCCCTGTCTGAGTATCAGAACAACTGATACCACAAAGCACTTTTAAAAGCATCCTTGTAAAGATATTTCCAAATTTGCTTCTAAAAGGCACATCTTTTTTGCCGAATTTGCGACAGCCAAGACCCAAAGTCCTCTCTTCAACATCTTCAAATTTTTCTGCAAGCTTGACAACATCTTCAACCTTATGTTGACCATCACTATCCAGTGTTATCACAGTCTTAAAATCATCAAAACTATTTAAAATAAAATTAAAGGCATTTTTAAGTGCTCTGCCCTTTCCTAAATTTTTAAAGTGTGTGAAAACTTTGCAATTAAATTCATTTTCAATTTGGTCAAAATAATGCAAACATTCCTGTTTACTGCCATCATTTACCACAACTATATTATCAAATTCCTCTTTTTTTAAATCCTTAATTAAATTAATCAATTTTTCATCAGGATTTAATGAAGGAATAAGCAAAACAACCTTATTTTTATCCATTGTAACTTTCCTTTTTAGCCTAAGTGCATATTCGCAAAAAAATTATAACAAAAATAATTAATTTTGTAAAGATAAATTTGTAAATAAATTAATAAAAAATAGCATCTGAATTTTTGATGCTATTTTTATTGTTTTGTTTAATTAAAACATTAGATAAAACCTTATAAAAATTTATTTTTTTAATTAAAACAACTATTTTTCAATCAATTTGTTTATTGAAATAAAGTTTTTCTTTATTATTTCATTTCCAGAAGCTGTCCTTTCACTGTTTGGTAATTTCTTTGTTTCAAGAGGAAGTATCTTTAAGCCAAAATCAACAGCAAGGGTTATATTTCCATCACATGAGGCAGCAAACACAACAGATTTTGCATTTTTTGCAAAACTAATATATTTAAGACCTTTTCTGTATCTTGCTGAAGTTGGGAATGCAGAAACCTTCATTTTCTTAAGATAGCCATTTTCAGTTGCCACAACAACATGAGAAAAATCAATTTGAGAGGCAAATAACACATTGTCATCCTCGTCAAGATTTATTCCTCTTACGCCACCTGAAATTCTGCCTTGTGTTGGTATATCGGTTTTTTCAAAATTAAGCGACATACCATTTCTGGTGAGCATGAGAATGGTCTTATCTTTTTTGTCCATTTCAACTGAAAGCACTTCATCTTCTTCTGCCAGTTTGCAAACTTGATAGAATGGTTTGCTTACTATAAGTTCTTTCGCTTCACTCTTCTTGACCATGCCTTTCTTTGTCATAATCAAGATTTCGCCCTCTTCTTGAGCTTTCATGATAGCAATTGGCTGTTCATTTAATGAAATATTATTGTCAATTGAAAGAAGTGTGTTTCCTTTATCTCTCCACTTACATTCTTTTATTTCACTTCCCTTTCTTTTTATCACATTTCCAAGAGATGTGAAAATTAAAAGAGTGTCATTTGCAGAAAAATCTTCCACCTGTTTTGGAAGGTCACTTACCACCGTGTTTTCTCCAATTGTCTTTTGCGACATTGCATAATTTTTTGTGCTGACCCTTTTCACAGTGCCTTCGGCAGAGATTGCAAAGACAAAATTTCTTGTGTCAATTTCTTCTTCATCTTTGATTTTTTCAATCTTAATATCACTGCTTGACAGGATTGATGTTTTTCGAGCCGAGTTGTATTTTCTTTTAATTTCAAGAAGCTCTTTCTTGACAATTTCATATTGAAGTTTTTTAGAGGCAAGAATGGCTTCAAATTCTTTGATTTTTGCCTTAAGTTCTTTAAGTTCTTCCTCAAGTTTATTTACCTCAAGATGAACAAGTCTTGCAAGACGCATATCCAAAATTGCCTGTGCCTGTTTTTCTGAAAGATTGAATTTATCACGCAATCTCTGTTTTGCCTCAGAGGTTGTTGAAGATTTTTTGATGATTTTGATTACTTCATCAATATTTTTAATTGCAATAAGCAAGCCTTCAACAATGTGAGCACGTTCTCTTGCTACATTGAGGTCATACTTGGTCCTTCTTATGATAATCTCTCTTTGATATTGCGCATAATAGGAAACAATTTCAAGCAAACTGAGAAGTTTTGGCTTTCCATCTGCAATAGCAACCATATTGATACCATAGGAAACCTGCAAATTTGTTGATTTAAAAAGATATTCAAGAATTTTTTGAGGGTCTGCATCCTTTTTAAGTCTAATCACACCTCTCATACCATTTCTATCCGATTCATCTCTTATTTCAGTGATTGCAGAAAGCTTTTCTTTGTTGTTTTCTTTAAGCTCGGCAATCTTTTGAAGAAGTTGAGCCTTGTTTACCTGATATGGAATTTCTGTTATGATAAGCGAACTTTTATCGCCATTTTTTTCAATTCCAACCTTAGCACGAATCAAAATCTTACCTTTGCCGGTTTTGTAAGCCTGCTCAAGTCCTCCGTCTGGTGATATTATGATACCGCCTGAAGGAAAATCAGGCGCTTTGATTATCTTCATAAGTTCTTCTGGCTTGATGTTTGGATTGTTGATATAAGCAACAACACCATCAATGGTTTCACCAACATTATGAGGCGGAATATTTGTTGCAACACCAACCGCGATACCATATGCACCATTTATAAGAAGATTTGGAAATCTTCCTGGAAGCATGTCAGGCTCTTTAAGAGAATCATCAAAGTTTAAACTCCATCTGACGGTATCCTTTTCAAGGTCACGCATGATTTCCATGGCAAGTGGTGTAAGTTTTGCCTCTGTATATCTCATCGCAGCAGGACTATCACCATCAACAGAACCAAAGTTTCCATGGCCGTCAACAAGTGGAGCTCTCAAAACCCATTCTTGAGCCATACGACACATAGCATCATAGACAGAAGAGTCGCCATGCGGATGATATTTACCAAGACAGTCACCCACAATTCTTGCAGATTTTCTGTAAGGCTTATCAGGAGTTACGCCAAGTTCCATCATCGCATATAAGATTCTACGCTGAACAGGCTTAAGCCCATCTTCAACACGTGGCAATGCTCTATCCATAACAACGTGTTCGGTATAAGGTATCATTGATTCATGAATGACATCACTCATGTTTTTATAAATAATTCCGCCACCATCATTTTTACCATAGGAAGAAATGGTATTATCTGCTTGAGCTTGATTATCTGGCTCGATATCCATTCTTGCTTGTTCAAAATTTTCTTCGTTTTGCATTTTTGCTCCTAATATCATGTTATAGTCAAACAAATTGTTTAAAAATTTATTATAAAAAATTGAATGTTTATTTGTTTTTAAATAAATAAGTTTATTGTGTTTTGATAAAAACCATTTTCTATTTTAAAAAACTTTTCTAAAATTTACCATTTCAAACTTTTTATTTTTAATTATTTTGTTTAATTATTTTGTTTTAATTAATTACATCTTTTTATAATTTTTGAAGAATTCATCTTCACGGTCAAAGTTTGCATGTTTGTTGATATATTTCTTTCTTGCATCAATATCATCACCCATCAAAGTGGTAACCATCTTTTCAGCTTCTGCAGCATCATCAATTGTCACCTGAATAAGATTTCTTTTTTCAGGGTCAAGAGTGGTGTCCCAAAGCTGCTCTGCATTCATTTCACCAAGACCTTTATATCTTTGAAGCCCATAATTTCTACCCGCTCTTGCAATAGCTTCAGGAAGCTCCAAATCAGAATAAACATATTCGGTATAATCTTTTTTATAGATTTTATAAAGTGGTGGTAAACCAATATACACATGGCCATCATTGATAAGCGACCTCATATATCTATAGAAGAATGTCAAAAGGATAGCTCTGATATGTGCACCATCTTGGTCGGCATCGCTTAGGATTATGACCTTGTTGTATCTAAGAGAACTTAAATCCATGTCATCACCAATCCCGGCATTAAGTGCTGATATGATTGTCCTTATTTCTTCATTTGCAAGCACTTGGTCAATTCTCTTCTTCTCGGCATTTAAAGGTTTTCCTCTAAGCGGAAGTATTGCTTGAAAACGTCTATCTCTGCCCTGTTTTGCTGTTCCACCCGCAGAATCTCCTTCCACGATAAAAAGTTCGCATTGTTCACTTTTTTTAGATGAAGCAGCCGCAAGCTTGCCTACAAGGTTGAAATTTTCAGCATTGTTCTTTGCCCTTGCAAGTTCTTTTGCCTTTTTGGCACTTTCTCTCACCTTGGCAGCACCTTTTGCTTTACCAATGATAATCTCTCCAATAGACAGCTGTTTCTTCTCACTAAATATTCTAGTAAGCTCTTTGGTAGTAAGGCTTTCAACAAGCGTCTTTGCTTCAGGATTTCCTAGTTTAGTTTTTGTCTGACCTTCAAACTGAACATTTGTCATTTTGATGCTTAATACAACCGTCAAGCCTTCTCTAAAATCCTCACCTAAAAAGTTGTTTTCCTTTTCTTTAAGGAAATTGTTTGTCCTTGCAAAATCATTCATAACCTTTGTATAGGCAGACTTAAAACCTGTTTCATGAGTTCCGCCCTCAATGGTAGGAATATTGTTTACAAAAGAGAAAGAATTGTCTGTATAACTATCAGTATAGATAAAGGCAACTTCAAGGTCAAAATTTTTCTCTTCTGCATGAAAATATATAGGTTTTGAAAACAGCTTACTTTTGCCCTCAACAAGATATTCAGCAAAGTCAGCAATTCCACCATCATAATGATAACTTTCCTCTCTATTTTCAATTAGGTCAATAAGTTGAATTTTAAGACCTTTATTTAAAAAGGCAAGCTCTCTAGCACGAGTGCAGATTGTATCAAAATTAAATTTTAAATTTCCAAACATGGCACTATCAGGCAAAAAGGTCACCATTGTTCCACTCTTTTTGGTTTTACCAACAAGTTTTAATGGCTCTTTTGCAATTCCGCTGTGCATCTTGCCCTTTTCATCCTCATAAGAATGAAAGCCAACAAAATATTCTTTGCCATCCTTATAAACAGTGACATTACACCATTTAGAAAGTGCATTGGTTACCGAAGCACCAACGCCATGCAAACCACCAGAAAATTTATAGTTGTCATTATTAAACTTTCCGCCTGCGTGCAAGGTTGTATAAACAACTTCAACACCCGATTTATGAAGTGTTGGATGCATGTCCACCGGAATACCACGACCATTGTCCTCTACAGTCGCAGAGCCATCGGTATTTAAAGTTATTTTTATAGTGTCACCATGACCATTGGAAATTTCATCAATAGCGTTGTCCACAATTTCCCATAAAAGATGATGCATACCCTTGCTGCCAGTTGTCCCGATATACATACCAGGTCTAAGCCTAACCGCATCAAGCCCTTCAAGCACAACTATATCTTTCGCATTATAATCCTTCTCTTCCATAATACTCCTAAACATAAAAATCAAGTAGCGCTTTAAGCATCAATTCATCCTCAATAATATAAAAAGGAAGGCCTATAAGCACCGCTCTTTTTCTTTTTTAAAATAAATTCAATATAATTATATCATACTTTTTTTGTTTAAACAATTATTTTTTTTCTTTTTCTTGCAGATTTTGTCGAAAATTTTAAAGATAAATAAAATAATAAATTTATATTTATACATAAAACTGCATAATTATTTGTTAAATAATTTATAATATAAAAACATATACTATATTATCTGAAGTTTTGCCAAACAGCCAGAACGGGATATTTAAAGCAAAACTGATGTTTATTTAATCTATGATGTCACAAATTATTGTGAGTTTTGTGAAAACAAAACCAAAATTTAAATGTTTAAATTTTGTCATCGATTTTTAATAGTGAGGTTGAAATGAGCGATATACTTACAGTTTCAAGAAAGAAAAGGATAGTGCTTACTGGCGGTGGAACTGCCGGCCATGTTTACCCTGCACTTGCATTAAAAGAAAGAATAGAAGGCGAATATGACATTCACTACATTGGCGGCAAAGGAATGGAAAAGGATATTGTATCAAAAGAGAGGGATATCACCTATCATGAAATTGATGCTGTAAAACTTCAAAGAAAATTGACTGCAAAAAATCTTTTAATTCCGTTTAAACTTGTCTCTTCAATAAGGTATGCCAAAAAGATTTTAAAGACAATAAAGCCAAATGTGATTTTTTCAAAAGGCGGCTTTGTTGCCCTGCCTGTTGTTATTGCTGGCAGAAAACTTGGTATACCTATTGTAAGTCATGAAAGCGACCTATCAATGGGACTTGCCAACAAGATTATTTTTCGCTATTGCGACTTTATGTGCTGTGCCTTTCCTTCCACCTGCAAAGGCAAAGATAAGATGATTTACAGCGGTCAGCCAATAAGAAAAAAGGTGCTAAGTGGCAATAAATACAATCTGTCTTTTCTGCCAAAACTTGACAAAAACAAACCAAACTTGCTGGTGGTGGGCGGCTCAAGTGGTGCCAAATTTATTAATGATAAAGTGGAAGATAATCTTGAAGATTTGTTGAAAATTTTTAATGTGATTCACATCACCGGCAAAGGAAAAAACAATAAAACGCAAAATCGAATAAATGGATATATTCAGGTGGATTACGCAGAAAATATGGGCGACTATTTAGCTGTTGCCGATTATATAGTTTCAAGAGCTGGCTCGGGCGCAATCAATGAATTTCTTGCACTAAAAAAGCCTATGCTTCTCATCCCACTTTCAAAAAGTTGTTCTCGCGGCGACCAGATAGAAAATGCAAAATTATTTCAATCTATGGGTTATTGCGAGATGTTGGAAGAGGAAGAGTTTAATGAAAAGATGTTTTTAGAAAAACTTAATAATTTAATTAAAAATGACAAAAAATTTAAGGAAAACATGCAAAAAAATGCAAATTTTGATGCTTGTGATAAAATTATTGCAATAATTAAAAAAATAGAGAGATAAATTCAATACGAGTTTATCTCTTCCTTTTTTATTAATCATTACATATTTTTAATTTATTCTTAAAAAAATTTTATAACTTTTTATTTCTTCTTTTTTAATAATTTAAACATTATTTTAGTTTATTTTTAAATAATTATTATCTATTTCTATCAATATTGTCTATATTTTATTTTATTAAGATTTGGAAAACCAAACCCCTCTAAATTTCTGTTTAATGTAATAGGAGTGCATGAAGAAAGTATCATTCTCTTCACTTCCACCGGTTTTAAATTTGGATTATTTTCAATCAAAAGACTGCACATTCCCGCAATCATTGGTGTTGCAACAGAGGTGCCGCTTAGCTTGGTATAACAGTTTCCTAGGCCGCAGGAAGAAATATCCACCGATGGTGCAACAAGGTCTGGCTTATATCTTGAAAAGGCAGGCCCACGTGAAGAAAATTGAGCAATCTCAAAAAAGCTTGGATTAATCTCTTCTTCTTCAATGCGATTGTCATTAAATCCACCAACAGTTATAATTTGACTGGAAACTCCAGGACTTTTTATTGTTTGATATTCTGGTCCACTATTTCCAGCCGCAGCAACAACCACAACACCTTCCTGCCATAAAGCTTCTGCCCCATTCATTATAGGGTCATTATAACCAAGTGCTTCACTGCCAAAACTCATGCACACAACCCGAATATCATATTTTTTATGGTTGTCATAAATCCATTCCATGGCATTTAAAATTTTATCGGCAGAAGCCTCACCATGCTTATTTAAAGCCTTTAAAGAAATTATCTTCGATTGTGGTGCTATTCCACAATATTTACCACAAGAAATGGCACCATTGCCGCTGCAAACCCCGGCAACAAAAGTGCCATGACCATTATCATCATAACATCTTTCTTTGCCATCAACAAAATCTTTAAAGGCAACAATCCTCTTTTTGCCCATACAGAAATCTGAATGTTCTTCAATTCCAGTATCAATAAAAGCTATGGTGACACCCTTTCCGCTTAGATTTTGATTATCAATTCCAAGCACCTTTTTGGCGACATCCATAAGAGCAGTTGCCTTGCTGACAGAAGAAACAAATTTCACCTGTGACATATTTGAAAGCTGTTCTATCTGCCTTCTATCTGCAAGCACGCGAAAAGAATTTATGAATAAATATTCATTTAAAATTTTAATGTTTTTATGTATAAGTATATTTTTTGTCCTCTCATAATCAAATGAATGGACAATGCATTCCCACCTTTTACCTTCTTCAAGCATAGACGCATTGGAAAAAAGTGTTTTATCAATTTTTCTTAAATTCATTTTAAAGTTTCTAAAATCCTTTTAATATTTTGATAATCAGCTTCTGGCAATGAACCTCTTAAACCTTCAACCATGCTTATAAGCGAAGGATAATCAAAAGTTCCTGCACTCTTCTGCCTGGCAACCTCTTGATAAAGCTGGGCATTAAGCTGGTTTCTATCCATATTTTGAAACTGGTCATACTTATTTCTAAGTTCTTCCTCTTGCGATTTATTTTGGTTTCCTTTATTTTCATAATTAGGTTGAAATTCTGATAATCTTGACATATTCTCTCCTCATTGCATTATATGAAAATCTTATTTAAAACTATACAACTTTTTTTAGTCAACATTTACCATGCCTTTGAATATATAAAAATATGGATAACTCTATTTTAGAACTTTTTAAACTTATGGGAGGTTTTGGAAATCAAAACCCTCTTTCTCAAATGTTTGGTGGTCAAAACTTTGCAAACTCAAACTTTGGACAAAACCGAAACAACACTTTTGGCCAAAATTTTTCTGCCAACCCAAATTTTTCACAAAATAACTTTGCCAATAATCAAAATTTCGGTCAATTTCAAAATCAAAGTTCCAATCAATATCAAAACAATTATCAGAATCAAAACAATAATCTAAACAATAGCCAAAATAATAGTCAAAACCAAAACAACCAATATAATAATTCAAGATTTTATTATCCCAGCGAAGCCTATGAAAATATAAATCAACATCAAGAACAATTCAGCAATTCAAATTTCAACCAACAAAGCAATTATTCTCAAGATGCAAATCAAGGCAACAATTTCAACAACACAAATTTTTCTCAAAATACTTCGCCTAATCCATTTGCCAATTTATTCAATCAATCGCAAGATGGTATGTTGCCATTTCTTATGTCTATGATGGGAAAAGGAGGAAATCCTCTTGCTGAAATGTTTTCAAAAGTCCAATCAGCCAGCGAAAATACAAAAACTGAAAATAAAGAGGAAAATATAAAAGAAAAAGAGGAAGAAATAATATCAACAAGCGATGAAATTTTATTATAAAACAAAACGACTAAACCATATTATAAATTATATAAAATAAATAAAGATTCAGATATTTCTTTTAACCATAAATAACAAAAAAAATCCATCATAAATTAATGGATTTTTATAATATAATAATTAAAAACAAAATAATTTTAATTTTTTATCAATCAAGATTTTTTACTATAGAGCCATGTTTGAAATAAATTTTCTTTTTGCAAAGCTTATCAGCTATTTCTTCCTTTGTTGTTGCAACAATCAATGTTGTCTTTTTGGTTGTCAATTCTTTTATCAAACTCATTACAACCTCAAGTGTGGTTTCATTTAAATTGTCAAAAATATTATCCACCATCAAAAGTTCCAATTCTCTAAAAGACAATCTTATAAGTGACAAAACATATTTTTCTTCAAGTGACAAATCTTTCAGTTTTGTATCCTTTATTTTTTCTAAAGAATATGAAATAATAGCCTTGTTTATCTTACTTTCAATATCTGTATCACTTAATCCCCAGCTTTTCAATATATATTTAAAATTTTCATATACTGTTTTCTTATCAATAAAAACAGGTGTTGCAGGAATATACCCTGCACTTATATCAGTTTTGTAATCAAGTTTTTCAAGAGGAATATCTCGCACATAAACTTCACCCTTTGTCATCTTTTCAAGTTTTGAAAAAATACGCAAAAGACTTGTCTTTCCACTTTCATCCTCACCAACAAAAGCAACCTTTTCATTGTCAGCGATATCAATATTGATATTATACAATGCATAAAACTCTCTTGTATATCTTAAATACAAATTTTTGACTCTCAACATAAAAAACTCCCTGCAAATAATGCAACTAATTTAAATAATAAATTCTAATCAAAATTATTATTAAACTTTATTATAATTAAACTTTATAATACAATATTACTATAAACTTAAAAAAAATAAAAGCAAATTAAAGCTTTTATTTGATTTTTAATGTAAAATTATCTGAAACAGTCTGACTTCCAACCAAAATTTCACCATCTTCATCAATATTTTTCTCAATTTCACCTACCACCACGCGGAATGTCAATTTTATTTCACCTGCAAAATTAAATAGATAAATTTTGTTTATCGCATCTTCATACTTCTCAAACTTATCACCCCGCACAGAAGAGGAATCAGCTTCATTGAAAATATGAGTAAGAGAATACCATTCGTCAAAGTCCTCTATATTATATTCAATTTTATCTTGATTTTCCTTCCAAATTTTTATAGTGCCAGTCTTGCTAAATTTGATTTGAACATCTGTTCCCTTGCCATTAAGCCTTTTATCATCGGCGTAAGACACCTTAACACCAAAATTTTTACTGCCTGCTGAGGTGATTTCTGAAATAGTTGCAGTGCGAAGTTGAGTTGATTTTTCGCAGCCATAAAAGCCGCCACAAACAAACAGCATAAACATAAAAATTAATGCAATACTTTTTTTCATATTTGCTCCTTAAATTAAAAGATATTTTCACTGATATTATAGACAAATATAAAACTCTTTAAACTTAAAATTGAGACAATATTTTTATTTAAACCAAATAAAATAAAAAAAGCCCTTTAAAAGGCATTCTCGATATGGTTTATATATTTATCAACAACCTCAATCACATCAAAGCGGATAGGCTTATTTTCAATATGATTTTGAAGCATATATAATGTTGCAACATTTTTGATTTTGCGCTGTTTATTTTGGTCAACCGCCTCACTCGGTCTGCCAAAAGCAAAAGTATTTCTTGACTTAACCTCAACAAAAACTAAGACATTTTTTTGCTTTGCTATGATGTCTATTTCACCTAATTTATTTTTATAATTTATTTCAATTATTTTATATTTTTTATCTTTTAAATATTCAGTCGCTTCAAGTTCTCCCTTCAAGCAAACCACTTTATTAAACTGTTTTTTCACTATTTTCCTTATAAAACTTTAAACAAGTTTTTTCACAACTTTATATCTAAAACTTTGAAAAGACTATTTTTTTATTTTTAAAACTTAATTTATTAATAAAACAAACAAAACTAATTTCTTATATAGTTGTTTTGTTAATCAAGGGTAATCTTCCCCAGCCTTCCCTTTCTGAAATCATCAATCACAGCATTTGCAGCCCTGTCTATATCAAGTTGACCACCACTAATGATGAAAGAACGGCTTTTAGCAATCCCTTCAAGTGACAAGTCATCACCATATCGATTTGATAAAAATTGAGGATATTTTTCATTAAGCATCTTGATAAGCTCTAAAGCAAGCTCAATATTATCAGCAATCACCTCATCTTTTACACTTCCAATAAAGAAAAGCTTTTTTGCAATATCTTGGTCTTCTAAGTTTGGATAAAGTGTCCCCGGCGTGTCACAAATCTCTATGTTATCACCGATTGATACCCATTGAGTTTGTTTTGTCACTCCTGCTCTGTTGCCTGTGATAGCCTTTGCTTTTTTGCAAAGATTATTTACAAGAGTGCTTTTACCAGAATTTGGGACGCCAACCACAATGCAACGAATGACCGCTTTTAGCCCCTTACTTTTTGCTTTTTCTATCTTTGCCTTTGATAAACTTTGCACTTTTTGTTTGATAATTTTTTCAGAACTTGCAGCTGTGCTGTTTAAAATCAAATAATCACATTTCTCGTTTTTATATTTTTTAGCAAGTTCTTGCACGCGACTTCCATCAGCCATATCAGACTTATTAAAAATATATAAAATTGGCTTTTCTTGCGCAAGTCTTGAAAGAGATGGATTGATTGAAGAAATAGGTGCACGGCTATCAAGCACATACAACACAACATCAATATTTTTAAGTTTTTCTCTTATCTCTGCCATGGTCTTTTTCATATGACCAGGAAACCAGTTTATCTTCATAATTCAACCTCTTTTCAAATGTTAAGCAAACTTTATTTTTTTATATTTTCAATACATTTAAAAGCATATTCAGCAACTTTTGCACTTGCTTTTGAAACATTCAATTCAAAATCCGCCTCATTTCCGTCATCAGAAACAGATTTCAACAATAAACAAGGGATATTATTTTTTTGACAGGTATAAACGACTGCCGCCCCTTCCATATCGCAACAATTGACATTAAATTCTTCAATCAGTCTATCTTTTAAATTCTGTTCACTTATAAAGGTGTTGCCTGTTCCCAAATTTCCTTTCAACAAATTTTTATCAAGACTTAAAGCAAAATTTTTAAGATTTTCATCACAATTATAAGTGATAATATCAATGACAAAGGTGGAAATATCCCAAAAAGTTGCCTTTTCAATGACAAAAGTATCGCAAACTTTTAAATTTTTATCAAAACCACCACAAGTGCCACTATTAATCACCAAATCGACACCAAAATTATCAATCATAGCTTGCAAATGAATTCCTGCATTAATCTCACTAGGTCCACTCTGGCAAATATAGATTTTATGACCTGCATATCTGCCTTTTAAAAATTCCATTCCACGCACTTTGATTGTTTTTAATTTATCAAAATATTTCAAATGCTCTTTTATTTCGCTATTGCAAGCAACTATTAAACCAATTTTCACTTTTTCTCCTTAGCCTATTTATCAATCAAATTAAATCGGGCCTATTTTCTTTTGTCCTTAATTGAGATTGCTCTTTTCTCCATTTTGCAATTTCTTGATGATTGCCCGACAATAAAACTTCAGGCACTTCAAGTCCTTGAAAAACTTGTGGCCGTGTATATTGTGGATATTCAAGATTTCCAGAAGCAAAACTTTCTTCTGAAAGACTTTCTTCTGTGATTACCCCATCAATAAATCTTGCAAGACAATCCACAATCACCATTGTCGGAAGTTCGCCTCCAGTAAGCACATAGTCACCAATTGAAATTTCTTCAGGTTTCAAAAGTTCGATTATTCTTTGGTCGATACCTTCATAGTGCCCACAAATGAAGATAAGATGCCCCTCTTTTGAAAGATTTTTGGCCATCTCAGGATTTAAAACCTTTCCAACAGGACTTGGGAAAATTATCTTAGAGCTATCCTTTTTCACACTTTGGAAAGCATCAAAAATTGGTTGTGCAGTCATAAGCATACCTGCACCACCACCAAAAGGATAATCATCACATTTTTTATGTTTATCTTTAGAAAAATCGCGAATATCAATAATATTCAACTCGATTTTCCCTGCCTCTTGTGCCCTTTTTAAAATACTTGAATTTAAATAACTAAAACTTTCTGGAAAAAGGGTAAGAATATCAATAATCATATCAAGACCTCTAAAAGTTTTTCACTATCTGCCACAAGCACACCATCAACAATATTGAAAACTTCATCAACATATGGCACTTCATAGGTATGTTCATCTTTTTCAAGAACCAAAATATCGCTTGCCCCATAATTTAAGACATCAATAATTTGACCTACAAGTTCACCTTTTTCATTATAAATAATCATACCAATTAGGTCGTCAACCAAAAATTCATCGTCCTCTTTCATTTCTTCAAGCAGACTTTTTTCTATTTTTAGGCTTAAATTTCTATAATTTTCTGCATCATTTCTTGAATTAATGTCTTTAAACTTTATATACAAAAAGCCTTGCCTGAAAGAGATATGCTCTATTTGCATAACTTTATTTCCGACAAGACATTCTGTCAAAACATCAAAAATACCAACCACATTTGTTGAAGGCAGGGCTTTCACCTCGCCTTTAATGCCCTGTGGTTTAACTATTTTAGCGATTTCAATCACTCGTTTTCTCCAAATTTAACAAAAACTTTTTTGTTTTCTCTTGAAGAGATGGATTTAACAATTGCTCTGATGCTTGAAGCAATTTTTCCTTTACGTCCGATTACTCGGCCCATATCGTCATCAGCAACATTTACATGAAGCACGATTTCATCGTTTTCTTCAGTTTGACGCACGCTGACACTGTCTTTATCTATTACAAGGCATTTTACGATATATTCAACTATGTCTTTCATAAATCTCCTTTATTTCTCAATTACGCCACTTTTTACAAGAAGTTGTTTTGCTGTTTCAGTTGGAGTAGCGCCATTTTTGAGCCAAGTTTTTGCTTTTTCGCTATCAATTTTGATTTCAGCTGGGTTTGTAAGAGGATTGTAAGTTCCGATAATATCGATGAATTTACCATCTCTTGGTGCCCTTGAATCAGCAACGATAACTCTATAGAAAGGTGCCTTTTTATCTCCCATTCTTGTAAGTCTAATTTTTACTGCCATGTTTTTCCTCCTTAAAATATTTATATAAAATTACCATCTTTGAAGAAAATTTATTAAATTTTACAATAATTTCATAAAAAACATTGATTTTTATCATTTTTTCATGATTTTTTTGCAAATTTTATTAAATTCACTTAAAACGTAATGTTATACCGAAATTGTTTGCAAATTAAAACATATTTCTAAATTTGCCATTTTTTAATTGTTTCATCATTTCTTTTGATTGTTCAAAAGATTTGAGAAGTTGGTTTACCTGTTGTATTGATGTGCCACTGCCATTTGCAATACGTTGTCTGCGGCTTGCTTTTATAATATCAGGATTTCTTCTCTCTTTTGGTGTCATTGATTGAATGATAGCTTTGTTGACCATCATCTGATTTTCATCAATGTCAAGATTTTTTATCTTTCCCCCAATACCTGGTATCATGCCCAAAATATCTTTGATATTTCCCATCTTTTTTATACTTTCAAGTTGAACAAGATAGTCATCAAAGGTAAATGAGTTTTCTCTAAATTTCTTTTCAAGGGCTTTTGCTTCCTCTTCTGATACAGCCTCTTGCGCCTTTTCGATAAGCGACAAAACATCACCCATTCCCAAAATTCTGCTTGCTATTCTATCAGGATAGAATGGCTCTATATCACCAATCTTTTCACCAACGCCGCTAAACTTAATTGGTTTGCCAGTGATTGCCTTGATTGAAAGTGCTGCACCGCCGCGAGTATCGCCATCAAGCTTTGTAAGAATGATTCCTGTCACATCAAGGTCATTATTGAATGACTGTGCCACAGTCACCGCATCTTGACCTGTCATAGCATCAACAACCAATAAGATTTCGGTAGGCTTAACCTCTTTTTTAATATCCTGAAGTTCTTTCATCAATTCTTCATTAATATGAAGTCTTCCTGCGGTATCAATAATCACTGTATCAAAGCCCTGTTTTAATGCATGGTCAATTGCCTGTTTTGCTGTCTTAACAGGATTTTGTGTCCCTTTTTCAAAAACTTCAACACCTGCCTGTTTTCCAACAACTTGAAGCTGATTTATCGCAGCTGGTCTGTAAATGTCGCAGGCAACAAGAAGAGTTTTCTTTCCCGATTTTTTTAAATGAGCACCAAGCTTTGCACACATAGTAGTCTTTCCTGCACCTTGAAGACCACACATCATAATAATGGTTGGTGGCGCCGAAGAAACTGCAAGTTTTTGCTGGGTAGAACTCATAAGAGTTGTAAGTTCGTCCCTGACAATTTTGATTACCTGCTGTGCTGGAGTCAAACTTTTTAAAACTTCATCACCAACAGCTTTTTCAGAAACTGTCTTTACAAAATCCTTTGCGACCATATAATTGACATCAGCTTCAAGAAGTGCAATCCTCACCTCTCGCATAGCCTCTTTTATTTCAAGTTCGGTCAGCCTTCCCTTTTTTGTTAATTTGGAGAATATATGGTTAAATTTTTCTGATAATGATGAAAAAAGTGCCATCTTTCCCTCCTTTAAAGTAGATTTTATTTTCTTAATTTTTTGGTTTTTTAAACTTTTGTATCTTTTTAAAATTTATAATTTAATACTTTTGCACTGTTTTTATTTGCTTTTAATTTCTTTTAATTGACTTAACAGATTTTCATTTTCTTTTTCAAGAGCTTTAATCTTTTTGTTGAAACCCAATTTTTCTTCAAAAGCAAACAATTTTTTTTCAGCTTTTGTGACACTGTCCAATACAGCCTGACGCGAAACTGAAAGATTCTCTGCTATCTCACTTAAGGTGAAATCATCATAAAGATAGCTTGAAAGTATCTTTTGTTGACCTTCACTAAGCAAAACGCCATACGCATCAAAAAGTTCTGCCAAAATAATGTTTTCTTCTACTTTCATAATACTTTTTGTAAAGCATTTTTACTTTACATCATCATTTTAACACATAATCATTTTTAATGCAAGTGTTTTTATAAATTTTTTAAATAATTTTTTTATAATTTTAAATTAGTATATTTTTTTATTTGGTGAGTTGTTTTCTTTGCATTTAGTAAATTATTTTTATAATTTTTCTTTGCCTTTTGTAAATTATTTTTTATTAAAAAAAGACTTTAATCTGGCAGCAGCGAAGAAATCACATAATTGTTTACTCCATAATATTGAGGATTTATAAATACTTTATTATCATCTTTCGAGGGAATTATCACCCCTTTTTCAATAAATACCGCATAATTAATATTTTTTGTGATATCGTAGCCTTTGCTCAGCAGATAATTTTTATCTATTCCCAATTTACATCGAAGTCTTAACATGATATGTTCTTCAATAAGTTCTTTTTCGGTAAGCTTTTCAATAAATCCACCCTCGTCATTGTAATACAAGCTTAACCTGTCAGCACAAGACAATCTTTGGCCTTCAATATAGCTGTGTGCTGACAGACCGAAGCCAACATATTCATCACCTGCCCAATATTTTAAATTATGCCTGCTTTCATAACCCTTCAATGCAAAATTTGAAACCTCATACCTTTCAAAACCTTTATCACTTAAAAATTTATAAGTTTCTTGATAAATTTCTATGCTTTGTTCATCATCTGGAAGATTGACTTTTTTATCATCCACCATCTTCTTCAAAGGTGTGCCCTCTTCAATTTGCAACATATATGCCGAGATATGTTTTACACCCAGAGAAACAAGTTTTTCAAGTTGAAAGATAAATTTATCTTTGGTCATACCTTGCAAACCTATCAAAAGGTCGCAAGAAATATTGTCAAAATATTTTGCTGCCAAAATTATTGAATTTATCGCCATATCACTATCATGAATTCTGCCTGCAAACTTTAAAGCCTCATTATCAAGGCTTTGCACACCAATAGACAGACGATTTATCCCACTTTCTTTATAAAACTTCAATTTTTCTTCAGAAATTGAATTGGGATTACACTCAATCGTCCATTCATAATTTTTTGCCAATAAAAAATTTGATTTTATGGCGGATATTATCTTTTCAAGATTTTCAATCGACAAAAGGCTTGGCGTGCCGCCACCAATATAGACAGTGTCAATCATCTTATATTTTTCTTGTGGATATTTTTTATGAAAATTATTTATATCGTCAAGCAGTTTTTGGATATATTTTTCCTGTTCCTGCTCAGTCAAAACAAAGGAAGAAAAGGCACAATATTTGCACTTTTGTTGACAGAAAGGGATGTGAATATAAATGCCTAGCATCAATCTTCACCATCAAGTTTTAAAATTGACATAAACGCTTCTGATGGAATTTCCACCGAGCCTATCTTTCTCATTCTCTTTTTGCCCTCTTTTTGCTTTTCAAGAAGTTTGCGTTTTCTTGTGATGTCGCCTCCATAACATTTTGCAAGCACATCCTTTCTCATTGCAGAAATTGTTTCTCTTGCGATAATTTTTCCGCCAATAGCAGCCTGAATAGGCACCTCAAAAAGTTGACGAGGAATAATTTTTTTAAGTTTTTCAGTAAGAGCTCTTCCCCTTGTATAAGCTTTGTCTTTATGCACGATTATTGAAAGAGCATCACATTTTTCTCCATTTAATAGAATATCAACTTTCACAAGTTCACTTTCTTCATAACCGGCAATTTCATAGTCAAAACTTGCATAACCTTTTGTTCTGGATTTTAAACTGTCAAAAAAATCATAAATAATTTCACCAAGAGGTAAAACATAATTTATTTTCACCCTGCTTTCATCAATATAAGATAAATCTTTATAAATACCACGCTTTTCCTGACATAATTCCATAATCGCACCCACATATTGAGGTGGTGCAAAAATGCTGGCCTTTACAATAGGCTCTTCTATATAATCGATTTCAACAGCCGTTGGCAAAGAGGATGGATTTGACAATTCAAGCATCTCACCATCAGTTTTATACACATGGTAAAATACACTTGGTGCAGTGGTGATTATATCAAGATTGAATTCTCTTTCAAGTCTTTCAGTGATTATTTCAAGGTGCAAAAGCCCCAAAAATCCACATCTAAAGCCATAACCCAAAGCCTGCGAAACTTCTGGTTGAAATTCTAATGATGCATCATTTAATTTAAGTTTTTCAAGGCTTTCTTTAAGTTCATTATATTTTGCCCCATCGACAGGGAAAATACCACAAAATACAACTGGTTGAACTTTTTTATAACCAGGAAGAGGCATCTGCGTTGGATTTGTTGCACTTGTCACCGTATCACCAACCGCAACATCACTGATTGTTTTAATTGAGCAGGCAAGGTAACCAACATCACCCGACCTCAGCACATCTGTGGCTTTTGCAAAAGGGACAAAAACACCAACTTCAGTCACATCATAAATCTTTCCTGTTTGCATCATTTTGATTTTATCGCCAACTTTAACTTCACCATCAAAAACGCGAATAAGACATATAGCACCCTTAAAATTATCATAATAGCTGTCAAAGATAAGACATTTAAGAGGTTTTTCATCTTCACCCTTAGGGCAAGGAAATTCCTTTATAATCATTTTCAACACATCTTCAATATTTGTGCCATCTTTTGCAGAAATACATGGTGCGTGCATTGCAGAGACACCAACTACATCTTCAATCTCTTTTTTCACCTCTTCCGTCCTTGCAGATGGCAGGTCAATTTTATTTATTACAGGCAATATCTCAAGATTATTGTCAATTGCAAGATAGGCATTAGCAAGGGTTTGAGCTTCTACCCCTTGAGATGCGTCAACGATAAGAATTGCCCCCTCGCAGGCAGCTAAAGAACGTGACACTTCATAGGTAAAGTCAACATGTCCAGGCGTATCAATAAGATTTAAAATATAATCCTGACCTTCAAAGGTATAATTCATACGCGTCGGTGTCAATTTTATGGTAATTCCCTTTTCTCTTTCAAGCTCCATACTATCAAGAAGCTGTTCTTGCATATCTCTTTTCGCAAGCGTGCCAGTTTTTTCAATAAGTCTGTCAGCAAGCGTTGATTTTCCATGGTCTATATGAGCCACAATACAAAAATTTCTAATTTTTTTCAATCTTTCCATGCAGAAATTATATCAAATATCAAAAAAAATTCAAACTTTTATTAGTAATTTATAAAAGATTTCATTTTTTAAAATTTAAAAGGGAAATTTTATATTTTGAAAGTGATGTTTTATAAATTAAAAGTGATATTTTATAAATTAAAAGTGATGTTAATTAAAAACCTTTATTGGATTTTAAAATTATTCTTTATCATTTTCTTGATAATTTTCGCAAATAATATTCAATTTTGTCTTTAATAATAAAAATAATTGAAAAAACACTTTATTTTATTAAAATATTATGCTAAAATATTAAAAAGATTAATATTATATATAAATGAGGTTTTAATGGATTTATTTAATTCGTGGCTTGTTCAACAACCTATTGCACATAGAGGCCTGCATAGTTCAACCATTCCAGAAAATTCAATGACAGCTTTTGCAAAAGCAATCGAAAGCGGATACCCTATCGAACTTGACGTGCAAATTATCGCTGATGGAACTATTGTTGTCTTTCATGATGAAGGCCTTTCACGCCTAACTGACAATGATGGTTATTTAAAATTTTTAAACAAGGAAGATTTAAAATATCTTTCTTTAAAAGGAAGCACAGAAAAAATACCAACCTTTGAAGAGGTATTAAATTTTGTTGATGGAAGGGTCCCTCTTCTTATCGAAATTAAAAATGAAGGCAAAGTTGGAAAACTTGAAAAGGGAGTGCTTGAACTTTTAAATAATTATAAAGGTCAGTTTGCTGTTCAATCTTTCAATCCTTTTGTGCTGGAATATTTCTATAAGTATGCACCAGAAATTCCAAGAGGACAACTATCAAGCTATTTCAGAGATATAAAACTTTCTTTCTTTAAAAAATTTGCACTTAAACGAATGATTTTAAATAATCGTGTAAGTCATCCTGATTTTATAAGCTATGAGGCAAAAAGACTTCCAAACAGATTCACTAAAAAATATAAAAATCTTCCACTTCTTGCATGGTCTGTGACAAGTCAGAGCGAATATTTAAAAGTTGTAAAACATTGTGACAATGTAATTTTTGAATATTTTGAACCGGTGATTTAAAAAATTCTTTAGCGTATTTCTTTTAATTAAAAAAACAAAAAAAATAGATGGCAACCCCATCTATTTTTTCTTTTATTTAATATAATGTTTATAATTTTATTTTTAAATAGAAAATAATTTTTTTGTAATTTTAAGAAAAATTGTTTTTTATAATTCCCCGCCTATTTCAGCAGTTTCAGCCTCTTCAACAACTTCCTGTTTTTTCTCAACTTCTTCATTGTTTTCGAGAGCTTCTTTCTTTATTATCTTGGCATCTTTAAAATCTCCCAAAATATTTTCGCTGTCGATAAAATTTGGCACATTTATCTCTTCAATAACATGATTGTTTAGAAGCAAACCATGACCAGCTTTTTCAAGATTTTCAGCATTAAAAACCTTCAACTTTTTATTTGAAGCCAAAACATATCTTCCTGCCGTCTTCAGTTTTGGCAAATTGAAAACTTCCAAGTCCTCATTTGCATATAAAAATTCATTTGCAACACTTTCCACATTTGGAAGGTCAATATACTTAAGAGCAAGATTATTCCTTAAGAAGCTGAAACCTATTCTTGTCACATTTTCATTTCTATAACCAATAATTTGATTTCTCTTGTTTGCAGTTATAGTAATCAACTTACCATTTACAGGTTCTACTTCAATTATCTTATTTTCTTGGTCATCTTTTCTTATTTTTATATTTTTAATTTTTCCTATACTATGGGCAAAACTATCAAGTTTTCTGGCTGGATATTGGGCAATAGTTTTATTCACAAAGTCAACAATATAATTATCAATCAAAAGATATCTGCTTGGGTCTAATGTCATTAATTTTCGATGATTTAGTATCACATTGTTTTCACAATAATCCACATTATTTACAAACAAATTGCGTTTATAGAATCTTCCATTATTAGCCCTAGCAAAGCCTTTCAATTCAAAAGAAGCCATCTTGCTGTCAATCAAGCTTAAACCAAAATGTGCCATAAAAGAATCTGTAAGCCCCTCAATGATATTGTCAAGATTATTATCAAAGGTTGCATCAGGATTATCTACCTGATGATTGTATCTGTTTTTAATTGAAAGAGTGCTTAAATTGCTTCTTGTGCACTGAATACTTATTACACTTGTCCCATATTCATCCTGTCTTTGTGGGTCTGTAAAATCCTCTCTTTTTATTTGGTCAACATTCTTTTTGACCGCAAACCAAACTCTGCAAGTTTGAAGTCTTTCTCTATTAAAGGTGCACAGCCTTTCATACTTTGTGTAATATTTCATAAAATATCGCACTTCATTCTCATTTTGACATTCAGGATATAAAATATACCCTGCCTCATCTAAAAGTTGCTCTGGAGTTTTGACACTTTCTTTATCAACTTCTTTTTTATCTTTCACTTCAATAAAACTATAAATATATTCTTGAAACTGAGGCAAACAATCAAGCACAGCATAATACAAATCTCGGCTTGGCGCAAAAGATTCAGAGATAATCTTAGTAAGCAGCCCTTCAGTTTGAAGTATGGTTGGAAAAAGACTTCTGCACAAATGTGCAAAATTTTCTCCATAATGCTTTTTGATATACTTTAAATCATTCATCAACCATAAACCCTTTTCATAAATATTTTATTATCATCTTTTATAAGGCAGGCCCTGTCATCAATTTTGATTTTTTCTGATATATTGTTTTCGCCGATAATTTCAAAAGCATAAGGCTGGGCAAACAGTGGCGAAAAGCGATTTAAAAGATTATTTGAAATAATCAATTTATCACCAATTTCAGGCACAATTTTATCAAACTCAAGACAAAGAAAATAAACCTCTTCAGTCAACTCATCCAACAAAATATATTCGCCAAATTCTTTTATTTCTTGAATTGTAAGCTCAATCATAATCTTCCTTTTAATATTATATACATTCTTAAAGCTTAGTCAATATTGTTTTTTATTTTTATACTTAAAAATGAAAATCTTTTGAATCTTTTTTAAAATTTAAGATAATTTTTTGTTATTTTTATAAATTTTATCTTTTCAATCTGAGATAAGAAACAATTTTTATTCCATATCTTTTTTCTGCTTCTACATAAAATGGAGAAAAATCTATCTCGGTATTTTTATCTTGCTCACAAACCACAACACCATCATTATTAAGCAAATCATATTCAATAATCTTGGCAAGTGCCTTTTCATAAAGCCCAGACTTGTATGGCGGGTCAAGAAGAATGATATCAAATTTTTGACCTTTTAAATATTTTGTTGCAATTTCAAAATCGGCATTAATCGTCTTTGCATGGATATTCAAACTTTTTAAATTTGCAGTTGTAAGCATCAAACTGCGTTTATCCTTATCAGCAAACACCACCTCTTTTGCGCCACGACTTAATGCCTCAATGCCAAGGGCACCAGTTCCACAAAAAAGGTCAAGCACTTGTGCGCCAACAATCTCATCTGTCAATCTATTAAAAATGGCCTGTTTTACTATGTCTGCAGTCGGTCTGATATGTTCATACTTATTATCTGCAAGTTTTCGGCCGCCATATTTCCCTGAGCAAACTTTCATAATTAAGATTATATTTTAAAAGACAAAAATTGTCAATAAAAGAATTAAAAAAAGTAAAAGTTAAAACTCAAATCTCAATATTTTGATTAAAAAGATATTAATCATATGTTAGCAATTTAAATCAAAACAAAAAAAAATAAAACTAATTCGACATATATCCTCACAAACAAAGTCATTAAATCATAAATTGACTAATGTAAGGAGGAAAAATGCATAAATTTAAAAAATTTTCACTTTTTATCGTCTGCTTTATGATGGTGCTTGGTGCATCGCTCATGTTTGTGGGCTGCGGTAATAAGGATGAAAATAAAATCAGACTTAATGAAGTCACTCACAGCATCTTCTATGCCCCACTCTATGTTGCACTCAATCTTGACTACTTTAAAGATGAAGGCCTTGAAGTAACTCTTGAAAGCACAAGCGGCTCTGACTCATCTATGACAACATTGATAAGCGGAAGTGCTGACATTATCTTGGCTGGCCCAGAACAAGTTGTTTATGCCGAAGAAGTAAAAGATAAACCTATGGTGTTTGGTCAACTTACACAAAAAGATGGCTCTTTTATTGTAGGCAAAGAAAACAATGAAAATTTCACTTTAAATGACCTTAAAGGCAAAACCATAATTGGTGGAAGACAGGGCGGAATGCCTGCAATGACTCTTCAATATGTCATTGAAAAAGCTGGTCTTACAATTGGCACAAATGCTTCTAAAGGCGAGGTAAATTTGAGGACTGATGTTGCTTTCGCAAACATTGGAAGTGAATTTATCACCTCAGGCAATGAGTTCTGTTCACTTTTCGAGCCTACTGCAACCAACCTTCAAAAAGCTGGCAATGGTTATGTTTTAAAAGCTGTCGGTGACCTTTCTGGATACATTCCATACACCTGCTTCATAGCAAGAGAAAGCTATTTAAAGAAAAATGCAGAGCAATCTGAAAAATTTTTAAAAGCTGTTTATAGAGGCTATCAATTTATGGCAACTCAAAGTCATAGCGAATCTGCAAAAGTGCTTCAAAAATCATTTGCAGGCATGACACTTGAAGAACTTGAAATTGCCGTTTCTCAATATCTTGCAATTGATGCATGGTGCTCAAACCCAGTGATGAGCGAAACATCATTCAACAATCTTTTGAATGTGCTCAACAATGCATCAAAAGATAAATATAATCCTAAATATGAAAATATTGTAAATACAACAATTGCAGAAAAAATTGTTGCACAACAATAATTTCTTTTTAGGAAAAACAGGAAAGCACTCTCAAACATCACATCATTCTTGCGTGATATGATAGCAAGAAAACAAAAAAAGCACAAAAATTTGTGCTTTTTTTAAATCATTTATTTAAATCATTTATTTAAATCATTTATTTAAATCATTAATTTTAATAATAATCTTTATAACTTACCTTCTTTTCTTTCACCCTTGCAGAGCCATCTCCACCTCTTGAGCCGCCACCTCTGCGTTTTCTTAAGATGATAATTGTCACAACAACAGCAATCGCAACTGCAACAATTGGAAGAGTGATATAAAGCCACAACAATTTATTCAATCCATTGGAATTGTCTTTCTTAATCAAAAATGATAATTTTAGCGAATTGTCATTATATTCTTGCACATATCGCATATTGATAGAAAATTTGTAAGTTGTTGTGCCATCTTCTTCATTTTTTTCTGGAGCAGCAGTAATCAAAGATTGTGTTGAATTTGAGCCATATATCGCCTTTATGTCACGAGCGAAAGCATCCACATCAAGGACATAATCTTTTTCCAAAACCACCACCAAAGATGGAGAAGAAGTTGGAGAAACTGCAAAAGGTTGTCCTTCATAAATTTTTCCACCAAAGGTAATTGATTTTACCATACTTGTCTGATATTGACCAAAGTCAACATAAACTGCATTTTTCGAGAAATATGCAACAAGTTTAAATTCTTGATTAAAAGGCTCCTGCCCAAAGGAAATTGCAAGTGCACTGTCTTGGTCATTATCAAAAAGCACCATCTTGGTAAAATTACCTTGCTCATCTTTTGTGAAAAGCTCCCATCTTTCAAAGACAAAGATATCAATTCCTTCTGCTACAACCTTCTTTTCCTTTGTCTTTCTTGAGAAAGTCAATTCAACATCATTTTTGCTGAGTGATGAACCATTATCAACCAAGATACCACCCTGATTTTGTGTTTTTGCCTCTTCTGAAAGTGCAACTATACATTTAAATTCTTTTGCACCCACAACAAATGAATAGGCACCACTTGTCAAATCACTTGCTTTGAAAGTGATATAATAACCAGTCACCAAATTATTGTTTTCTATCTCTTCAATAGAATAAGGTGCCAATAGCTGATTATTGTTTCGTTGAACTGTTGTAAGTTGATAAAAACCAAAAAATTCATCTTTAAGCATTATCTTAATCTTCACCTGCTCACCAAAACGGGCAGCAAGTCTGGTTGTTTCTTCTTCATCCAAAACAAATCTTGCAGTATCTATGCAAAGTGTGTTGTCAAGAAGTTGTTGAAAAGAATAATTAAAAGTTTGAAAATTTTGAAGATGTATTCCAGAATTTACCAGCATAAAAATTTCTTCAAAATCCCACATAGCAAGAGCAAGGTCGAAATTAGATTTGTCTGTCAAAAATTCTTTATTTATATTTGCTTCACCTTTCAAAAATTCGCCTATCATCAGTGTTTTATCGCCACTTGGCTTTAAATTTAAATCACTGTAATAACAGAAATTTACATTTGATGACTGAATTGAGCCAACAGCGCCACCAATTATTGCACCAAGTTGTGCCTTTAATGAATTATCATTATTTGTGATTTGACCGCCATAAATGCAGTTTTTAACAGCGGTATTGCTTCCATAAACTCCTCCAGCAATTCCGCCAACAAAGATATTTTCACCATTTTCTAAATTGATTGTATTTTCTATATTAAACTTGCCAAAATTTATGCAATTATGATAATAACCGTCTTTAATATTTCCCACAAGACCACCAGCAAATATGGAAGAATTGTTTTTGATTTCAATATTGACGTCATAATAATTGATACAATTTTCAATATTAATATCGCCACTTATAGGCAAATCATTGATAATTTGACCGGCAAGTCCGCCAAAATTGACATTTGAATATACCGGAAGAGCTATACTATTGTTTGCTTCATCCATAGAATTATCAAGTTCGCAATTATTAAACTTAATATTTCTGCCCTTTCCGACAAGCAAGCCAACAAACAACTCTTTTGAGTTGAGAGGTGCAAATTGATAATCAATCTTTCCACTTACCTTTACATTTTGAATAACAGCATTGTAAGCATTTGGAATAAGACCAAAATAGACCTCACCTCCCTCAGCTGCAAAATGGATATTTGAAATTGTCCAGCCATTGCCCTCAAACTTTCCTTTAAAGACAAGTTTGCTTTGATTGACTGTTGTGATATATGAAAGTTCTTGCTCACTTAAATCAATATTTCCTTCAAGAGAAATGGTCACATTTTCATTGCCATATATTTCATTATCAGACATAACATTTACAAATTCTTCTGCTGTAGAAATGGTTTTGTTTAAATTTTCCTCGGCAAAGCTATCAGAAATATTAGGTGCAACAATTCCTACACCGCAAAGCAAAAATATAAAAGAAAAAACTAAAAGATAAATTTTTTTCATATTCACCCGCTTTATATATATTAATATATTTAATATATCCAAATATATCTATTTTAAATTTACCACATAATAAAAATTTTTCCAAATAAAAAACTAAATATTTTTACTTTTAATTTTTTTATTTGTTTTTGTTTATCTTTTATCAATTTTTTCAGCTAAAATTGTCTTGCCCTTCCCAGTTTTTTAATAAGCCTTTCCTTTTCTTTTTCAAGCGGTGTTTTTTCTTCCTTTTTTCTTTCGCTTATATTCAAACTCATAAGATAATATCTCATTTCGTCCAAACAATGGTCATCTTTTTTTATTGGCAGGTCTTGTTCTCCCCACCAATAACTTTTTATCTCTTCAATAAGCTTTACACAATTTTTAAATATAAATAGATGAGGCACCCCTTCTCCATCCTTTAAAAATCTTTTCACTCTATTAATACCGCTGAACATATCTTTGTTTACCTTAGGGTTTACTAAAATATCATTCTCGGCAAAAAGTTCTACCACACTTTTACTGCTTGCAAGCGTCCTTTGCATGGCTGCACTATCAATAAGAGCCCTAAGTTTTCCATTATAATAATGCCAATCCAGCCTTTTTGAAATTTCTTTTATTCGCTGTGAATGATAATTGACATCCTTGCCCTTTTCAAAGTGTTCGGCAATAACATAAACATTTCCATCATAATCTCGTGCATACCAATGACAGGAAAGCGGATTGTTAAGACCTGGGTCAATGGAAATATTATCATACCATTCTTTAGGCACATCAAAGGGGTCAATAACATGGATAGATTCATCAAACTCATTATAAACCATTCCGCCACACATCATAAATTTGCCAAAACGCCTACTTTCAAGTTCTTCCTGTGACATAGATTTTGTCATGGCCTCTATTTCATCTTTATCTAAAAATGGGTTGTCTGCCCATTCTATTTGGGTATGCCAAATGTTTTTATCATGATTGCAATTTAAATAGATTTCATTATAAACCCAAGTTAAACCCTTAAGTGGCGTCATAGTGCCAAAGATTTCACCCTTTTTGTCCAAGACACGCATACGGCATTCTTGATATATGTCAAAAGGCGGCTCTTCATCAAACCATACAAAGTCAAGCGATGAGCCCTGAAACTTCTCTCTTCCCTGGTCACAGCTTTTGAAGCCTATCCTAGAAAGAGAGCCAAAAACATTTCTCACAAGTATAAAATCAATCACACCATTATCAGCACTATCACTTCGACCACTTGCCATCACAATGGCTTCTATCCAATCCTTGCGTAAATAATGAAGCACCTTGTTTTGTGCAACATCACGTTGGACCTGTTTTGATAGACTGACAACCCAACATGAAATTGGTTTGTTTTCCCGATATGGATGGATACCTCTTGCAAGATAGACGGTTTCAACTGCACCACATTCTGTTTTCCCTGAGCGATTGCCGCCAAAAACCCACCTGTTTTTTTTCATACACTTATGAAACTCAAGTTGTTTTTTATGAACAAGCTTACCGGTGTTGTATCTTGCCAAGTTATCATCCTTTTTTCTTTTGTCAATCTCACCTTTGACAAGTTTCAACTTATATTTAATTTCAGATAAATTTTTCAAATTCACCTCCTTTGCCAAATAAATAAAAAATAAGCAATACTTCGACAAATATTTCTTTGCATACAAAAAAAATAAGTCTTAAAATAAAATCATGAAAAAATTGATGATAATATTTTTAGTATTTGTGGCAATTATGCCATTTTCTCTTGCTTTCAAAAATTCAAATATAACCTTTGCAGCACAAAAAGAATCTATCTATGCAAAGGTTGAAAATGATGGTGTTTATCTCTACAGCAATCCTAAAATAGATAATGAAAGCAAACTTTTTCAGCTTCCAAACAGTTATTTTGTTCGGCTTATTGAAAATGCTGGCGAAGACTTTTATTATTGCGTATATAAAGATGTCTATGGCTATGTCAAAAAATCGGATGTGACTGCCATGAAAGGCACACCAATCATGCCTTTTGTTGAAGCAAATTTTCGTGTTTATGCACCTGAAGGCTTGGGTCTATATTCTAAGCCACAACTTTCCGAGCAACTTAAAAAAGCCACTATACCATACCTAACCGATACCATTACATATTATGGAACAATCGTTGGGCAGGAAGCCATCCCCGACAAAAGCAACGTTTGGATTTATTGCAAATTTAGTTATGAAACAAATGCGTATGGATATGTATATTCTGTTTTTTGCGATAAACTTCCAACAATCACCACCAATACAGAAAGATTTGAAGTAATTGAAGTGCCATTTGAAATTGCATCAAAAGGCGCAAAAGAGCTTACATCGGTTGCAATGGGTTTCATTATAGTCGGCGTGAGTTTGCCATGTCTTATTGTCCTCTTCTTGCTTGTAAAACCTAGCATGCAAAAGGTAAACAATCCAAAAACCAAATTAAAAGGCAGAAGAAACAAAGATTATTTTGAATTTGATGAAAATGATTTAACCTAAATTTGATTTTCATTAAAATCTTCTCTTTCATCTTTAAACTTTTCATAGACCTCAATAATCCACTTTTCATGTTCTAAATATTTTAAAAGTTTTTCATCATTAAAGCCAAGCCTTGCAAGTGCCTTACTGAAATTCACCTCAGCTTTATTAAGCCTTCTAAAATATGTGCGTATATTCAAATTATGCCTCGTAGATATCAATTCAGCATCATCATTATCCATATATCTTTCAATTAAAATTTGTGCCAAGCCCTTTTCAATTGCACATAAAGATTTATCGGCAAGCACCTTGATATTGATAAGTCTGTTTTTTCTTGCACTTAAATCTATAAGTTTATCAGCAACCGCCATAACAGCATTTTCCGCCTTTTTCTCACCTCTGACATAGAAAGAATTTAATGCTTTTTGCATGATAAGGTTATCAATTCCATCACTCACCCTCCCTAAATACTTATAAACATATAACAATGTTTTTGCCCATTCATTTGTTTTCATAACACTCTCCTTATATTTGTGATTATAAATTTTCGGTTTATAGATAGTCAACGTTGACTGACATTTTTTTACAAAAATATAAAACTTTTTTACAAATCATGTCATATTTTGTTCAAAAATAACCATTTTTTGACCTCAATAAAACAAAATCGAACAGATTAACAAAAAATTTTATAAAAATGTAAGATAAAATTAAGATAAAAAATAAATTTAAATTTATTAAAAAATAGTTGCACAAAAGAAAAAAATATGATAATATATACAATGTATTTAAGCCGATGTGGCGGAATGGCAGACGCGACGGACTCAAAATCCGTTGAGGGCAACTTCATGTGGGTTCGACTCCCACCATCGGCACCAAGATTAATGAGAAAGTTTCAAGACTTTCTTTTTTGTTTATTTGGGAGTCGAACCCTCGGGTTTTGGGTCCCCTGAAAATCGTCAGATTTTTAGGGCTAAGGCTCCCACCATCGGCACCAAGTTTTCAAGGAAGCTTAAAATGCTTCTTTTTTTGTTTATTTGGGAGTCGAAAGCTCCCTGAAAATCGTCCTTAATAATCAAGCAAAAAAAGTCCCCCTTCTCTATGTGGACTTTTTAAAATCAAAAAAAAGCCCAGCACTCCTCAATCTTTTTTAGATTTTGGAACGCTGGGTCCGCTGTTAATCTTTAAATTCCATCAATATAAAAATTTCATTTTTGCATTTAATGCATTTCATATCATGTATAAAATATTTTTTGCCCTTTCTATTTGGAGGTGAAATAAGCACCTTACAAATAGATTGTCCATCAGAAGAACTACATTCTCCTAAGCATCTGCCACAATGGGGACAAAATAATTTAATTTGCACCTTTTGCCTCCTTTAAAATTTGTGTATATTATGTTGGACAACCCCCAAAATATTGATATTTTTTGTAATTATGTCATCATATTTATCATTTTCAGGATGCAACACAACATAATCCTTCTTCTTATAAAAAGTTTTTACAGTGGCACTGTCATCAATAAGAGCAACTACAATTTGACCATTTTCTGCCACATTGCACTTTCTCACAACCAATACATCACCACTTTTTATACCAACGCCCTCCATGCTGTCACCTTGTGCGTATAACATAAACAATTCATTATTGCCAAATATGGCAGTTGGAAGTTGATAGTTTCCCTCTATATTCTCTTGTGCCAAAATAGGTTTTCCGCAAGTCACTGTGCCAACAATTGGGGCAATAATTGTTTTTGCACAGCTAAGATTTTCAGAAATTTCAATTCCACCAAGATTATCCTTTTCAAGCAAGCCACGTTGCCTCAAAACTTCGATATATCTGCACACCATTGATAAACTTGACAGATTAAACCTCTTCATTATATTACGATAGGACGGACTTCTGCCATTCTCTATCTGATAAGTTTTAATATAACTCAGCATCTTATCAAGTAAACTTTCATTTAAAATCTTCATAAAACCTACCCTTTCACCCTCAAATTTGCATTCAAGAGTTAAGCCATCAAATTGCTTAAAGCATTTGATAAAAAGAACGATGCGTTCTTTTATGAAATCATTATAAAATACTTGAAATTAAAAATCAAGCATTTATGACAAGTTTTTATATTTTTTAAATTTTATTTTTATAAACTAAACGATTAAAGCCTCACGCCAGCGACTTAAAACCTGCGATTTATTTGCAAGCATCTTTTTACTATCAACAATCACCTTCTCAACAAGCACACAAAGAAGCTCTCTTGGAGATGGCTTTTCATTATAAAATTCAAAATGCATATATTTTTCAAAATCAGCGATGCCATCTTTGCTTGCACTCACAACAATGGCGTGTCTAAGTGACCTATCAATATTATAGGCCTTTTCTTGATATTTTTCTGCAATCTTATTATAAAGTTTTTCTTGAATGTTAAATTTTTTAGTCGAATCCAAATATATTTGCTTAATACATTCCTTAAAATATTTATACCCTTTTAAATTTGGAGTAATTTTAAGAAGCATTAAATACATACTAATTCTTTCTTCAATAAAGACTTCTATTTCTTCATAATTCATAAACAACCTCTTTTTACCTTCTTTATTATACATATTTTTTTATAAAAGTAAATAAATATAAGATATTTTTTACAAAAAAAATAAATTATTTTAAAAATTATTTTTTATTTTTATTTCTCAATTATTTGGGAATTTTTTTAATGTATGATATAATGAAAACTAAGGAGATTAAAATGAAATATAAAATAGTTGCAGACGCATCCTGCGATATACCAAAAGAATTTCTAGATAAATATGATATTTCAATCATTCCCATTGAGGTGATGTTTGGCGAAGAGATTTATCCAGAAGGTCTTAAGAATGATGAATTTTATCAAAAACTTAACAGCACTGGCCTTATCCCCAAAACAGCAATGCCAAATGCTTATAAATTTGAAAACTTTTATAAGGACTATGCAAATGTTGATGATGTTTTTGTGATAACAATTGTTATTTCAATGGAAATGAGCACAACAAAGATTCAAGCACAAATGGCAGCTGACAATCTTGAAATGAAAAATGTCTTTATTGAGGAAAGTGCTTCCACAACTGTTGCACAGGGTGCCATTATTGTTGAACTATGCCGTTTTATAGAACAAAATAAAGATGCAACTATTGACAACATCAAAGAAGAATTTTATAAACTTAGAAAAAATATGAGATGTTATTTTGTCATCAATGATTTAAAATATCTTAAACAAAGTGGCAGATTAAACTCAACAAGCGCAACAATTGGCTCGGTATTGAATGTAAGACCTATTGTAAGCATCATTGATGGAAAGGTCACAAACATTGGAAAATGTATCGGAAACAATAAAGCGGAAAGTTTTATCTTAGACAAAATTAAAAATGTTGATGAAGATAAATATTTCTATTTTGCCCACTCAGGTTATGAAGAAGGTGCAAACAAACTTATTGCCAAAGCAAAACCCCTCATTTCACCAAATCAAAAGATTACAACCGGCGAAATTGGTTGTGTGGTAGGCTCTCATGTTGGCGCAAAGTGTTATGGTCTTGGCTTTTTCATTAATGAATAACCCCTACCCTAAAATTTTGTTGAAAAAGAAATTGATGTGATAGTCTTTAAAATAGCAACTTAATTTGATTTTACATAATTTTAAAAACAAACCATATTTAAAGTTTCTTCTTTTAAAAATGCTGCTGCTTTCAAAAATTTTGTATAAGCTTTGTAAAAATAAAAGTCAAATAAAAAAAACGACTTTTATTTTTTGAAAATTTTTAAAAAACAGTTGACAAATGCGTATTTTTTACGCATAATAAATTATGGAGCTTAAAATGAATGTAAAAGATAGTAGATATGACAATCAAGGTTTGCACGTTGTGCTTGCTTTATTTACCATCGAAAAGGACAAATTTAAGGTTTTATTGATAAAGAGAAAAAATCAACCTTTTATAAACAAATGGATTTTAATTGGTGGTTGTGCCTATAATAATGAAACTGGTGAAGAGGCAATGTCGCGAGAACTTTATGAAAAAACGCGTATAAAAAATGTGGAATTTGAAATGTTTGATGTGTTTACAAAACCCAACCGCTCACCTCTTAGACGTATGATTGCAATTGGATATATCGGAATCACAGACAGCAGCATAATTGACAAATTCAAACAAACAGACAAAGCTTCAGATGCAGATTGGTTTGAAATTGACAGAATACCAGAACTTGGATATGACCATAAAGAAATATTGGAAAAGGCAATTGATACACTAAAAGAAAAAATTTTCAGCACAAACATAATAAAAAAACTCTTTCCAAACACCTTTACCCTTCCTCAGCTTCAAAAGGTATATGAAAAGATATTGGGCATAGAACTTGATAGACGTAATTTCAGAAAGAAGATGTTGTCAGATAAAATCATTATTGAAACCCAGCAAATCCAAAAAGAGCTAAACAAAAAGGCAACAAAACTTTATAAATTTACCGACAAAACTTCTAAAATAAATTTTTATAAATAAATGTCAATTTTTTTAAAGCAAAATTTTAAATTAAATAAAAACTTAACACGGGTGCATCTCGTGTTAAAAAATCAATATAAATGCGTAAAAAATACACAATATAGTTTTAAAAAACACGGGACAAAAACTCGTGTTAAAAAAATCAATATGAATGCGTAAAAAATACACGATTATTATGAGGAGCGAAATGAACATCAAAATTTCTTTTATTGCACCAAGTGAATATGGCAAAAATACAGCAGTGAATTTGTTGAAAGAAAGATATAGATTGATAAATATAAAACTTGCCTTACCTCTTTATAAACTTCAAGAACATTTTTATAAATTTATCCAAAGAAAGCTTTTAGGCGAACAGGATGGCGAACTTCTGCAATTTTTGGGAAATAAGATAAGAAAAGAAAATTCAGATTTTTTAATCGAAGAATTCTCAAAAAAGTTGAAAAAAGTGCAAAATTTTGATGGAATTATCACAAATGATGACTGCAGACCTCCTGATTATCAGTATTTAAAAGAAAATGGATTTATATTTATCAAGATAAATGGTTTTAAGCGAAACCGAATTGACCATACAAAATCTGACCCGAACTCCCGCCTTGAATGGCATAATCAAATCCCCTGCGATTATGAGGTCGATAACTTCGGCACAATGGAAGAATATAAAGAAAATTTATATAAATTATTGAAAGAAATATTAAAAAAAGAGGACTATAATAAGAACTATGATGAACAAAAATATTCAATTTAATAGAGTTGAGGGACTAAAATTTCTTTATTTCAATTTTCCTAATTTATTCAACGAAAACAGAATCAAACTTTATTTTGTAGACTCAAAAAAGGAATTGTTTGATTTACAGATAGAAAATCGCCCTTTTGACAAGATAATTTTAAAAAGAAGCGCAAACAAATCTTTTATCAGCGACATTCAATTTAAAGACAATCGGTTTTTCAAAAATTTAGAAGAACTTAAAAAAGGAAGTCTTGAATTTGAAGATATCTTTGCTTTTTGTGTCGAATGTCATAAATTTAAGCAAGGTGAAGATTATTTCAGCGATAAACTTGCCATTGCTCAATTTTCAACCAAACCTTTCACCGATAGCTGTGACAGAATAAATTTTATCCCATCAAAAGTGCCAGGTGTAAACACTCGTGATAATGAGCCTTATTTTGAAGTTGAATTTCATTATAATTATAGCAATATTTTTCATATTATATCAAAAAATGAAAATTTAATTAAAGCAAATGGATTTAATGAATATACATTGTCCTATTTGATAGCCAAAATACATAAAATAATTGAAGAGCTAAGAGAATTTTTGATTGAACAAAACTATTTCAACAATTTTCAGCTTATCATAAGAATAGACTCTTATTTAAATCTTCTGCCCATCGATTTCAGGTCACCTGAAGCATGGACAAAAATCCACAATTAAAAGGCGGTTTATGATACTTACCAATCTTGAAATAATCAAACAAATACAAAAGAAAAATATACAAATAGAGCCATTTGATAAAAATTTACTTAATCCCAATAGCTATAACTATCGACTAAACAATGAGCTTATTGAGTTTGACGGGACACTTGATGCCAAACAAAAACCCAATTTTAAAAAGATAACAATTCAACCTGAAGGCTATACACTAATGCCCGGCAAACTTTATCTCTCCTCAACTTTTGAAAAAATTGGCAGCAAAAAGTTTGTCACCCAACTGATTGGAAGAAGCTCTATGGGAAGAATAGGCTTATTCCTGCAAATAACTGCTCCTCTAGGTCATGTTGGCACCTATCACAACTGGACTTTAGAGCTAAAAGTTGTTCAGCCATTAAAAATTTATCCATTTATGAAAATTGGTCAGGTAACTTTTTGGAAGACCAAAGGCATCAAACAATTGACATATCAAAGGGGCGAATATAAACAATATCAATCTGCCCAAATAAGTAAATTTTATAAGGAGTTTTTATGATACTTACCGGAAATGAAATATCAAAACAGGTCAAGAAAGATAAAATTACAATCTTACCTTTTGATGCAAAACAAATAAATCCAAATAGTTATAATGTAGAACTTGGTGACTATCTAAAAGTCTATGAAGATGAAGTGCTTGACAGCAGAAGCGAACTTAAAACAAAAACCATACAGATACCAGATGATGGTATTGTGCTTATGCCAAATAAAATCTATCTGGGTTATACAAAAGAAATCATCGGAAGCGATTATTTTGTGCCAACAATCACAGGAAGAAGCTCGACGGGCAGACTTGGCTTGTTTGTGCAGATTACAGCAGACCTTGTAGATATAGGTTTTAAAGGCAATCTCACCTTTCAGCTTCACGCAGTGCAGCCGATAAGAATTTATAAAGGCATGAAACTTGGTCAAATAATGTTTTGGAAGACAAAGGGAAAAATTAAACTGTATAATGGCAAGTATCAAAATAGTATTGGTCCACAAGAAAGCAAGGTTTTTAAGGATTTTGATTGATTATAAAAAAATTAAATATAATTAAAATTAAAATTAATTTTAAAAAGGAAATATATTGAAAAGAATTATATAAAAAATGATTTATAATAATTTTTTAAAAGTGTTGACATCCCCCCCCCGATGTTATAATAAGGTAAACTTTATTATATAAGGAGAAAAATTATGGAAGCAAAGACACTTAAAAAATTAAACAAAAATTTTGATAAAGAATGGAAAAAATTATCTTATTCAGAGCAAAAAGAAGTTGTTGATTTTATGTATGATACATTAAAAGAAACTGAAGCTTATTTTAAAATTGCATCAACAAAAATAGCCGAAAATTATAACATTATTTATAATTTGATTGATGAAGATACCAAATATGAACTTGAATTTTTAGATAACATTATAACCAAAGTGACAGCTAAAAAAATAGCAAAAGAAAATAAATTACAAGAAAAAATTATGACTACAAACAATAAACAATTATTATACTCTGATATATTTTCTGCTTTCACTGGATTAGATAAGGCAACTGAAGAAATAGAAAATATCATCAATAAATCAAACGATATTATAAAAAATGGAGTCAATTCAGTTTCTACAAAATCACTTACCTCTTCGATGACTTTGCTGAAAACTTTATCCAAAACATATTCTGAAACTAAAAATAACACACCAAACCAAATCAAGAAGGTTGAAGAATTATTAGCAGATTATTTAAACACAAATGAAAATGAAAATGACATTTAAAAATTATAATATATAAGAATCACCAGTATAGTTTGGTGATTCTTTTTATAAAAAGACAAAAGGAATTTCGACCAGGACGGGTCCGGGGTTCGGCAAACTTCGTTTGCGCAACTTAATAAGTTGCAGCCCCCTCGGCAATAAAAAAATCGGGTCAAACCCGAATGTGGTGGACTGCCAGGGCTCGTTATGAGGCTTGCTTGGGAGAAAGCCGAATGGCCAAATTCCTCCTCCATATATTCACAACAAAGGAATTTCGACCCGGACGGGGCCGGGGTTCGGCAAACTTCGTTTGCGCAACTTAAAAAGTTGCAGCCCCCTCGGCAATAAAAAAATCGGGTTAAACCCGAATGTGGTGGACTGCCGGGGGCTCGAACCCCGGACCCTTCGATTAAGAGTCGAATGCTCTACCAACTGAGCTAGCAGTCCATAAAAATATTATTGTTATCATTTTGAAAGGCAGACAATTTCATTTCTACAAGGGATTTTTAAATTCAAACTTTGCAAATTATGCAATAATAACCCTTCGATTTAATTTCGCTTACGCTCCATACGCAGGCTTCGCCTTGGCGTTGCGCCAAATGTTCTACCAACTGAGCTAGCAGTCTTTGTAATAACTTGTCTCACCTTGATGCCAACATCACCACATCAAATGTTTTTATTTAAGCAAGCAATCAAACATAAGACTTATTTAGTATAAAATAAAAAGAATAATTTGTCAACTAATTTTTGTTTTTATTTTTAAAAAATTTATTAAATTGAGTCCTTAAAAAAAATCACATCTATTTCAGATGTGATAATCAATTTTTTCATAATTTTATCAGCTTATACTTATTTTTCATAATTTTATCAACTCTTATATTTTTTATAATTTAATCAATTTATACTCATTTTATATATTTTAAACATCTTATACGAGGATTTAAAATCAAAACTATTAAAATATTAAATCAACCTTTTGTAAGCACAACTTTATCAAACAGCCAATTATTAAAAAAGCTTTCAGTTTCTCTTCCTCCAAATTTCTCAAACACAGAAATAAGTTGTGCTGGCGTAATATTTTTATATTTATATTTTTTTTGAACCAACTGAAGTGCATCAATAAATTTATTTTTACCAATAAGTTCTCTAAAAGAATTAAACATCAAAACTCCCCTTGTATAAACGCATTGACTATACTCAGGTTCTGTGTCAAATTTATCAAGTGGTCTATCCATTGTGCCATCCACTTTCCCTGTCACTTTTTTATAAACATCTTCAAATAAAAGATAATTTTTAAGCGAATTATTTATCATTTCCTTAAAATTTTCACCATATTCGGTATGTTTCTCAAAAAATAACAAGGTGCTATATTCTGTCAAGCCTTCATCAATCCATGCATGATTATATTCATCATTTCCAACAAGACCATACCACCATTGATGTGCTATTTCATGAACTATCACATAATTTAAATCTTTTTCATCTTTTATTTTGTCACTTATAAGCACAATACCCGGATATTCCATTCCGCCATGAACAAAATTTGATTTTACAACAGAAAATTCTTTATATGGATAATCACCAAAAAAGTCATTAAAAGTGCCCAAAGCATCACAGGCAACCTGCAAACACTTTAGCAAATTATTGTCACCTTTATAACCATAATAATTTACATTAGTATGCCCCACCTTTTTTGTCACTTTTTCAAATTTTTCACTTAAAGTAAAACAAAAGTCCCTAACCTTGTTTGCGCGATATAAATTTTTGACTCTTTCGCCATTTTTCTCGCTCAAAACAAGTTCTCCAGTGCTTGCAATTTGAAAATCTGAATTAAAAGTTATCTCCACGCTGTAATTTGCACAATCACTATAAAAAGGGTCACCATTAGAATGATAAAGGTCTTGATAAAATCCTTTACCATCTTCATAAACACAGGCTATTGGATAAAAATTGCCAAAATTTATGGTATTATCACCATATCCAAGCCTATGATTGATATTTGCAAGTGTCACCTCAAAGTCAATATTAATGACAACCGTTTCATCAGGATAAAGCATTTCTTTAAGTGTTAATGCAAGTATATTTTCATCCTTGCCTTCAATATTATATTCAAAATTTTCACCTTTCTCATCACAGACAGATTTGATTTTAATTTCACCAAAACTCTCACCATTTGGATAGGCACTATCAAAGTTTGGCTGAGATACAACCCCGCCTTTCGCCTCTCTTCTAAAAGCATTTGGATAAAGGTGAAAATATAGCTTGTCAAAACAATTTTCACTGTTATTTGCATAGCTTATTTCTTCTTTGCCAGTCAAAATATGGTTATTTTCATCATATGAAAGTTTGAGGTCATAATTATTAAAAATTGCGCTAGTCTCTTCCCTTCCTTTCAGACAAAAAAGTAATACCATAACAAAAATGGCAGTTGCAGCAGTTGCAAAAATCAAATATTTTATAATTTTTTTATTTAAAACTTTTTTCATGCTATACTATACGAGCAGAAATTTGGTTTAATTACTTTTTTATATTTAAATTTTACTGAAAATTTTGGTTGAAAAAAATTTCTAGTTGTGATACAATAAAAACTGCTTATAAATAATTTAAACAGGAGAAGATTCATGTCATTTTGTAAATATTCAACTGAATATATTGCCAGTTCAAAAACAGAACTTGATAATATTTTTATTAATGATTATCTTCCATATGCTCAACCAAATCATGTGGTTGTTTATATTTATGGACTTTATCTTTGCTCAAGCAATGCTTTTGACAACTCGCTTGCAAATTTCTCAAGGGTTTTAAATTTAAGCGAAGAGGAAATTATTTCAGCATTTGAATATTGGGAAGAACAAGGACTTGTCAGAATTTTAAGAATAAACCCTCTTGAAGTGACATATATACCACTCAAAAATGTTTTATCTGCAAACAAATTATATAAACCTGACAAATATGAAGTTTTCAATCAGCAGGCTCAAGAAATATTTCAAAGCAAGCGTGCTATTTCCAAACATGAATATCAAGAATATTATGATTTTTTGGAAAGATATCATGTAGAACAAGAAGCTCTCCTCATGATAATGAAATATTGCGTAGAAACAAAGCAAAGTGCTGTTGGCTATAATTATATCCTGACTGTTGCCAAAAATTGGGCAAATGAAGGAATTACAAACACCCTTCAAGTTGAAGAACGTTTAAATAAATTTGAAGAAAAATCACCAGAAATTACAGAGATATTTAATGCAATGGGAATCAAGCGCGCACCTTACGTTGAAGAACGCGGAATGGTCAATAAATGGCTAAATGATTATGGCTTTGCACTTGAAGTAATAATTCACATCTGCAAGTCTTTCAAAAAGAAAAATCGTTTTTCAATTGAAAAAGCAGACCAGCTAATAAAAAAATATTATGAAATGAAACTCTTTTCAAGTCAAGAAATTGACAATTTTGAGAAAAATAAGCAAGAAATGTATGACCTATCAAAAGAAATAAACAAAGAATTGGGACTATTTTATGAAAATCTTGAAGTAGTGGTTGAAAACTATACATTAAAATGGATAAACTTAGGTTTTGATAAAACTTTGCTTCTCGAAATTGCAAGATACTGCTTTAAAAGCTCTGTTCGCACCCTTGACGGCATGGACAAATCAATCTTGAAATTCTATAAATTGGGTCTTTTAAGTATTGATGCCTTCAATGAATATATGGGCGAAATTTTGGCGGCTGATGAAAAATTGCAGGAAATTTTGGATGATCTTGGCATAAAACGTGTTGTAAACTTTATAGATAGAGAAAATTATAAAATATGGAAAGAAAATTGGAAGATTAGCGATGAATTAATTTCTTATGCAACCTCACTTTCAAAAGGCAAAGAAAGCCCTATAAAATATCTAAGCAGAATTTTAGCAGATTGGCATGAGAAAGGAATAAAAACTCTCACCGAAGCTAAATCAACAACGCCAATTGGCATGATTGAAAAAGGCGAAAACCAAACAAGCCAAAAGAAAAACTTATCAGGAAGAAGTTATTCAAACAATCAATTAAATGCATTATTCCAATCAATAAATGAAATCGAAGTTTAAAAGAAGGTTTATTAAATGAAAAGCACAATTATAGAAAAGGCAAAAAGGATTATAAAATACCGACATTTTGATGCCGAAAATACCGCCTTAGCAAACAAGACAAAGGCATTTGAAGATGAAACATTCAAATCCATTTACAAACTTTATGTTGATAAAATGATTGAAAATGCAAGAGAAAACTTAGCAGATGATGAAAATTTAAAACAACTAAAATCAAAACTCCAAACACGTCTAAAAGAACTTAATATAGGCTCAATCGAGCCTCAATATACCTGCCCTATCTGCAATGATACCGCACTAAATGATGAAGGGAAATATTGCCATTGTATGATTGATGAAATCAATAAAATCTTAATTGAAGAAAGTGGGTTTTTACAACTTGAAGATTTCCAAAATATAAATTATGAAATCTTTGCTCAAAGCCCTAATATGAAAATACTCTATCAAAAGATGCAACAATGGTGTCAATCAAAATTTGACAAAAATCTTATCTATATAGCTGGGCAAACAGGTGTTGGAAAAACTCATCTAATAAGATGTATGGCAAACGAACTTATCAAAAGACATAAACTTGTGCTTTTGACATCCTCCTTTGCAATGCATCAAGACTTTGTAAAAAGTTTTGCATCACGTGACCCTATCGAAAGGCAAGAATTGATTTCAAAATATATTGAAGCTGAAATTCTCTTCATCGATGATTTGGGGACAGAACTTAGAAATCCAAACATAACAATAAATTATCTCTATCAAATCTTAAATGAAAGAAAGCTTAATAGAAGGCCTACAATTATTACAACAAATTTAAAAATTGATGAAATTTTAAATTATTATGATGAAAGGATTTCAAGCAGAATTGCAGATGTAAACACTTCAATTTGTGTGTTTATTGAAGGCGATGATTTAAGACTTAAAAAAAATAAGTGATAATTAATTATCACTTTTTTTAATAACATTTATAAAATTAAAGGAAAATTTCAATTATTTTAATAAAAAATGCGGTTTTTTATTGATTTTTTATCTTTTTTAGTTAAATTATCAAATTTATCTTGTCAAAAATTTCTTATAAACTTTGATATTTTTTTGCTGCTCAATATTGCTTGTGCTTTCACCGTGCCCACTGTAAACCTGCTTAAAATCAACATTTTCCAATTTGCAAAGAGAATTAAACATCTCATTTTTATCAGAGCCTTTTAGGTCTGTTCTGCCAATGCATCTGGCAAAAAGCACATCACCTGCAAAAAGGTTACCTTCAATCAAATAGCACATACAACATTTGCAATGGCCGCCAGCCTCAAAACATTCAATTTCAAAACAATCGATATTAAGCTTTCCATCCTTTTCAATAAAAACAAATTTACTTAAATCATCAATTGTGCAACCATCTTCACTATAATTTGCCTCTTTATCCTTTAAAGTTTGGGCAATGTTTTTGCTTGCATAGATTGAAACATTAAATCTTTCTGCATATTGATTGCAATATTTGCTATGGTCATAATGACCATGAGTAAGAAGCACGCCAACCACTTTGCGCTCACCCACCGCCTTTTCAATCAATTCAAGCTGGCAACCACTGTCAATGATAAGGACCTTATTATCTTTCTCAAGAATATAAACATTTGATTCAAGCATATTTGAAATATATCTTTCTATCTTCATTATAAACTCCTTTTAAAAAAATTAAATAAATTGATTTTTAATAAACAGATTTTTAATAAATAGATTTATATAAATAAATTTAAATAAAAATCTTTCTCAATGTAAAAATTAATTAAGAGATAAATTTGAAAATATAAAAACAAATTTACCAAAAGAAACTATAGCACAATATCAAAAAAAACTCAACAAAATTTAAGCTTTATTTTTTATAATAATATAACAAGACTAATTTTGCATTATTATAAAAAAATGTTTGACTTGATAAAAAATTTATGCTAAAATATAGAAGTAATTTCTGAAGAAGAACTTAAAATTTAAATTTACAATCTATATAGGGGTGTAGTTCATCGGTAGAATGAGAGTCTCCAAAACTCCAGAGGAGGGTTCGATTCCTTCCACCCCTGCCAAAACATAAGCCACATTTTTTTGTGGTTTTTTAAAATTTAAATGTTTATTAATTAGAAAAGTAATCTTTAAAATTCAATAAAATAATCTAAAACTTTTTATACTAAAATTTGCAAAAATATTTTAATTTAAAAGGAGCAAAAATGGGTAAACTCGACGAAAATTATTTTAAAATGGATGACAACATGAAGCAAAATCAGATTGAAGACATACTTGATGATGATGAAACCGTCCTTTTAAGACTTAAACCAAAAAAATTAGCTTTTATTTTAAATGCCATTGCTTCAATGCTGCCTATCGCCCTTCTTTGGTTGATATTTGATGGCACTTTTATCACTATGATTATAATTTCAAAAGCACCAGCTTTTGTTTGGGCTATTCTTGTCCCATTCTTTGCCATTCATCTTATGCCTGTTTGGATGTGGATTTCTAAAATTATTACCGCAAAAGCAAGTCATAAAAATATAGAATATGTTTTCACAGAAAAGAGGATAATTATTAGAAGCGGCGTAATTGGAATTGATTTCAAAAATATTTACTATACCGATATCAAAGGTGTCAACTTAAAAGTTGGGCTAATTGACAGATTATGCAAGGTTGGTGACATTTATATTCAAGCACTTGACCAGAGCGCAGTTTTATTCGATATTGAAAATCCTTATTTCATTTTAAGAAAAATTCAAAAAATTGTTCTTGATATCAAAACTGACGTATTCTTTCCAAACAATCTTCGCCCTGATGAAAATAGTGGTTTTAACACAAAATATAGACCTAAATAATCTTTAAACTTATATAAAAATCAATAATAAAATTAAATTTGTTTAAATGAAATAAATAAAGACTTAAATAAACTTCGTCTAAAAAACAAAAAAAATCCATAAAACATTATGGATTTTTTTTAAAAACCAAGTGAAATTAAAAGTGCTTTATTCACCTCTCTCATTTTTTCAGATGATAATGTAGTAACCTTTTCTTGAAGCCTTCTCTTATCAAGAGTTCTGATTTGCTCAAGAAGTGCAACTGAATTTTTGGGTAAATTATATTGCTCTGCAGGTAGTTCAATATGCGTTGGAAGTTTAGCCTTGCCAAGTTGGCTTGTTATTGCAACAACAATCACTGTGGGCGAAAATTTATTTCCAATATCATTTTGCACTATAAGAACTGGACGAATCCCGCCTTGTTCACTTCCCACAACTGGGCTTAAATCTGCATAATATATTTCACCTCTTTTTACCTGTTCGTCCATACTCATTAAAATTCCAATAATCAATTAAATCGACTTTTTCAAAGGAAGAAGTTTCGTCAATAAGAGTTTTAGGCATATTTTGGTAAAACTCTTCAACACTTCCCCCTATAAGCATTTTATGTCGGTCACCTTCAAAGTTTGCACTTAAAAGAGAGAAAATTTTGTCACCTTCCTTTTCGACAACATTCATTCTTTCTTCAAGAGCTTTTTTATAATCTAAATGCTTTGACATGATTATCCCCCAATAAAAATATTTTTAAACTTATTTTGAATAAAAAAGGATGCAAATATGCATCTTTTCTTTTTTTTATTTGTGATTTTTGATAAATAAATTAATTTCCTTAAACAATAATTGCTATTGCCGTCGCCATTGTTTGTGAATGAGATATAGACACTTCAATTTTTCTGCCAGAATAATTTTGATTAAATCTTTCAAGTGCAATGCCATAAAGTTTTATTTCAGGCTTGCCATTTGAAAGATGATAAAGCTCAATATCTTTAAAAACAACACCGCTTCCACTACCCAATTCTAAAGCCTTCATAACAGCTTCTTTGACGCAAAATAAAGCGGTCGTCCTTTGTTTTCTCATCGCCTGACAATTTTTTATATAATTGGCTTCAGCAGGCAAAGCAATTCTTTCAAGAAATTTGTCACTATCATCTATTCTTTCAACCTCTAAACAATCAATCCCTATCATTTTCCAATTTCTCCCAAACTGAAGATATTTGACCAAAATCAAAACCTTTGCCCGCCAAATGATTATAAAGTTTTTGTTTGGTAATTAAGTCAAATTCGCGATTTTTCATATATTTTTTAGCAAATTTAAGGCATTTTTCTTCTTCATCTTCATCATTTAATTGTTCTGATAACTTTTTCTCTATTATAGAGGAATCAATCCCCTTACCCATCAAATCATATTTCAGTTTGCGTCTGCTTTTTGATGAACTATAACTTGCAATAAAGTTTTCACAAAAAACTTCATCATTGATATAACCATAATCTTTAAGTTTATCAATAGCTTTTTTGATGCAAGTGGAAGGATATTTTTTTTCTTTTAAATAGTCTTTCAGCATCTTTTCGCTTTTCATACTTTTCTCAAGTGCTGTTAAGCCACGATTAAAGCAAGCATAATCACCATTTTCAATAGTCAGTTTTTCAAAAAATGCTTCATCATAACTTTCGCCACTTTTCAGACAATATCTGGCTAATATTTCTGTTTCAAAAATCCCAAAAAGTTCATCGTCAACAAAAAGCTTATACCTCGCACCTTTGCCTATTTTTACAATATCTGTTATCGTCTTCAAATATTACCTCAATTTTTTAAAAATTTAGACATTATATCTTTATAAATTTAAACATTCCAACTTTTTTAATTTAAACATTCTATCTATATAAATTTAAACATTTAACTTTTAAATTTATCATTATATCTTTTTTAAATCTATCATTATATCTTTATTAAACTTAAACAATTATTTACTTATATATTTAATTATTTTAATTCGACAACTTTTTTAATCTTTTTCACAAAGTTTGCCTGCAACTTTTGAATAGACCCTTAAAAGTCCACCAGCACCAAGCTTTACACCGCCAAAATATCTGACAACAACCGCACAAACATTATTTAAATTTCGTTTTTGCAGCACAGATAAAATTGGTCTTCCTGCCGTTCCGCCCGGCTCGCCATCATCACACGCCCTTTCATAAAAAGGTGATGATACTCTTCCAGCCCAACATACATGAGTCGCTTTAGAATGTTCTTTGCGCAAACTGTCCACCGCTTTCAAAACTTCTTCTTCACTGTTACATTCAAACAAAAAGCCATAAAATTTTGATTTTTTTTCAATTATTTCGGCAGTTTTCAATAAAATCATTTAATCACAACCTTTATATAATTCTTTTTGCCCTTTTTAAGAAGAATACCACCATCTTTTATATCTTCTTTGCAAACAATTTTATTCTGCTCAGAAACTTTCTCACCATTAATTGAAATAGCACCACCATCAATCATTCTTCTTGCATCGCTTTTAGAAGAACATAAAGCGGTTTTTACCAGAATATCACATATATTCATTCCTTCCAAAAACTCTTGTGCAGAAATTTCAAATTCAGGAGCATCATTTCCGCCTTGAGTAAAGAGATTTTCGCTCATATTTTGGGCAAGAATTGCATCCTCTTCACCTCTAATAAATTTGGTGATTTCAAAGCTAAGACGTTTCTTTGCCTTTACGATATCTGTTTTTATAAGAGATTGAATTTCTTCCATAGGAATATCGGTAAATAATGCAAACATCATTTCGACACAGGCATCAGGAGTTTGGTAAACACCTTGATAAAAGTCGTATGCCGAAATTTTATCTTTATCAATCCAAATTGCCCCTTTTTCTGTCTTACCCATCTTTTTACCTTCTGGGGTCAACAAAAGAGGATTTGTTGCACCTATCATTTCGCGTTTGCCACCATCAGCAAAATTCAACTTTCTTGCAAGTTCAACACCTGCCACAATGTTTCCCCATTGGTCGGCACCACCCCACTCAAGTTTGCAATTTTTGTCTTTGTTTAAATGGACAAAATCATAAGCTTGCATCAGCATATATCCAAGTTCAAAAAAAGTAAGACCACCCTCTTTAAGTCTGTTTGCATAGATATCATTTGTAAGCATCTTATTGACATTGAAATGCACACCTATATCTCTCATAAAGTCAATATAATCATAACCTTTAAACCAATCGGCATTGTTTACGATTTCAGCTTTATTTTCACCATCAAAGTCAAGAAAAACCTTTAATGAGTTTTTAATTTTTTCAATGTTTTGTGCAATTTGCTCTTTACTCATAATCTGTCTAATTTCACTTCTACCAGAAGGGTCACCAATACAAGCAGTTGCACCACCCATCAAAAGGTAAACCTTATGACCGGCCTTTTGAAATCTTCTTAAAATGCAAAAAGGAACACAATGACCGATATGCAGACTATCCATTGTTGGGTCTGTGCCCTCATAAAGAGCAATCTTTTCTCCACTTTCCAATAGTTTTTTAAGTGCTTCTTCATCAGTGCTTTGATATAAAAGCCCTCTCTCTTTAAGCTCGCTAAAAAGTTTTACATTTATATTTTCCATTTTTTCCTCCATTTTATAATTAAAATTTTTTCATTGAATTTTAATTAAATTTTCATTAAATTCTCTCATTTATCTTTCTCATTTAAATTTATCATTTAATCTCTCATTAAACTATTTTCATTCAGTTTTTGATTAAATGTTTCTTTTTTATTGTTTATATTTGGGTTTTAAATGCAAATAAAACAAAAAATACGCTCTGCCCCCAATATTAGGACGAAGCGTATAAGTCGTGGTACCACCTAATTTCAATCAATCAATCACAAACATTAAGCTTTTTAATGCAAGTAAATCAATCAATCCTTATTTTCTTTTCGCAAGAATGTGCGTAAGACTTGAAATAACTGTAATTCATCATAAAATGTCTGCGAATTTCCACCAACCATTCACTCTCTGAAAGCCCAATATTATGACTACTTTTTTATCCCACCATCTTAATATGACCTAATATTATCATAATAAAAATTCTTTGTCAACGAAGTCAGACAAATTTATTTCAATTTTTTGGATATTTGATTTGTTTTTGACCTCTTTTTATACAAAAAATGATAAATCATATAATTTCGTTTTGAATTATGACAACTTTTGATTAAAATAAAAAAGGAGGAAATTAATATTATGAGTTGTCCAATAAATATGACAGGTTTTGGTCCATCTCCTATCCCTGAAGAGGCAAAATGGATTCAATTAAAAGACATTAAACAGGTGTCTGGATTTTCACATGGCTGTGGAAAATGTGCACCTCAACAAGGCACTTGCAAGCTTACTTTAAATGTCAAAGATGGCATTATTAAGGAAGCATTGGTAGAAACTATCGGATGTTCTGGTATGACACATTCGGCTGCTATGGCTGCAGAAATTTTGCCAGGCAAAACCTTGCTTGAAGCACTTAATACAGACCTTGTTTGCGATGCAATCAATGATGCAATGAAAAACATCTTTCTTCAACTTGTTTATGGCCGCAGCCAATCTGCATTTTCAGAAGGAGGTCTTGCTGTAGGCTCTGCCCTTGAAGATTTAGGCAAAACGCTTAACAGTAATGTTGGCACAGTTTATTCTCAAGAAGGAAATGGAACAAGATATTTAAATCTTGCAGAAGGATATATCACAAAAGAAGCTCTTGATGAAAATGGTGAGATTATCGGATACGAATATATTTCAACAGGCTCACTTATGAAGTCTTTAAGAGAAGGCGTTGACGCGACAGAGGCTGTCAAAAAAGCGACTAAAACATATGGAAGATATAATGAAGGTGTCAGTTTTATTGACCCTAGGAGGGTAAATTAATGGATATGACAAACAAAAACACAAACATTGAAAATGTGCTTGCTAAGTATGGTATTGCTTCACTTGAAGAAGCCAAAAACATCTGCCTTGAAAATGGAATTGATGTTGAAAAAATTGTAAAATCCATACAACCTATCTGTTTTGATAATGCTGTAAAAGCCTATCAATTGGGCGTAGCAATTGCAATCAAAACTGGCACTAAAAAGGCTTGTGATGTTGCACTTTGCTTAGGTGAAGGCCTGCAAGCATATTGCGTAAAAGGTTCTGTTGCAGATGAAAGAAAAATCGGCTTAGGTCATGGCAGACTTGGCAGTATGCTTTTAAAGGAAGAAACAAAATCTTTCTGTTTCCTTGCCGGTCATGAAAGTTTCGCAGCTGCCGAAGGTGCTATTGGTATTGTTACTTCTGCCAACAAAGTCAGAAAAACCCCTTTAAATGTTATACTAAATGGTCTTGGAAAGGATGCTGCTTACATCATTTCAAGAATCAATGGTTTTACCTATGTTCAAACAAAGTTTGACCACAACACAGGCGAATTGAAAATTGAAATGGAAAAACCATTTTCAAATTCTGAAAGAGCTAAAGTAAAGGTTTATGGCTCTTATGATGTGCCAGAAGGTGTTGCAATTATGCAACATGAGAAGGTTGACCTTTCTATCACAGGAAATTCAACAAACCCTATGCGATTCCAACATCCAGTGGCTGGTATCTATAAAAAATGGTGCCTTGAAAATGGTAAGACATATTTCTCTGTCGCTTCTGGCGGTGGCACTGGCAGAACTCTTCACCCAGACAATATGGCAGCAGGTCCTGCAAGTTATGGTTTGACAGACACAATGGGAAGAATGCATTGTGATGCTCAATTTGCAGGCTCTTCATCAGTTCCTGCCCATGTTGAAATGATGGGCTTTATAGGCATGGGCAACAACCCTATTGTTGGTGCAACAGTAGCCCTTGCAGTGGCTGTTGAAACTCGCTAACAAACCAGATGTTTGACGATTTTCGTAAACTATATTTAAATTTCAAACTTTATATAGTTCCCACAAACCAAATGTTTGACGATTTTCGTAAACTATATTTAAATTACAAACTTTATTTAGTTCCCACAAACCAGATGTTTGACGGCTATCATAAAATATAAAATAAAAACGCATAACCCAAAAAGTTATGTGTTTTTTATAATAAAATATTAAATGTATATTGATTTAAGTTTTCAAGATTTTTTCAAAAATTTAATCAAAAAAATTGTCAAATTATATTAAATAATATATAATTAAACTATGATTAAAATAAAAAGACAATGGTTTGAATTATTAAAGGATGAATTCGACAAAGATTATTTTAAAAATCTTCAAGATTTTTTACGTTCTGAATATACAAAATATCAAATATATCCTTCAGAGGATAAGATTTTCAATGCCTTAAATCATGTTGCATTTGACAAAATCAAAGTGGTTATCATTGGACAAGACCCATATCATGAGCCAAATCAAGCTCAAGGGCTTTCATTTTCTGTTCCTAGCCAAGAAACAATTCCACCATCCCTTGTAAACATAATCTCAGAAATAGAAAATGACTTAGGTATAATCTGCAAGAAAGATGGAAACTTAGAAAGATGGGCAAACCAAGGAGTTTTATTATTAAACACCGTCCTAACAGTCCGCAGAGGACAGGCAAATTCTCATAAAGACCATGGTTGGGAAATACTTACAAAAAGAATTATCGAGCTTGTTGGAAACCGCGAAAAACCTGTTGTATTTCTTTTATGGGGTTCTTACGCTCAAAGTTTTTCAAGTGTAATTGCACCACATCATTTAGTTTTAAAAGCACCACATCCAAGCCCACTCTCCGCCTACCGAGGTTTCTTTGGCTGCAAGCACTTTTCAAAGTGTAATCAATTTTTAACCAATCTTGGCGAAACACCTATAGATTGGAGCTGATTTTAAAGTTATGAATTAACATCTTTTATCTTTCATTAATCGAATGAAATAAATGTTTGATTTAAATTTATCTAAAAATATCTTTATATATTATTTGTAAAAATTTATATAATAAAAGTCAATTTAGCAAACAAAAAATACAGACAATATTGTCTGTATTTTTTATTAAAATTAAATGAGTTCACAAATTACATTGTGTAACAATTCTAAAGTCCAATAATTTCAATTATCAAAACTTTAGATTAGACTAATTAAGATTATTCTTAATCGTTGTTTTCACCTTTCAATGAAGCAATAGCATCTTGAATGTTTTTAATTTCAGCTTTAATTTGTTCATTTTGAGTAGATAAAAGATTGAAAATTTGTTCAAGAAGAGGATATCTTTCTTGGTTTTTGTCCATAACTTCTTGGCAGTGTTGAACTGAAAGTTTAAGTCCATCAAGAAGGTCAAGGTCTTCAGCAAGTTTTTGTGCCTTTTCATCATCTATATCTGCATAATTATTTACGCCATAGAGAACTACTTTTTGTTTAGCAACCAAAGCTTCCTTTCTTCTCAATTTCTTTTCATCACTTTCAAGAGTATTTTTTACTCTTCTGAGTGGAACGAATTCTTTTTTGCATTGACGAAGTTCTTTTTCATTGCTTTTAAGTTTTTCTTGTTCTTCAGCAAGACGAGCTTCAAGTTCTTCAAGAGATACATTGCTTGCAACGATTTTTGTTTCTTCCTTAACTTTTGGTTTTTCTTCGGTTTCAACTGTTTCAACAGCTTCTTCTGATTCAACTGTTTCTTCAACTTGTGCAGTTTCTTCTGTTTCAGTTGTTTCACTTTCTTCTACGCTTTCTTCAACAGCTTCTTCAGTTGTTTCTTCAGCTGTTTCTTCAACCTCTTCGGTTTCAACTGTTTCTTCTTCAGTTTCTTCTGATTCTTCTACTTCTTCATCAGTTTCTGCAAGATTTACAGTATCTTCGATTTCAGTTTCTTCTGTTTCTTTTTCTTCTTGCATTCTTGCAAGTCTTTCAAGAAGTTCTTTTCTACGTTGTCTGATATATTCTGTTGTATCATCAACTTCTTCAATTTCAGTTGGTTCTGCAACTGCTTCTGCAAATTCTTCAGTAGTTTCAGTTTCCTCTGTTTGATTTTCTTCTACTGGTTCTTCGACAGTTTCAAGAACTTCCTCTTCTTCATCCTCATTTGGGTCATAAGCCTCAACCATTCCGCCATTGAATAAAACAGTGGCAATTTGAGGGTCATTTTTAGCCTCTTGGCTGTTTTCAAGAGCATTAACTCTTGCTTCAAGCTCTTTTTGTTGTTTGAGTTGTTTATTTCTGATAACATCAGCATCTTTTTTCTTTCCAGAGATACTCATAAGAAGGTCACCTAAAAAGTAAAGAAGAAATCCTCCTGCAACGATGATACCAAGAACAACAACTACTGCAATAATTACTGAACTCATAAATACACTTCCTTTTAATAAATTTGGCTTTTTCTTTGTTCAACCGAAAATTTGGTGGAGACGGCGGGAATTGAACCCGCTTCCGAAAAACTTATTTAAAACTTTTCTACACGCTTAGTATATGCTTTTTTTTAATTTATAGTTAAGCCATACACAACTTTCTATAAACGAGCCTTTTATTTTTACATTCACTTTAAAGACAAACTCATGAATGCAGAGCGCTTAGATAATCTCCAGTCTATCTTTTAGCGAGAAAGACAGCGGAGAGGTTGAAGATTTCTCAACCGATTTTTTTAGTTAGGCTGCGCAAGCAAGGCTTGGCATACAAACTACATTTTTATTGTTTGCGTTTATTTGCAATTTGCTCCTTTTTAGGTGAGAGCCCACCGCGTGCTTTGCATTTTAATTAATGCTCCCCGTCGAAACCAAAACGCCCCCATCTGGGTCAAACGTTTTTGATTGCTCGGTCTATATCTCTTCGGATAGCCCTATCCTTCAAGACATCTCTCTTATCATAAAGTTTTTTTCCTTTTGCTAAGCCAATCTCAACTTTTGCTTTGCCCTTATTGAGATAAACTTTTGTAGGCACAATAGAAAACCCTTTTTCTTTGACCTTGCGTTCTAGCTTTAATATTTCAGCTTTATGTAAGAGTAATCTTCTTGAACGCTTGGTCAAACTTTCGGCAGGTGATAAATTTTCTGTTGGTGCTATGTAGCAATTTTTAAGTATAGCTTCACCATTTTTAATTTCGACATAACTATCACTTAAACTGACTTTGCCACTGCAAACTGATTTTATCTCACCACCCCTAAGCTCAATACCAGCCTCAAGCAAATCTGAAACGAAGAAATTATGATAAGCTTTTTTATTATTTGTTATTATCTTCATCTCAACTCCTATTATAACACTTTTTAAATTTTTTTTCAATACCTAAGTTAAATTTTTTTCTTGTTTTTTTTAATTTTTTTTAAATTTTTTCTATAATTTAACTAAAATTGACTTTTTTTACGATAATTTTGATAAAAAATGTCATTTTTTTAATTTTTTTTGCGTTTTTATATGCTTTTTTTATTTTGGATGTTTATTTATTGTTTTTTATGGAAGGCAAGATTTCAAAAAAATCTCCGATTTTTTTGCTCTCACACCCGCCCAAAGCGGGTGTGTTTTCCGCCTGCTTGCGCGGGCGGAAAAATCTTGCCTTCCCATAAAAAATTTCACCTTATAACAATAAAAATCTTTACTTAATAAATCCAACAAAAGAAAAATCAATCTTTCTTGTATAAACATTTGAGGCAACAAGCTTCACTTCAATTCTGTCACCAACAGAGAAAGTCAACCTATTCCCCTTAAGTTTCAGTTGTTTCTCAAACAATAAAAATCCACTGTCTGGCAGGTCTTCAATTCTTATCAGCCCTTCAACAGTATTGTCAAGCTCAACAAAAATCCCAAAGTTAGTCACAGAAGAAACTACACCTTCAAATATTTCACCTATCCTATCTTTCATTAAATAAGCCTTCCAAAGGTCATCAACTTCTCTCTCCGCTTTGTCAGCATTTTTCTCTGTCAAACTTGATTGCTCACCTGCTTCAAAGGTAAATTCTTCAAGCTCATCAATCCTTTTACCACCAAGCTCTTTTTTGTGAATAACCTCTTTTATTATTCTGTGAATAGTTAAATCAGGATATCTTCTAATTGGCGATGTGAAATGACAATAATATTTTAAAGCCAAACCAAAATGGCCCCAACATCTATTGAAATATTTAGCTTTTTGCATTGACCTCAATATTACTTTATTGACAGTTTCAGTAAATGTCTTATTGTCACAAAGTTTAATAAGTTCTTGATAATAAAGCGGAGTTATGACCTCAGGTATCTTTGGAGTTTTGATGTTAAGACCACTTAAATAATCAATCACACCCAAAACCTTTTCTTTGCGTGGAGCTTCATGGACACGATAAAGAAATGGTATATCTCTGTCACAAAAATCTTTTGCCACTGTTTGATTTGCAAGCACCATAAAGTCTTCAATCAATCTATGCGCATCATTGCGTTCTCGCTTTTCAAAACCAACAGCCATTCCATTTTCATCAAATACAAATTGAACTTCAGGAATTTCAAAATCAAGAGCACCCATTCTTTTATTCTTTGCCTGCAATATGTGTGACAACTTTTGCATGATAAACAATTCATCTTGAACCATTTTTGTCTTTTCATCGCAATCTTTCCCTTCAAAAAGTTTGGCAACATTTGTATAATTTAATCTGGCAACGCTCTTTATAACACTTTCATAAATCTTATGTGACTTAACATTACCCTCTTCATCAATCACCATTTCACAGGTCAGCGTCAATCTTTCCTTACCTTCATTAAGAGAGCAAATACCATTTGAAAGTTCTTTAGGAAGCATTGGTAAAACAGAAGTTGGGAAATATACACTTGTCCCTCTATTCCAAGCTTCATGGTCCACCTCTGTTTCATATTTTACATATTCACCAACATCAGCAATATGGACGCCTAAAATATATCCGCTTTGAGTTTTTTTGATGGAAACAGCGTCATCAAGGTCTTTTGCATCTTCACCATCTATGGTAAAGATAACTTCATCCGTCAAATCAATACGGCCTTTTTTCTGAGAAGGCAAAACCTCTTGTGGTAATTTTTTAACCTCTTTAAGCACCTTATCAGGGAAAACTTCATAGAGTTGATGGTCACGAATAATTGCAAGTTCGCAGGCCTTAATATCCTCACTTTTGCCAAGAACTTCAATCACTCTTCCTGCCAAAACCTTTCCCCTTAAAAGTTCTACAGTCACCCTATCATTCTCTTCAAACTTAATTCCGCCATCAAGTTTGATTTTAAATGGAATGTGATTATTGTCAGGTTCAAGGAAAAAAGCTCTTCCCATTTTAACAACAACACCTGCCAAATATTTTACATTTGAATAAACTTTGACAACCTTACCATCTGTCCCTTCTTCACTATCAGACATGATTTTGATAATGACTTTATCGCCATCAATTGCACCGCCGCACATATTTGCAGGTATAAAAACATCCTCTTTTTCGGCATCAGGCAATCTGCAAAATCCATAACCCTTTGTGCTGCCCATAAAAATACCTTTTTGATAACCATGAGATGGGACAGCAAAAATTTGATTGTTTGATTGCTCAAAAATCTGTCCATCTCTCAAAAGAGCATTATAAGTTTTCTTTACTTCCTGCAAAGGAAGTGAATATGTCTTTGAAATAAAAGAAAAAAGATTGTCTTTCCCTTTAAAAGAAAGACTATCTTTTCTTAATAATTCTAAAAATATTTTTTTTACTGTCATTTGATACCTGCTATAAGTTCGGTAATAAAGAATGTCAAAATGCAAATCAAAATAATCACCGCCATTGCAATAGTAATTCTTTTTAAAATGCTATCACGAGAGGCACCTTTGTTTTGTGCATAATAACTTTCCTGCTTTGCGCCAGTAAACGCATCCATACCATTATTATTATCGGTTGATTGCATAATTGTGGTGATAATCATAACAATAGCAGCAGCAATAATTATGGCAAAAAGCACATATCGAATGATAGGCAAAACTTTGGTTGCAAAATCACTTGCAATTTCTCCATCAAGCAATGTAGATATAAAATAATTCATCTTTAAAAATTCTCCTTAAACTATAAAATAATACAAAACCAAACAAAAAACAGAACGTCAATGATAAGAAGGAATAAATATCCCCATGCTATCTTATATTTATTGTAAGCCAAAGGCTTTTTAATAATTCCATAAATAAGCAGAACACCCAAACAGAAAAAGGCAACAAGAAAGATTATCACACCGACATTAGTCAAACCCGCCTTAATGCTTCTTCCCCAATCATCAAACCAATTACAGAGTAAACTTGTCATATAATTCTCCTAAAAATATTATAGCACATTTTTAAAACACTTGCAAGAAAAATTATAAAACTTAGATAGGTTTTGCAATTTTACTAAAATTATTATAATCAATTTTTGCCAATAGTCAAACAAAATAAACAAATTTAAAAATAAAGCCTACAAAATATGTCGATTAGATTCAGCTGATTCATTCAAAAAATCAATTCAAACGACAGCATTTCTTTTTGATGATTGAAAATAGATTCTTTTCGTCATTTTGAAAGGGCTGTTTTTCGTTTGTCGATTTGCAAAAATTTTCCTTTTGATGAATTAAACAGGCGTCCATAAGAAGAAACTCATGCTGCTCGCACCTTTCTTGCACTATTAAGAAAACACTCTTTTAGCTCGCACCTTTCTTGCACTATTAAAAAAATCACCACAAAGGGTGATTTTTTATCTCAAATATAAAAATTATACATTGAGAAGTCTCATGATTCTTCCATTAAGAACCATTAAAACAAGGTCAACAATCCAGATAATATTCCAGCCGAGCAATAATCTTAAAAGTCCAGCTATTATTTTTCCTTCAGATAATCTTGTTGCAACTCCTAAAATAAGAGCTGTAATTGGAATGATTGCAAGAATGATACTTACAAGTCTTCCTAAACCAAAATAATCTTTTCCTGATTTTGCCATAATTTCCTCCTACCTTTATTATATCATAGCGATAATTCATATACAAACAAATTTGTTTATAATTTTAATTTTTTTATTTAAAAATAAAAGATTTTGACGAAACAACAATTTATTTTTTAGATTTTGCAAGTTTTTCAGCCGCAAGACCATCACAAGTTGCCAAAACCACCTCTTTTACAAACTCAGAATTTTCAATATCCTCTATCATAAACATCGGTTTTGCATTTTTATATGGTATTTCACTTTTTAAATTAAAACTTTTGTTTGTGTCGGTTATTTTTATAAGCACCCTTCCATCATAAATTCCACCAAACAACAGACCTTTATAATACAGCAAAAATTCACCCATCATTGCCCTTGCAGTAACATCTCCAAGTGGCTGAAACTGCTCTAAAATAAATTCTTTCATTTCTTTTGAAGTTGACATAATTTCCCTCTCTTAAAATTTTTTTGCATTGATTTTCTTGATTTTTTTATTTTGTTTTTCTTTATTTCTTCTTCTATTTTTCTATTTTTTAAATCTCTTCAATCATTTTTATTAAATATTCTTCTTTAATTTTTTTATTTTTCTTATTTCATTTCAGCAATTTTTTATTTAAATTAAAAATGACTTTTCAAATGATATTCGGCAAGTTGCCTGCCTGGCAACACATCATACTGAGTAATAATTATCTTGTCAGCCATTGCTTTTATCGGCAAGAAAGCATGCTGTTTCAAAAGTTTTAAATAATTAAAATAAGTGTCATCATTTATATTTATAGCAATAGTTGAGTGCGGCGTCCAATTATCATAATCATAATGTCCTTTATGTGCAAACTTGCCAAGGCTTGCTCCAACATTTTTTTGCAAACCTTTAAGCTCGCTTGTCATAATAGGATTTAAAAATATTACATTAAAATCATTTAAAAAGGTCCCAGCCGATACAAAGGTGACTGACAGCTGCCTTTGTTTATCTGCAATTTCACCAATATATTTCTTTATTTCTTCTATCGCATTTTCATCTTGGGTTTCAACGCTAAACAGAGTTATATGGTTGATGATGCAGACATCATCATTCCCCCCCCCCGCATTTTTAAGCATTTCTCTCACACAATTTATTTTATCTTGATAACCTTTATCAAGACTTAATATAATTGAATATTTCATATTTTACTCCAATGATTTTTCTTAATTTATTTTAATTTTTATCACATTAATTAAATCTAAACAAGCATTTAAATCGCCTTTTTATTCTTCCACCTTTTGTGCAGAAAAATAATAGGCAGGATTCATATAAATAAATTGAGGGTCATCAAACAAATCTTTCACCCGTGCAAGCAAACCATCCATTTGCTTTGTCCATCTATTTTTTATCCCCGAATTTATATCAACATTTCTAAACCCAAAACCAACCTCAAAAGCTTGCTTTCTCTCTTCATCTGTTTTCTTAGGCTTACTTGACGAAACAAGGGTAAGTTTTATATTTTTAAAACCTGCCTCAAAAAGCTGTGCATAACATTTTTTACCATGATATCTATCAGTAAACTTTGTATTGACAGACAAATTTTTTATTTTTGTGTCATATAATTTAAGAATTTTATCAATAACACCTTTTTCATCAGGATATGCAATGATAGAACTATCATCTATGGTCTTTATTACAACATATCCTCCATTTTTCAACAAAGAAAAAACCTTTTTTAAAAGTTTTATCTTATCTTGCGCATGGTGCAAAACAAATGACAGATAAACTATATCAAATTTTTCTTCAAAATTTATATTATAGATGTCATCGCAAATAAATGAAAACTTTTTATTTCCTTGATACTTTTCGTTTGCCTGCTCTATCGCCTTTGAAGACCAATCAACTCCAACTACCTTATCAATATTTTCTCTATTAAAAAGTTCATAAGTTTTAAAACCATTGCTGCAACCCAAATCTAAAACATTTGCTTTTTCAAGTTTATCAATTCCAATATTTTCAAGGATATAATTATCATATTGCATTTTGCCTTTGGCTTGTGTTTCAAGCCTTTTCATATCCCAAACTTTTTCTTGATTTGTTTTCATTTTCATCCTTTAAATTTTAAATTTTTTTTATTTAAAATCATTTTTGTTTTATTTGTCTGAATAAATTATTTTATCAAGTTCATTAAACACCTTAATATAAACTTCATTCCATTTAAATACAACACTCTCGTCATTATTCTTGACAAGTTCTTTCAATTTTTCATATTCAAAATATCTTACTTCACTTAATTCTTCCTCTTGAATCTTGAAATCTTTTATTGCAATATCTGCCAAAATATAAAAGTGGTGTGAAAAACAATAATTTTGAGGTTCAGTTCTTTTTATTGTTATCAGTGGTTTATACTCATAAGCTTTCAAATCAACCCCTATCTCTTCTTCAGCTTCTTTTATAAGTGCCTGCTCAATAGTTTCATCTTCAACAACGTGCCCAGCACATAAAGCATATTTATTGGGGTTTTGCTTTTTTCTCGCACTTCTTTTTTGCAAAAGCACAGTTTTGTCTTTTTTATTTATTATCCACAAAGCAATCTCATCATGAAAAAGTCTTTTTTCATGTGCTTCACTTCTTTTTTCATATCCCAAAAAATTATATTCATCATCATAAATTTTTAATAATTCCTCTTTATCCGCAACCAAATTCATAAATCTTTCTCCTTTTTTGTTTAAATTATAAATTCTTCTCAACCTTTTTTTAAAACATTGTTTTTAAACTTTAATAATTTTTATATCACTTCTAAGCGTTTTGCCATTCTTGCCATAGTCTTCATAAAATGCAGCCGCTACATCAGGAGGCATCAGAGGCAAAGAAGGGATTTTTGAAATTTCTATAAATACAGGCTTATAAATTCCATTATTGTTTTCAGGTTGAAATTCTTCGCCCTCTCCAGTTCCAAATTTTCCATCAACCCAATCACAAAGATAAAAATATTCTATGCTTCTTTCGCTTTCATAGATATAAACTTTTTTGATAGGATTAATAATCAAGCCAAACTCTTCTAAAACCTCTCTGGCAACACAATCCTGCTCTGTTTCGCCTTCTTCCATTCCGCCACCAGGAAAGGTATAAAAAATTCTGCCATCTCTTTCGCGATACATAGACACAATTTTATTGTCAGAAATAATTATTGCTCTCGCTCTTTCTCTTTTTGCCTCATTCATAATAAACTCCTTAAATAATGATAAAATTAAAAACTTTAATTCCAATCCATCTTTTTATAGTATAACATAAAGATATTGATATTGTATAATTAATTTTCAATTTTAAAAAAGTTTATTAAACTGCTCTCTTTTCATCGCTACCATTTTTCTTTCTAAAAAACACTTTTCTTTCATGTCTATCTTGATTTCTAAAGACAGCACCTTATTTTTCCCTTGCATTATATTTCCTTCCTAAAGAAACCCTCTTTTTTCCTTCCTAAAGAAAATATTAATACATCATAAATAAGACTTATTTGTCGCCTATTATTTTAATACCATCAGAAATATTATAAATTTTATACTCCAAATTTATCGAATTGCAATAATCAACGATTCTTGCTTCATCTTTGGTGATAACAAACATTGTTGGGCCAACCGATGTGACACCAACCATTAAATCATCAACACTTTTAAACTTATTTAAAATATTTTTGATAAGTTCTCCATTGTTTTCATAACTTTCAATAACAGCAAGCTGCCCACCATTTTGCTGAAATATATTATTCTTTTCAAAAAGCAACTGCCAATTATCATTATTAAGTTCTGGTATAATCTCCATTAAAAATATATCGCTTCTAAATTTTTTAAACTCTAAATCCAATTGTTTAGACCTATTAATTTGCTCCATATTTTCAGGCTTGTCCATGTCATCTCTTTTCAATTTTGTATCAATTAAAATTACCTTATAATCTTTTGGCATTTTTTTTGAATAGATTAATTTTGCATAGTTTGATACTATTACAAACTCACCTCTTAATATGCTGTGCAAACTTACGCCTGTGGTCATACCATAAGTCAATTTATTTTTATAAATTTCAACATAATTGTTTGCAATTATTTCCACAAGCTCATTCTGAGAAATTGCGTTGTCAAACATATAATTGAATAAAAAGCAAATTGCAGCCGCAATACTTGCAGAGCTTCCCAGCCCAAAATGCTGTTCTACAATAGAATCTAATTTTATGGTTATGCTATAATTTCCATTAATAGAAAAAATTTCTTTCATTAAATAATAATAATGTTTTACAAGAATATCTTTTCCTTTTGCTATATTAAATTCTTCAAAATCGCTTTTTTCAATTTTTATATAATTATCCAATTCTATTGGCAATCCATAACCGCCACCATTTGGCACACCAAACTCAAAAGCATTAAAATCAAGCGGACACATTTGAATTCTTCCTGGAAATATCGCTTCAATTTTGTTTATCTTTTGCTCAACCTGATATCTTTTGAAAATTTTTAAATTCTCTCCTGGCATAAAAAGTTTCATATCTTCTCCTCATAAGATTATTTTATGACAAGACAAAAGTATAATAGAATATTTATATTAATTTTAGGTTAGCTTTTTCTTATATTGATTTATATAATGTTTTTTTATTGTCTTTTATATTATCTTTTATATTATCTTTTATATTGTCTTTAAAAAAATCTTAAAACTTTCTTTAATTATAACACATCACAACAAAGATTTAAATACCTTTGACAAAATTTATCAATCTTTAAATGCAAAAAAAATCGAATCAATGTTTTATTAATATTTAAGACGACATTATAAAATTAAAAAATGTATTAATTAAAAATAATTGCAAAAAGAAAATACTTAACTCAAAATAGTGAAAAATTATAAAAGAGGAAATATAAAATTAAAAAAAGCCTTATTAGTAAGACTTTTATTTTTTTCTTAAATTTTCCAAGCACAACATTTAGCATTTTTCACCTTGCCTTATTTCATTTCAACTTTTCGCGTTCTTGATTTTTTATAACTTCTATAAGCTTATTTTAAATATTGACTATTTTGCCTCTTTGACAATTTCATAAATTTGAGATGGAAGATATTTTGAAACATCTTTGCCTCTTTCTATCAATTCATTGACCATGCTTGATGAAATTGCGCAATATGCACCTGCACGAAAATAAACAGTGTCAATGCCAGAAATTTCTTCATTTATTAAGGCAATGTTTTCTTCAAAATCATAGTCAACTCCATTTCTTATTCCCCTAATTAAAAAAGTTGCACCATATTCTTTTGCAATATCTGCAGTTAAACCATCAAACAAAACACATTCGGCATTTAAAATATTTTGTTCAATTAATAAATCCTGAATCGCTTTGCACATTTTGTTTTTATCAAATTTTCTAGTTTTCTTTGAGTTTACTCCTATTCCAATTATGACTTTATCAAAAATCTGACCTGCCTTTTTTACAATATGCAAATGCCCAATTGTAAAAGGGTCAAAGCTTCCAGCATAGAATCCTATTTTCATACTCCTCTCCCAACAAAATATATCTTCTTACCTTTTAAAATTATTTATCGGAAAAATAATTTTAGCTATTTTAATAATACAATTATTAAAAATTTTTTCTTAAAAAAGAAGACAGCACAAAATATTACTATAACAAAATCAATTATACTCAATTGTTAAAAAATAGTATAATTTAAATAATTTGTCAGTTTACTCTTTTTCATTTTCAATTTCATTCAAAATTGTCCAAGTTTCTTCAAAAGCTTTTTTGTCTATACCACTAATAGCACCATTATTTAAATCTTTTTTAAGAGTCGCACCAATAAACAAAAATTGATGGCTACCTTTTCCCCAAGCATCTTTAATGCAAGTTGGCTTTTCGATACACTCAACCATAAGAAGAGCTTTATTATTGCTTCTTACATAAACACAATCTTTTTCGCTTTTAACTACATCATAATTGTGCTCTTCTAATTCACAAAATTTCCAAGCTTTTCCATCCCTATTATGAGGAACGTATTTATCACTTTCACTATTGCAAAAAATGGCATCTCCTTTACTTGCAATATACACGCCTTCACAACCACCATTTGTAATAGTTAATATTTTTTCACCGCCTTTGGCATTTATTACTTTTGTAATTTTGCTTTTAATACCTAATGGACAATTATCAAAATTTAGACTCTCTAAGTCAAGAACTTGGCAAGAGATTCCATCTTCATTTTCTATAAACTCATTTTTATATATCATGTTTATTTCTCCTTAATTTAAAACAATTAACTTATAAATTATTATAACATAATATTTAAAATTTTGCACCTTTTTGACAAATAAAATTGTCTAAAACAAAACTTTAATTTAGTTTTTAGCAAGGTTTTCAAAATTTATAGACAAAATCCCTTCTATTGAATAGATAAGTATTTTAATTATTGTTCCAGAATTTTTCTAATCTTGCATTAAATTCTTCTGGTTTATCCATATTCACACAATGACCTGCACCTTGAAAAATAATTTTTTCACAATTTTCACTTTCTGACCATTTATTTACAATATCTATTTCCATAGGAATGTCATGCTCTCCACATCCAATCAACAGTTTATATTTTCTTTCCGTCTTTGGAAACTTATTGATTAAGTTTTGTAATTTTGCCAAATATTTAAAGGATTTTTTTCTAAATTCAATGTTTATATTATAAAATTCTTCCTGTGCGTCGGTTGTGTAAGCAGAAATCTTTTTGTTTGCTTTTGCAAACCATTTTATCGAAAAAATAGCTTTAAACATCATCTTCATCTGCTCTTTTGAATTGCCTTTTTGACTTTGAATGTCAAAATCGTTGATGTCATATCCACCAAAACAAGCAAGCGACAAAACCTTGTTTTCATATCTATTTGCATAGTCCTGCACAATAACAGCTCCTAAAGAAACACCAACAAAATGAGCTGCTGTTATATTGTGCTTTTGAAAAATTTGGTCTATCCATAAAGCCATTTTTTCAATAGAATCACCTTTTTTTGTTTTGATGGAATTGCCATGCCCTAAAATGTCAATAGCAAGCAGATTATATTTCCCAGAAAAATATTTAAATTGGCTTTCAAACATTCTGTGATTCACAAAAGCTGCATGGACAAAAACAACCCACTCTTTATCAGCCGAGTCATCAACATAATATGCGATAGGCGAATTTTCAAGATAACATTCTTTCATTTTAAATCTCCAATTTATAAATTTTTACAAGTTATCAATTTTCTATTATAGTATCTTTTTCATTTGTTGACTGCCGATAAAAAATTAATATAGATAAGCAGACACATCTGAAAAAAACAAATTTTTTCTATCAAAATAAGCTGTCTTTATATTATCAATTAAAGCCTCATCTATTCCAACCTGCTTTAAAGCTAAAAATAAAGTTTTATCATCAATAGGCTTGCAATATTTTTTCAGCATCAAATCTTGCAAAGTTTCAAAAGAGAAAAATTTTGAGAGATAGTTTTTATCACTATCCGATAGCGACTCTGAATAATACAAACTCTGAAAGTTATTCATTTGAATTATTGTGTCATCATTCCAAACTTTTATTATAATTTTGCCGACATCTGTTATCGGAATTGCCAATGAATTAAATTTCCAAGAAAAGTTGTTATCATTTTTATCAGCAAAATTTAGGCAATCCATTCTCGGGTCACAATAATAAATTCCGTCTATTTGATATTTGTCATCTTTTAAATAAACCAAATTATTTGCATGGTTTATAATTTCTCCAAATTTATTTTTTGCCAAACATCCTTGCACAGCACTTTCAATGCCAAGTTTATCACACAATCGTTTTAAAACTGAAGCATAGCCAACACATACGCAATACCCCCTATTTAAAACATCAACAAAACTTCTGCAAACTTGAAACTTTTCTCCCTTAGGGGCAAACTTATATTCTCTGTTACTTGCAAAATGATATGCCAAAACAAAGCTTTCAAATTTAGAGAAATTTTTGTTTTGGATAAAACCAACAATTTTATCAAGTTTCGCTTCAGCCTTTAAAAAATTATTCAAAGCCCACATTCCACCAAACCAGTTTGAATCAGAAACAAAGATGTTGCAACATTTTGCTAAACTTTTCAGTTTTTGATTTTGCGACTTTTTTTGATTTTTGATTTTGCGACTTTTTTTGTGCGACTGCCGCTCCGTTATCACCCCCTTTTTGACCAGAGATTTGACTCCCCCTGGTTGGCTAGTATTGTTTGTCGGCAAATCAAACTTTTGATAAGCAAAAAAGTTGTGTTTTTCGCAAAATCAAAAGTTTTAGCAGTACGCACGCCTAAATGTGTGTTTTATTTTGTGATTAAACAATCATCAAAATAATATTCAATTTTTAATTCTCTTTTTGAAAATATTGTTGTGATTGAGAAGTCTATAACTCTCACCTTTAAGATTTATTATTTGACAATTATGTGTTAACCTATCCAGTATTGCATTCACCATACTTTCATCTTGAAACAACTCTCCCCACTTCCCAAAGTCAAGGTTCGTTGTGATTATTATTGATGCTCTATTGTAAAGTTTATTGACAAGTTCATACATAAGTAGCACATCTTGTTTATCTAGTTTTTGATAACCAACTTCATCAATAATCACCAAATGACACTCATACAAATATTTAACTCTTGCACTACTAGATTTAAACGCTTCCTTGGTTTTTAGCAAATAAATAAGATTTTCAAGTGTAGAAAAGAAAACTTTATAGTTTTGCGAAAGTGCCAAATGCCCAAGTGAAACAGCCAAGTGCGTCTTTCCTGTTCCTGAACCACCCATAAATATTATGTTGTATTTTTCTTTTAGCCAATTCAGTTTCTTCAACTCTTCAATTTGCCACTTGGATAACTGAGGTTGAAAGTTTAAATCATATTCTTCCAAAGTCTTAAAACTTGGCAAATGTGCTTTGCCTATTTTAGTAGCCCTTGACTTTTGCTCTCGCAAGATTAATTCCTTGTGTAAACACTCATATAAAAATTGCAACTTTTCATCGCTTTCATCTTGCAAATTAAAATATGATTTACTCATATGGTGCAGGCCAAGTTTCTTGGCAACTTCTTGTATGTCAGTAACGCTAAACTTCTTCATCACCGCCACCTATAAGCCCCATATATTTGTTTAGACCTTCCGCTCGTTCCACATAAGTTCTCTTTGTTCGAATCGGCATTATATCTGTGTCTTTTTCACTGTGCGCCATTAGATAAGTTAAAAGTTCAGTTGCATCAAACTTGCTGTTTTTGTTGCACCACTTTATACCGTTAGCAATTTCTTGTAGCGAATACTCCTTTACAATCTTTTTAATTAGTCCGCATTGTTCTTTCACATATCTTGGCTTTTCTCTTATGATCTCATTTAAAAACTCAATCGCAAGTTTATTATCTCCAAAATTTTCAATCGTTCGTTTAATAAGCCTTGAATGTTTGTTATCCTCACCTCTATTTGCAAGTTTAGAAGTCAGCCCTTTACCAATTAGGAGTTTATGTCTTGCAACAAACTCCTTCGTTTCTGCATCATAGACATTTATAAAATCGCCAACAATTTCGACCAAAACTTTGTCGCCCTGCTTAAACCTAAACGCTGGCAAAGTGTAATAATTACTCCTAAAAATAAGGTAATTCAAATCTGTTGCCGTTGCAATATATTCATTTTTCTTTCTTAACGAGTATGGCGTATGCTTAAGCAAATACTCTTTCTCTTCCTTAAACATATCTCTTGGCGTTCGCCTAGTTGTCATATTGACTTTGCCATTGCCTGTCCTATCCAACCAATCCAGCAAATCACTATTCAAATTGTCTATTCCACAAAACACTTTGTGGTCAAAGAAACTTGTTTTCACAAACTTAACAACATTCTCAACTCTACCCTTTGTGTCAGGATCTTGCTTCTTGCAAAGATAAACATCCAAACCAATAAAATCTTTATAAATTTCAAACTCTTTTGTAAAAATCACATTTCCACAGTTTTCACTCACAACCAAAACTCTGTCTTGGTCGTACATAATTGTCTTTGGTCTGCCACCAAAATACGCGAATGCTCGCTCATGCGCATCCACAAAATCTTTGCTAGTAAAAGCCTCTCGCTTGCAATACACAAACTTATATCTTGAATACATCAACACAATGCACCAAAAGTAGATCTTAACTTTTACATCATATACATCTCGAATCCAAATTTCGCCCATATCCACTTGTGCAAGTTCTCCGGGTTTTGTATCACCAATAAGCTGATAAGCCCTACCAACTTTTCCACTTATTCCAAGCACTTCTCTCAGTTTTCGCATATACCTATAAAATGCACTTTCACTTGCAGAAAACTCTGCATCCATCTCTTTAATCTTATCAAACAGTGTAGTATTTCTTATTTCAGGATTATCCTTCAATTCTTTCATCAAAAAGTTTCGATATTTTTCAATCTTATCATTTCGCATCAACTTATCACTATCAGCAAAATCATCAATTGAATAATCCCAATACTTCCTGACTGAGAATTGCTTTAATCCTGTCACCTTCACAACTTCACTTTTCGTGAATCCATCTTCTTTTAATTTTTTAATCTCTAAAAATTCTTTCATCTTCAACATTTCTTCATCTCCATATTCAAAACTTAAAACATCAGCTAAATTGCCAACATTTCATAATGGAAAATCCAAAACACACAAAACAATTTTCATCTATAGGCTTCCGCTTACATCTCACATCATCCCACCAACTCAGCCATCGCAATTCACCACCAGCTGTTGTAGGCTCCCCGCCTACCATCCAAAAATCACAATTCGCAAAACCACCTCCTTCAACATTCTTATTATAACAAAAAAGAGTTGACTCTGTATCAAAATCGACTCTTTTTAATATTTACATCATATATTCTGCTTGTTTAATAACCCTTTCAACTGCACCTTCTCTATATTCAGGTGGATAATTATATTTTTGCAAAAGTTTTTTAATTTGCATTCTCATCCTCGCCTGTGTTGTTCGCTTTTTAGACCAGTCAACAGTTGCATATTCTTGAACTACATCTTTTAACTCTTGAGCTATTTGATATAGAACACCATCTTGCATCATTTTTACTGCACTTTCCTCTTTTATTAATGCATCATAAAATGCTTTTTCTCTTCCCTTTAGATTGTTCTTTTCTGCATTGGTTTTATCTGCCACCATTTCTCTTGAGAAATCAACCAATCCCAAAATAGTTTTATTTATTGTAGAAGCATCTTCTCTTGTATTATATCTATCTAGAAGCCATCTTAATTTTTCGCTATATTCATTTGACTTAATTAAGTTATATTGTTTATATTCCTTAATTGCTTCATTAAGAAGTTTTTGCATAATTTTAATAAATATATGGGGTGGATTTGTTTTTCTTAATTCTTCTATACTATCTTCGCTTAATAGTTCCCAGACTTTTATCTTCTCTTTTTCTTCAGATACTTGAGTTAAAACTTTTATTTCATCACCCTTTATTGCCTCGGATATTAACTCTTCAACATGTTTGTTAATCTCTTCAGTATTAAATTTGTATCCTTCATAATCAAGCTTCATTATATAATGTCTTACCGAAATATAATATAAAATTCTTGTTTTATATTCTTCGTTCAAAATTCCTGCTGCAACAATGAAAGCATCTTTTAGCCTTCTTGTAATTTTTAAGAAGTCCTTTTTACGTTCTTCGTTTTCTAAAACGAATTCGGCACCATCTTGTATTGATTTGAATCTACTCACAGCATCTGTATTAAAGAATCTGTTCTTATCAATAGAATATAACATTTCGTCCAATATTGACATATCTTCTTCAATTAAAGATTTCGCTGTTGTTTGTACGTCTTGCAAATTAAACTTTTGATCTCTTGCAGTATAATCGCTTAGTGCCTGTGCAAGAGACTTATACAGTCCGATATAATCTACGATTAATCCACTCTCTTTACCAGGAAATACACGGTTAACCCTGGCAATAGCTTGCATTAAATTATGTCCTTTCATAGGTTTGTCAACATACATTACATCAAGATCTGGCACATCAAACCCTGTTAACCACATATCAACAACTATGGCAATTTTCTTACTTGGAGTTCCCTTCTTAATATCTTCTCCTTTAAAATTTCTTGCCAGTTCATCACGATCTCTTTTTGTACCAAAGACTTTTCTCATATCTTCAGTGTCTTTATTGCTGTCTGTAACAACAAGTGCAATATCTTGTTCTAATGCAGGATCTATTTCTAGTAGTAGTTTATATAGGTTATAAGCAATCTTCCTAGACATACACACAATCATTGCCTTGCCATTTAAGAAATTCTTTCTATCTCTGTAATGATTATATATGTCATTCGCTAAAAGTTTTAATCTGTCTTTGTCACCAACAATCAACTCTAAGTTTGTTAATTTTTTTTGAGATTCTATTACTTGCTCTTCTGTGGCTTCATCCGTATCAATTAAGTTATCGTAATAATGGTCTATTTCTTTTAACTTATCGTTGTCAAGCCAAACCTTAGCGAGTCTACTTTCATAAAATAATTTAACGGTCGAGCCATCTTCAATAGATTGAGTCATATCATAAGTATCAACAATATCTCCAAAAATAGCAGTGGTCATTTTATCTTTTGTCTTTACAGGAGTTCCTGTAAAGCCAATAAATGTTGCATTTGGAAGACTGTCTCTAATGTATTTTTCCATACCAAATTTACTTATATATTCAACAATCTCTTTATTTTCTTTTTTCATTACAATCTTTTCATCTAACCCATAGTGGGATCTATGTGCTTCATCTGAAAAAACAATAATATTGTCTCTAAGATTTATAAACAAATTTTCTTTATCAAATTTTTGCAATGTAGTAAATATTATTCCCCCAACTCTTATCTTCTCCAATTCTTCAATTAAATCTTTACGAGAGTTTACCTGCTCAATCTTAGAGTTTAAAAAATCTTTAGCACTACTAAAAGTGCCAAATAATTGATTATCAAGATCATTCCTATCCGTTAAAACAACTATGGTTGGGTTGTTTAATTTATTGTCATTAATAAGCCTATGCGCCAACATCAACATAGTAAATGACTTACCGCTACCTTGTGTGTGCCAAATTATACCTGCTTTACCATCGCCAGAAGGTTTTTTATGCTCTTTAATACTTACATATGCTTTGATAGCACCAAAATATTGATGATACTGCGCCAATATTTTTACGGGTTTCTCTTTGTCGTTTCTTATATAGAATAAATAATTTTGAATTATATCTAAAAGCCTAGACTTTTCAAACATTCCATCTAGCATAACATCTAGTTTTCTAGTAAAATTCTTTTTATACCCTTGCTCGCCATTTACACTTTTCCATTCAGAGTATCTTGTAAAATCTGAAGTCAAAGTGCCAACCTTGCTATTTGCACCATCAGAGATTACTAAAAACGCATTGTAATCAAATAGTGTCGGTATATCGTATCTATAACCGTCATTATCACCTTTACCTCCAAGCTGTTTCCAAGCATTTATTAAGAAAGTACCCTCTCGATATTCAGTTGATTTTAATTCAAAAATTATTAAAGGTAAACCATTTATGTAAACTAAAATATCCGGTATTCTGGTCTGCCCCTTTTCATTAAATTTAATTTGATTCACAACTTGAAATGTATTATTTTCAACATTTTCAAAATCAATCAATTTAATTGTAGGATTACTTTCATCATTGCCCGTTTCAATGCGTATTCCATTTGTTAAATAATCATGGAAAATTCTATTCCTTTCAAACAATGTGGTGCTTGATATTCTCAATATTGAAGTTATAGCATCGTCAATCCAAGAGTTTTTGCTTTTTGGATTTATAGTTTTTAATCTCGCAAATAGAAGATCCTTATTTATAAACTCATTTAATTCACGATCCTCAAACCAAGAATCTGTTGTATTACCATATTCATAGCCTTTATCTTGAAGTTTTGATAATATAGTAAATTCTAAATCGCTCTCACTAAAATTCATCTACGCAAACCTCCTCTCCTGATTCATCTGTATAATAAATATATTTTCTAATTAATGGAAATTGATCTTTTACTAAACTATATTCCAGTCCACCAGCATATTCAGATTCTCCTGCAATTATTGTAAATTTTATTTCTATTGCAGTTTTTTCTTCATTAACCTCATATGTTAAAGCATAATGACTATCGTCGCACTTTTTTATTTCGGGTATATTTTCATCATAATATTGCCCCTCAATAATATTAATCTCTAAAAAGTTTTTAACACCTTCTCTAACTTTATCACTATATAAAAATTCTTTATAAAATGTCTCTTCGTCAACATATGCACCGTGCTTATTAAAAACATTCAACAATGCCATCATTTTATCTTTGCTGTTATTATCTAAAAATTCCATATAGTAGTTGTTAGTACGCACAGTATTTTCTCGAAAATCTTTAGCATTGCATGTGATAAATAAATAATTGTGATATCTATTATCTTGAGCTTTTGAATTAACACTTTCAGAAATAAAAGCATCTTTCAAATTTCTATTATGATTTTTATTAAACGGAGCAATGTCCTTTATTGTTTTATTTAGAACTTCTGTCATTTTCATGCCACCCTCTTGTTTGGTTGGCAAAGCATCAATTATCTCGACATTTAAGCTCTCCAATCTCTCAAGCATTCCGTTTAGGAATTCATCCATGAAATCATACTTATCTCTAAATTTAATTTCAAATACTGGCAATGAATCTTTCATTATATTGAATGCTTTAGTATAACCATCAACAACATTTTTTTGATAGTCCTCTGCCATCTGCTTTGCAAATTCTTTAATTGATGTCTCCGTCATGCATAAAGCAGCATCTTTTATTTTAGATTCATTAACATATTTAATTAAGTCTTCATATAAACTAGAAAATTCATATTTTTCCAATCCTTTAAGATTCGTCCTAAATAAATTTGTGTCTAAAATTATCTTTAGCATTAGTCTCTCCAAATCATAATTTCAACTTCATTATAACATAAAATTAATAAATTTGTATAATTTTTTATAGTTTTTATATAACATAATAAAAAACTATGTGTCATTACATATGTTTAAATAGTAAATATTCTAGGAACGATTGATGATAAAATAGAAAATAATAATAGATTGATTGAAAAAATAAACAATTTAACGAAATCATATTATCTAAACTTTTGCAACGATGGTCATCATATTGATCTGTTGGAAAATCATATTAACAATCTTGATAAATATAGAAAACCCTTATCTTCAAGAGAAAGAGATTCTCTTGAAAAGATATATCCATATTATGGAGCAACTGAAATATTAGACTATGTTGATAACTATTTATTTGATGGTGATTACATTCTTCTTGGTGAAGATGGTACCGTTGCCGATCCATCTGGATTTCCAGTCATTCAGCGAGTTAATGAAAAGTTCTGGGCAAACAATCACACACATATTCTGAATTCAAAAAACGACATAGATAATAACACCTTGGAATTAATTCTTAAAAATACAAATGTACAATCTATCATAACAGGCGCAGTTCAACCTAAAATAAACCAAGCCAATATGAATTCTTTAAAAATTAAAATACCAAATCAAATAAGCGAATTTAAAAATCTAATTAAACATTATTTCGACAAAAGACAAATGCTTTTAGGCGAAAATAAAAAACTTAATACTTTAAAACAGTTATATTTAAAAAAGTTCTTTGGTTAATGAAGAACTTTTTTATTACTTTCGGTGTGTTATATTCTAAAATATTTGTATTACTATAAAGGAGGTAAAATATGGTAATACAAATGACAACAGATGAATTTGAAAAAAAATTAAAACAAACAAATTTATCTAAAAACACAATTGACTCTTATATGCATACTCTACACCAATTCTTTGGTATGTATGAAGAAGTCACAAAGAAAAATTTACTGTCATATAAAGGTTTTCTAATTGAAAATTACAAGCCTAAAACAGTAAATTTAAGAATACTTGCTCTAAACAAGTATTTAGAAACAACAAATAAAGGAGGTCTGAAATTAAAACTTATCAAAATCCAAAATAAAACGTTTTTAGAGAATGTTATAAGCGATGCCGACTACCGATTTTTTAAAAACAAACTAAAACGAGATGGCAGAAAAAACTGGTATTTTGTTGTAAGGTTTCTTGCTGCAACGGGAGCAAGAATCTCCGAACTTGTTCAAATAAAAGTTGAACATGTTGAAAAAGGATATTTGGACATCTACGGTAAAGGAGGAAAAGTTAGACGAATATATATCCCCAAAATGCTTAAAAATGAAACGATGAAATGGCTTGATGAAATCAATTTACACTCTGGTTATCTCTTTTTAAATCGATTTGGCGAAAAACTTACAACCCGTGGAGTTGCCCACCAATTAAAAATATTTGGCGCAGAATATGGCATGAATACTAAGGTGATTTATCCTCATTCTTTTCGCCACCGCTTTGCAAAAAACTTCCTAGAAAAGTATAATGATTTAGCACTTCTTGCAGACTTAATGGGTCATGAATCAATTGAAACAACTAGAATTTATTTAAGGAAAACAGCCAATGAACAGCAAGAAATTGTTGATAAAATCATCACTTGGTAATAACCCTTTAGTAAATATTCTAGGAAGTATCGACGAAAAGATTGAAAATAACGAGCTAAAATTATCAAGTTTAGAACAACTATTGATGGATAAATTTATTAAATTCTCATCTGAAATTGAAGAGTTTGAAATTAAAAAAGCTGAAGACGTTTTTGATATTTCTATTGGTAGAACTCCACCAAGGCAAGAGCAAGAATGGTTCCAAAATGTGAAAACACAAGATAATGTGAAGTGGATTTCTATATCAGATATGGGCAATAGTAAAGCTTTTATTTTCGAAACCAACGAGTATTTAACCAACGATGCGATTGCATATTTTAACATACCTATAATAAAGGCAAATACAGTAATTTTGAGTTTTAAATTAACTGTTGGACGCGTGAATATAACAACTGAAAATATGCTATCTAATGAAGCTATTGCGCACTTTAATACAGACAATGATTTATTACTACCGTATACATATTGTTATCTAAAACATTTTAATTATAGTAACTTAGGCAGCACATCATCAATAGCAACAGCAACAAACTCGAAATCTATTAAAAATATGTTATTTATTCTTCCTAAAGATTCTGATATTAATGAGTACTATAATTTTGGATATCCTATTCTTTCAAAAATATTTAGTTTACAAAGACAAAATAATAAACTTAACCAATTAAAACAATTGTATTTAAAAAAGTTCTTCAATTGAGAAGAACTTTATATTTATCCAAAGAATTTTTTAAGATGTAAATTTTTAAGATTTAATAAATGTATATTTTTTTCTGTTAATTTCAATTGTTTTTCTAAATTTAATTTTAGTTGGTTTGTGATTTCATCGACAACCGCTTTGGGAGGAATTTTTACATATAAAGACTTTAAAATTTCTGTTTTTAAGTTTGTAAAAACACTTCCATTGCCAGAAGAAATTAGTTCTTTTTTATTATAATCAATTAAATACTTAATTATCTCTTTACTTAAAAATTTATAATTTTCAAAAATTAACCAGCCGTCATGAACACAGGCGGTAATGTTCACTATTCGAGTTAATGCCGGCGTTGCACTATTGGAGACAATAAGCATACCTTTGGTAACAATCCTACTTTTAGTAACTCCTGATTCTAAAATAAACTCATTTGTTTTAGTAATAAAATTATTATTCTTGTCCGTAGCATCAGAGATTTTAATCCAGGGCATTCCATTTGTTGATAAATAATCTTGAATTGGTCTAGGGCTTGCACCTCTTGAGATATCAACACAGTCTTCTAATTTAGATTGCTTCCAGGTTTTAATTAATGAATTATTTATATAGTTTTTTAAGAAAAATAATTTATTAAGCTCTTCTAATTTTAATATGATTTTCTCGTTATTTTCAATCTTTTCGTCGATACTTCCTAGAATATTTACTATGTGCTGTTGGTCTTGCTGTTCATGTATGCAAATTTCCATCTTTTT
>CARUPR010000004.1 GCA_949077035.1 uncultured Eubacteriales bacterium
TGAGCCGACATCGAGGTGCCAAACCTCCCCGTCGATGTGGACTCTTGGGGGAGATAAGCCTGTTATCCCTATGGTAACTTTTGTCCGATGAGCGATGGCCCTTCCATACAGAACCACCGGATCACTATATCCTACTTTCGTACCTGATCGACTTGTAAGTCTCACAGTCAAGCTCCCTTTTGCTATTGCACTCAACGGTTGATTTCCGACCAACCTGAGGGAACCTTTGAACGCCTCCGTTACTTTTTAGGAGGCGACCGCCCCAGTCAAACTGCCTACCAGAAAGTGTCCGTCGCCCTGTTCTTCGAGGGTCCGACGTTAGAATTCAAATTTTTACAGAGTGGTATCTCAACGATGACTCCACTAAAACCAAAGTCCTAGCTTCTTTGTCTCCCACCTATACTGCGCAATAAGAACCCGAATTCAATTTCAAGCTACAGTAAAGCTCAATAGGGTCTTTCTGTCCTGGTACACGTAATCCGTATCTTCACGGATAATCCAATTTCGCCGAGACTCTCGCCGAGACAGCGCCCAAATCGTTACGCCATTCGTGCGGGTCAGAACTTACCTGACAAGGAATTTCGCTACCTTAGGACCGTTATAGTTACGGCCGCCGTTCACTGGGGCTTAAATTCAACGCTTCGCTTGCGCTAACATCTCCTCTTAACCTTCCAGCACCGGGCAGGCGTCAGCTCCTATACTTCATCTTGCGATTTAGCAGAAACCTGTGTTTTTGGTAAACAGTCGCTTGGGACAATTCACTGCGACCAACCTATGCAGAGATAAACTCCACAAGAGTTGGCACCCCTTCTCCCGAAGTTACGGGGTCATTTTGCCGAGTTCCTTAACAAGGGTTATCCCGCTCGTCTTATGATTCTCTCATCGTCTACCTGTGTCGGTTTGCGGTACGGGCACCTGATACTATCTAGCAGCTTTTCTCGCCAGTGTGAATTCATGGACTTCGTTACTAATTTTCACTCCCCATCATCACCTAGGGTGCACTCAAACGGTACTTCACTCATTTGACCCCTCATGATTTAGACGCACATTTCCATCAGCGCGCTTCCACTATCCTACTGTGTCACTGCATCGACTCTTTGTCGTATTTTGGTGGTACTGGAATATCTACCAGTTGGACATCGCCTACGCCTTTCGGCCTCAGCTTAGTTCCCGACTAACCCTGGGCGGACAAGCCTTCCCCAGGAAACCTAAGACTTTCGACGGCATAGATTCTCACTATGCTCTCGCTACTCATGCCGGCATTCTCTCTTGTTTGCAGTCCACGACCCCTTACGATATCGCTTCTGCCCGCAAACATTGCTCCTCTACCAATTTGAAAAATCAAATTCCTAAACTTCGGTGTATGGTTTTAGCCCCGTTGAATCTTCGGCGCACTATCACTCGACCAGTGAGCTATTACGCACTCTTTTAATGAGTGGCTGCTTCTAAGCCAACATCCTGGTTGTCTAAGCAATAACACATCCTTTTCCACTTAACCATTACTTTGGGACCTTAGTTGTAGATCTCGGCTGTTTCCGTTTTGACAATGAAACTTATCTCACACTGTCTGACTCCCTGTGAACAATTGATTGGTATTCGAAGTTTGATAGGGTTTGGTAACCCGCGAAGGCCCCTAGCCCATTCAGTGCTCTACCCCCAACAATCTTTAAACAGAGGCTAGCCCTAAAGCTATTTCGAGGAGAACCAGCTATAACCAGATTCGATTGGCGTTTCACCTCTAACCACAAGTCATCCCCGGACGTTTCAACGGACGTGGGTTCGGTCCTCCACGGAGTGTTACCTCCGCTTCAACCTGCTCATGGTTAGGTCATCTGGTTTCGGGTCTACGACATGCAACTAATTGCGCCCATTTCGGACTCGCTTTCGCTTCGGCTCCGTGCCTGAGGCACTTAACCTTGCTACATACCGTAACTCGCCGGCCCATTCTACAAAAGGTACGAGATCAAACTATTTCCTCATGGAAAGTCGTCCTTTCTCTGCTTGTAAGCATACAGTTTCAGGTTCTATTTCACTCCCCTCCCGGGGTTCTTTTCACCGTTCCCTCACGGTACTATTCGCTATCGGTCACTTGGTCGTATTTAGCCTTACGAGATGGTCCTCGCATATTCGCACGGGATTTCACGTGTCCTGTGTTACTCTGGATACAGCTAGACTGTCATTCAATTTCGGTTACGGGACTATTACCCTGTATTGTGTAATTTTCCAAAAATCTTCACCTATCGTTTGACATATCACATTGCTGTCCTAAACCCCTAACAAATTTCTTCATTAGGTTTGGGCTCTTGCAGTTTCGCTCGCCACTACTCCCACAATCGTTTGTTTACTTTCTTTTCCTCCGCTTACTTAGTTGTTTCAGTTCAGCGGGTTCCCCTCATAACATTATGTATTCATGTTATGATACTGGGACATTACTCCCAGTGTATTCCTACATTCGGAAATCGACGGATAACAGATTATTTGCATCTCCCCGTCGCTTATCGCAGCTTATCACGTCCTTCTTCGGCGCCAAGTGCCAAGGCATCCCCTATATGCTCTTTGTAGCTTAATCATTATTAAAATGATATAATTGGATAATCTTAGCATTTTCACATCTTAGATATTAATCTAATTGCTTTTTGTAATCATAATTTAATTTACTCGACGTAAATTGAATTTTGCACAAAGTATCGTATTACACTTGAATAAAATTTAACAAGCATAATTGATATTTGTTGCTCGTTTTACATTCTGTAAAACAATATATTATGTAGTTGTCAAGGTTCTATGCTAACGGGAGCAACCAGCCCCTGTTTGAGTTAGCATGAATATAATATCAAAAGTAAATATAAATGTCAACGGTTTTTTCAAAAAAAATTGAAAAAATTTTAAGTTTTTTTAATGTTTTTTAAACACCTTACCATGTGTTTGTTTACACATTGCCGAGTGTTTGCTTTTTTAATGAATTTTATAATATTTTTTTTGAAAATTTAAGATAAAAAAATTGCCAAACAAATTAAAATAATGTCTTAAAAAAGGGACAAAAAGAGAAAATGTAAGAAAATTTTACCAAAATAAAATCAATATATTCCGCCACCATGCAATCAAAACCACTTTCATAAAAAGGAAAAGATTTAAATTATCACATAAATAAATCAAAAAGATATGGTTTAAGTTATTTCAAAAGCAACCACTATATTAAACTCTTCTTGTATTCTGAAAAAAAAGACATATCAATATATGCCCTTATTTAAAATATATAATTTTTAAAAAGCGATTTAAAAAATCTTTTAATCAAATCTATTATAAAAAATAGAAAGTTTTATCTTTAAATATCTGCCTTAATTAAAATAATGATTGTTTTCAAAAGTCAGCTTCAATATCTATTATATTTTCTTCCTTCTCATCGGTATTGATTTTATTTCTTCCACGATTCAAAATTGCCAAAGCACAAGATTTAAATGGAATGACAACTGCCATTGTAGCCAACTTTAAGGCATAATCTGCAAGTTTCAAAATTCCTGTAGCAGTTTTTGTGACAATATCAATTGCCATACCTGGAAGAGAAGCAACAAATGCCATACCTTTAAAAACAAATTCTCCAAATTCAAAACAATCTTCACCCTTTGCATATAAACCAGTTGCAAGCAAGTTTGTTGGCAAAGCAAGAGCAAACCCTGTAAGTTCTACAGCCGAACCAACAATAAAGATTCCGGCTTGAGCAGCTATTGAAGCAATTCCAACAGGAACAACTGGTGCTATAGCAGCCCCCGCCATTATTTTGGAAGATAAAGGAATTCTTTTACCATTTTTTAAAACAGCATCAGCAAATTCAAGTTTGGTTTCCATAACTTTCATAGCTTTTATTTTAAGACTTTCATTATTTTTTTTCATTCATAACTCCTTAGTTTGATTTAATTTTATAATACATATTGCAAAAAGTCAATAGCCTGTTTTAAAACATCTTTCTTTTATAAATCAGATTCCAATTTTAAATCTGATTTTATAATTTATATTGAATCAGAATTTATAATTTATATTGATTCAGATTTTATAATTTATATTGATTATATAATATAATATATATATTAATATATATCTATATAATAGGTAAAACCAATCAAAACAAACCTATAAATTTATTTTAAGATTACTGCAATTTAATAAAACAATTTTAAATGGTAAAAACAATAAAAATTTAATTTATAATATTATCAGCTTCTTGAAAGATTTTATCTTCTTCAACAATTTGAATATCCAAACATCTTTGTTTTGTCACATTGGCAACAATCTGTGCTTCTGCGAAAACATCTTTATCAAACTTAAAATCTTGCTTAGCAAGGTCAAAGGTATTAAGTGAATAGAGAGTTTTGTTTATACTATTGTCAATTTTTTCATCCCCGCCCAAAATGTCGAACTCGGTTTTTGCTTTGATTTCTTTGTTTTTCTCAAAACCAAAATCCTCTTCAATTTGCATTTCAATCTGCTTTTTAATTTGACTTTCAATTGGACTTTGATTGATTTCTTCTGCAGGCTTTTCTCTTGAATCAAGATATTTTTCAATTTGTATAAAATCGCCCTCGGTAAAATTGCCTTTAATTAAACTATTATCTCTATTTTCTATAAGACTTTTAAGCACCTTGTTTTGGGCTTCTTCCAAAGCATTAATCTTCTCAGCTGTTTTATCATCAATTTGATAATCTGCCTTAAAACAATATCTATCTTTGATATTTTCACACACAACCGACAGGACATTTCCCTCGGCCGAAAAGTTTAAAATGCTTATGTCTTTATAATTTACAACCTTATCATTTTCTTTTAAAACTTTGACAAGATTTCTTTTGATATTATTGTCAGCATATTTAACTTTGTCTTTAAATTTGACATCGCCAACCTTTAATATACCTTTTACAAGATAGTCAAACGGAATGGTCGCAACATCGATTCCAATATTTAAAAGTGTTGACGAAACTCGAGCTGTCATGTCAACCAAATTGCCCACACCCTTAAATAACTTTCCAGGAAGTGCAACAGCGGTTGCAAGAGCTGACCTATCTTCTTTTAAACCTTCTTGATTTCTTTCTGCATTGCTTTCAGCTTTATCAATATCAGCACCATTGTTTGCTTTTTTAAATCTATCAGCATTCTTGTTTGCAGCCTTATGCTTTCCGGTAAGATAAGCTTCAAACTTTTTGTTTTGGTTATGTCTTGCTTGAATTTTATCTGCAATTTTCTCAAAAGGAAAGGCAAGAGCACTTCCCACAAACTTAAAGGTAAGCCCAGCTAAATCAACACAAACAAGACCAAGTTTCAACACCTGTGATGTAAGCTTGATAGGAAATGAAAGGACCTGACTTGTGCCAATTGCCGCCCTGCTTTTGAGATTCATGTTTTGATATTTTTCTTCTAAAAGATAATCTCTGTATGCACTTTTTATAATTTTTAAATATTTCTCTTCAATGTCAAAATCATTTGCAACATATTCAACCAAGCTTTTTCCATAACTCCAATCTTCTTCATCAGCCATTTCAATAAGCTTGCGAGTTTTATAATATTCATCAAAATACATATCAACAACAGGGTTTGTGGATTTTGAAGTTTTTGCATCTCTCAAAGCCTGAGCCACAATATTTATTGTTTCTACACCATCCCTATGCTTGAAAAATGATTTGTTGTTTTTGATAAGATTGTAGGCATAGAGCCTGAAAACAAGCTCATAATTTCCTTCCTTATTATAAAGATTGTCAATTAAATATTCGCTAAGGTTGTCATTAAATTCACAATATTTTGCACCTTTTACAAACTCAATAATTTCTGAAAACTGATTAAAGTCTTCCTCATTTTCCACTTCAATATATTTTATCCCTTGGATTATATTGCTTTGATAAAAACGAATAGCATTGACATTATCCTTAAATTTTCTTGTTAAAAGATTGTCTTCACTTATAGACCCTTCAGCCAAAATTTGATTTTCAAGAGATTCTGTCTGTTTAATCAGCTCTTTCATTTCATTCAATTCTTCCATGCGATTGGCCAATAGATAATTCATAACAACTTCCTTTTATCAAAATCGATTATAGCAATAAATTCATAATATAATCAAAATTTATTTTATATTGATATTTTAATTCACTTTATCGACATTGTCAATATCAATTTTTAAATATTAAATAATATATAGATGATATATTATTAATATAAAGGCTATAATAATTTATATATAGATAAATATAGACTAAATACTTTCAATAAAATAGATAATTAAAAAATAAAAATATTGACTTAAAAAGAGAAAAATGTTAAAATATAATTAGAGGGAGAATATATGGATATAAAAGAAAAACAGTTTCATCAAAATGAAAAACTAAATGAAAATCAAAAAGTTGAACAAGTCATAGACCTTGATATGATTGACCAAGAATTTGATATGTTCTTGGAAGAGCGAGATGATTTTGATAAATTTGTCAAAGAGCAAAGAAGTAAGGATATAGATTTGGATGTCCTTTCAAATCATATTAAATCGCTTGCAGAAGAAAAGTCGATTAACACTCTTGAAATCTCTTTAAAAGAAGAAGGTGAAGACAATGAATAAACCAACAAACATAATGCTTGACTCTTGCGTAAGTTTTGAAATGCTGCCTTACAGCAGATGTTATGAAATATATGGCAGAGAAATTGTGGAAAGTATAATTGAAAAACGCAAAGAAAAACTTGAAGAACTGGAAAAATTAATTACTTCAAAATTTGTTGATGAATTTAATGACAAATATCAAAGTTATACCTTTGACCAAAAGATTGCTGTATACAAAACTTTCAACCTTAATAAAGTCAACACACTAAACAAAGTTTTTAAAAAATATTATTTTAAATCAATGGGCAAATCTTTTAATAAAGAAACCGGCAAATATGAATTTAATGATAGAATTTCAGAAAAAACTAAAAGTTATGCCAAAGAAAATTTTGAAAATATAAAAAATACTTTAAAAACATATCATAAATACAATGAAAAAGCAAACATATACTATCTTGACAGAAACAACAATTATATTGCAAATGATATTCATAAATATAAAAATTTAAAAATGAATTTATCAGCTGGCCAACTTTTTCTTGATATGCTTGACGGCAAATATAAATTTCACATTCCTTCAGTTTCACTGAAAGAACTTGAAGACCATACAAGAGATAAATCAGCTGGTCAAAACAACAATCAACAAAATAATAATCAACAAAATAACCAAAACAACAATCAACAGAAAAATGAAAAATGGCTGAAAGTCAATGCACAAACTCTGCAAAATTTCATCAAAAACTATGCCACAATCACCTATTCAAATGACAATAAGACCAATGCTTTAATAAACTCTCTTGCTGCCCAGTATAGAATCAAACAAAATAGCAATTATTTTAAAGCAATGGATGAAGATAAAAATCACTTAAAAGATTATGGCGATTCAAAAATCATGGCGATGGCAAGCTTGGCAGGTATGCCACTTGCAACCTATAATTGCAAAGATTTCATCTATGAAAAGGTTTTTAAGGAAGGCAATTCAAAAAAGAAAAACAAGCTGATAGAAGTTGAAGAAAGAGATAAAATAAGAAAATATATCGCCTTTGTCAATTCAAAACATAAATATGCAACAGATGCTTATGCATACTCTGTTGATGAAATTTTGGAAGGCAGATATCATATCCCAACAAGAAGATGTAGGCTTGATAAATTTGAAAATAAAAATATAAAGTTCTTTAAAGACCTTGATGAACTTTTAGATATTGTTTCAAGTAATAATGCAAACAAAACTTTAAATCAAGCTAAGCAAGCTGAAAACAAAGTTGAGAATACCGAAAACAAAACTGATGAGGTAAAATCTGAAGAAACAAAAAATGATGAATCAGCAAAATCTTCTGAAACCGAACAAAGTTCTGAAATAGCGGAATCAAATACCGAAACTTCTTCTGAAGCTGAAATGGAAGAACTTGAAGTTGCAATGAACTAAAAATATTATTGATAAAACAAAAAAAAGTATTTCGCAAATGAAATACTTTTTTTATAATTAAATTTATTTTTGAATTTTTAAATCCTCCAATAAAGTCATAAATAAAATATTTTGATTTATTTAAATGGTTTATTGATAGATTAATTCATCATATCTTCTTCCTTTTCATCTTGATATGAATAATCTTTAGAGTCTTCATATCCAATTTCTTGAATTGATTCATCAAAAGAACCTAAATAGTTTACTTCAATTACATTGCCCTCTTTGGTCACTTCGGCAAGTCTTCTCATAAATCTAATTACATCAAGTTTCTTTTTCTTTTGACCAACTTCAAAGTCATTTACTTTTCCAGTTTGTTTATCAGCAAAGTTTTCTTTCATGATGTTTTTAAAGTTTTTATATTCACCCTCTTTAAGTGCATATTTGACTTCATATAAATCTTGTTCATGATGCTTTTTATTCATAACAACACTGATAGAAAGGTTGCCAGTTTCATCAATATTAATCTTTAAATCATTGATATATTTAAATTTCTTTCCACTTCTTTTCAAAGCTTTTGTGACATCACTATAAATATCTTTCATATCATGCTTATATGTTCTATTTTTATTGATGGCAGTATTTAATCCTTCAATACCCATTTTTGTAATTTCAAATGGTGCAGAAATAATCACACCCAAACTAATAAAAGTCCAATTAATAAGCATAAATACAGAGCCAACAGCTGAGAAAGTGCCTTTAATAACCTTGCTTACTGTCCCAGGAAGTTTTGCAGAATATGTCAAAAGTCCGCTTCCAAGTTTTGGTTTTGTGTTTGTTTCCACCTTATATTTGAAAAACTCTTTCTTGATAAAAGTTTTATCTTGTTTTGTAAGACCCTTGATTTTTTCAAGCTTCTTTGCATTTGTGCCAAGCTTTACAAAAAGTTTTTCAAGATAAGCTCTGTCTTGAAGGATAATATCAGAAACAGCAGCTGCCTTTTTATCTTTTGCTCTTAAAGCAATTGAATTTTTGAAAAGTTCTTCAACTGCACTTGCAGGTTCAAGCACACTATATGCCAAGCTGCGGTTTTCATCATGACTTATTGTATGCATCAAAAACCCTGTCAAAATTTCTTTATCTTTTGCAATATATCTTTCAATTTCATTATAGAAATTTTCTTTGACACTGTCATCAACGTGAAGTGTTGTAATATTTGAAAGTATTGCACCCTTGTCAGCTTCAGATTTTGAATTTGCAAGACAAACATCAATGCATCTTTTGATATCATCAATATCTTTAAAATCAGAAATTTGTATATCTCTAAAACTTGTAATAATCGAATTGACAGAATTCAAAACATATTCATTTTCAAGTCTTCTTTTTTCTTTGAGATTAAGTTTTTTCTCTTCAAGCTTTTTAAATTCTGGAGTTTCCTCCATTCCTTCTCTGCTCATACTTAAAGTAAAGTTCATTTTATTTTGAAGATGAAAAAGTTTCTCATCAAACTTTTTGATATTTGCTTTGATAAGTTCAATATTGTCGACAAAAGGCAAAAGCTTGCTAGGCTTTGAATATAAAATTTCATTATTCTTTTTCTTCTTTCCCATAAATTCCTCCCAAATATTTTTTAAAGTAAAGAAAGTTATCATGAAGTTTATAATATTTATTTTCTTAAATTTAAAGTTTAAAAAAAGGTTTTATTGCAACAAGTTTTTTAAATAAACTTTGCTTAATTTATTATAAGCATAAAATAAAGAAAATAAAATTTAAAATTACTATTTTATTTTAATTTAAAATTTCATCTTTGTCAATACTTTTTTTTCAAAATTTGTCGATAAAAAATCGCTCACCATCAAACAACTTTCCTAATTTTATAAAACAACTCACCTTTCCCATCTTTCTTTACTTAATAAAAAAAGGATGAATATTTCTCACCCTTTCAATCATTTTCAAAAATATTTATTTTTAAAATTGTTTTCAATTTCTTTTTTATAGATAATAAATTTTGTTTTAATATCTTTTTATTGATTAATTTTGTTTATAAAAATTTCTTTATTCAAATTTTATCTTGTTTTCAATCTCTTTGTCATCTTCAGCTTTGTCTTTATAAATGCTGCTGATATTAATCTCGGAAAGTTTTATCTTTTCCTTTTTTTCTTTCTTCTTTTTAAGTTTTACACCATTGTCAGCAACCATTTCTCCGTCAATATAAATTTGAATGCTTAGTTTATATCCAAATGAACTTGACCTGCAACAAATCAAAGCTTCCTTTCCATTTATATCCAATTTAAATTCTTCGCCTTTAATAAGCTGTGCCATATAATAATCATTGACAAGAACATTATCAACAAAGATTTTAAGATGGGCTGTTTTGTTTTCGATTCTGATATCCTTTCCATCGATATTAAAGTTATATTTTTTTATAGACATCAAAAATGAAACTAAAACAAATATCAATAGACAGGCAATGACTGCAATGACCGCATATAACATAGAAAAACCTCGTTTGTTAAACTTTTAAGTCAATTTTATTGTGGAAATTGACAAACAGGAGCTGTTATCATAGGACCAATTTGAGAATGAATTGTAAGCTCTGCAAGTATGGTCGCAATATTGCTTGCAAGCACCCTTGCAACAGGGCTGTTTTTGAAAAATTCTTCATGGTCGTCAAGATTATCAAATTCAGCAGTGTTTATAATCACCTCAACACTTTGTGCCACCTCAATAGAAAAAATACATTCAGGTTCTGGCTTAACATTTCTTTGAAGAACAACTTTTACAGCATCAGCCCTCAATCTTTCAACAGAAAGTTCATCCCATACCCTCATGTTGACAGAAGAGTTTGGCTCTGGCTCGCTAAGTCTTTTATATTCAACCTTTTCCAAAATAGGTTTAAAATTCATATTTCTGATAATATTTGCCATATATTTCTCCTTAAATTAATTATATTTTTATATTAACACAATAAACATTTTTTAACAACAAATTATTGATGATTTTTATATAATTTTGTTTATTTATAAGACAAAATCTTAGAAATTCCATTTTCAAGCAAGGTTGCAAGTCTTACATCATCAAAATCTTCAACGCCATTTTTTCTGTTTTTTCTGTTTGTAAGAAGGATATATCTGTGAATCATATCAAGATTGGAATCTGTATCAAGATAAAAACATCTTCCCTCATAGATTCCTTTATTTCCTCTGATTAAATTGAAACCGCTCCAACCTTTATGTATATTTACTAAAAGTTCATCAAAAGGCATTTCATTTACAATTTGTGTATCCTTAAACTTGATACTCATCCAAACACCTCTTCTGAAATCTTTTTTTACAAGATTATCAATAGCAACACCAAAGGCAGGCATACTCCTTGCCTCCATAATCACATAATAAAAATAATCTTGAATTTTGTTTAGCTGAGAATTTTTTAAATTCACCTTTTTTCCACTTATATATATTTCTATCAAGTTGCACCTCCTTTTTCCTATGTAAATCAATCTTGATATTTTAATTTAAATTGTATATGATATTTTGATTTAATATTCTATTTAATAAATCATCTCCTATATTTTTTATCTTTGATTTTATTTTATTAAATCAATCTTGATATTGCTTTTTTAGTTTTATATGTTTTTTAATTAAATAAATCTTGATATTATTTCTTTATTTTTATATGTTTTTAATTAAAACAAATTTTTAAATAATAGGTTTTGTTTTAGGAAGATTTTTCCCACGCGGATATTTTTTATCTGTCTTAAAAACCTTTTCAATAATTATCACAGCTCTGTTTCCAATTTCAGGCAAATCAAACCGCTGAATTTCACCAACCTTTCCACCTAAAACTTTGATAGCCTTTTTGCCCTCTTCAAGCTCTTCATCCGCCTTTTGACCTTTATACATTATTGCATATCCACCAACTTTAACATAAGGCAAAAGATATTCACTCAGCGTCGCAGTTGCCGCCACCGCTCGAGAAAGAGCAATATCAAAATTTTCCCTTTCGTCTTTTATAAAATCTTCAGCTCTTGCATGGACGCATTTATAATTTTTTAGTGACAACATACTGGCAAGCTTTTCAAGAAAGTTGACTCTTTTTTGCAGACTATCCACAAGCACGATTTCAATGTCCTCACGCAGAATTTTCAAAGGTATTCCGGGAAAACCCGCACCTGTGCCAATATCAACAACCCTAGCATTTTTCTTGATAGAGCTTATTGGTAATACACTATCAATAAAATGTTTAAACACAATTTCTTTTTTGTCAGTAATTGCTGTCAAATTATATTTTTCATTTTCTTCAACAAGAAAGTTTAAATAGATTTCAAATTGCAAAGCCTGTTTTTCTGACAATTCATAACCATTATTTTTAAAACTTTCCTTAATAAATTCTTTCATATCCACCTTTATCTTTTTTTAATAGATTAAACCAGAAATCTATAGTTTATCTTTTTATATATTTTATTTTTGCTCTTCAATATGCTTTTTAATAAGCACGCTCAAAACTGCAATATCAGAAGGTGAAACACCTGAAATTCTTGAAGCCTGCCCCAAATTCAAAGGTCGCAGATTTTCAAGTTTTTCAATTGCTTCAATTCTAAGCCCGTGATATCTTCGATAATCAAAATCTTGAGGAATCAAAGTTGTTTCATTTTTCTTAAACTTTTCAATCTCTTCCTTTTGTTGTTTTAAATATCCTTCATATTTGACCATGATATTCATTTCATTGATGATTTCATATTCAAAGTCAGAAAATACATTAAACTTTTCATCAACCTTAAAGGCATCAATATTACTTCTTTTAAGCATATCCTTGATTGTCATACCTTCTTTTGGAAGACTTTCACCATTTTCTTTAAACAGCTCTTCAATTTCCTCTTTCTTAAACTTTTGGTTTAATCGCTCAGAAATTTCTTCAAGTTTTTTCTTTTTATCAAGAAAAATTTGCCATCTCTCATCGTCAACAAGACCATATTCTCTACCAATTTCTGTAAGTCTTAAATCTGCATTATCCTGCCTCAATAAAAGCCTATATTCAGCCCTGCTTGTCATCATTCTATAGGGCTCATTTGTCCCTTTTGTGACTATATCATCAATCAAAACTCCGATATAACCATCACTGCGTTTTAAAATAAGCTGACTTTTATTTGCAATATATCTTGACGCATTTATTCCGGCAATAATCCCCTGCGCCGCCGCCTCTTCATAACCAGAAGTGCCATTAATTTGACCGGCAAAGAAAAGCCCTTTAATGGTTTTTAATTCAAGTGTTGGATTAAGCTGCATAGGATTTATGCAGTCATATTCAATTGCGTAACTATCACGCATTATCTCTGCATTTTCAAGCCCTTTAAGCGACCTTATCATCTTTTCTTGAACATCAACCGGCATTGAGGTTGAAAAGCCTTGAATGTAAACCTCATTGGTTGAAAGTGATTCAGGTTCTAAGAAAAGCTGATGACGTTCTTTATCTGCAAACCTGACAATTTTTGTTTCAATGGAAGGGCAATATCGAGGACCAACCCCCTTTATTAAACCAGAAAAAACGGGTGCCTTGTCAAGATTATCACGAATAATCTGATGGGTCTTTTCATTTGTGTAAGTCAAATAACAACAAGCCTTATTGTTTGATTGAAGCTTTGTCACAAAAGAAAAGTTTTGAAGTTTATCATCACCCTTTTGAATTTCAAGCTTGTCATAATCAATGCTTCTTCCATTTATTCTTGCAGGTGTCCCTGTCTTAAAACGGAATAACTCTATCCCTAAATTTTCAAGACTTTTTGACAAAAGCATGGCATTTGAAAAACCATTTGGCCCGCTATCTTTTATATAATCACCAATTATTATCTGACTTTTTAAATAAACTCCTGTTGCAAAAACACAGGCTTTGCAAGAATAACTCACACCAAGAGCGGTCTTAATTATCTTTAAACCATCCTCTTTACAGAAAATATCCACAACCTCACCCTGCCTTAAAAAGAGATTAGGACAATTTTCAAGAGTCTTTTTCATCTCATTATGATAATCAATCTTATCTGTCTGAGCCCTCAAACTTTGCACAGCAAAACCCTTTCCGCTGTTAAGCATCCTAAGCTGAATCATGGTCTTGTCAGCATTTTTACCCATTTGGCCACCTAAAGCATCAATTTCACTTACAAGCTGACCTTTTGCAGTTCCACCAATGGAAGGATTGCAAGCCAAAAAAGCCACAGCATCAAGATTGAGTGTGAGAAGAAGAGTTTTATTTCCAGTCCTTGCAAGAGCAAGACCGGCTTCACAGCCAGCATGGCCGGCACCTATAACTATCGCGTCAAAATATTCCATAGTTTTAAGTATATATATTTTTTATAAAAATGTCAATTAATACTTTAAATGAAAAAACTTGCACTTACAAAAAAAAACTATTATCAATCCATCCTCTTATCATTTTTCTTTCAATGATTTTTTAATAAGTTTTGCTATATTTTTTTTAATATATTATCATAATTTTTTAATGATTTTTTCAAAAATTTATTCTTCCAACAACTCATAATATTTACTACAATTCATTAAAAAATTTTTTTTTCAACAGTCTGTTATTTTTTTTAAATTATTTCTTACAAAAAAAACACTCTCGTCTTATTTTCTATTTTGCTTTCATATAAAAAATATTAATTCCTGCCTTTCTTGTGCTGTTAAAGATATCACACGTTTTTTTATTCCTATCTTGCGTCACTAATAAAAGATAAATTATTATAAAAACAAAAATATAATAAATTATCTTTTAAAATAAATTAAATTAAATTATTTTTTTACACAAAAAACCAATAAAAACATATTTTGTTAAATTGCAACAAAAAAAACTTTAAATATCAACAATATAAATTAAAATCAATTATTTTTCTTGATATTTTGCACAAATTCTTCAATTTTCTTGATATTGTCTTGCATGTTGGTGCTTCCCCAACCTTTTTCACCCCTCTTTGAAGGAATTTGTTTTAATGCTTGCAGACTTATTTCCTTTGTCTTCATCTCTTCAACTCGATGAATTATTCCCTGAGCTATTGCTTTTGAAGTTGTATAAAAAATTATATCATTTACATCGATGTCTTTTTCATTTGCCATAATTTTTTCTTTGACATAACTTTCTTGATATGGTGAAAATACTAAAGGTTTGTCATTAGCATTAAAAATGGCAACCTTAATTTCACCTCGATAACCACTATCAACAACACCACTGCTCTTTTTAATTCCCTTTGTTCCGGTTGAAGAACGTTCTTCAATTTGCATATAAAATTTTGGACTGCAGGCCCAAGCGATACCTGTTGGAATAAGAGATGTTTTAAAAGGTCTTACAATAATATAATCTTCATCAAAGGCAGCAAACAAGTCATAACCTGCATTTTCTTCTTCTTTTGTTGGGATGAGAGCATCAGGTCTTGTTTTAGCAAAGTAAATCATATTTTCTTCTTTAAATTCGTTCATAAATTCTCCTATAATTTTATAAAAAATAATCGCAATATTTGCACAGCAACCCTAATGCTAAACAAAACTAAGATTTATTTAATCTGTTATTTCACAAAGTATTATGAATTAAGATTTTATTTAGATTTATTATAACTTAACAAAAACTAAAAATCAAACATTAATGACAAAAAAACGTCTTTTAAAATATAACCCTCATTATATCTTCTGCCGTCCTTAAGATACCACTCATTGTTTTTATTTCAATCTTTTACTCCTAAAATACCTCTTGTTGTTTTTTATTTATTCTTAAAAATTTCATCCTCATAATTCCTTCTATCTTCCTAGAAGCTATAACTTACTATTTTTATTTCTATCATCATTATAAAAACTTTTATTTTTTTCTAATGCGTTCCTAAAAATATCCACCTCATTATTTTTGTGACTTTCTTATGTAAAAAAAGATAGACAATTCTATCTTTTTCATTTTTTAATTCTATCTATTAACCAATTACTCTCACAGGCAAGATAAGATACAAAAATTCATCTTCTTCTGTAGGAACAACCACGCATGGAGTTGAAGGATTGATAAAGCAAAGTTTTACAAAATCGTTTCCAACTGATTTTAAGCTTTCAAGGAAATATCGTGGATTAAAAGATATAACAATATCCTTTCCATTTAAAGTCACTGGGATGTTTTCTTTAAGATTTCCAAGTTCAGAATTTGAAGTAAGAAGAATGTTGTTTTCTTTAATGTCAAATTTTACATAATTGTTTGAGCTGGTCTTAGAAAGAAGGGTTGCTCTTTCAAGAGCTTCCTCAAAACTTTCCTTATTTACTGTGATAAAGCTTTCATAATTTGCAGGGATGATTTGTTTATAATTTATATAATCACCTTCAATAAGTCTTGAAGTAACTTTTGTATCCCCCAAATCTACCATGATAGAGTATTTATCAATATATATATTAATAATATCATCGCTATCATCGATAAGTTTGCTAAGTTCTGTCAAGCTTCTGCTAGGCACAACAATCGATTTTGTAATGTTTGAATTTATATGTTTTTTTACTCTTGCAAGTCTGTATCCGTCAAGAGCAACAACATTTACCTCACCATTTGAAATATCAAAAAGCACACCCTTTAAAATAGGTCTTGAATCATCAATAGCAACAGCAAATATGGTTTTAGAAACGCAAGCTTTAAAATCTTTTTTGCTTATTCCAAAATATTCAGAGGTATCAATTCTCTTAAAACCAGGATATTCAACAGGATTATAACATTGTATAATAGATTCACTATCTTCATACCTAATAGCAAGCTGATTTTTATCATTTACCTCAAGTTCAATAATAGAATTTGTAAGCTTTTTTACAAATTCTGTTATAAATCTGCCAGGAACGACAGTTTCCCCCTCACTTTTTACATTGGCCTTAATTTTCTTTTCGATAGAAAGTTCTGTATCGGTGGCGGAAAGGATAAGCGTATCATCTTCTGCAATAATTTTTATACCTTCCAAAATAGGATTAGTAATTTTTGAAGAAATAGCTTTACTTACCTTTAAAAGTGCATCAGAAAGCTCTAAACCTTGACAACTTACAATCATAATATCTCCTTAACTCTTTAATTTATTTTCTATTATATTATACCTCATTTCCCTCATTCAAGTCAAGCAGAAAACTTAGTTTTTATCACTATCGTTTAACTTCTTTTAATCATCCATCTTTTTTTCGTTCCTAAGAAAACTTAGTTTTCATCGCCTTCGTTTAACTTTATTTTGGAAACTTAGTTTTCATCGCTTTCGTAAACTCCATTAAATTATTCAACACTATCCGTTCCTAAGAAAACTTAGTTTCCATCACTATCGTAAATTTTATTCCGCTTAATACTCTTTTCGTTCCCTAAAAAACGATGTTTTCATATCTTCCATAAATTCCCTTTCCTTATCATCTTCTCTTCACCTCTTTAAAACAACCTTCTTTTCAATAAAAACATCTCAATCAAAATCCTCTTCACTATTTTTTCTTCTTCAAATTCACATCAATCCATCTTATAAAATCCTATAAAAAACCAATTAAAAAAATCCACCTCAAAAACAAACCAAGCAAAAACAATAATTCCTTACCAAACATCTCTCAAGCAAAAAATCACCCACCTTTTTAGTAAGATATTTTTTTATTAATAGATAATAATAGTAATAATAAGGAATGTGGATATGTGTATATCTTCACAAAAAATCAATATAAGGTATTTAAAAATCAAAATAAGGCGATTTTATACAATATAAGCAACCAAAAAATGTGGATAAAAAGTGTATATCTCAGATTTTTGTTCCACAATTATACAATTTATACACACATAACCCCTATTTTCTCAAAACAAAGCCTTAAATAAACCTCAAAAAAACAACAAAAAAAATTGCAAAAAATTTTCAAAAATGATATACTAAAAACATGAGTGATACTATTTGCGCTATATCAACTCCTTTAGGAAGAGGAGCTATTTCTATTGTAAGATTAAGTGGACAAAATTCTCTAAAAATTATGAGAAATATTTTTGCTTCAAACAATCTTGATTACACACAGATAAAATCAAGATATCTTTATTATGGAAAGATATCTTTAGAAAATGGAAGCAAAGAACATTGCCTTGCTGTTTATTTTCAAAATCCTTTCAGCTATACTGGTGAAGATATGGTAGAATTTCAAATTCATGGAGGCACATTTCTTACCCAGAGTGTTTTACAACTTCTCATTTCAAATGGTGCAAGACTTGCAGAAAATGGTGAGTTTACAAAACGTGCTTTTGAAAATGGTAAAATAAGTCTTGATATAGCAGAAAGCATTATTGATGAAATCAATGCAGAAAGCGAAGGAGAACTGAAAGCATCCTTAGAGCTTGCAGGTGGAAAACTAACAAATAAGGTTATAAATATGCAGGGAAGTTTGACCGAATGTCTTGCTCAAATCGAAGCCACTCTTGACTACCCTGAAGAAGATTTTGAAGAGGAAACAAAATATAGTATATTTCAATCAATCGAGTTTATTAAAGCAGAACTAAATTCTTTATTAGAAGATGCTAAATATGCAAAAATGTTGAAAAATGGAATTAATATAGCTCTTGTTGGCGCGCCAAATGTAGGAAAAAGCTCCACTTTAAATGCTTTGATTGGTGAAAATAGAGCAATAGTGACTGATATTGAAGGGACAACAAGAGATGTCTTAAGTGAAACAATATATTATAAAGGTATAAAATTAAACTTTATTGATACTGCTGGAATAAGAGAAAGCGATGACAAAGTTGAAAAACTTGGGATTGAAAAATCAAAAGAATATATTGACAGAGCTGATGTGATTTTGTTTTTACTTGACGGAAGCAAAAATTTTGATGATTATGACAGAGATATTTCAAACCTTCTTAAAAACAAAAAAAATGTCATGACAATAATAAACAAAAGTGACCTTCCAAGAAAACTTGAAAAACAAAATAATGAAATCACCATTTCAGCTTTAAATGAAAACAATATTTTCCAAATTAAGGAAAAGATATTTGAAATGGTTGAATGTGAAAAGATTGATTATTCTCATATGCTTATCACAAACACAAGACAACTTGAGGTGTTAAAAGACTGCGACAATATTTGCAACAATATATTAAATAATACCCAGCAAAGCATGGATATTATTTCAATGCTGATAAAACAATTATGGAATAGTCTTGGCAAAATTTCTGGCTCTTGTGAAAATGAAAATATCATCGATTTAATTTTCTCTAAATTCTGTTTAGGTAAATAAATTTTAAAAACAATATAAAAATTTAAAAAGGCAAATGGAATGATAGCATAAGTGCTTTCTTAAATAAAATTTAAAAATAAAAATAATAAAAAATATAAGATGGTAAAAACCATCTTTTTTTTATTAGAAAATCGCCAGCTATTCAATAGTAATTTCTGTTTCTAAAAATTTAGGAAGCATTTTAGAACCAACCATTTCAGTGTTGTTAATATGAAAATTCACTTTTTTAACTTCCCTACCAAGTGCGTGCTCTGCAACAATTTGTGTGGTTTTAGGATTAAACATAAGATTCTCGACTATGCTGTAAAAATGTTTGCAATCATCTTCGTGTTTATCAAACAAATTGTTTAAGTCATTTGAAGTTATGGCAACTCTGTTTTTTACACAATTTACAATGAGAGCTTCAAATTCATTAAAAAATGGCAACATATGATTAAACATAGTATTGGCATAGTTAACAGTGGCTTCATCATTGATAAAAAGTTTTACACTGCAAACAGTTTTAAGTAAATATGACATTCTAACAGCTCTTTTTAATTCGTCAGAAATTTGCATTTGAGAGTTTTGTTTATGTCTAACTTCACTTGTTGATGCATCGTAATCATAATTTTTTTACATTATTTAAAATTTTTTTAAAATCTTCTAATTTCATATGCTCCTCCTTGAGTATACTTAATAATAACACGGGGGGGGGAACTGTCAAGCATATTTTAAAAAATTTTTAAAAAATTTTCTGTTTATTTGTTTTGATTGATTTATATGAATAAATAATTAATATACAACCTTTATAGTATATTAATAGTTATATTTTAATAACTTTAATAATATATTATAAAATTCACTATTTTTAAAATTTTAAATATCAGCAACAATAAAAAAATATTTCAACTGGTAGTTTTTTATATAATATCTTTTTGTTGTTTTCTTTTCTCTTGCTGATAAATTCTTATCGAGTTTAATATAAATCTCTCCTTTTCATCTGCAGTCATTGTCATCATTTTATCTTCTCTTAAAAGATACTTGAAAGGACTTTCAGATGTGTTTTCTGTTCTTTTTGTCATATCTTGATTATTATTCATATTTAAATTTTTCAATACATTTGCATGAGAATATGTTTCTCTTAAACCTTTGCTCAATAATCTACTTTTTGCTTTCATTGCTAAACTCTTTAAATCACTCATAATATACTCTCCTTTTTTGCAAGTATATTATAAATTGATATATGCATAATTGCAATGAAATTTTAGGTAAAGATTTCATGAATTTAGTCGAATATTGTAGTAATATAAATAATCAAAAATTCATTTACAATTTATAGCCTTTTAAAGAAAATTTATTTTATACTAATGACCACAAACAAATAATAAGCTTTAAAATTATAATAACCACAAATAAATAACAAGCTTATATAAAATATAATTGCAATATAAAAAAATAAAAAGCATAAATAAGTTTATATAAAAGATGGACGAATATTTATAATGAGTAAAACCATTTGTAATTTTTTAAAGATAAACTTTTGAAGCTTGTTTTTAAACTAAAAAAAGACTATATAAACAATAGTCTTTTTTTATTAAATAAATTATCAATTAAAATTCTTCATTTAAAATTTCAAAATATGCTTTTTCATGTTTACATACAGGACAAACTTCTGGAGCTTTTTCTCCAACATAAACATGACCACAATTTCTGCAAATCCATGCTTTCTTTTCTGTCTTATTGAAAACTATATTATTTTCAACCAATTCAGCAAGTTTTCTGTATCTTTCTTCATGTCTTTTTTCAATATCAGCTACTGCAGAGAATTGATAAGCAAGTTCATCAAATCCTTCTTCTTTAGCTTCTTCAGCCATTTTCTTATACATATCAGTCCATTCACCATGTTCACCAGCTGCTGCATCCAATAAATTTGCAAGTGTTGTTGGGATAGCTCCGCCATTTAATGCTTTAAACCATAATTTTGCATGTTCCTTTTCATTATTAGCAGTTTCTTCAAAAATACTTGCTATTTGTTGATATCCATCTTTTTTAGCTTGTGAAGAATAATATGTATACTTATTTCTTGCTTGACTTTCTCCAGCAAAAGCATTTTTTAAGTTTTGTTCTGTTTTAGTTCCTTTTAATGATTTCATTTCATTACCTCCGTGTTTATTATAACATATTAAAGTTTTTAAAATCAACTTTTTTAAAGAATTTTAATTTTAGTATATTTTTTATAATATTTATATAAAAGAATATTACTTATATATCTTTTTAAAGTTTTTATTAATAATTTTTTAATAAAAGATATCTTTATAAATAAAAAATATTATACTTAAAAAGGTCAAAATAAGAGAAAAATTAAAATAAAAGATAAAATTTATTAATACGCAGTATGTTTTATCTGATAAAAATGTTCCACGTGGAACATTTTAAAGAAAGTTTTTAAATAAAAAGAGAATTTTTATTATTTATAAATATAAAAGATATCATAATTGTTCCACGTGGAACATTTTATAAACAAATTCTTTTATTGGATATATTATAAATAGCTTTAATAAAAAAAACGATTTTAATCTTAAGTTAAAAGCCTTTAAAATTTTTGTTGTTTGTATAACAAATAATTTATAAAATTTGTTTTTGAAAAGATTTTTAATGGTTTTTAATAATAAATTATAAAATTCATGCGTTGAAAGGTATTTTTAAAATAATTTTAATGAGGAAATACTCGTTTAAAAATGACCGTTTTTTGCGTATATTTTTTGATAAGTGCAGTTAATTTTATGATAAATTTTAAAAAATATTGTTTTTTCTGAAATTTTTATAAATTGTATTTTTATTTTGTTTGTTTTTAATTTTTAAATCAAAATTTTTGATTGTATTAAGATTTATCAAATAGGAAAATAATGAAACATAAAAAATAATTATTTAAATAGATATCATTTGATATTAAAAAAAAAGATATTGATAAAAGTTTTAAATATCTTTTTAGTAAGAAATAGTTTGTTTTTATAAAAAAGCGAAAAAAAAGTGTGTTTATTTACACACTTTAATTGTTTGGATGTCTTTTATTATAATTTCTTAAATCATTTAAAGTAATTTCTTTTTTCTTGATAAGTTCTACAATATCTGAAAGTCTGTCCAAATCATCTCTTGAATAATAATCTATATATATTCTTCCTTTATTGTCATTTCCTATTGCAGAAACTTTGGTTGCAAATACTCTTTGCATTTCATTTATAAGTTCTTTAAGTTCTAAAGATTGTTCTTTTACCTTATTTGAAACGCCTTTTTGAGGATTTAAGTAGTTTTTTACAGCTTTTTCAAGCTCGCGCACTGACATTTTGCCATCAGCTGCCTGTTTTGCAAGCTTTATTTGTTGTGTTGTGTCATCTACAACAACCAGACTTTTTGCATGACCGCTTGACAATTTTCCATCTTCAATCATTTTAATTACATCTGGATAGAGTGTGAGAAGTCTTAAAGTATTTGCCACACTTGAACGGCTTTTACCAATTCTATCAGATACAACTTCTTGTGTCAGGTGGTATTCATCCATCAGCTGTTTGATTGCTCTTGCAGCTTCGATAGGGTTTAAATCTTCTCTTTGAAGGTTTTCAATAATAGAAATTTCACGAACTTGTTTTTCTGTATAGTTTTTAATTACAACAGGCACCTTTTCAAGTCCTGCAATTTTAGAAGCTCTCCATCTTCTTTCACCAGCAATGATAAGATAATTTTCTTCATCAGTTTTATTTACAACGAGTGGTTGAATTACTCCATGAAGTTTGATTGAGCTTGCAAGTTCTTGCAAAGCTTCTTCATCAAAGTTTTTTCTTGGCTGATTTGGGTTTGGGACAATCTTTGATATTTCAATCTCTGATATTCCGTCTTCTTTTTTTATTGTGTTGGTTTTTGTTTGAGTTGTTGTATTTTGAGTTTGTTCATCATTTTCATACATAGCAAATAGACTTTCAAGTCCACGGCCAAGTCCTTTTTTCTTATCCATTGTTCACCTCTCTGATTTTTATTTTTGTTTCCTTTGTGATTGGGTTGTATTTAATGTTGTTTCTGTCCAAAAATTCTTCTGCCAGTGATAGGTAGGCATCAGCTCCTTTTGAGGATGGTTCATAAATCAATATTGGTTCTCCATGACTTGGAGCTTCGGCAAGTCTGATATTTCTTGGTATATAGGTAAAGAAAACTTTTTTGCCAAAGAACTTTAAGATTTCATCACTTACTTCATTTGTAAGGTTTGACCTTTTGTCCTTCATTGTCATAACAACACCTTCAACATCTATAGAAGGATTTAAATGAAACTTGATAAGTCTTATGGTGTTCATAAGCTGTGTTATACCCATAAGAGGGTAGTATTCACATTGCATAGGTATAATGACACTGTTTGATGCAGTCAGGGCATTTACGGTGATTAAACCTAAAGAAGGTGGACAATCAATCATTATGAAATCATAACTATCTCGCACACTATCAAGTAAACCTTTCATTATTTTTTCTCTTTGTGGCATTTGAATCATTTCAAGTTCAGCTCCGGCAAGGTCAACTGTTGAAGGCAGAATATCAAGACCCTCGAGAAGGGTAGGCAGTATAACTTCTTCAATTTTGTATTCACCAAAAATCAAATCATAGACTGTTTTTAAATCTTTGTTTTTATCAATACCAAGTCCGCTTGTTGCATTGCCTTGAGGGTCAAGGTCAACAACTAAAACTTTTTTTCCCATAGCTGCAACATAGGCAGCAAGATTGATACAAGTGGTGGTTTTTCCTACACCACCTTTTTGATTTGCAAAAGCAATAATTTTTCCCATAGTAATAAACCTCTTTAACATATATACTATATCACAAAATGAAAAAAAATTTAAGTCTTTTTAGCAAATTTATTGAAAAAAGATTTAATAAATTTTGTTTAAATATAGATAAAATAAGTTTTGAAGTGTTTTGATATATTATTTTAATTATGTATTTATAACTAAACACTATTATATAAGCTTAATTTTTGATAAAAAGATGAAAAATTTTGATTATATAAACTTTACAAATCGGTATAAAAAGACAAAATTTTTTAATAAAAGTAAATTCCTTAAAATAAAAGCAAAATTATAATTGACAAATTTGTTATTTTTTTATATAATTGAGTAGTCATATTAAATAAAGGAGGACATCATGAAAAGAACTTATCAGCCAAAGAAAAGACAGAGAAGTAAAGTTCACGGTTTTAGAAAAAGAATGAGAACTTCTAATGGAAGAAATGTTTTAAAGAGAAGAAGAAATCGTGGAAGAAAAAAATTATCTGCTTAATGCTAAAGAAAAATCTGACCATAGGTTGAAAAAAAATAGTCAATTCAATTTTATTTATCGAAAGGGTGAACGTTTTTCGTCAAAAAACTTTAACCTTTATATAGTTAAAAGTAAATTCGCAAATTTTAAAATAGGTTATGCTATTTCAAAAAAGGTTGGCAAGGCTTGGAATAGAAATCTTTTAAGGCGTAGGCTTAAAGAAATTGTCAGGTTAAACAATCTTCCTCAAAATGGTTTTAATTATGTTTTACAGGCCAAAATTGGTGCTTGTGAGCTTGATTATAAAAAGTTGGAAGAACAAATTTTGTTTATTTTTAAGAAAGGTAAAAGGGTCTAAATATTTTTAAAATAATAAAAAGCTCGTTTACCTTTATTTTAAAATTGCCTATTTATTTTTATAAAGGTTGTATTTCACCATTTTTACCGCATACTTGCAGGTTTCAACCTACCTGTTCTACATATTTTATGCAGGCTTTGGATGAATTTGGATTAAAAGGGTTTATTATTGGCTTTAAACGCATTTTTAGATGCCGACCTTTTTCTAAAGACTATGGTTATGATGCAATTCCAATCAATATTAAAGGAGATGTCAAATGGCTATTATAAGCAGTTTACTTGCTGTCACACAGCCTACAGGCTTTTGGATAAATATTATCAAAGCTTTTGAAGGTGTGACAAAGAATTATGTGCTTGCAATTATATTTTTGACTGTTGTCATAAGACTTATTTGGGGGCTTGTTGACACACTTACAAAATTTAATTCTCAGCATATGAACAATATCAATGCTAAGATGCAACCGGAACTTGACAAAATCAAGGAAAAATATAAAAATCAACCGGCTGTTTTACAACAAAAGCAAAATGAGATAAGTAAAAAATACTACGGAAAAAGTTATTTTGGAAGTTGTTTTGTGACTTTCATTGTAATGGGATTAAACTTGCTTATTTTCTTCACTTTGTTTTCAGGTTTGAATTCAATGTCTGCATATAAGATTTCATCAAACTATGAAAACATTAAATACACATATGCCAATTGTTTAAATCTTGCAGATAAATATTGGCAGGACCAAGATATAACACAGGAAGAAAAAAATTCTATTCTTTCAGATTATGAAAATCTTTCATTTTTGATTGAAGGAAATGGCGAGGATAAGACTGTAAGTCTTGTTCATAAAACACAAGGACAAGTTTATCAAATAGGTTATAAAGATGATTTCAGCGAAAAAACCACCTCTACAAATGATGAAGGTGAAGAAGTTGAGAGCACAATAACAAGCAATCAAAATATAATCAAACTTATAGATGCATATTTCCCAAAATATCAAGAAGGTGAAGAAGAAGGCTCTAAAGAGATAGTTATTGGTGAAAAGGTGACCGAAAATGGAGAAGGTGAAGAGGTAAAAACTCCAATATATCTTTCAACCGCATTAAATGCTGTTGTGCTTGATAAAGTGGTTGAAGTTTATGACCTTACTCAAGAAAAGTTTTTATGGATTCAAAACATTTGGATAGCTGATTCTCCTTTCAATAAATCAATAGTAAGTTTTGATACATTAAAAAATCAGGTAGGAAAACATCAGTTTGAAGCAAATGAAAAAACAATTTATGATGCTTTTATGCCTGGTCTTAAAGCAGAAAGAAACAGAACAAATGGTTATTTCATTCTGACAATACTTATTATTGCGGTTACACTTCTTAGTATGTATTTAACTAAGTTCTACAACAATAGAAAAAATAAAAAACTTGGCAAACCAGCAACCGCTGCTCCTGCGGCAGGAAAATATATGCAGATAATTTTGCCTGTGATGCTTGGCGTATTTGCACTTTTCTATAACAGTGTATTTGCCATTTATATGCTTACAGGACAGCTTGTAAGTTGTATTCTCCTCTTACCTCAACTTTTATTTGTTGACTGGGTAATTGGATTAAGAGAAAAGAAAAAGAAGAAAAAAGACACAATCGAGGTTGATTATTCACGTAAGTTTTAATTGAATTTCGATTTTTCAAATATTTATTATTGACAAAACATTTTGAAGTTTGTTTTCAAATAAATAAGTTGATAATAAATATGATAAAAAATTATCAATAATTTTCGGAAAAACCAAGAAATTTTGAGAAAAATGAAGATAATTTAATAAAATTTGATAAAATTAAAGAAAAATTGAGAAATTTTGAAGAATTTGATTAAAATTGTTAAAAATAAAATAATTTAGTTATAAGAGATTAAATATAAGTTTTTTATGTATTTTTGCTAAAAATATATCTTAGAGGGAGGAATAATGTTTACAGCAGAAGGAACAGGAAAAAATATCGAACAGGCTATTGAGAACGCACTTTTTGAACTTAAAGCTTCAAGAGAAGATGTCGATATTAAAATTTTAAATGAAGGTGGTCTTTTCAAAAAAGCCAAAGTTATGGTGACTATTTCTGATGATGCCAAAGAAAAGTATCAAAAGAAGCATGAATCACGCAAGGCAGAAAAAGAAGAAATTTCAAAAATAGAAACAATAAAAGAAGTTTCTGAAAAAGAAATAGAAAAGGCAGAACCAAAAAAGGACGCAAAAGAAGATAAGGTTGCAAAAGAAGATTCAGCCAAAGCTGAATTGAAAAAAGAGGCAGATGAAGTAAAAGAAAAAATTGAAGAAGTTGAAATTGATATGTCACAAGAAAATACTGATGTCGGCATGGATGCTATGGAATTTTTGAAAGGACTTTTTGAAGTTGCCGGCAAACAGGTTGAAATTAATGTGACTGAGGATGAAAAGTATATCACCTATTCTGTGGTTGGTGAAAATCTTGGTGATATGATTGGCCATAGAGGTGATTGCTATTATGCTATCAACAAAATTTTGGCTGCTGTCACTGGAAGACAAGAAAAAAGAATCCTTCTTGATATAGGTGGATTTAAGGAAAAGAGAGTTGAATCTCTTACAAAACTTGCACAGCGTATGGCTGATAGGGTTGCTAAGTCTGGCAGATATACAAGGCTTGACCCAATGAATCCAAGCGATAGAAGAATTATTCATAGTGCACTTTCTGAAGATGAAAGAGTTGTTACTCTTAGTAAGGGTGAAGAACCAAAACGATATGTTATGATTTTCCCAAAAGATGAATAACAAGAAAGATAATTATTGATTAATAAAAAACACTCATTTTATGAGTGTTTTTTTCTTAGAAACGCAAGATAAGTAGAAACAATGTGAGTGATATCTTATAAATTATAATTAAAAATCTTTATTTACCGAGATATAAAAGATAAGATAAATTAAAAATAATTAAACAAAAATTTCAAAAATTAGTCTTTTTGTGATAATAATTTCTTAATTTCGCTGATAAATCCTTGAATTTTGTGTGATGTTTTAAGTTCATCAGAAATTTTATCGCGAGAATGCATGATTGTTGTATGGTCGCGACCGCCGAAAATTTTGCCTATTGATACAAGTGGAATTTCAAGAATTTCATTGATAAGATATATGGCAATCATTCTTGGTTCTACAACATCTTTGCTTTTCTTTTTGCCCACAATATCTTGTCTTGTGATGTCAAAATAGGTGCAAACTGTGTCAATGATATCGTCTGTTGAAAGGCCTTCATTTTTTTCTTCTTCAAGTTGGCCATTAAAAGCCTCATAAGCCTCTGCCATCCCGGCAGAATCCTTATTTGAAAGGTTTGCCAGAAAGTGTATCTTAGCAAGCATACCTTCAAGTTCTCTGACGTTTGAGCTTACCCTTTCGGCAACAAAGTCAATTACCTCATCATCGATTGAATATTTTTCAATCTGGCATTTTTTTCTTAAAATGGCTATACGGGTTTCCAGTTCTGGATGCTGAATATCTTGGATAAGACCGCTTGTAAAACGAGAGCGAAGTCTATCTGCAAGAGTTTCTATTTCCTTTGGTGGACGGTCAGAAGTAATGATGATTTGTTTTGAATTTTGATAAAGTTCATTAAAAGTATGGAAAAATTCTTCTTGTGTTGATGTTTTCTTTGAAATAAATTGAATATCATCAATCATAAGCACATCTAAGTTGCGATATTTTGTCCTAAATTCAAGTACTGCTTTGTTTTTAGCTGATGAGCCAAGCGATTCTATATAATCATTTGCAAATTGTTCGCAGGTGGCATACATGACATTTAGAGTAGGGAAATATTCTTTATAATAATTTCCTATTGCGTGTAAAAGGTGCGTTTTTCCAAGTCCAGAGCCTCCATAGATGAAAAGTGGATTGAATTTTACGCCGGAATGTTCAGCAACTGCGCGGCAGGCAGTGTAAACAAACTTATTTGAATCGCCAACGACAAAATTATCAAAGGTATATTTTGGATTGAAAGGATTTTTTGTAAGATTAACCTCTTTTTGTGAGTTTTTGTCGCCATGCAAGCTTATATATTCAATTTCTTCAGCAGGGTCAAGAATTTCAATAATTATATCAGCACCAAAAATATCATTGACAGCAGATGAGAGCTTGTCAAAATAATTTCTTGAAAGTTGATTTTTAGCAGAAGTTGTGTTTGCAGATAAAATTAATGTTTTATTGTCGACAAAGTCAACAACTTTTATTGGTCTAAACCACATTACGAATGAAACATTGGATACGGTAAGTTCAAGTTTGTCAAGGACAGCCTTCCAAAGAGTAGATAAATCTTTCATATTTTTTCCTTTTTATGATGAGTATGTTTAAAAATTATTAAATCATAATTTTGATAAATTTGCTTAAATTTTAAAAAATATTTCAAAAAAAGCTGAAAATATCTTAAAAAACAATAAAAAACTGCAAAAAACCGCAAAAAATCATTAAAAAATCAAAAATTTATTAAATTATCAATTTTTTATATTTATCATGTTTATTGCTATGAAAATAAAAATTATTTTTTTATATTTTTTTAAAGCTAATTTACCTTTTTATTATAAAGTTATTTTCCAAAAAAGTCAAGTGAGAATACAAATATTTACCTTTTTAAATTTAGCTAAATATTATAAAAAAAAGATTGAAAAAAAAATTGTTTTTTGATAAAATAAAACTATGCAAATAAAAAACTTAGTGCTTAAAGATTTTCGAAGTTATCAAGACAGCAAATTTGTTTTTTCGCCCAATGTAAATGTCATTGTTGGTAAAAACGCAAAAGGAAAAACCAACATTCTTGAGGCGGTTTTTTTCATGATTATTGGAAAAAGTTTTCGCACTTCTAAAGAAAAAGATGTGATTAGGTGGGGTGAAGAAAACGGTTATATCTGCGGTGAGTTTGAGAAAAAATATAGGGATGTTCAGATAGAGATGTTTTTTTCTTCTATGCGAAAGAAGGCGATAAAAATAGACGGAATAGGAATAAAGAGAATTGGTGAGCTTCTTGGCTCGGTCAATGCAGTGTTTTTTTCACCTGATGAACTTCGACTTATTAAAAACAGCCCTGAAGAGCGAAGAAGGTTTATGAATATCATCCTAAGTCAGACAAACAAAAGTTATTTCTATCTATTGGGTCGATATGAAAAGGTGCTTGCAAACAGAAATAAACTTTTAAAGACCAGTCGCGATAAAAGTGTGCTAATTGACACCATTGATATTTGGAATAGGGCATTATCTGACCTTGCAGAAAAGATATATAAAGAGAGGGCGAAGCTTATAGAAGAACTTTCGCCATTTGCTGAAAAGGCACAAGACTATCTTTCTGGCGGGAAGGAAAAGATTGAAATTGTATATAAGAGTTCTTTTGAAGGTGAAGATTATGCCAAAAAGATGATGAAGGGGCTTGAGAAGAATCTTGAAAAGGATTTTAAATTAGGTTATACATCACTTGGTGTGCATCGAGATGAAATTGACATATATCTAAATGGAGTTGAAGTGAAAAGTTTTGGCTCACAAGGACAACAGAGAACTTGTGCTTTATCATTAAAACTTGCAGAGCTTGAAATTATCAAAGAGCGGACGGGTGAAGAACCTCTTTTACTGCTTGATGATGTGTTTAGCGAGCTTGACAATGAAAGAAGAAAGAAGCTTTTAAAGTTTACATCCAAAGCTCAAACAATTATCACCTGCACAGACTTTGATGAGCCTGATATTGATTGCAATATTATAAGGCTTTGAAATTGAAATGTAGCAAACACAAAAAACCTTTCTTAAAGTAAGAAAGGTTTTTTTATTTTTTAAGGACGCAAGATAGGAATGAGTAACATAAGAGCTTTCTTTTGAAAGGCAAGATAGGCAGGAACTTCGTGAGTATAATTTTGTGAAATTTAATAATAAATCGTGATAATTTAATATAATTTTGTGAGATTTATCAAAAAATAGTGAAAAATTGTAAAAATTTGCAATTTTTTCATGTTTTTTCATGATATTTTAGTAATTTTATATTTAATTTTGCTAAATTGTTTAAACTTAAAAGCTATTAAAAGTTTTTCAATTAAGCATTTTCTTTAAAGGTGCAATTATTGAAAGTTGTTGAAAGGTCGACATCAATTGGAAGTAAGAGGGCATTTTGTTGAGAGGCAGAGAATGTCATATCCTTGAAAGTTACAGAGCCGCCTGTGCACTGGGACAAATCAATCATATGCTCAGCTGCGTTGTCACCGATTGATGAAAGTGTAAGATTTATAAATCTGACATTTTCAATCTTCCCAACAATTTTTATTGGAATAATATCAATTCCGTTTAATGAATCAGTTTTCTTCTGTGAAAAGATTGTGATATTTTTTGCGTTTTCTAAGATTAGTGGAGTTGAAGTATTGAAATTGGCACCATTTGCAAGCATTATGCTGTCAACATTTTCATTGATTGCATCTTGAAGTTCTTTAAAAGAATTGACAATCTTCTTTGCCTTTGCTGAAATTGAAATCTTTTCTGTGAAATCTTGATAGGTGATTGTTATAAATTTGTCGCCCACATCAATTGTTTCTTTGTCTATTTGATAATTGGTAATTTTTTCTACCCTTCCGCTGTAATATTTTAATGAAACTTCTAAGCCTGTCTTATCAAATTTTTCGCCAATGAAATAGCTGGTTTTGATTGGAAGAGAGTCAATATTCATTTCTATTATCCTATCTTCTCGGACGATAAGTGGAATTTCTATTGTGGTTAAATCTTTGTAAGTTATTTTAATTGTTGCGCCATCTTCAGCATAGGTAGGATGTTCTATCACACACTGGCTGAGGTCTATCTTATCCTCTTTTTCTCTGCTTTGATATACACCATAAACCTCAATATCTTTTAGGTCTATCCTCTCGCCTGTGAAATAGTAAATGGCAGAAGAAGGATATCTTGCCTCTATATATGCAATTTTTCCGTCATTTACTGTGACTTCCATGCTTTGTGAAATGTTTGTGTCTACTACCTCAATGGTTATTGTTGCCTTTCCATAACTATTTGCAACCATGTTTGAATATCTGTCAAAAGAGATGATTGAAGTGTCAGAACTTGAACATTTTAATTTATAGTTTTTTGCTTTTTTAGGATAAACATTCAGTTCTATTGTTTTAACCTGATTTAAATACATTTCTATGCTTGGACTTTCAAATTCAATTCTTTCAGGATAGACAACTTTATTGAAACATCCGACAAGAAGAAAGGAAGTGCAAATAAGGATAAATGTAAATAATATGGTAAAAATGGTCGATTTTTGCAGTTTTTTTGTCATTTTTCACCTCTTTTTAATAAATTTTGTATTTATTTTATGATTTATATTGTTTTTAACTATTAATTTTATAATGTTTTTAAATTGATTTTAAACTGATTTTATTTTGTTTTTTGTAATGGTTTTATATTAATTTCTAAAATTTTTAAATTGATTTTTAAAGTTTTTTAAATTTTTTTAAACCTTTTTTTTACAAGCTTTTTTAAAATCAAATTTAAGCATAGATGATAAAAATAATAGCTAGGCAGTTTTATTTTGTGTAAAAAATTATTTTTAATTTGTTTATTTTAAAAACTTTTTATAATTTAAGCCCATTGCATCTTTCATTTTTTCAAGACGTGCATTTGCGTCTATTGAAGCCTGACGAGAGTTTTCAAACAGCATATTGTAAATGTCGTCAATATGATTTAGGCATTGTTTTCTTTTCTCTCTTATTGGTGAAAGAAAATCTTCAAGCACATTTATTAAAAACTTTTTCACCTTCACATCGCCAAGGCCGCCTCGTCTATAATGGTTTTTAAGTTCTTCTAAATTTTTATATTCTGGCAGAAACATTGCAAAATGTGCTGGCTTTGAAAAGGCATCAAGATAGGTGAAAACAACATTTCCTTCAATTTGACCTGGGTCGGTCACCTTTATATGATTTGCATCTGTGTATGCCTTCATCACCTTTTCTTTGACTGTTTCTGTATCATCGCAAAGATAGATTGAATTTCCTGCAGATTTTGACATCTTCAATTTTCCGTCAAGACCTGGAAGTCTTTGAAATGCCTTGTTTTCTGAAACTATCGCTTTTGGCATAACAAAAATCTCTTCGCTTGGCTGATAGGTATTGTTGAAAGATTGGACAATCTCTCTTGCCTGTTCAAACATTGGCAACTGGTCGCCACCAACAGGGGCAATTGTTGTGCCAAAGGCAAGGATATCTGCCGCTTGAGAGATTGGATAATTTATAAATCCGATTGGCAGACTTGTTTCAAAGCCACGTTGTTTGATTTCTTCCTTGATGGTTGGGTTTCTTTGAAGTCTTGATAGTGTGACAAGATTCATAAAGTATGATGTAAATTCATGAAGTGGGCTGACCATAGATTGAATAAAAATCTTGACTTTGGAAGGGTCTATTCCTGCCGAAATATAGTCGATTGCAACCTGAATGATGTTGTTTTTTACTTTATCGACGTTTTGCGCATTGTCGGTCAGTGCCTGTGTGTCTGCTATCATGACATAATATTTTTCATAATTGCCTTCATCTTGAAGTTCTATCCTCTTTTTAAGTGAGCCTATATAATGACCTAAATGTAAGTTTCCTGTAGGTCTATCACCTGTTAAAATAATATCTTTCATATTTTTCCTCTTTTTTATAGTGTAAACATATTTCAAAACATTGTCAAGCGATAATGTCAATGAATGTTTTGTTGGTGAAAGAAGAACTTTTGAACAGATGTGAGATTTTGAGAGAAGAGAAAGTGAGGGCTATGTGGTTTGATTAGAATAGAATTAGAACGAGGCTATTTGGTGGGCAAAGAATAAAAGAGAGATAAAAAATTTTTTGAGAGGTTTTTGTTTGTAAGTAATTAAGAAAGAGAAAGTGAGGTTTGTATGCTTTAATGAAAATATCAAGAAAAAAGAGAGAATTGAAGGACAGAAAAAAAAGAAATGATGTGTTTGGCGTATAAAAGAGAATAGAGAAAAAATGTAGTGATTAAGATTTTATTCTGTCAAAATTTGTCATATTTTAAATCTTTAAGAAACTTATCATAAAAAAATAAAAACCAGAAAAATATTTTTGTCGAAATATAAATTAATTTCTTGATAATTTGTATATTTTTGTTTGCCTTATGTAAAATAATTTTGTATAATATATAAATATATTAGGCTTGCTTTGGTGTATTTGTTTTTTGGCTTTCAGTGTTGTGCAAAAAAGGAGGCAGTTATGTTGAAAAAAATGAGTAAAAGTATTTGTTTCTTCCTGTTGGTGTTGTTTATGGCAGGAAGTTTTTGTTTGTTTCCAAAATTAAAAGTCGGGTTTTCTGATGCTTTGAATTATGAGCAATATATAAGTGAACATACTCAAGGTGAGACTTATAATGCCATATTTGAAGAGATTTATAACAATGACTATAATGAGTATGTTTATGAAGGAGAGTCTTTTGTAGAGCATTATTACCAATATAAAGACATCAATGCTCAAAACAATAGTGCTCTTTTTGGAAGTGAATATTTTAATCAAGAGCGTTTTGGACATAAGAATGTTATGGTCATAACAACAGCCGAGCAACTTGCTGAGGTGGCTTTTTGGATAAGCTGGGGAAATGATATTTGTCAAATTATGGCCCCAATTGTCAGAGAAGATTTTAATTCTCAAGAAGAATATGAGAGTGCACTTGAAGAGCAAGAGATGCAGTTAAAATTATTGGGTATTGAAGGGAAGTTGCCTCCTATTACTTTTATAAGTGATAATGAAGGAAATCAAGATGTATTTATGGAAAACCCTTTTAGAATGGGGATATATTCACTTGAAGCGGACCTTGATTTAAGTGGCTCTCTTTGGACACCAATTGGAAATTCTAATAGTGAATTTGCAGGTGTTTTTTATGGTAATGGCCACACAATTTCAAATATAACCATTGACGATGTGACATCGTCTGAGGGTAACAGTAATGTAAATCTTGGGCTTTTTGGTAAAATTTCAGAAGCAACAATTTGTGATTTGGTAATTGGCGGGTCAAACACAATCGTTTCATCATCAACAAATGCAAATTGCGGGACACTTGTTGGTTCAACAAATCGTAGTTACATAATAAACTGCTTTGATAAATCTACCTCAAAAACCGGCACAAACAACAAAGAACTTTCTCCTATTGGTAAAATTGAAAGTAGTGGGGATAATGAAAGTTATTTCTATGCCGGAAATAGCTTTGATGGTAAGACTCCTATTTGCAAAAATATTACCGAATATTTTCAAACTGTTATTACTGATAGTTTTGATACTTATGTTGGTGTTTATAATGCTGGTGAGGGTGAATTTAAGATAGGCAATGAAAAATGGTATGACAGAAGCCCTGACTCAGACAGCAAAACTCTTAGAACTTTGTTTAAAGTAGTTTATTATAGAGGTGAAAATAATACAAATTTGACAAAAGTAGTGCCAATAAATGAAAAGCCTTATATGCTTAGGTCAAACATTCATTATGCCTCTGCACCAAAGCTTAGAATAGAAACAACAAATGAAAATGAAGTTTATGTAATCAAACCTGGTTTTAAAGCTTCTTTTAGGACAGAATATAAAAGTCAAGAATTGTTTATGTTTGCATTTAAGCCAGGGACAGACCTTGATGATAATTCAGATGAAAATTTAGAGAATAATGTTTTATACGACCAAGATTTAATAGACCAAGGTGAGGCCCCTTATAATGCTTACCTCGTAAGCCCTATGGGAATTGATATAAGTTATGAAGAGGCAACTATTAATACTACTTTTGATTATGGATATTCTAGTTCTCGTTCATATGAAACTCTTACGTTCCCATACGATACTCCTTTCTGCGAAATCTTTGAAGAGCATCCTGGGCTTTTGCAGAGGGCAGGATATGAACTTGATGAATTTTATAAAATTATAAACCCTGATAATACAAAAACTGCAGTAAATATTGAAACTGCAGATGACTATAAAGATAGTTATATAAACGACAATGAGAGATATTTCTTAACATGGAATTATAATGATAAAATTCAAAGAAATTTTGGTATTAAATTTGCCTATTCTTCTGAAGAGGGCGGCAAGATGGCCGAAAATTTTTCATCAGTTGACAAAATGAAAGGTTTTGTTGCACATGATGAAAATGGAGTTGCAAAGATTGAAGGAATAAAAGAAGCAAGTGCTGGTATGCTTGAAGAGGGAATTATCTATGAAAACTCTGCAAACTTTGCTGAAGGCAGTGATAATTATACCTTTAAAATAACTCTTGCTCAAGGATATAAACTTGTTTCAGCTTCTGGTTATGACCCTAGTATGCATACATACACAAAAACTCCTGAAATTGTCAATAACAAGGCAAATGTGAGATTGGGTGCTTATCCAAGTTTCACCAATATGACAGGCAAAGGTTATGATTATGACGGAAGTGAAACAAAAAATAATGATAGTTATAATTCAGTATTAATAGAGGCTGGTCGTGTAAGAGATAAAGATAATGAAGATGACCAAATTATTCCATTGCCTGGTGGGGAAAGGACTTATAATGAAAGGGCAGCTTTTGCTAAAGAAAAAGAGTATATTGTCAATGTAAACAATGTTGTTGGACCTGGTGGTCATGTAATTTTGGTCATTGAAAGAGACTGGACTTATGTTGATGTGACACCACATATGGTGGACGATACAGTAGATATTTCTTACTTTATTGAAGACGGAATTTATCTTAATAAGAATGGCGATGCAGTAGACAAAAACAACAACTTATTTTATGATAATCAAGGAAATATTTTGGTAGATTATCCTTCAGCTGTTATTTATTACGGAAAAGGAAAGCCTTTTGATAAAAATAATGAAATATTTATAGATGAAAATGGTATTGCGACTTATCCTGATGCTATATTTAATGGCATTGAAAATGAAGAAGGTGTATTTGAAAGACCGGTGATAAAGGAAGATGGAAGCAATTGTTATATTTTACAGATGAGGAAAGGTGATAGCATAAACTTGACCATATCTGTCGGAACTGCGGTTGGAACGGTTGATAGATATCTTCTTAATGTTGAAACAGACAATTTTATGAAGGCAAATGATGGCGAAAATGAGTCCGGCTTTACCACCTATAAAATAAGCTATCCAAATCAAGGTGTATGGGGTGCTGAAAACCCTGAGGAAGATTTCTTTAATGTTTGGGATGTGAACTTGAATAATACAAAAGAATATTCAAATACATTCAGACCATACATTGGCGATATCAAAACAAAGGTTGCAATCAATCTTTATAAAAATGATTTTGACGAACAAGATAATATGGTAAACGTTCAACCACTTGATGACATGACTGGAATTGGTGTGACAATCAATGGTGCAACCAAGTATCAGAATGTGACAGGTGAGCTTGTTGGTATGGCAATTAAAGGCGAAATTGCATCAACAAGAAGTGGCAAATATGAAGCACATAAGGTTGTGATTTCTGAGTATAAAGGTCAGTCTTCCTCTCAAGAGGTTGACTTAGGCGGGGCTTCAGCAAGGGCTGAATATCCAAAAACTATCACATTATATAACCCAGAAAAACCTGAAAAAGGTGAGTATCCTGATGAGTATTATTGGACAAGAGGCTCATCTGTAGATATGATGTTTAGAAAGGCATTTACTCATGATAGTGATGACCCTATATACCAAGTTGATGTTTATTATAAGCAAAGAAAATATGATATTAATATAGAATACTATGCAGGAAGCAATCTTACTGCGGTGAAACCATCTGAAGGTGAGGTTGCTGTTATACCAGAGGCATCAGTTGACCAAATCAAACCTGAATTTGCTGATAGATATTTCAGCAATGCAAGCTTTGGCTTTGCATCTCAATCTCCAAGCATATTGATTCCTGGTGGCGGAACTTATAATTTTGGTTTTAAGCTTAACAGCACAGGAAAGGGTGTTTTGAGTTATGCAGGGTATGAACTCTATCAAGATGGCAAGGTGAAGGTAAGATATCAAAATAGTGCAAACCCAGAGCAATGGGAAAAGGAAGGATTTACAAACAGCTCTTTAGTTGAGCCTGAAAATCCTGGAATTAGTGATGAAAACTTTGAATTGACCCTTGGTGGATATGATACAAAAATTAAAATCTTCTTTGAATACCGCTCTGTAAATCTTTTGATTGACAAGGTGCATGTGCTTAATGAAGAAGGGTATTTGGGACTTGAGGATAAGGCATTGCTTCAATACACAATTGAAGGGCTTACCTTTAAGATTGGTGCCAATGGCGAGCTTTCTTTGACAAATGGCTCTGACCAACTTGATAGCATTTCAATCCACTCTCAGTTCTATCTTCTTGGTTGGTATCTGCAAAATGGCAAAATGGTCAATGTTGACTCTGAAGGCAATTTCAATGGTCTTTTGACAAACAGTGATTTTGTTGGCGAGATAGCCGAGCTTGGTGCAGATAAAGAAAATGGTTATGTAAACAATTCAATAGCCGCGTTGGTGGGAAGAAGAACTGTCTCTGCAAGCTATAATGCCGGTGCTGCCGGTTTTGGTAAGTTGTATGAAAACGGAACTCTTGACGATGCTGACAGAAGATTTACCGAAGTAAATGACAATGCTTTGCATATGGTAAAGGCAGGTCAGAACATTGTTTATAATCAAATTATCGGTTTAAGCCGATTTGCATTCTATAATTTGGGATATAAATTTAATGGTTATAGACCAAACGGCGTGACAATTGATGGCGGAACTTTTGTTTCTTTTGGTAATGTAGTGATTGATGAAAATGGAAATATCACATACACCATTTCTGGCTCTGGTTGGGACCAATTGTTTAAACTGGCAAAAGAAAATGGTGCGATAATAAATGATATCAACAGTGATGGTTTCCAAAACTGGAATATGCTTGCTGAAAATGACTTGCATAGAAGGGCTGAGGTAGAGCTTATTGCAAACTGGCAGTTGATTTCTTATAGTGCAATCATTGACGGAAGCACAATCGTGAGTGATTCATCAACTGGCAAGACAGGACTTTCTATTGGTGACACAATTTATTACACAACAACTCCTGCTCCAAATCACAAAAATGGTCTTGCGACTTATGTGATAAATGGAACTACACTTTCAGGTCAAACAATCTTTGGTTATTATGCAAAAGGATATAAAATCTGGCAAAACTCTGAGGAAATTTGCTTTGAAAGTCTTGGTGATGGTGAGGCAAACAAGATTACTATCACTCCTGAAATATTTGAGTTGTTTATCAAAGAGGAATATAAATTTAAAGAAAACACTGGTGATGACAACATATTTATCAACACCATAAGAGAAGAGGCAGATTATTATGTCTTCCTTGAAAACTCTGAAAATAATTATTATAGATATGACTGGAATGAAAACCTTGACACAAATGACTATGGTCAAATCATAGATGGGAGAATTGCTATTAATGTCAAGTATAATAATCCAGCGACAAACATCATCAAAGCTATTGAAGATAAAGTTTTGGTGGTAAATAGATATGGTTATACAGAAGACAAAAATCTTTGGTCTATTGCAGGCAATGCAGGCCAATCTGTGACAATGTTTAAACCACAAGATAAATACCTTACAACTGGCGACTCATTTATTGTGCCTACATGGATAAAGGATGAGCAAGGCGCGACAAAGAGTGAAATCAATTTCACAGAAGAGGCTAGGGACATAAGAAACTTCTATCTTTTAAATGATTTTAATATAATTTCTGCCGCAGCAAGCGGAAATCATGTTGAGGATGGAATTGACATTTCAAGAAAACCAATTTTAAATAATGGTGAACAAATTGTTGGTTTCAAATTTATCCTTTCTGCAAATGGCGGAGAGGAAATGGTATTTGAAAACATCAAAGAATTTAACATAAATAATCTCAATTTAAGTGGAGCTTATACTATTAAATTTGTAATTGATGTGAAAGATACCCTTACAAAATATAATGAAGAGGGTGCGTATTCAATCGAGTATGCTTCGCCAAGCAGAATTCTCAGCTTTAATATGGTGAAGAATGAATTGCACTTCTTTGAAAATGATTTTGCTTCTGTATATAATGGTTCAAATGCGTGGACACCATCAGCTGCAAACAATTATGGAAAATTTATGCTTAAATTCAACTGGAAGGGCGACAATAAAGCAAATTCTGGCAATTTAAGCGAGTATTCAATTGGCGTGCTTGATGATTATTTCACCGATTTTGCTATTGAAGGTGACTATAATGCAAGTGCTTCTTCAAGAGATAAAAAGAATTTGAAATTTAAATTCAACCCTGAAAGACCAATTTTGGGCAATGAAGAATTGAATTATTTTGAGCTTATTTCAAATGTGATTGAAGAAGAGGGACAATATTATATCCTTCTTGAAAATGTATTGACTATTGAAAAGGCAAAATTTACCATCCATTTCCCTAATGGCTCTGCCTACAGATTTGACAATATCAATGCTGTAGTTTATGAAAATGTTGATAAATTGAATTTTACCGGCGACTTTGCAAATGGCAAAACTTTTGGTTATACCTTTGACAAAATCATGCTTCTTGTAAATGATGCTGCTGTGTATACCGGAAAGGAAGATTATAATCAAGATAAAGACATCTTCACAATCTATGGGCTTAAGTTTGCAAATGACTTTGAAAGCAATTTTGAATGGAACATTGCAAATTACAACAACCATGGTGACTCAAGATTTATCTTGAAAGAGATTGGCTCTGCAAAGGGTTATACATACAATCTTGCATACCTTCTTTCAAGCCAAGGAAAACTTAATGACACACTTGCAAGTCAGTATCTTGGCGAAAGTGGAAGAATTGAGCTTTCAAACCTGATTATTGATGGCAAGCCATATCAGCTTCCAAACACAAATCAGGGCAGTATCCAAGTAGGAAATGACATCATTTTCTCTTATGCAGGAAATGGCACAAACAATCTTAAACTTTTTGTAAATGACGAAGTTATGGCAATTTATCCATTCTCTGTCAGACTTAATATTATTTTAAGTGACGAGGCAATGAATGGTTTAAAACTTTTGACATGGACAAATAATCCAAATGTTTCAATGCTTGATGCAATGTTTGAAACTTGGCAGGAAAGCGGTTGGTCAACAACCATTTCACCTTCTGTCACCGATGGTCAAAACAATGAGTTGACAGCAGTGCTTACCGATGTGGTAAAGGTGTTTGTAAATTACAATACCGGCACAAATGGCGACAATGAATTAAATGAAATCATCTATGTTTCTGTTGCTGATAATATATTAAAGGTTAGCAATCCAATCCATGAAGAAGGAAGATATCTTACATTCAATGGTTATAACAAACCATCAAACAGCAGGCTTGATATTACTTTTGACCCACTTTGGACTTCATTCTCGGTTAAAAACTCTTGCTCTGTTGAGTATATTACCGCTAAATGGAAATTTGACGAATTTGATTTTAATTCTTACAGTGAAATTGCATTGTATGCAAATGCAGGTGAAATTGAACAAAACTTATCTTCTTTTGTAACAGTTGATGCACCAAATGGAAGTTCTATTACCGCTTCTATGACAAGCGTTGACGGCAAAACCTCTTTTGCTTACAACGCAAACAACGCATCCTTTGTGATTAAAGATGAAAATGGTTTGGCTGGTGCCAATTTGACTGGAAAATATCAAATTTCAGTTACACTTACTTATAATGATGGCTTTGGCGACCAAAGATTGACAAAAACTTGTGATATTAAACTTATATTAAACAAAAAAATGATAAACTTCTATATTGTAAATCAAAACTTGACTTACAACAATAGCGTCCAAAATGTGTCAATCCTCCTTGAAATGGATGACGAATCAAAAGAGGTAAACCTTCAATCATTGCCAAAGATTGACAACTCTATGGACAATCAATATCATTTCTATATCAATATTCTTGATAAAAACAATCAAATTTCAGTGCTTAGAAATGCAGGCACTTATACAATAAGGGCAACTGTTGATAGCAAATTGCAAAATGTTTATCAATTTATAAATGATGAAATTACAATTGATAAAGAGCTTACAATCAAGCAATACACAATCAGCCTTAAAAATTATAATGACCAGATTGAATTTATAAAATATGTCGGAACAAACGACCCAGTCCTTAGCTATGACATTGAGATTGAACATGATAGCGAAAGCGAAATTGTGGAAATCCTTTTTGAAAGAGAAAGTGGCGGGGCAGTTGGAAGCTATCTTCTAATAAATCCTAAATTTATTGAGGATGCTGACAAAAACAACTATAAACTTAATCTTGCTGGTTTTGAGGCTTATCTTGTGATTGAAACTCCAAATGCAAATCTGCAGATAGAGTTTAAAGAAAGACCAAGTTATGTTTACAATTCTCTTGCAGTAAACAGACAGGTGGTCACTGTTGAGAACAACAAATTTATTCTTTCACTTTATAATGACGATACCTTGCTTGACCAGGTTGAATTTGACCTTTATTATCTTTCTGTAAATGGAGAAGAAGTTGAAAAGGTTTATATTTCTGATGATGCAAAACAAGACCATATCAGACTTATCAATTTCTCTTTTGAAAACATAAGTGCAAATGCCGGCGACTATCCATTGAGTGTGACTTTAAATGAAGTTGAAGACTTTGATTATACAGGTATTGAGTTTGTTGACAAGTCTATCTCAAGACTTAAAGTTGAAAAGAAAAGACTTGAAGTATTGTCAATAGCCAAAAATTTCAACAGAAATGATGCAATTGGCAAAAATGACGTGACCTTTGAGGGCGTTGTTGATGGCGATGAAGTATATATCAGCGGAAGATATACTCAGGTGACTGTTGGTCAAAATATTAAACTTTCTGGCGTGACTTTGGCAGGAAGTGCTGCCTTAAACTATAGCATTGCCGATGTGACCTATTATGGTGAAATCATTGCTGTAGACGGCGGAAGTGTAATATTCAGCATAAATGAAACAGAATTTGTTTATGGACAATTTAATAACAACCTTACAATAAATGAAGCTTTTGCTTTGACAAAGGGTTATATCCTTTCAATAGGTGGCATTACTGAAGATGTCAAGAATGGTTATGTGCAAGCTTCAGCAGTTGTAATAAGCGAAGGCGACCTTTCAAGTGGCGGATACTTAAAGGCAGGAAGAAAGACAATTAAATTTGTATTTACTTCTGAAAACTTTACAAATCTGCAAAGAGAGGGATATGAAGTTTCAATCAATGTTTCAGCATTGGAGCTTGACCTATCAAGCCTTGAAATTATCAAAAATTATGATGAAACAACCCTCCTTCCAGAGGACCTTAACACAAATATAGACCAATTTATCTTAAATGGTGACTTGGTTGCAATCGACCTTGCAAAAGGCGGTTATCAAACTGCTGAGGTTGGAGAGGACAAGAAGGTTGTCATTGTGCTTGGTGGCGCTGACGCGGCAAACTATACTGTCAAAGATAATGTCACAGGCACTATCAAAGCATTTACAATCAATGTTGTTGTAAATGCAAGCACCGAACATATCGACCTTGTCACAAGAGGCAGATTTGTTGAAGACGGATTGCTTCCATCAGGCGATAATGCAACATTCATTGTTGGTTATCCAAACAACCAAAGTGGAGAAGACATTTTAAAAACATTCAAAGCACCAACCAGAAAGGGGTATAGCTTCTCTGGCTGGAAGATTAAACAGGGTGAAGGTTATATCGCCTTTGACAAAGACAATATCGAAAGCGTATTAAGAGAACTTTCTCTAAGCAGTGAAGAAGATAATGTAAATCTTACAATCTATGCTGTTTGGGAGATTGAAAAATATGAAATCGATATCACAGGTGAGCAAATTCAAAATATTGCAATTACAGCAAATCCAGTTTATGCATTAAGCGAAACTGATGGAAAACAATATGTTGAATATTTCAGTGACCTTCAAATTGAAATTACAGGAAATCGCGGATACAAGATTAGGTCTTACAATCTTGCTATCGGCCAGTCAGAAGACAAAAATCTGTCTGATACAAACAAAAATAAAGGGACAATAACCTTTGATAAGATTGCTTCAAGAATTGAGCTTGTTGTCACCTTTGAAGATATTATAATCAATTTCAATATCGACTTTAATATGCCAAAATTCACAAACAGAGTTGATAATAATTCACTAAATCAAGCTTTTGGATATTTCGCTCTTGCAAATATCACAAGAGATGACCTGCCAGTATTGGCTGTTAGTGAAGGCACATATAAGTTTTTAGGATATTCTTATCAAGAAAATCTTCTCGATGAAAATCCACTTAAAGATTTAATTGACCAAATTTTCATTGACCTTAATGAAGACCAATCGGTAATTTTAATGGCAATGTGGCAGGGTGAAAACTATTTAATCACCTTTGACCCAACTCAAGGTGTGATTGCTGATGCGGCTTCAAAAACAATTACCGGTGTCTATGGCCAGGCAATCTATCCTTTCCCAAATGCATATCTTGAGGGAAGAGAGCCAGCTTGGACTGACAAAAATGGCAAGATTTACAATGAAAGTGACCTTCTTGCAACAATTGGCGAGAAAGGTGAAAATAATGTATATTCAATCACCTTGACAGCAGACTGGATAAGCCAAAGCTATGATATTGCAATCACCTTTGATGAAGGCTTGACAGTTAAGGTTGGCGGCCAAGAGATTGTAAGCGGTGCAAACTTTACCTTGGTTTATGGCCAAGATAATCTTACCCTTGAAATCACTGCAAAGAAAGGTTATGGATTTATCTATAACAGCAAATCTATCAAAGCAAAGATAGAGGAAATAAATGGCAGAATTGTCATCAGCAATCTCTATGAAGATGGCACATTGCATTTCACTTTAGAGCCAAATGTAAACACTCTTACACTCTTCAATTCAAATGTAGACAGCTTTGAAGTGTATGTTGATGAAGTCAAGGTGGAAAGCCAGACAACAATTTCAGCACGCACTGGCCAAAATGTTGAGGTGATTTATAAGGCTAAGAAGGGTTATAACTTTGATAGCACAAGTTATAATTTCAGAGGTGAAGGCAGCTTTACAACAGAGCTTTCTCAAGACGGAAAAACACTTTCTGTGAAATGGGAAGACTTCACCGGCAATGCGGTTATCACAGTTGATGGCGTTGCTTCAATACTTAAAGTGACAATAGGTGATGTAAGAGATATATTCATGCGTCTTACCTTTGGCACAACAAATATAAATCTCAGCGGTGACACCTTTATGGTGAGGACGGGCGAAAGATTTGTAATCTATGGTGTTATGGCCTATGGTTATACAGCAGGCCTGCCAAGCACTGGAATTGTCAACTATGTTGAAGAGGGCAGTGTAAACAATTATTATTCTGAAGAAGACAAATATTATCATTTCACAGCAGCTTTGTCTGGCTTTGATGAAGACTTTGCAATAAGCTTCCTTGCAAAAGCAAGAAGTTTCAACTTTAAAGTCAGCGTGATGCCAGGACTTGAAGAATATGGCGAAATTACCTGCCAAAGCGAGCAAAAGGTTGACTTTGGAAGTGCAATCGTGCTTAGTCAAAGAGAACTTGTTTCAAACTTTGAGTTTACAGGCTGGATGATTGATGAAAAGGTTATTTCAACAGAAGGCGAAATCAATTATATAGTTACAAGCGCTATTAAAGATGCTCTTGAAAGGGCTGGAGAAGATGGCGTAATTGAAATCTTTGCTGTTTATGCAAGAAAGGCAAGAGATATCGCTCTTACTGCACGCACTTCAAATAACCCTGAAACAAACAAAAATGGTTTCATCGCATCTCAAATTGATGAAAACATTGTAGTTGAAGTAAACGGAACTACATCTGCTAAGTTCTATTTAGGATTAAATCTTGATATTAAACTTAATATGGCTGTTGGATATGAGCTGGATTATGTTTTAATTGATGGCAGCAGAATCAATTTAAATGAAGAACAATATCATTTCGATGGCACAAATTTTGTCATTGCACTTGACCTTGACAGCACAATAAGCTCTCTTGAAATTGTGTTTAAGGCAGGAAAGATTGAAGTGATTGTTCAGGCAGGGACTATCATAAATTATGTTGACCATTTAGGAACTGACGCTGGTGGTAGTGTTTGGGCGGTTGACAAAAATGGCGATAGACTTGGTGATGATGTTTATAAAGAATATCAGGGCAATCTTTTGATTGGTGCAAACTATAAATTAATTTCTCATACTGATGAGGTATTGTATTTTGAAGTTGAAGCTAAAAATGGTTTCACACCTTCAATAATGGCAAGTGTTGGTCTAATTGTAAATGAGCTTAACATCAACGGCAGAAAAATTTATGCAATCTCTGGTGCAACAGAGGATTCTAAGATTACAGTTTTATTCACTGCACGTGAAAACAAACTTAAGATTATCTTTGCAAATGAAGGTGAAGATATTAAGCCTGTCCATGGCGGTGTAATTGTTGTTGACACATCTTCTGCTTTGGTTTCTTCAAACCCAAGTCGTGGTGACAATATCAATGTTTCAGTTGTGACAGGTGGCTCATTAAACTTCACAGTAAGTTCAATGATTTCCTATTCACTTGTTGTGGATGAAAATGGTTATATCAAATATGATGTGATTGGCGGCGAGGATAATGGAAATATTGTTGCAAGCAAGGTTGAAAGCCAAGACCCTGTTCAAACAGGCACAGGCTTTACTGGCATTGCAAATATGACAATAAATGATGTTATCTCTGACGGAACCATTGTCATCTATGTTAAACCAAAGGAATATTCAATCAAATTTGTAGTTGATGCTGAAAGAGATATCTCTGTGACTATGAGTGAAAAAGTCAGATATGGCGAAGAATGGTCACTTGACAGCTTGTCAGCAAGCGAAAAGGGCAAGATTTTTGCCTCTAAAAAAGACTTTACCTTCACAGGGTATTATACTGCAGAAAATTCTTATGGAATTCAATATATCGATAGATATGGCGAAGTTGTATTAAGCTGGCAACACAGCGGCTACTCTTATGACGGAAGCAAATATAAGGCAGACGGAAACTTTGACCCAGAAACTGACACATTCACCCTTTATGCTGGTTGGATTTTCAATAGGGCATCGGTGAGAGTTGAGGTTATCCCAGTTTCGGCGATTGAAAATAAAAACTTCAATATTCGTTCTTTCGCAACAAATATCAACAGCTTTGACCCATGGATTGACCAAAATGATTTATGGTATGCTGAAATAGGCGTTGGAAGCGTGCTTAATTTCGCAGCTCCAAAGATTGACGGTTATGTTTTTGCAGGCTTCACCCTTCAATTTGAAGGCGGTGAAGAAATTGCCCAAGATAAGACTTTCAATCTCACTCTTGAGATGGGCGATTATATTGTTCGGGCAAGATACAATCCAATTGTAAAAATCACAGTTAAAAACAACAACAATAATATGGCAGATGGTGGAAATTCATTTGCAAGACAAGATGGCGGAATAATCAGCGAAAGCTATGATATAAACAAGCTTTTAAGTCTTGTTTCAACTCCAACAAAGGGATATAATTTCCTTTACTGGATTGATGAAAAAACAGAGGAAATCTATTATGGCAAACCAAATTCAAATGGCGAAATTGTATTTGACTTTGAAAGCCTTATAGACAGACCACTCTATCTTACTGCTGTCTTTGAAGGAAAATCAATCGCAGTAACCTTTGACTATTCTATTCTTGCAAATACTCATAAATTGCTTGATGTCAAGGTAAATGGCAAAGTTGTTGATTATAACAATCCTTTCACAGCCCTTGTTGGTGACACAATTGTTGTTCGCGTCAAGAAGGCAAGAGGATATGGCTTTGACAATAGCCTGTTCGATAGGGTGTATGATGAGATAAATGACTGCTATGTATTTACTTATACAATAAGTGTTGATGACTTGACTGAGATTGACAGCACAAAATATTCACTTTATTTGGCAATTCCAATCACAAAAGAGGATATTTCAATCACCTTTAATATAAAGGTATCTCAACCAATTGATAATAAAGAACATTTGAAAGGCGGATATCTTGAATATTCTGTTGATGCAAATAAGTCTTTGAAGATTGAAAGTGGAAAACCTGTTGTATTTAAGTATGGCGATATTTATAATATTCGCATCAATCCAAATGCAAACTATGCTTTCCTTAAAGCTTATTTGAAGGTTGATGGTGCACTTTATGATGTTTCGAAATATGTATCAAACAATCTTCTTCAAATAAATAAAGAACTTATCGACAGATACTTTAATTATAGTTTGACATTCGACATACATTTTGTAAGACTTCTTTGGACAGATGAAGAGGCAAGAGCTTCTGAATTTGCAGGCCTTGGCACAGCAAAAGAGCCATATAGACTGGCTTCAGCAAAAGATTTTGCTCTTATGGCATATCTTGTCAACAATGGTCTAGAAAATGAAGAGGGCGTAAAATACAGCAAATGCTTCTATAAAGTGACAAACGATATTGACTTCTATGGCAGATTCTGGGAGCCTATCGGCACAGAAGAAAATCCATTTGACGGAACAATCGATATTGGCAAACACACATTCAAAAATGTCAGCCATTATAAGAGCTATCCATCTCCTAAGTTATCCTATACCGGTCTTTTCTGGCATATAGGAAAGGATGCAAGATTTAATGTTGACAAACAATCATTTACAATAATTATTATTGTAGTTTGCGTGCTTGTGTTTGTGATTATCTTAATCGTGCTTTTAATCATCCTTCTTACAATAAGAAGAAAGAAGAAGCTTGAAAAACTTGCAAATCAATAATGCTGAATTGAAATTTAAATTGATTATTGAAATCAATAATACAATTTTAAAACATCAAATTGGCAGATTGGCAGAAAAAACCACGGAAACTTCCGTGGTTTTTTTGTTTTTTTAAATTAAGTTTTATTTTAAACAATTTTTTAATTTATCAAAATTTTATTAATAATATGTTTTTGTTTATATTAATTTCTTTTTTAATTTCAAATAAATTTTATTAAAAATATGTTTTTGTTTAATAAAAACGATTGAACTTAAAATTTCTTATTTGGCTTTATCTTCACCCTTTTTCAATTTGTTTTCAATCTTTTTCAGCTTTCTTTTTTCAGCCCTCTTTTCCTGCCAGTCTTTAAGTTTATCGCCTGTATGGCAAACTCTGACTATTGGATATACAATAAGCATGATGTCAAAAGATGCAAGTATGTCAAGGAAATAATGTTGTTTGGTAAACACAGTTGACATACAAATAAGAATTGAAATGATGATTGCTGCATAGATGAAAATCTTATTCATCTTTCTTTCATTGCCTTTGCCGTTTGCAGTCAGACAACCAATGATGATTGCGATTGCCATAAAGCAGTGCTGAGAAGGAAAATTGTTTACCGGAGCGGTGGCTCCCCATGTCATAACAACAAGTTTTTCTGTAAAGGTTGAAGGTTCAAAATCAGGTTTTGTCAATATGGTTTCTGCAAAGAAATATATTAGCCCTGAAATTATAAAACATATTACAAGTGTGACATAAAGATTATAAAATGCTTTTTTGTTTGTATAAGCAAGATAGAAAAACAGAAAAATTCCAAGCGGGAAAGTCAAATAATAGACATAGATAAAGTGTGGGACAAGAGGGATATATTCATCAAATATAGAAATGTGATATTGAGAGGCATTGATTATGCCTGCATTATAAAGCATTTCCATCCCAAAAAAGGATAGAAACAATATTATCGCAAATATAAGAAAGGGGATGATAGCATATCTTATCCTCATAAAGATATTTTTTAATTTCATGTATACCTCTTATTAAATAAGTTTTTTATTGTTGTAATTTAAATAATTTAGCTTTGGTTTTATTATAATTTAAATAATTTAGCTTTGGTTTTGTTGTAATTTAAATAAATCAGCTTTGGCGGTCAGTGCTTTTTAGCATTGAAATTCATTTTCAGCAATAAACATTAAAAGTAATTTTCAATATTAAAAGTCATCTTCAAGGCTTAGTTTTCAATTTCAAAATTTTCATCTTCATCTTCATAATAGTTTTCAATTTCACAGTTGTTTTCATTATCAGATGAATTTTTAGATGCTTTCTGTGCCTCTTTATTTTCTTGCGCTTGATTTAAATTGAGAGTGTCAGTTATTATCTCAAATGCTTTTGTAAAAGAATATTCATTTACAAGGTCATAGAAGGTGTCAAAGTGCTCACATTCTTGTTTCATTTTTGCTTCAACATCTTTTGGATTGCGAATTTTTGTAAAATTTTCTTCAAAGAAATCTGGAGCAATTTCTGCACTTATATGTCCTGCAAGTGTGATGTTGTTTAAATTTTCCTTCCAAGATGTGATATGTTTGTCATTTTTCTTTGCCATTCCTACAAAGGTAAGTCCATTTTTAAGGGCTATTGATTTGACAGTTGAAACAATATTTTTTAAACTATCTTTATGAATTTTCAATTTCCTTATAGAATCGTCTTTCAAAAGTTCTGGGAAATTCATGTATTCATTGTTTAAAAAATATGATTCCGTCTTTTTATAAGCAAAACTTTTAATATAAGGCTCAAAAAAGTCATTCTTTTGAAGTGTTTTATAGGCATAATATCTTGCATCAAGCTCGGTTGGGTTGCAGCCATAAGCAAAATCGTCCATGGCTTCAGAAACATCCCAATCTTTCTGTATTGCAGCACAATCTCTGACTAATGGATGCAAATCATCTCCATAACTTAAAAATTGTTTTAAATGACGAAGCTCATGAACGATGGTGTTGAAGAGCTCACATATAAAAAATTTATTATCAAGTATTTTAAAAAGTTGATACCCTTTTGTGTAGATATCATTTAATGTCAGAACGCATTTATTATAATCCATCATTCCATTATTATCTTTCATTCTTTTTATATCAAGTGAAACAGATGGCAGGTCATTTTCTTTACAGAATTTTTCTATATATGTTTTGATGACATCTTTTAATTTTTCTTCATTTTCAACGTTTTGATAGAAATTTTCATCAATACTTGCAATTATTTGGTCGGTAGAAAATTCTTTGATTTTTTCTGTGTATGTGCTCATAATTTCACCTCAAAAAGATTGTATCATAAATAGAATAATATTTCAATACTTTCAAAATATTTTTTAAAGAGTTTTGAAATTATTAAAAAATATAGAACTAAAAAATCAAATGATAGCATTGATAGAATAGAAAAATTAAATGAATGAAAAAAACATATCGATAGAATAAAACATTGATAGAATGGGAAGATTAAAAAAAGAAAAAAATACTTTACCCTCTAAGGAAAGTATTTTTTTAAGTAATTAAAATAATAAAAACAATCAATAATAAAAGCTTATATTGCCTCAACTTCAATCATAATTTTGACAGAAACTGTTGAGTGCAATTTGATATTCACCTCGCTTGAGCCGATTGTGCGGATAGGATTTTTAAGTTCTATTTTGCGTTTATCCACATCAAAACCTTTTTCACTTAAAACATCGGCAATTTCTTTTGCTGTGATAGAGCCAAAAGTTTTTCCATTTTCTCCACATTTGATTTTGACAGAAAATTTTTGACCTTTAAGTTTTTCTGCCAATTTTACAGCTTCCTGTCTTTCCATTTCTTTATGATAGTCATTTGCTGCAATTTTGGTTTTATTTTCGCTTATTGCACTGTTGTCTGCACGTTTTGCTTTGCCAGTTTTAATCAAGAAATTGTTTGCATAGCCGTCTGAAACTTCTTTGATTTCTCCCTTTTTACCTGTCCCTCTTACATCTGTCAATAATAATACCTTCATAAGTTTGCTCCTTTTATTGCCTTTTATCATTGTAGTTGAGATTGTTTTTTTTGTCAAATAAATAGCATAAACGATTGATTAAATAATAGGAAATTGTCAATAATTTTGTTTGAGGAGGCATTATTATGGATATTAGATGCAGAAAAGGGCTTTGCAAATATAATGACAGATTCACTTGCAAGGCAAAAAAAATATTGGTAGATGGTCAGATTGTATGCTCGACTTATGAAATGGATGAGGGAAAAGAGGTGCAGGATGTGACAAAACATTTGTTTACACAGGTGCCCGATTATGCGCCGCAACGTGACAGCAAGACCCTTGAAATAAAGTGCAAGGCAGATTGTCTTTTCAATCATAATGGCGATTGTGTATCAAATGGAATAACCCTAAATTCAATCAAAGAAAAACCCTTTTGCGTGTCCTATTTAAGGAAAAATTAAAAAAATATTTTGACAATTGGATAGTTTTGAACTATAATAAAATTATGAAATTTTTTGATGAAGTTGGTTTTGTCAGCGAGAAGGAGAAATCTATGGCAAGTGCGAATGATGTGAAGGAAGAAAAACAACAAGAAAAACAGGCTGAAGAGAAGCAAGAGCTTAAACCATATCCTGTTTTTGGAAATGATTTTGAGGTAAGCCAACCTGCTTTTGTCAATTTTTATAAATACAGAATGAAGACAATGGTTTTGAAATATAAACTTGTGGGAAGAGTTGATGAAAATGGCAAATATGTCATTAATAATTTAATCAAACGCGACCTTGTCAATATGGAAAAGGAAATTGAAGACCAGGGCGAAGAGTATTATAAAGCCATCGCTCTTTATATGAAAAAGCATTTTTATTATACTATAAAGATAAAAAAACAGGAAGAGGGTAAGGCGGTTGCTTCGCTGTATTTGGCAGAATATGTTGACAACTTCTTAGGTCATGAATACATCGTTTCTCATGTCGCCGATTATATTGATGACTATGATGATGATTTTCGTGTTAAGGTGAGAAAGGCCTTCCACCTTGTTGACGTAAAGGTGAAAGTTGATGACTTTGATGTGCCAGAACTTGCGGTTATTATGCAAGACGCCTTTGATTTTGAGCTTATCACAGGTTCGCTTTATGATTCTGCTGCACAAATCTTTGTTATGAGCATGCTTAAAGAGCTTGAGGAAGCAGGGCCTCTGGGGCAAGAACTTCTTGCAAAATATAGATTGCTTCTTTCTGAAAGCGATATTGAAATCAATGAAAAGTTTAGATACACAAGCTATAAAGCACTGCTTGACAGGTTGATGGATGAATATGGCGGCTATGAAAAAATGGGACTTGACCCTGAAAAAGTGCAAAGAATTGTGCTTGAAATGAATAGAACGCTTATGCAAATAGACAAAGCTGCATCAAGAGGACCTCTTGAAATGGAAGCTCATCAAAATAAAGATAAGAAAGTCCTTTCTGCCGGCAAAAAATCACAAGCTAAGAAGTCTGCAGCAAAGAAAAATGATGGGGCAAAGGCAGACAAGAAGAAGGATGCCAAAAAGGATAAGAAGGAAGAAAAGGGACCTGGTGTAACCTTGGATAGCCCATCTAGTTCATCTTCTTCATCCAGCAGCGGCCTTGGCGATTTTATCATGGATATGGCTGGCATAGTTTTAAGTGCTGCGACAGAAAGTGTTGTGTCAAACATCAAAGATGTTATCAAAGATTTCGCTGATACAGCAATGCGCCCACAAAATATTGACGCAGGCGATAGACATCAAAATAGTTATCAAAGGTCTGAATCAAAGGAAGAGGAAGAGTGGGGAAAGATTTTTGAAACAAGTATTGAAAGCGGAGATGGCAGTGGCATTGAAGTTGAAAGCGGCGGCTTAGGCATTAATGCTGAAGAGGCTGACGAGCTTCATGTTGAAATTGAAATGCAACAATTCTGAGATTAATTTATTGTTTGATTCATTTTTAAAAAATAAAACAAAAAAACCTTAATATTATGATTAAGGTTTTTTTAGTGACGCAAGATAGGCGTAAGCGCTTTCTTGTTTTATCATTTTTTATTGTCTGATAAATCATCTTTGTTTGTGTTTTGGTTTTCTTCTTTTAATAATGACGAATCATCTTTGTTTTCGGTTTGGTTTTCCTCTGTCAAATCATCTTTATTAGTGTTTGGGCTTTCTTCGTTTAATAATGATATATCGGATATATTTTCATTATTTTCTTTTGATTGAGATTCTGTCAGTAAAGCATCATGAGAGGTGTCTGATGGATTGCTTTCCTTTTGCAAATTTTCTTCAGCATTTTTTAAAGCCAATTCATCATTATTAGCCAGCGCCAATTCATCATTTTTTCGTTTTTCTTTTATGTATTTGTTCCACTTTATATATCCATATGTGGTGTTTGTCAGATATCCTGCCTTAAGCACAAGCAATATCCATTGACCTGCCATTATATTTATCGCAATTTCAAGAAAGGTGCATATATACCAGGCTATCCATTGCTCTTGATAGCGGAAGAGTATAAACAATCCATTTGCAATGCCGACCGCGCTGCAGCAAGCATCAAAATAGCAAACAACTTTTTCAAGCACAGGTGAAGAAGAGAGAATACCATTTTCAACATCGATGAGGGTAAGAAGATATCCAATTCCAACCGTCCAAATGATAATTCCTGCAATGACTGCAACTTCCTGCCAGCCTTTAAGTTTGCGGACTTCGGTAAGTTCGGTTTCACGTTTGTCAGGGTGGCGGTGCCATACAAAGAAGCTGACAATATCCACCGGTATCCAGAAGAAGATTGTGACTGCCATAGTGGCAAATCGATATGCACAAACAATACAAATTGCAATCTCTGTAAATTCAACAATCAAAGAAACCAAAAAGTTCCATTTTGACTGCTTTGATATGAGAAGCTCGCAAAGTATATTTGAAAAGATGTCAATAAGATAGAGTGCCATGATGACCTTTCCATTTATTCCACCCACATCTTCTTCAGGAAAAACAAAGGCAAATACAAAGGCTAAAATAGTGATAGTGAGAAACCAAAGTTTTTCATAAAGTGAAAAATAATTCCAAACCTTGATTGACGCCTGCTTTGTCTTGTTCCAAAAATTATTAAAAAAGTTTTTACATTTGTTTTGTGTCATAATATTCCCTTATGTGATTTTATTTTGTTTAAACTAAATATCAAATCCTTTTATTAAAAAAAGATAAACTAAATGTCTTAAAATTCTCTAAAAAAACCTTTAAATCGACTTTAAAAGAAAAGAATATTTAATTTAAAAACTAAGAATATATTTTAATTATTTTGGGGGATTTTGTCAACAAAATGCAAAACAAAAAAAGTTTTGCATACTTTTATTTTCTTTAGACATCATAAAACCATGAAAAATAATGTTGGAAATGGTGCTTTTATTCTGATTTTAAGCGGTATTATCTGCAAATTTTTTGGCGGTCTTTTTAGGCTTCCGCTCACAAACATTATTGGCATGGAGGGCATTGGAATTTTTCAGATGGTCATGTCTATCTATTCTCTGGCTTTGGTTTTTGTTTCGGGCGGTGTGACAAATGCACTTTCAAAGCTTGTTTCAAGTGCAAGGGCGAGAGGAGACTATAAGGTTGTTGGCTCATATCTGCGATATGGTCTTATATTCAGTTTGGGGCTTGGTGGCTTGTTTGCAATATTATTTCTTTTGTTTTCAAGGCCGATTGCCGCAGTTCAGGGGATTGACGAGGGTGCAAATTGTTATCTTCTTATTGCATTAATTCTTCCTCTTGGTGCCTTTGTCGGGGTTATGCGTGGGCTTATGCAGGGCTATAACAACATGACACCAACAGCGGTCAGTCAAATTATCGAGCAGGTGGCAAAGTTTGGGTTTGGGCTTGTTTTTGCCTATCTTTTAAGCGGTGGCGGTGTTGCAAGAGGGGTTTTTGGTGCCTTTTTGGGAATACTTACAAGCGAGGTCCTTGCCTCTGTATATCTTGCCTATTGTGGTTTGCATATCAAAAATCTCGATTTTAACAAATCGGGCAAAAGAGAATTTTTTGTGGCATCTCTGCCCCTTTCTTTTGGTGGAGTTATCGTCCCTCTCGCACACGCGATAGAGTCACTTTTTATCATTTCGCTGCTTACAAAGGCGGGGCTGTCAAAGAATGTTGCGACCTCCCTCTATGGTCTTCAAACAGGGGTTGTTGGTGCGATTTTAAACTTTCCTCTTATCATATCGGTTGCAGTAGCAGTTTCACTTTTGCCAAATATCTCATTTCTTGTGGCTAAAGGCGACAGAGAAGGGCAGAAGGTTTTGATTGAAAAGTCCTTTCTTGCAATGTGGTATATCTTGCTGCCTTTGGTAGTAGGCATAATGGCGATTGCAGGAGGACTTTATCCGCTTATCTATCCAGGTGTTATTGGCGGCTATAATAAGATTGCTATGCAGCTGACATATCTAAGCGGTCTTTCTATTATTCTTACCGCAATAATGCAATTTCTGCTTTCAATCTTGCAGGCAAATGGATATTATAGCTATTCTTTCGCCTTCAGTCTTATTGGCGGAGTTGGAAAGATTGCCTTTCTGTTTATATTTGCACCACTCCACCAAATTTCAATTTATTCAATTGCAATAAGCAATATCGTCCTTTCACTTATCGTGTCTATTTGCGTGCTGATAAAACTTGGGTCACTTATTAAACTGCCTTTCTTTGATTGTGTGTTGCCCATTTTGTCTGTTGCAATCATGTTTATGATTGTTAAGATTTTTCTGTCTTTGATGACAGGTTATTTGGCACTTTTGCTGGCAGTCATCTTGGGCATGGCGACATATTTTATTTTGTCACTGCCGCTTACCTCAAAATATTTTAAAATGATTTTAGATAAATTTGCAGGAAGAAATGTGAAAGAAAGTTGAAAGAAAAAGTAAAAAATAAAAAGTTTCATAAAGAAAAAATTAAAAAAGGGAAAATAAAAAATTTTTTAATAAAAAAAGAGGAGAAAAAAGGACTGAAAATATATCAGCCCTTTTTAAATTTATTTAGATTATTTTGGAATTTTTAAAATTTGTTTATAATGGCAAATCTTTCTTTTTAAATTTGAATATTGAAATTGCAAAACATACAATGCCAATTGCTATTAAAATTGCCCCCTTCCAAATAAAAGCGGTTGTTCCTGCAAGGATTGACAGGCAATCAAAAAGTGTTATGATTGAAAGATAATTGAATACATCCATTGCGCCAACTCTCATCATACTTGGAATTGTAGGTGAGCCAAACAATCCGAGAATTGTAGCCACAAAGAAAAACATTGAAAGTCCGCCACCGATAGACATTGCAAGTTTGCTTCTGTTAAACCAGCTTGAAGTCAAGAAACAGATTCCAGAGATTGCAAACATGGTGACAAATGCGCCAAGATTGAGAAGAATCATTTGCGAGTAAGTTATTGAAATCGAGCCGCCTGCAATAGCAAGGCTTACAAGTCCGACAATGGTTGTGCATAAAAACATTGCAAAAAGTGAAAATACAAGGTATGCCATTTGAGTCAGTGAAATGGTTGTTCTTTTTGTAGGAGTTGAAAGCACAAATGCCATAGAGCCGCTGTCAACCTGAGAAGAAATCAAGTTGTTTGAAGCCATGATGATATACACGATTGGCAAGAGGATGCCTGCCATTTTAAAGAACATAGACCCAATTACAAGTTCGCCCATATCCATATTGCCAAGTTCTTGAAGTGAAGAAGAAATATCTGAAGGAAGTTCATCCAAAAGACTGCCAGAAAGTGAATTGATATAATTTATCTTCTCTTCAGCCAAAGCTTGCGATAGCAAAATTTCAATATCCTCTTCGCCAAGTTCTGGGTTTTGCATCATCAGCTCATTTTTAAGTTGAGCACTTTTATATTCAATTTGCCCGCGATAGGAAATTATCACCTCAAGAGAGATGTCGCCAAGCTGCTCTTTGTCAAAATAATCACTTACCTTGATTATTTCACCCTGATTTTCAAACTCCTGTATTATAAAAACCTCTTTTAGGATGTTTGGGATATAGCCTGTTGCGAATATTGAAGGCGATTTTGCCTGCTCAGAGTTTTGTGAATAACTTAAATAATCATTTACCGCTTGGTGGATAAACAGCTTTGCAGAAAGCGCCATCTCTTGACCATTGCTTTCAAGGATTTGATTATAGATTTCTTCTTCAATAAGAGTTAAGACATATTGATTGATAGAAGCCTTGTCATAGTTTTCGCCCATTAAAATGTAATAATCAAGAAAGGCAGAGATGGCCATTTTGACATCGCCAGTTAGCATAGAAAGAACGGCTGTCTTTGCTTCTTCCGGACTCTTGCCTTGAGAGGTGAGAGAATTAAATTGGGTGACAATCATCTTCTTCTGCATTGATGAGAGCGAAACATTCAAAAGCTGGTCTAATTCTTGGGTGCTATCGTCAAAATTGACCAAAGCTTCATCTGTCATATTAAAGTATGTAAGAGATTCTTTTTTGATTGAAGCCTCAACAGAGTCTTTCACAAACAAATCAACCATACCTTTGCTGACCGCTCCTACATTCAAATTTCCAATTACAAGCACAAGCACTGCAAGGATTATGCAGGTAATCACTGTTACAAAACTCCATAACCCCAAATTAGCTTTGCAGGATTGTTTAAAAAGTGGTTTGCTAAACATTTCACACCTCCTTTGTCTGTTGTTTGGCTATAATCTATTGTTTTGTATTAATTTGTTTTTTGTAATAATCTATTGTTTTGTATTAATTTGTTTTTTGGTATTAATCTATTGTTTTGCAATAATTTGTTGTTTGGTTCTAATAAGGTTTAAAAAGTGACGCTCAAGATTATATTGCACCTCTGAGATAAACTTGACAGCTTTATCGGATAGAAATTCAAACAGTCGTGATAGGTCATTTTTGTTTATACTTATTGTAAGCTGATTATATTGTGATTGGGTACGGATAATTTCAAAGTCGCTTTCGCTGGCTTTAATAAAATCCTCCTGATTTAAAAACTCAATTTTCAAATCTCGGACAGGTCTGTTTCTTAATAAATTCATATCGGTTATTTCAACAATTCTGCCTTTGTCAATTAGGACGACATAATCGCAGACCTGCTCAAGCTCTTCATATATATGAGAGCTGATGAGAATGGTCTTGCCCCTTTTCTTTTCCTCTTCAATCAGTTTTAAAAATGCAACACGCATCAGAGGGTCAAGGCCGGTGGTCGGTTCATCCAAAATCAGAATTTCGCTGTCATAGGATAGGGCGGTGACGATAGCTGTCTTTTGCTTCATACCTTTGCTCATGCGTTTGAGGTTTGCAGTTGGGTCAAGATGAAGGGCTGAAAGAAGCTTGTTTATATTGTTGCCATTGTTGCTGCCCCGAAGTTCTGCCTGCGACTTTAAAAATGCCGTCCCAGTTTTTAGGTCGGGGAAACCAATTTCGCCGGGCACATAACCAACATATTGTTTGATTTTGTCGGCATAGCCCCAAGAATCAAGCCCTTTTACCCTTGCATTTCCGCTGTCTGGCTTGATAAAACCCATAATAGCCCTGATAGTTGTGGTTTTGCCGGCACCATTTGCACCAACAAAGCCCAAAGTTACACCTTTTTTTATAGAAAAGTTTAAATCGAAGATGCCACGACCTCTTCCATAATCTTTGGTTAAGTTTTTGACTATGATGACCTCTGGGCTGTCTTCAAGGTCTTCTGCCTTTTTGTTTTTTGCATAATCATTGTCAAAAACCTTTCTTTCGTTTAAGGCTTGGTTATCATAATTTTCAATTAAATTATTCTTTATATCTTGATTTTTAATTAAACCTTGATTTTCAATTAAATCATTTTTGTTTGTTAATTTTTTTTCAATTTTCATGCCAGCCTCCTATTTATAAAATTTCATAAAATAATCTTCAAGGCTTTCTTTTAGGTGACGAAAATCGGTCAACTTTCTTTTTGTAAGTGCTTTAATCAAAGAGTTTATATTTTCATCGGAAAGTGCAAGGGTTAAGTTTTTTTCCTCTTCAGATACTATTTTGCAATCAAAGTTAAGACAATTTTTGCATTCCTCTTTGTCCTTCAAATTTTCAAAATCAATTGAATAAACTTTCTCATTATTATGTTTTATCATTGATGCATCAAACTGGCTGACAATTTTTCCTTCTTTGATTATTGCAATCCTGTCACAAGTTGCCTCAATTTCGCTGAAGATATGACTGGAAAGCAAAATTGTTTTGCCCCTCTTTTTTTCTTGCCTAACAAATTCAATAAATTTTTGCTGCATTTCAAAGTCAAGACCGCTTGTTGGCTCATCCAAAATTAATATGTCGGCATCATTTAAAAAGGCGGCGATGATTGCAAGCTTGCGTTTGTCGCCAAGGCTCATTTTCTTTGTTTCGCCTATCGGATTAAATTCAAAATAATCAAGAAGGTATCTTATTCGAGCATCATCTTTTACATCTTTAAGTTTTTTCATCATGTCGATAAACTGCCAGCCTGTCAAACCGCTTGGCAGGGCAATTTCACCAGGCAGATAACCAACTTTTGCCATGAATTTGTCAAGATGGTCAAAACTTTCTTGTCCTAAAATTTTGGTTTCCCCGCTATCAGGTCTGCTAAACCCCATAAGATGACGTATGGTTGTGGATTTGCCGGCTCCATTCGGCCCTAAGAAACCAAAAACCTCGCCCTCATCAATTGAGAAAGAAACATCAAAAACCCCTCGACCATGGCCATAATTCTTTGTTAGATTTTTTACCTCTATTTTTGCCATATTGTCCTCCTTATTTAAACTAAATTGTTAGACAGGTGTATATTTTTTTGACATCAGTATAATTATATGGTAAAATATAATAAAACTCAACATTTATATTTGACGTGTTAAGGCAAAATGTCAAATAGTTGACAATAAACAAAAAATTGTCGAAAAACTTATTTTATTAATGAAAAAAATAGCATTATAAAAAATAAAGGGAGAAAGATGAAGGAAGAAAACTTTAACAAAACAGAGTCTTTTAAGGCAGGCTTTGATAAAATAAATAATAGGACAGATGGTGAAAAAGAGGAAGATTTAAGGATAAGAAGGACAAAAAGACTTCTTCTTGATTCGCTTATGCAGCTTTTGCAAGAAAAGTCTTTTGAAAAGATAGGTGTCAATGACATTTGTGAAAGGGCTATGGTGCATAGGGCAACTTTTTATAATCATTTTGATGACAAATATGACCTTTTTAATTTTGCACTATCTCAACTTGAAGAAGAAATGTATTTAAGCACGATTGAAAGTGAAAGATATTCATCATCAAACGAAATGTATATCAGCATTTTAAAAAATGTCTTTGATTTTATTGAGAAAAATAAGCTTAAGTTTAAACTTATCATTGACAACAATTCCTCAAAGCTAATCTTTCTTATCTCAACAACTTTTCAAAGAAGTATAACCTACCTAATCAAGCAAAATGAGCTTAATCAAGAGTTTGTCGTTCCGCTTAATATCATAATTGACTTTTTTATGGGAGGGCTCACTTTTTTGTGCTTAGACTGGATTAAATCAGATATGTATTCAAAGGATGAAATAATCAAGTTTTTAGAGGTATTTATTCAAAACGAACAATTTTTAAAAAAATAAGCATATCATTTTATGCTTATTTTTAATGTGAAAGTTTATTTTTTATAAAGTCTTGGTAAGAATTATCTATTTATCAAAGTCGTCATAATTGCATTGTTTTACCGGATGAAAAAGCAATTCTTCATCAAAATAAATTCTGTCAAGATAATTGAAGGTGGAAATGCATTTTGAAGGGTTTATGCCATGAAAGGCACGAAAGGCACGTGAGAACCCCTCTCTTGTGTTGTATCCACAAGAGATTGCAACATCGATTATACGGTCATTTTTAATCATAAAAACCGCCTCGCTAAGTCTTCTTTTTCTGATATAATCCTTTATTGTATAGCCAACAAAAAGCTCAAATATCGGATTGGCAGCAGAACTATTAAGCTCTAAAATCTGATATATTTTTTTTATATCATGCTCTTCAAAAAGGTTGTTTTCAATGTATTCAATCGCGGTATTTAATCTTTTATAAATGTTTTTCATATAATTATTATAATGATAAAGAGTGATTTGTCAAGAAAAAATGACATTTCTAAAATAAAAAAAGTCATTCAATATTATTCTTTATATGCTAAAATGTATTAAAATATATGGGAGGTGGAATAAATGGATTCAAAATTTCAATTTCTTGGAATAAATTATTGTTTCCCTAAAATGTGCAAAGTTGTAAATGATTCGCTAGAGGGCATGATTGAAAAGTATAATGAAGTTATGGCAAAACTGGTGAAGATAAAAGACGATGATAAGTTTAAGGTAAACAGCGAATTAAACTCTCATGTTGAATTTGTCCTTGAAAAATATATAGACCTTACCATGCTTACCAAAGTATACGCGCATGACTGTATCAAAAAATTGCAAAAAAGCATTTATGCAGAAAGATATAATGATATTTTGAAAGTCATTGAAAGGGACTTGGACAGACAGGGCGATATGATTGCCACATTAAACAAGCATATAGAAAAAATTGAAAATAATGCTGATATGGATAAACGAATTATTGACGCGGTAATTGGACATGATATAATGCTTGTCAAATTTTCATTAAAAACTCTTGATATGCAAAAAGAGTTTATAAATGGTCCTGCTAAGGAACATGAACTGACAATTTAAATTGGCCGAGAAACTTAAAAAAGAATAAAAAAAATAAAACTTAAAACTGAATATTAATAAACCTTAAAATCTAAAAAAAATTAAAAATAAATTTAATAAAAATACAAAATAAAACTTATTACTAAAAAGGATGAAGATTTTACTATGGAAAAGAAACTTTTATTTTTAAATAATACATGTTTTAAAGCTGGAATTTTAGAACTTTCGGAAAAGGAGATTGATAGTCAGCTTGAAAATCTAAAAGAAATAAGAAATGCTTTTGCTAAGATAAAAGAAGATTATAGAAGTGACGTCGTCACCAGCGACATTGTTATGGAAAATTTTTATACAGTATATAATAATAAAATAAAAGAAGTAAAAACAAGTTTAGATAAAGAGATTAAAAATCTTAAAAAATTGATTGATAAAAAAGATATTGAAGCTGCTTTGAAAGAAGCTCAACAAGATTTTAAAAACTTAAATGAATACAATAAAGTATTCGTTGAGCAATTTCAGGAGGCAAGAAATTTTAAGATTGACAAGAGAATGATTGATACATTGGTTGATTTCTATTTGATAATTTTAGACAAATATAATAAAAAGTTTGATTTGCAAAAAGATTTCTTCAAAGACTACGCAGATGCAATTATGAAAGACCAAGAAGAAAACCAATTATAAATTGAATAAATTTATAAAAAAACTTTAATTTTAAAAGAGGAGAATCATGTCAAAAAGTTATAAATTTATGAATGAAGAATACTCAAGTTGCCAAAAGTTGCAGCTCTCAACAGATATTATATTTGAGCATATGATTGAAGAACTTTCTCAAAAAAGGGAAAAATTGGCAGAAATAAGACAGATTTTCCAAGGCGATGCTTTGGCCAATGTCGACAATTCTGAAGAGTTGATTTCAATTTTAAATTCAAATAAAGAGCTTAGCGACAGCATTGACAACAGAAATATAAGCTATTTGAAAAAGCTTAAAAAACAAATGTCTGATAATGACATCGATAAAATTTTGAAGGGCATTGAAGGCGATTTTGAAAATCATAGTGACAGAATCTATATGATAGAGCAAAATATCAGACAGTTTGAAGAGGAAGATATAAATGCTCAGATTGTTTTGGCGACAATCGATAACAACTTGAAACTTATTGATTACCTTTTGCAAAGGTTTGAATTGAAAAAAGATTTTATCAATAAGTATGTTGAATATGAAATTGAAAGCTCAGAAGAAAATCACTTATCATAAAAAATGACTTTTTTAAAAGTAAAAATGTCATTCAAGGCATAATATAATGTGGTAAAATAGGGTAAGAGGTGAAAAATGAGTAAGAAATATAGTTTTGTAGATGAAGAATTTTCGCAGGAAGAACTTGATATTATTGTAAATGTGATGGTTGGCTCAAGTATTGTAAAGCTTGATTCGGCAAAACATGCAATAAGTGATTATAAATACATTCTCAGCAAAGAAGAGGACAGTGCCGAAGCGCTTGAAGTCCCAAATTCTATTAATGAAAATTTAAGCTTATTGGTCAAAAAGGTAAGCGAGAGAAAGGCAAAAGATATCGATGCTCTTATTCAAACTGGCGATATTGATAAAATATTAAAAGAATTCACCCAAAAAATTAAAAAAGTTGATAAAATTGTCAGCGATGTTGCAAAATTGGTTGAAATTGCAGCAAATTCACAAATAGACCACAAATTTATCAACAATTCATTACTTCAATGTGAAATTGGAATAGAATTTCAAATAGAAGCTTTAGAGAAATTTAAAGATTATGTGAATGAATTTATTGCAAATAAAGAGGAAGAATATTCATTGCAATAAAAAAATTGATTTTATAGTATACTTTTAGATAAAATATTCATAGATTGTCTATGTATGACTTTTTAGGGCTTAGTTTTAAAGCTTTAAAAATTTAATGTGAATAGATGTTTTTTAAATTTGTTATTTGCTTATAGTTTTTCTTTCAAAAGTTGACTTTCGGCAATATAGCAGCGTTTCAGTATTAAAGGCAGATATAAAGGTTATAATTACAAAGGGAGTTAATATGAAAGGGAAAAACAAGCTAAGCTCAGAATATGATATGATTAATCAGTATATAGAAGAAGCAATAAGTCTGGTGCTTAAGAAAAAAGAGTTTGAGTGTATTAGAGTGCTTGAAAGTCTAAAACTTTTTAGCAAAAGTGTTTTGCTATCTCATACAATTTTTGATGATGACTAAAATTTAAATAAGTTATTAAAAATAAAAATAAAAAAAGAGTTGTTTTAAAACTCTTTTTTTTTAGGAACGCAAGATAGGCACGAAGGAAGAGAGTGCTTTCTTATTTTAGGAATGCAATATAGGCAGAAACAAAAAAAGTGATTTCTTTAAGAAGAAAATATGTGCGCAAATAAAGAAAGTGCATTACTATTAGAATGACATTATTCTTGTGATAATTGAAATTTTCTTGCCTGATAAAGTTGAATAGTGATGAAAAATGAGTTATAATTTATAATATAAACAAAATAAAGTGAGGTTTTGCATGAAATCGTGCGAGCAATTTATTTATTGCAACAATCTCTTTGAAAAGGGAGATAAGGTTGGTGTTGGATGCAGTGGTGGAAGTGACTCGATTGCCCTTCTTCATTTTTTGGCAAAAAATAAGGATAAGTTTGGTATTGAAATATCTGTGATTCATGTTGACCATAAAATAAGGGAGAACAGCGGCGGGGATTGCCAGTTTGTAAAAGATGTTGCAGCCGGGTTGGGGCTTGGGTTTTATGACTTTAAGATTGATGTGCCAAAATTGGCAGAAGAGGAAAAACAAAGTCTTGAAACGGCTGCAAGAGAGGCAAGATATAAAGTCTTTGAGGCACTATTAAATCGCGGCTTGATAAATAAAGTTGCCCTCGCTCATCATAAAAATGACCAAGCAGAAACAATCCTTATGCACATATTTAGAGGTGCTGGCCTTGCAGGAGCCAAAGGCATGGATGCAATCAACGGATGCTATGTTCGCCCAATGCTTGATACCGACAAAGAGGAAATATACAATTATATAAAAAAGCATAAACTAAAATTTGTTGAAGATTGGACAAATGCCGACATTGCTTATAATCGCAACTATCTTCGCAATGTAATATTGAAAGATATTTCTTCAAGGTGGCCGGGTGCAGTTGACAGCATTGTCAATTTTGGCAGAGCAGCGGGTGAGGATGATGAGTTTATCAATGGTCAGATTCATCAAGATGCGGTGATATTTGAAAAAGACATGGCAAAGATTCCACTTTCATATTTTGTCTATAGTCAATCAGTTGTGGCTAGAATTATATTCAAAGCCATGAAAGGGCTGGGTGTGAATTATGATTTTGAAAGAAAACATATTTCACTTTTATCCAAGCTTGCCCTCAATGGCGACAATGGAAATAAACTTAGCCTGCCATTTGGTTTTGTTGCTTCAAAAGAATATGATTATATCACCATACACAAAGCGGCAAAGAAAAATGTTGAGTTTGTCAAGAAGTTTAGATGTGGTGAAATTATTGTTGATGACTGGGGAAAGATTTTTATCAAGAAGGCAAAGGCGGAAAATATATCACAAAAAATTGAAAATACTCTTTATCTTGATGGAGATTTACTTCCAAAAGATATTGTTTGGAGATTTAGAAAAGAGGGTGACATTTTTGAAAAATTTGGTGGTGGCAGAAAAAAATTGAAGAGCTTTTTGATTGATAAAAAGGTGCCAGCAAGGCTTAGAGATAAAATACCCGTTCTTGCAAATAATGATGAGGTTTTTGTTGTTGGCGGAATTGAAATTTCAAACAAAGTTAAGCTTAGCGATGATAGTAAAAACATATATATGATATCTTGGGTGCAAAACTAAACAAAGAAAACTAAGCAATAGATAGGGGAAATTTTTTCAGATGTTAAACAATAATAAAAAGATAGTTTATAAAAAAACATCAAAAATTCGCAAAAAAAGGCAAAAAAATCAAAAAAAATGCTAAAAAACAATAAATTATCGTCAAAATAGTTTAAAAAGCGTCAAATTTTTCTTTCTTATTTATATCAATTAATAATGCAGGCAACCAATTTGCTTGCATTTTTATCTTGTTTATTGTATAATCTATATATAGAAGGTGCAGTATTCTAGTCAGAATGATGACCTAGGAAGGTGAAGTAATAGCACCGAAGGGCATATCTGTGAAGTTTCTGGTGCTGGCTTTTGTTGCCCAAACTGGGGCTGGTGCTGGAAGTTAAGAAATTTGGGCGGACTGTAATGGCATACAGAGCCCGACCCATTTTTCGTGGAGACCTAGTTTAGGGGTGGATGTAAAATCGTCTACTCTCTAGGAAGAACCTGCATTGCGATAAAAGTTGTGTGCAGTGTAGCCTGCTTTGAGTGAAGGACAAGGGATATGGCGTCAATGTTATGATTTGTAAAGCGCTTATCAAACCATTTCATTGTCATTGAAATTTCATTTGCAAAACAAGCTAATAAGTCATCTGCCTGCCAAGGAAAACTTCTAGACTGTTGCCATGTGCAGATATATTGAGGATTATAGTGCGACCTAAGTGGCGATTCGGTGTTATGTCTTGCTTAAAAGGAAACTGCTTTATCGGTGACGATGAGTGCGAGAATGGGAAATCCGACCGAACCTATGGCGCAAGGTTTACTCAGTAAATTGCCTTCTAAAAAGGATATAACAATAGGTTGTATCCTTTTTTTTTATAATTCAAGATAGTAAGGTCTGATTGCTTTCAAATTCAATATAGGAAGGTTTGACTGCTTACTTTAAGGCTTGAACAAAAGAGTGTTTTTTTAAATGTGCGGGAAAAGTTTTTATAATGAAGATAGGAAAGCCTGAGTGCTTTCAAACATAAGCTAGGCAGGAATAAAATGAGTTTTTTCTTTTAAATAAATAGGAATGGGCAAGATAATGTTTGCTGTTTGGCGAAAGCAAAAGGGCAGAAGAGCGATAAAAATGAAGACAGGGCAGATTTATTTTCAAAAAGGTCTTGACAATTCCCCCCCCATGTATAATTAGATAATGAAAAAAGGAGAGGAAATGGGATTTTTAAAAGAAAAGAAAAGACCTGAAAATAGGCTTGGACTTTATGCTGAGCAAGATAAGTTCTTAAGAAAACAAAAAGTTATCGATGTTTTAAAAGTAGGCGGTATGGCGCTTTGTTATTCAGTCATGCTTGGTTTGGCTACTTTCAACCTTGGCACAGCAATACATGGGAGTAAATTAAGAGAAGCTGTCTTAAAAATGGATGACGAGAGTCAGAGAGCCAAGACAGAGCTTGTTGAAAGCATCAACAATCGTGTGGGTGAGATTTCAAATTTTGACCTGACCTCGCTTGAGCTTCTTAGGACTGAAAATAATTATATCTGCAGGGTTTTTGGTGTGACCGATGTAAAGAAGGTTTTAAATGAAAGACAAAATAAATTTGTGAATCTTTTGTTTGAAATTTCTGAAAAAGATGCAAGCGACATTATGACTGCAGTAAACAAGGTTGATGGGACAGGTAAGACTGCCTCTTACAACACACCAGAACATTCGCTTAAAGTGACAAATTATGATGATTTAAATTGGGGTGATGCAAAGAAGGTGGAAAATACATCTGATGTCCTTGTTGAAGTCTATCATGCAATTGATAGTGCTGTGAAAAATGCCTATGGTTATGAGATTGAAGAGATTGCAGACTCAGGGAAAATGAATGAACAAATTTTATCTTCTGTTGGTTATTCTAAGGCTGCAAGCTTGACCGATGAGCATTATTATGAAAGATTTAAAGGTGTTGATTCAAGATTTTTAAATGGCGGCCTTATCACAACCGGAATAACAGGGGTGATGAGAGATTTTAGAAAAAATGAAAGCTATTTCTATGTTGACACACTTCAGCTGTTCAATGATGCCAAAGAGGGGAAAAAGAATGCGAAATTGAGGGTTGAATCATGCAGGGCTAAAGTTACAGTTGAGGGTGCAAATCTCTCTCAAGAAGAGGTTTATGCCATGTTTATAAAGGGCGAGCATACCGGCTTTGATGAGGTGATTCGTGAAAAAACAAGTCCAAAAACTGGGACTTATAAAGGTGAAGTTTATCAGGATGTTGAGGAAATTGAGCTTTATTAATTAGCATTTTAAGTTTAATCAGAAATTTATAAAATCAGATTTATGGATAAAATAATAAAAAATCACCAACCATACAATAACAAAAAAAATAATTAATTAAATATAATAGAATAAAAATAAAAAAATGCCTGAGAAGGTATTTTTTTTTGTTTTAGGAAGAGAAAACATCTTTTTGTTTAATGAAAGGGGTAAAAAAGGCACTTTTTTTGAATTTGGTATTGACAATTCCCCCCCCCATGTATAATTAATAGTAAGAATTTTAAGGAGAATTTTATGAGAAAAATATTTGGCAAAAAAAATATTAAAGCTGAAGATACCAAAAAAGATGTTGATGATAGATATTTTGATGATATTGAAGATTTTGCCGATGATGAAGATTGGGCTTTATATAGAAGATTTACCACACGTCAGCCAAAAAGAAGTTTTGAAAATACTTTAAAAAAAGGCTTGACAGCTAGTATTTGTCTTTGCTCAATTACCCTTGCAGGTATCATGTTTTATTTGGCAGGCACAGCTATAAACATAAGGGCTGTTAAAGGTGCAGTGGCCAATATGGAAAGGGCGACTAAAGAAGCAAAGGCAGAACTTGTGCAGACAATTGAGCATAAGGTGGATGAAGTATCAAATTTTGATGTAAATTCTTTTGAGCTTTTTAAAGCTGAAAGCAAATATATCTGCAAAGCTTTTGGTGTGACAAGTGCTGAAGAGATTGTGGGCATAAAGAAAAACAATTATTTAAACCTTTTGTTTGAAATCTCAAAGCAGGATGCAAAAGATATTTTGGGTAAGGTAAAAAAGGTGGATGAAACAAAAAAGGTGGCATCATATGACAGCCCTGAACATTCGCTTAAGCATGACAATATCAATTATTCTCATTGGGGCGAGGAAAAGAAGGTGAAAAAGCTTTCATCTGCTCTGGTTGAAGTTTATAATGCAATTGACAGTGCCGTTCAAAATGCTTATGGTTATGAAATTGAAAAGGTTGCCGAAACCAGCCAATTTAACAATAAGATTGCTTCATCATATCGATACTCAAAGCCTGAAAACTTAACTGATGCCAAAATGTTTGGATTATTTTCAAAGATTGACACAAGGTTTATCAATGGCGGCCTTGTCACCACAGGTATAACAAGTGTTTTGAAAGACCAAGAGAAAAATGAAAGCTATTTTTATATTGATACCATCCAAGTTTTAAATACTGCAGCGCAAGGTGAGGACGGCAGTCTTAAACTTGCTTCTTGCAGAGCAAGGGTGGCAGTTGAAGGGGCAAACCTTTCTCAAGAAGAGGTTTATGCCAAATTTATAAATGGTGAGCATAAGAGTTTTGTTGAGATTGTTCGTGAAAAGATAGGTCCAAAGACAGGAATTTATAAAGGTCAGGTTTGTCAGGATGTTGAGGAAATTGAACTTTCTTAAAGTTTTAAAAAATTCAACAGATGATTAAAAAGAAATAATATAAGATAAACATAATAATTAAAGACAAAGAATTATTAAAATAAACATAAAAATTATTATCAATAAAAACATTCTTAAAAGACATTCAAAAAAATAGGAGTAATAGATGTTTAATAAAAATAAAAATGAAAAATCAAAAAAGCGTTTTAAAAAAGAGGATGATTGTGAACTTGTAGACCCAGCAATCATAGAAGAATTATATCCAAGTTATCCTATGGGCAGGGCATCAATTCCAATGACAGAAAAGGAATTAAAAGAGAGAAAGAAAGAAGCGAAAAAAGAGCTTAGGGCAGAGAGAACATTAAACAGCTTATTAGCTTTTGCAGTAACAGCAGGATTTACGATTGGTGTCTGGTGTGTGGGCTCGCTTATCAACTGGGGCGTTGTTGCCGCTGCCGAAAAGAAGCTTAGAAAAGAGATGATAGGATATAAAGCTGAAGTTGTTGAAACTATTGAAGATAAAGTTTCTGAGCTTTCTGATTTTGACCTTGCGTCAGTTGAGCTTTTGAAAGGCGAAGACAAATATTTTTGCAAAGTATTTGGTAAGACTGGCTTGAAGGACATAATGGGCTTAAAAGAAAACAATTATGTAAATATCCTATTTGATATTCCTGAAGTTGATGCAAACAACATTTTAAATGCAATTGAAAATGCTGAAAATACAAAGAGAATGGGCGCATATAATTCGCCAGAACATGTTATGCAACTTGACAATGTCAGTTATATTTGTTGGGCTGAGAAAAATCGTTTAAAAAAGACAGGTGAAACATTCAAAAAGCTTTATGGCGCGATTGATAGTGCTGTCAAAAATGCATATGGCTATGAAGTTGAAAAGGTTGCTGAGGCAAGCAGTTTCAACAACAGCATTTCTTCTGCATACCGCTATACAAAACCAGAAACACTCAGCGAAGTCATTTATAAGCATTTTAATATCACTTATAATATAACAGATTTCATCAATTCAGGGCTTTTGACAACTGGTATTTCCAAAGTGGTAAGAGATGAAGAGAAGAATGAAAGCTATTTCTTTGTTGACAGCTTGCAGGTAGTCAATAATGCTAAACAGGGTGCTACTTCAGATAAACTTAAGATTGATTCTTGCAGAGCAATGGTTGTTGTAGAAGGGGCAAATCTTTCTCAAGAAGAGGTTTATGCCAAATTCTTAAGTGGTCAGCATAAAAATTTTGTTGAACTTGTTCGAGAAAGACTGGGCTCAAAAGTTGGTGTCTTAAATGGCAAGATACAAGAGGATGTTGAAGAAATTGAATTGACTTAACTCTTAAAAAAATTATATAATATCTTAATTAAATAAAAAGCATGGTATAATACCATGTTTTTTTGATTGAATAATTAATAGTAAATAAGTGTAAATAATATAAAAATATTAAAAATCGAGAAAAATAGCAAAAATAATAAAAAATAGCAAAAATAATAAAAAATAGCGAAAAAATAAATAAAATACAAAAAAAATTGTTTAAAAAATAAGAAAATATAATAAAAAATAGAAATAAAATAAAAATAATTTAAATAAATATAAATTAATTAGTTAAAACAATAAAATAATATTAAAAAAATAAAAATAATAATAAAAAAATTAAGAAAAAATAGTAAAAAATCAGAAAAAACCAAGAAAATATAGCAAAAAACGCAAAAAATACAAGAAATTTATGAAATTTTATATAAAAAATTAATATAACAATAAAGGAATTTTTAAATTGCATAAAAAAGATTTTTTAATTTTAGTAAATTTATGATATAATAAATCAAAGGAGTTTTATTTTTTATGGAAAACAAAAAGGCGAAAAAATCAAAGCCTTCAAAATTTGTTATTTGGTGGAAATGGCCACTTATTGTGCTTGCTTTGTCTTTTTTCCTTTCGCTTGCATTTGGTGTTGTAAGTCAGGTTGCTCTCACTGGTGCAGGTATTGCGATAAGTGTTGTGGTAATTTTATTTTTCATTGGCATTTCCATTGTGTCTGACATGGTGGGTGTTGCAATCACAGCAACTTCTTATGAGCCTTTTAGAGCAATGGCGTCAAGAAAGATTCGTGGCGCAAAAGAGGCGATAAGACTTATTGACAACAAAGAAAAGGTTGCAAGTGTGTCAGCTGATGTGATTGGTGATATTTGCGGTATCCTTTCGGGTGCGGCAGGCACATCAATCACAGTGCTTTTGATAGTCAATTATGCGGGCACTTTTTGGGAAGTTTTGATTGCATCGGTTGTTTCGGCAGTTATTGCAGCACTTACCATTTTTGGAAAGGCTTATTGCAAAAAATATTCTATGGTGCATAGCGAAAAAATCATTTTAATTTTGGGCAAGTTTATAAGCCTATTTCATATTCAAAAGAAAGTTAAAGACGCAGGCGAAAGGAAGACTAAGAAAGGAAATGATAAAAAAATTGAAACAGAGCCTCAGCAAGATGAGTCTGTTCAAGATGAGCTTGTTCAAGCCCAGCCAGATGAAGAGGGCGGCGAAATAGCAAGTAAACTCAATGATTGAATCAAAAAACGATGGCGCAAAGCTGAGAAAAAATCATATTAAAAAATTGATTGATATTGAAATAATTGAGTTTAAGAATGACTAAAAGATTGAAAGCGTGAAATGATTGAAAAATGTATTTCAAAATATGATTGTTTGGTATAAGTTTAAAAGACAATATTGACAAAAGAAGGATATTGATTTAAAATAATTATAAGAAATAGGGAGGAAAAATTTATGGATAAAGAAAATACAACAGATGCGTTTAAAAATTTATCAGAGGAAGACAAAAAAGAGGTTATATTTAAAACTGTTGAATTAGGTCAAAAGAAGGTTTTGATAAACAACTATTTAAAAACTGAAGCATTAAAGTTGCTTGAAAAAACTGAAGAATATAATAATGTATATAGTAAAGCAAATAAAAAATTTGAGCTTTTATGCACTGTTTATGGTGTAAACAAAATTGAGGATGAGGCTAAGAAAGAAAAAACAATAGACTATATTTTCCACCTTGGTGGCGAATGGCTTGAAGATTATAAAATAAAATCATCTTCTTACTGGAATTATATGTCACCTTTTAGTAAGGAATATCTATCTTTAAGTTATGCAGAAAGTGCATATTATGCTGATAAAAAAGTTGCTAAATGGGAAAAAGATAAATTAAAGCTTGAAAAAAAGCTTGCCAAAGCAAAAAATGAAGGCAAAATTGAAAAATTGAAAGAAAAAATTTCAAAAGGTGATGAAAAAGTTAAGGATGATATCGAAGTTGCTAAAGCAAGAAGGGAAGCAATGAAATTTATCGAAGGTGATAAAAATTATTTTAGCGATGCCATATTTCTTATGAAAAATTTTGAAAAGATGGCTGTGGGCAAAGTGATTAAAAGCGATAATGATAATGAGCTTATTTCAGACCTTATTTATGATGCCACAAAAATTGAAAATATTATTGGGAATAAATATTATGAGTATCAGGATGGAAGATTTTATTATTTTGGCGAAAAGATAATTCAAAATATTATTAGACCTGCCCAAGATGAAAGTTTTAAAAGAGAGATGGTTAAATCTATTCAAACTCAATTAAAAAATCAAAAAGAGAATGATGAGTTGACAAATAATAATATTGATGCTTGCACAGAAAATGATAATGCAAATGATGCTGACAATAAAAATAGCGTTGATACCGATATTGAAAGTGAAATGTAAACATCTATAAAACTTTTGGATTAATTTGATATTATATATTTATTTTAAGCGAATTTCTGCGAGGAAAAGATGATTAAAAGAAGGGAGTTGAGAGAAAAGGTCAGGGCTCTTGAAAGAGAAGAAAAACAGGCTTATGACAATGAAGGCAGGGCGATAATTAGGCTTACGGTGCTTGATGATAAAGGTTTTTTGTCAGCGTATGGTGAAGATAATGACATTTTGATAAGCAGCGAAACGGCGGAATTTTTAGAACATTCCACCAAGGCAATTCATTATAATAAAAGTTTAGCTTTGCAAATTTATAGTGATGTGATTGATGACCGTGAAAAGATGCTTTATGAGCGAGGAATTCGCAATTATTATGAAAATTCTTTTATGGCACATCAGAAAGAGCTTAAACATAATTTTTGGACGACAATGTTTCTCGCACTTATTGGTATTTTATACTTTGCTATTTTAATTGTAATATCATTTTTTGTTGATTTTGATATTGTCTTAGAGGCATTGTCAATTGCGGGCTGGGTTTTCTTATGGGAGGCTGTCGACATATTTTTCTTTCAGCGGCCAAAAATAAAACATAAGCAATTTAGAGCCTATGCACTTATGAATTCAAAGATTGAATATTTGAATCTTAATAAAAAGTCTTAGCTTAAAAGAAAACAAAAAGTCTTAAGCTATAGAGTCAATTATTCTTAAAATAAATTATAGTTATGTCTTGTCAAACACTTGACAAAAGAGATGAAAGATTATATAATACACCTTGCGAGAGTTTGGGTAGAATGTTCTGACCAAGTTCAAGCGGGTGTTTTTTTAAACACTATCCTTGTCTTTTTAAGAATGATTGACTCTATTACTAGGGCATTATTTAAGAAAAAGACCATTTTGTCCAAAAGGAGGTAAAAAGTATGAATAAGTATGAACTTCTTTATATCATTTCATCTGACGTTGCCGAAGAAAAAAGAGAGGAATTAATCTCTAAATTCGCTTCTTATGTTGAAGCTAAAGGTGGCGTTGTTGAAGGAATTGATAAATGGGGAATGAGAAAACTTGCTTATCCTATCAACTTCAAAAACGAAGGATTTTATGTTCTTATGAACATGACTTTTGATGCAAAAGAAGTTGACGCTATGGCAAAACTCATGAACATCACTGAAGGCATCGTTCGTCAAATGTTTGTTCGCAAATAATTGATTTGAATGATGGGTAGCTTTTAAGCTACAGGAAAGGAGCTTATTATGAATAAAATAATATTAATCGGGAATTTAACAAAAGACCCTGAAATTAATACCACAAATAGTGGTGTTTCTGTTTGCAGATTCTCTTTGGCAGTTCAAAGAAACTTTGCAAGCAGTGCTGACAATGGCCCTCAAGCTGACTTTTTCAACATTGTTGTTTGGAGAGGCCTTGCCGATAATTGTCATAGATTTTTAAAGAAAGGTTCAAAATGCTGTGTTGTTGGAAGAATCCAAAATGTTTCTTATGAAGCACAAGATGGCACAAAACGCTATTCAACAGAAATCACTGCAAGTGATGTTGAGTTTTTAAGCACTAAAAGTTCTGACGCAAACGGCGATATGCCAAAGCCTGTTGGCAATGGCTCTGCAGAGCTTGAACCTATCGATGATGACGATAGTTTACCATTCTAATTAAAAGGAGTATATTATGGCTGAAATGAAAACAGAAGAGAAGGTTTTTGTTAAGAAATTTCGCAGACCTTCTAAGAAAAAAGTTTGTGCATTTTGTGTAGCTGGAGAAAAGGCTATTGATTATAAAGATGTTGCTAAAATCAGAAAATATATCACTGAAAAAGGCAAAATTTTACCAAGACGTCAAACTGGAGTTTGCTCTTTCCATCAAAGAGAGCTTTGCACTGCTATTAAAAGAGCAAGAAATGTTGCCCTTTTACCTTATGTTGGGGACTAAGAATATTGCTTCTTAGCAGTTTTATAAAATTTAAATAAGTATGGAGGTTGTTATGCAAAAGGAAATTCATCCTGACTATCATGAAGTAAATGTCACTTGTGCTTGCGGAAATACCTTTAAGACAAAGTCTTGCTCTAAAGGTGAAAATCTTAGCATTGATATTTGCAACAAATGCCATCCTTTCTTCACTGGTAAGAAGAAAGTTGTTGATACAAGCGGAAATGTTGAAAAGTTCAACAAGAAATATGGCTTAAACTAATTGAAAAATATTAAAAAAAGCACTCATTACTAGAGTGTTTTTTTTGTTTAATATATAAAAAACAGGTGATAAAATTTGCAATATAATTTTATTATATTGACATTGACACTCTTGAATGATATAATGAGAAAATAAATGGAGCTTTTTCATCAAAGGATGATGATGAAAGTTTTTGACATCGAAAAATAAAATAATTATAAAGGAAAAAATATGATTTTTTATATAGATAAAAACGCAATTATTAATGAGTTGCAAAAAAAGAATTGTTCATTTTCTCTTAAAAATGTTTCAGAAGAATTGAGAAATGATAAAGATATAGTTATGGAAGCTGTTAAGTTTAATGGACTTTTTCTTGAAGACGCTTTAGAAGAACTAAGACATGATAAAGATATAGTTATGGAAGCTGTTAAGCAAAATGGCTTGGCTCTTGATTATGCTTCAAATGAACTTCAGCAGGATAGAGAGGTGGTGTTTGAGGCAGTTTCTAATCTTGGCATTGCTCTTATGTTTGCTTCAAAAAAATTGCAAAACGATAAAGAACTTGTTTTGGTGGCGGTTAAAGATTTTGGAGCTGCACTTCACTTTGCATCAACAAGATTAAGGAATGATAAAGAGGTGGTTTTGGCGGCGATAAACAGAGATGCTTTCGCCATTAAATTTGCTTCACCAAAACTTAAAAATGATAAAGAATTGGTTTTAAAAGTTGTTAAGCGTCGTGGCTTAGCACTTGAATTTGTTTCGGAAAAATTAAAAAACGACAAGGAAGTTGTTTTGACAGCCATTAAACAAAATCCTAAGGCTTATGATTTTGCATCTGAAACTCTGAAAAAAGATAAAGATATCTGCATGGCAGTGGGTATTGAAGATGAGCCTGAAGATAGTTTTGAAATAAAATAAGAGGGTGTTTAGAATTTACACCATTGATTCTTCCCATATGCTGTTTGCCAAAAATTGATAACAAAAATGCTATGACTATTTGTCATAGTTTTTTTTAAACATAAGAAAGGAAGGAGAATGGAAGTGTTTGTGAAAATGTAAGCAAGAAAGGAGAACGTAAGTGTTTTTGGAAACATAAGAAAGGCAGGAGAGTGTGAGTGTTTTATTTTCTTTGTTTAAAAAATTCTTTTATTGATTTTTGCTTTATTTTATGTTAATATAAAATAAAGGGGAAAGTTTATGGAAAAAATAAATGGTAAACTTGTAGATGTAACCAATGAGGATATAAAACTTTTAGAAAGCAATCCTGAAGCTTTTTGGAAGGGTGTAACATCTATCGGACCTCATGCTTTTAATAACTGCGAAAGTTTAAAAAATATTGTAATCCCTGAATCAATTGTTGAAATTAGTGATAATGCATTTATGGATTGCTTTTATTTAGAGAGTTTAGAGATGTCAGATTCGGTCCAAACATTGGGTAGTGGTGCTTTTTTCGGATGTCAAAAGTTGACAAACATTAAATTGTCAAATTCGCTTAAAAGTTTGGGGAATAATACTTTTGGGAGCTGTGCAAATCTGAAGAATATTGATTTGCCAGCTTCACTTGAAAGTATAGGAGATAATGCCTTCTTTAACTGCATAAGCTTAGAAAATTTAGAGATGTCAGATTCGGTCCAAACATTGGGTAGTAGTGCTTTTTCCAGATGTCAAAAGTTGACAAACATTAAATTGTCAAATTCGCTTAAAAGTTTGGGGAATGAGGCTTTTAAGGGCTGTAAAAATCTGAAGAATATTGATTTGCCAGCTTCACTTGAAAGTATTGGACAAAATATTTTTGAGAGTTGTTCAAGCTTGGATGGTATTGTTTTGCCAAATTTAATAACAAAAATTCCTTTTGAGGCTTTTAGATGTTGCAAAAATTTAAAAAGTGTAGTTTTGCCAGATAAGCTCATAGAAATTGAAGAAAATGCATTTTATCAATGTGATAGTTTAAAAGAGATAATTATTCCAAATTCTGTGAGAGAAATTGGCAAGAGTGTATTTGAAGATTGTGAAAGTTTAACAAGTGTAATAATGTCTGATTCAGTGAAAACTATAGGAGAGTCTGCATTTCGTGAGTGTGAAAGTTTAGTAAATGTAAAATTGTCAAATTCTGTGGATATAATAGAAGAAAATGCATTTTATCAATGTAATAGTTTAAAAGAAATAATTATTCCAAATTCTGTGAGAGAAATTGGCAGGAAGGCATTTTATGAGTGTGAAAGTTTAACAAGAGTAACAATGTCTGATTCTGTAGAAACTATAGGAGCGTCTGCATTTCGTGGGTGTGAAAGTTTAGTAAATGTAAAATTGTCAAATTCTCTTAAAAGTATAACAGATAGAGTTTTTGAAGATTGTGAAAGTTTAAAATATATAGATTTACCAAATACTCTGAAAAATATAGGCGATAGTGCTTTTGCTTGTTGTTTTGAATTACAAGAAATTGATATCCCAAATTTTGTTACAGAAATAGGAGAAAATGCATTTTATTGTTGTAAAAATTTAACAAGAGTAACAATGTCTGATTCTGTAAGAGCTATAGGCTCGGCTGCTTTTTATGAATGTAAAGGATTGGAAAATATAAAGTTATCAAATTCATTGCAAAATATGGGAGCATATGCTTTTAGAGATTGTAGAAGTTTAAAAAACATAGATTTGCCAGAACAAATTAAAAATATTGAAAAGTTTACATTTTTCGGTTGCACAAATTTGGCTGATGTAAAATTGCCAGAAGAAGTCATGACTATAGGAAATTCTGCTTTTAATTTCTGTGAAAATTTAAAAAATATAGACTTTCCAGATACTTTGAAAGAAATAGACTTTGAAGCATTTGCTGGTTGCAATAGTTTGACAAATGTGTCATTACCTGATAATGAGTTGCTTGTTGGTGAAAATGCGTTTAAAAATTGCAAAAATTTAACCAGTTTAAAAATCTCATCACAAATGCAAACTACCGCAACAAAACTTTATCAAGGAAAAAAGTCAATAACCTGTAATGATAAGACACTTGAATTATATAGCGAATTTTTAAGCAGCATAATAAAACAAAACAGGCTTGATGATGTTTTTCAAAATGTTTATCAAAGGCAGATAAATAAAGTTTTGGAACTTGTTGATTTATCAGATGAAACTGTCAACCAAAACAACTTGTTTGATTATATAAATTTCTGTTCTGTGCTTGGGGCGTTTGAAGACAAAGATAAAATAATAAAGGTCAATGGTGGAGATGTTGCTGTCAAAGACATGGCACTTGCACTCTTAATTGAAGCAAAGCAAAATAATCAATTAAAGTTTGATAAAATGCATATGCGATATCAGGGGCTTAATCCTCAGGGCTTTAATGAACAATTTTTTAGATTCTGTTTAAATAAAGACAACTGGAATGATTTAAACAATCAGGAAGATGGATTTTTTGAAAGAGTTTATGAATGGTTTATGGCAAGAGAAAGTTTTGATTTGACAAACAATTTGCAAGATGAAACCTTGCCACATAAAGAGGAAAATAGATATAAGCTTTGTGTATACAAGACTGTTGATAGCGGAATTGATAAGCTAAAATGGTTGAAGCCAACAGTAGAATTATTTAAGAAGGCTTTTTTAGAGCAGAAGTTTTCAGGTATTGAATCGAATAGGGATAGAGAAATTGCAGAAGAAATATCTAAACATAACATCTATCAACAAAAACACTTTGACAAAGCCAAAGAGATTGATAAAGAAAGGCAGGAGTTGGGCATCAAAAATGTGCTTGAAAAACCGGTGGCTCAGGGCAGGATTGCAAGTTTAGATGATTATAGAGAAAGGACAAAGGCGCTAAGAGGGCAAATTTTGCAAACTTCAAAAGAAATTTTGGCGCAAGAGAAGGAAGACACCTCTCATATCTTCACCTATGATGTGCTTGATAAAAGTGACCCTGTCAACTTTGCTATTGGCTGTTATACAAACTGCTGTGCCAAGTTGTATGGTGCTGGGGCTGGCGCAATGAGAGCGATGATTATTCATCCTGACATTCAACCTCTTGCGATAAGAGATTTTGATGGAAATATTATCTCTTTCGGCATAATCTATGTCAATAGAGAGGAAGGCTATGCCGTTGTAAACAACTTTGAAGTCAACCTTGCTTATGAAGGGCAAGATAGTCAAAGAAGGGCGATTTATGACAAAGCCTTGGAAGGGGTAAAAGCATTTGTCGGTGAGTATAATCTTGAAAACCCTGACAAGCCTATTAGGAAGGTGACTTGTGGATACTCACCAAACTGGATTGCTTTAAATGACTTTGTCCGTGAAAATCCAGAAAGTCCAATTTTAAAGGCGCCAAACTTCAATGATTTTAAATATGTTGGTGGCGGATTATGGAGTGGCGACTGGCATGAAAATCAATATGTTTTGTGGGAGGAGGAAAGTGAAGATGAAATCTCAAGATGACCTTTTGGAAGAATACACAAAGATAAATTTGCAATTGAATAATGCACTTGACGTTCTCACTCTTTTAGATAAAGAAAGGGATAAAATTATAGCGCTTGCTGAAAGTGATATGACTAATGCAGTGCAAGAGAAGATGGAAGAAAATTTGATTGAATATGAAAGATTATCGCAATATATTGTCAAACTTAAAATGAAGGCAGAGGAATTGAAAAAATAAAAGTTGATGCTTGAAAAAAATTCATACTAGGAGGAAAGAATGTTAAGTCAAAAGGACAGACAAAACTACTTTGCACAGAGGATAATCAATAGGGCGAAGATTAAAGACGGGGTTGTGACACTGGTTGTTTCAAAAAAAGAACTTATCGACCCTATGCTTAAAGCCTGCTTTAAGGATAAGTTTTTTCAAAGTCAGTTTGATGGTCAAAAAATAAAATTTTTATGTGACGACAGCGACCTTTTCTTTAAGGAAGAGGAGTTTCTTTCGCTGGTTGAAAACTATCAGGCAATGGAAGAAAGTAAAGGAAAATTATCTTTTAAAGAAAGGGTCTATCGTGGGATTCGCAGAGAATTTGATAATGAAGAATTGGTTGAATTTTCTGAAGCGATAAATACTGTTGAAAGGTCCTTTGAAGATGTTTTAAAAATCAACAAAAAGTTGTATGAGATTGCAGAAACGATAAATAGCGGTTATGTTGATGACGAAGGCAACGTCAAGATGCTTTCTCCTTTTGAGAAATATTTTTTATGTTATCAAATTGTAAATGATGTTGAATATTTTGTTGAAGATAGAAATGATTATCAAAATGTAGGCCACAGCATATCTCGAAGTTTAATTGATGTAATCAATAATCAAAAGGGTTGCTGCGCTGGCAAGGCCGAATATTTATATGCTCTTTTAAGCATGGTGGGAATTGATAGCTGTCCTGTTTATATAAATAGTTATCGTGAACATATCTTATACGAACAAACCGAGTATGATAAAAAATTGTCAGAATATAATCAAATGCTAGAAAATTACATTTCTGATGAACGTTGGTCTTCAGATAATGACTGGTCTTCAAATAAGTCGCTTGAAATCAGTGCAATGCGGAAGAATCTGGTAAAAGCTGAAAGAGATTTGGCTGAAATGAAGAAAAAAATAAATAATATTTGGGATTCTATAATAGTTGACCACGCAACAAATCTTATCAATCTCAAGGATGAAAAATATTCTATAAATGGCATTTTTATGGGTGATGCAACCGATATTAATAAATTAGATATTTTGCCAATCCCAGAAAATTTTGATTTTATATTCAACTTTGTCTCTTTATTTACTTCTATGGACAGAGTATCTGCATTTTTGGATAAAATTGAAAAAAGAGAGGTTAATAATCAAACTAATAATGAGGTAAAAGATTATATTGCCATTTCAAGAAGGTTGATTATTGACCAATTTAAAAAACAAATTGCAGGTAAGAAAGGGTTAAATGATTTTGAAGTGCACTCTTCTTCATTTATTCAAAAGCTTGAGGAGGGTGAAAACTATGACCAAGTTTTAAAATTGATTGACGAATATTGTTCTGACGTTGATGATAAAACTGGCGAGCCAAACAAGTTTGCGCCAGTTTATCGTGAAATCTTTGAAAAAATCTTGTATGATGAAAATGAGAGATTTATTAAAATTGTGTCAGTCAAAGACCTTTATTCAAAAATGAAAAAGGCAAATTTTGTAAATGATGTCCAAATAGATAGTTATCTTGAGGCAAAGAAGGTTTCTGACAAAGCTTTCAAACAGCTTTTTGAAGGCAGCGAATATGCGGCTGCACATGATTTAATAAATCATAATGTATACTTTGAATATCTGCCTCCTTATTTTAGGGACAACAAAAGACTTGTTCGAATTGCTGTCAAGGAAGATTATCATAACCTTGAATTTGCCTCTGAAAGATTGAAAGGTGATGGAGGAATTGTTTTTATTGCATTGTCACAGGACCTTTCTGCATTTGATTATGCTTCAGAAAGACTTAAAAATGACCCAGATTATATGTTGTCAGTCATTGACGATATTTCTTATAAGGCATTTGAATATGCTTCAGAAAGACTTAAAAATGACCCAGATTTTATAGCTGATGCGGTAGAGAAAGATTATAAAGTGTTGGATATCATCTATCCAGACTTGTATGAAATGAAATACAATAGTTTTAATATCGGTCTTGTTTTAAGTTGTATTAAGCAGGCATATCTTCCAACTTTTTTCCCATATTTGCCAAAAAAATTTAAAAATGACCATTCAATTGTTTTGGAAACCGTCAAAATAAGAGGGTCTATGCTGGAAAATGTTCCAGTAAAATTTAGAAATGATAAAGAAATTGTCATTGCTGCGATAAAACAAGATTGTGGTGTATTTGATATTATTTCAGAAGAGCTAAAAAATGATAAAGATGTTGTTTTGGCATTGGTTAAAGAAGGTTGGTATTTACTTAAGAATCTTTCAGAAAAACTAAGAAATGATAAAGATGTAATTTTGGCAGCGATTTCCGAATCTGGTTATGCACTTGAGTTTGCTTCTAAAGAATTACAAAACGACCGCGAAATTGTTTTAACAGCAATTAAGAAAAATTATGAAGCATTTGAGTTTGCTTCCGATGAGCTTAAGAATGACCGCGATATTGTTTTGGGATTAGTAAAACAAAATTGGAATGCGCTTGAATTTGCTTCAGAGGAGCTTAAGAATGACAAAGAAATTGTTATGGCAGCAGTTGCAGGTTGTGGTCATGCACTTGAATATGCTTCAGACAAACTTAAGAATGATAAAGACGTTGTTTTGGCAGCAATTATGCGAAATGGAGATGCGCTTTTGTTTGCTTCAGAGGAAATGAAAGATAATTTTGAAATAGTTATGGCAGCAGTAGAAAAAAATGTGTCAAATTTTAAATATTCATCAGAAAAAATGAAAGATAATATGGAGGCAGCGTTGTATGTTGTCTTAAAAGATAGTTATGCGATTAATTTTCTTTCTAATAGGCTTCAAAACTTAGAATTTTTTAAATATGGTTATTATAGGGAAACTTTTTTGGTAAAAACTCTTGACAAGCTTGCCAAAGACCTTGAAAACTTTTCAAAGCTTCCACTTGAATTTTTTAAAGAGGAAAACTCACCAGTTCTTGATGTCGCGATGGAGCTTGTTAAGCTTAAACTTTCTCAGCTTCCTCAAACTGAAGAAAGCAAAGAATATAGAAATAAAATAAGGCTGATGATGAAAAAGACTGTTGAAGAAAATGCGGCAAAATTATTAAAAAGTAATGACAAAGAGAAAACATCTCAGACCGATTTATCTGAAAATGAAGAAACCGATAAAGATTATTAATCTGATGGGGAGTTTGCAAATAGAAGAGCTGGCAGAGAAGATTCTGATTTGTTTTCAAGCAGGGGTGCTGACAGTGATGAATCTGATTTGTTTTCAAGCAGTGGGTCTGATAGAGAAATTTAATTAAAAAAGGGCTTAAAAAAAAGGTCACAGGAGAAAATATGTTAAGTCAAAAAGATATACAAAATTACTTTGCAGAAAGGATAATAAACAGGGCAAAGGTAGAAAATGCGGTTGTGACACTTGTTGTGACAAAGGCAGAACTTATCGACCCCATGCTTAAAGCCTGCCTTAAAGAGAAGGTTTTTGAAGATAAGTTTGGCAATGCCAAATTAAAAATAAAATGCAGCGATAGAGATATTTTCTTTAAAGAGGATGAACTTAAGTCGCTTTTAGAAAACCATCAGGCAATCGAAGAAAGTCAGGGCAAATTATATTTTGAAGAAACCGTTTCTATTGGTGCTACCAGAGATGAAACTGAAAATGCCGGCGAATTGAAGGAATTTTACAAAAGATTAGATAAAGTTGAAAGGTCTTTTGAAGAGGTTTTAAAAATAAACCAGAAATTGTCTGAGGTTGCTGATAAGATAAATGGCGGATATATTGATGAAGAAGGCAATGCCATGATGCTTTCTCCGCTTGAAAAATATCTTTTGTGTTTTAAGATTGTAAATGATATTGATTATTATCTTGAAGATAAAAATGAAAAGACAAAGGCTGGATATAGCATATCTCGAAGTCTGATTGATGTGGTGAAAAATCAGAGGGGTTGTTGTGTTGGCAAGTCCGAATATTTATATGCGCTTTTAAAAATGGTTGGTATTGAAAATTGTTGTATCACTATTGATTCAAATCGTGAAGACCTGATAAAGACAATGTCCAATAAAGAAATTTTGAAAGATGACTATTACTATGACTTGGCAAACAGCCCTTTAAGTAATAGTGAAGTTGAAGATGTGAAATATCAATTAAAACATATTGAATCGCAGCTGGTTGATTTGCTTGATGATGGTAAAAGCCTTAGCCAAATTAAAACAAATCATAAAGCAAACTTAATAAATTTGAATGATGAAAAATATGGATTTAATGGGATATTTTTAGGCGATTCAACTGCAGTCCAACTTTCATTAGAAATCCTTCCTCTCAAAGATAAGCTGGATTATCTATTAAACTTTGCTTCATATTTTTCTTCGGGTAGTGAGATATCAAAGTTTTTGGATAATATAGGGGTAGCTTCAATCAGAAAGCCAGAGCATGGTCAAGAAAAGATAGAAGAAGGCTATGTGGATGACTATTTTTCTCTTACAAGAAATATGATAATAAACAAGTTTAAAGAATTGATAATTGATAATTATAACAATGCTTCTTTTGCGCTTGGGTCTTCACAATTTTTGCAGCAATTGCAAAATTGTCAAAATTATGGGCAGCTGCAAAAGGTGATTGATAATTATTGTTCTGACAATGACAATATTACTGGAAATCAAAATAAGTTTGCACCAATTTATAGAAAGATATTTGAAGAAATCCTCTATGATGATAAAGAGCGATATTTAAATATTGTTTCAATAAAAGATGTTAGAGAGCGATTGAAAGGGGCAAATTTGCTTGAAAATTCCGCTTTAACCAATTTTGGAAGGGCAAACGAGAAGACAAATGAAATCTTTGCTCAAATTTTTAAAGACACTGAATATGAGGCTGTTCAAAAGTTGAAAGAATCAGATAAAGAATACTTTAAAAATTTACCACTACATTTTAGAGATAATGAAAGGATTGTCAAAACTGCTATCACAAGAGATTGCCACGCTCTTGAATTTGCTTCCGACAGATTGAAGGGCGATAAGGAAATCGTTTCTTTGGCAATGTCTAAAAACATTGCTACACTTGAATATGCTTCAGACAAAATTAAAGATGACTCAGAGTTTATGCTAGATGCAATTATTAAAAATCGCTTTGCTTTTGATTATGCTTCAGACAGGCTTAAAAAAGACCCATACTTTGTATACGAGGCTATAAAAATAAATGATTATATTTTTGATGTGATGCCAAAAGAAGTTTATGAAAAATACAACCCTTATAGCGCAAGCAGGGCAATTGTCATAATGGGCATAAAAAAAGGGAAGATAAATTATAAAGACTTATCGGATGATTATAAAAAAGACTTTCATGTCTGTTTGGCTGCAGCTTCTAAAGATGGTCTGCTTCTCAAGAATTTTCCTGAAGAATATAAAAATGACAAAGAGATTGTTTTGGAAGCAGTAAGGAAAGACGGAAATGCACTAGAATATGCTTCCAAAAAGATGCAATCTCATTTTGAAATTGTTTTGAATGCGGTCAGACAAAAGGGTAAGTCTCTTGGATATGCGGCAGAAATATTAAGAGATGACCGCGATATCGTTCTGACTGCAGTTAAACAGGATGGGCAGGCACTTGAGTTTGCTTCAGAGGAACTTAAAAATGACATCGAAATAGTCACCGAAGCAATCAGAGAGGATGTGAAATATTTTCAATATGCATCAGAAAAGATGAAGGATAATTTGGTGATTGCTTTAAAGATTGTGTTAAGAGATAATAGCGGGGTTCAGTATCTTTCAGACAGGCTTAAAAATTTGAGAATTTTTCAAAATCCTGATAATGTTGAGCTTCAAACTCTTCTTGACATTTACAACAATCCTGAAGACTTTGAGAAATTGCCGCTGGATGCTTTTCAATCAAACAATGCTGATTTTCTTGATGTCTTGATAGAGCTTATCGAGCTTAAGTTTAAAGAACTTCCACAAACCGAAGAAAATAAAGAATATAGAAATCAAATATTAAGTTTGCTTGAAAAAACTATTAAAAATAAGACAGAACAAATTATCGCAAATAAGGAAGAAAACAAAGATTGCACTGATGAAAACGAGAGTGATATAAACATTTAATATTTTTTAAATTTGATAAAATGAATTATCAAATGTTATAAGTATAAAAGCAAAATAAAGGTCTAAAAGAAGGACCTTTATTTTTGTTTTGATATTGACAATGAGCGGCAAAGGCTTTATACTTAATATAAATGGAGGGGATAATGAAATTAATCTTTAATAAAGAAAAAGCTCTTGAAAATATAAAACTTTATGGGACATCATTGAAAGAATTTCCACAATTTAAAAATGATATGGATGTGGCTTTGAAATGCATCTATGTCAACTTTAATAATTTTCAATATGTATCAAACAAATTAAAAAATGACAAAGATTTTGTCTTAAAAGCTTTGGCAATCAATTCTGGCATTGTAAGGTTTCTTCCAAAAAAGCTTTTGGATGACAAGGATATTGCAATTTCTGCATTAAACAATTCTGACTATGCTGATGAATTTAAATTTCTTTCGCCAAGGCTGCAAAAAGACAGAGAAATTGTCAATATTGCAATAAACAAAAATGGCAATTTAATATGTGCTATTTCTGATAGTTTGAAGGATAAAGATTTAAAAGTTGCTGCAATAAAAAGCAGAGGAATGGCTATAAGTTCTATCCCAGAATTTCAAGACAACAAGGAAATGGCTTTGATTGCTGTAAAACAAGACGGTTTGGCTATCTGTTATCTTTCTGATAGGCTTAAAGATGACAAGGATGTTGTTTTGGCGGCTGCTTCAAAATTTTATGGTGCACTTGGTTATGCTTCAAAAAGATTGCAGGATGATTTTGATTTGGTTATGGCAGCTGTTAAAAATGATGGCAAGTCACTTCAGTTTGCTTCTGCCAGATTAAAAGATGACATTGAAATAGCAACTATGGCAATGAAAAAAAGCCCTAATGAAGCTTATCAATTTTTATCAGAAAGATTGAAGGAAGTAAAACAATTTGCCCTTCAGCATATTATGGCAAGTGCTAACAACTTTAAAAATATTTCACCAAAGCTGAAGAAGGATAAAGAGATTATTGTTGAAGCTCTTTATGGCAGCAAAAATGATTATTATCATGACACCTATTATTTATTAAGCAAGATTGAAAATGAAAATGTATTTAGAGATGCTTACTTGCTTGGTCGCAGGCGTATTGAAGAATTGCATGATGTTTGCATAGACCTTAAAAATTTTGCTAAACTTTCAGACTTCTTCTTTGAAGACGAAAATTCTGAATGTTTGACTTTTGCAACAGAGCTTGTTTGTGAAAAACTTGGCGAGCTTCCTCAAACTGCAGAAAACAAAGAATATAAAGAAAAAATATTGCAGCTTATGAAAGAAACCATCTATTCAAAGAAAGATAAGCTTGATAATTCAAATGATAAGGAAGAGAATAAAGGTGCTGAAGATATGGAAAAGGAAGTTAAAAGATTTATAGACGAAGAAGTCTATTATGATTAAAAATAGGGAGTTTTAATTCGTATAAATATTTTATATAAGGAAAAGATTATTCAGCTTGTAAAAAACACTTTTGCAAAAATTAATAAAAGATAGACTTTGAATTTTTTGAAAAATTTACATCATTAAAAGGAAAAGAAAAGTGATTGATTATTCAAATAAGAAAGCTGTGATGCATGCATTAAAAACGAATAAACCGAATATTAGTTGGATTGAAATGAAAAATTTGCCAAAAGAATTTTGGGAAGACAGAGAGTTTGTTTTTGCAGCGGTAAAATATAGTGGATATTTTCTTAAATATGCACCAAAGTTTCATGAAGATAAAGAACTTGCTATGTTTGCAGTTTCTAAGGTTTCTTTCGTCCTTGAATATTTGCCAAAGTTTCAGGATGACAAAGAGGTGGTTATGGCTGCAGTTACCAAAGGTTATAGCAATTGCTTTAAGTTTGCCTCGGAAAGATTGAGAAATGACAGAGATGTCGTTTTGGCGGCAGTAACACGGAATGGTGGAGCACTTGAGTTTGCACCAAAATATCAAGATGACAAAGAGATTGTTATGAGGGCAATAGCCAGTGACAAAGAAGCATTTAAATTTGCCTCTGACAGATTGAAAAATGACAAAGCTGTTGTGTATAATGCTATAAAAAGTGATGGATATAATATAAAATATGCATCAGATGACATGAAAAAAGATAAAGAATTGGCATTGATTGCAGTTTCAAATTCTACTTTTGCTTTTGATTATTTACCAATGTTTCAAGATGACAGGGATGTGGCACTTGCAGCTGTAAAATTGTGTGGAAATTCTTTTTATCATATATCCGAAAGATTGAAAGATAATACAGAAATCTTTTTAACTTCATATTTAAGAAATAAAGATGTAAAACAATATGCTTCAAAAAGACTTCAAAATTGTTATTTATTTAAGAAGGACAATGTTGAAATTGAAAAAGAGATAAAATTGATACTCAAACTTTGCGAAAAACCTGAAAGTTTTGCAAATCTACCTTTAGAAAGATTTATCAGCAAAAATCGCGAGTTTCTTCAATTTACAATTGATGCAATCAGGCAAAAACTTGCAGAGCTTCCAAAGACAGAAGAAAATTTAAAATACATCAAAGAGATATCAAAACTTATTAAAAAGACAATCAAAGATAAGATTGAAGAATTTAAAAACAATTGTGTATTTTTGGAAGAGGCCGATGCTGATTTTGAAATGTAAAAATTAATCTATTTTAATTAAATGATTTTTTAAGATTGAAATTTAAATATTATTAAAAGGGAAAAGAAATATGATTGATTATTCAAATAAAAAGGATGTTATTAAAGCAATTGAAACATTTGATATAAATTTCAATTTGGATAATATGCTAAAAGAGTTTTGGGAAGATAGAGATGTTGTTTTGGCTGCGGTAAAACGCAGTGGATATTTGCTTAAATTTGCACCAAAGTTTCATGAAGACAAAGAGGTGGTTATGAGTGCAATTCCAACCTATCCTCATGTTCTTGAATATTTGCCAAAGTTTCAAGATGACAAGGATGTTGCACTGGCAGCTGTAAAATTGAGTCAATATACCTATAAATATCATATATCAGAAAGATTGAAAGATAATATAGAAATATTTTTTACCGCATATTTAAAGGACAAATCAGCAAAAGAGTTTGCATCAAAAAGACTTAATAAATGTTATGTTTTCAGTCTGTGGGGCGATAATGTCGAAAATGAAATCAGACAAATTCTTTCTCTTTGCAAAAGACCTTATGAATTTGCACTACTTCCTTTAGAAAGGTTTGAAAAGAAAAATTCAGAATTTCTTAAAATTGTAATTGATGCAATCAGGCAAAGGCTTGCCGAACTTCCAAAAACAGAGGGAAATTTAAAATATACAAAAGAGATTTTAGGGCTTATCAAAGAAACAATTAAAAACAGAATTAAAGAATTTCAAAACAATAGTGCTTATTTGGAAGAAACAAATGATGGGCTTGAATTGTAAATTTGTTTAAAAGATTAAGAATAGCACTTTCATTGTTTGCGCTTTTCTTGTATTCTTAAAAAAGCATATCAAAAATGATATGCTTTTTCGTTTGTTTGAAGATTGAATCACATTTTAAATATTTTCTGCAAAAGAAAATTTTTGATTAAATTTTAAAATTTGTTTTATATTCTTGAAATTGTAGCAAAATTATGATATACTCGTAAGGTTAAAAAGGATGAAATAATATGAAAAACGAAAAAATTAGAAATATTGCGATTATCGCCCATGTTGACCATGGCAAAACCTCTCTTGTAAACGAGCTTTTGAAGCAAGGAAGTGTTTTTAGAGATAATCAAGTTGTTGAAGATAGGGTGATGGACTCAAACGCGCTTGAAAGAGAACGTGGAATTACAATTCTTTCAAAAAACTGCTCTTGCCTTTATGGCGATACAAAAATTAACATCATCGACACTCCTGGACACGCCGATTTTGGTGGCGAGGTGGAACGTGTGCTTAAAATGGTTGACGGCGTTTTGCTTGTTGTTGATGCCTATGAAGGGCCAATGCCTCAAACTCGTTTCGTGCTTGAAAAGGCGCTTTCATTGAAGCTTAAGGTCATTGTTGTTGTCAACAAAATTGACAGAGCGGATGCAAGAATTAATGAAGTCATTGATGAAGTCCTTGAACTTTTCCTTGAACTTGATGCCAATGAAGAGCAGCTAAATTCACCTTTCATTTTTGCTTCTGCAAGGGCAGGAATTGCTAGCGTTGACCAAAATGAAAAGGGCAAGGATATGACAGCATTATTTAATAAGATTGTTGAGTATATACCTGCTCCAGAAGGTGAAGAAGACAAGGCTTGTCAGATGCTGGTTTCTTCTGCAGAGCATAATGAATATGTGGGCAAGCTTGCTGTTGGCAAAATTTCAAGAGGCTCTATTAAAGTTGGTCAAAGTGTGACACTTTGCAATTATCATGACCAAGATAAAAAGACTAGGTCAAAGGTTGTAAGTTTATTTGTATTTGAAGGTCTTAAAAAGATTCCTGTTGAAAGTGCGGGTGTGGGTGAAATTGTTTGCATTGCCGGTCTTGAAGGTGTGCAAATTGGTGATACAATCTGTGATAGCAGTTTGGTTGAACCTGTTGAGTTTGTCAAGATTGCAGAGCCAAGTGTTGAAATGACATTTATGGTAAATGACAGTCCACTTGCAGGAAGAGAGGGTAAGTTTGTGACCTCTCGTCATCTTCGTGACAGACTTTACAAAGAGGCAGTCAAAGACCTTTCTCTTCGCGTGCAGGATGGTGAAACAGCCGAGCAGTTTAAGGTGAGCGGAAGGGGTGAAATGCACCTTTCAATCCTCATCGAAAATATGAGAAGAGATGGTTATGAATTTCAAGTTTCAATGCCAAAGGTTTTAATTAAAGAAATCGATGGTGTGAAATGTGAGCCTATTGACAGGCTTATACTTGACGTCCCAGAAGATTGCACCGGTGTTGTTATGCAAAAGATGGGTGTCAGAAAGGGCGAACTTGTGCAAATGAATCCACATGGGAATCGTATTAAAATGGAATTTTTAATTCCTTCAAGAGGATTGTTTGGTTTTAAGAGCGAACTTTTGACCGACACTAAGGGTGAAGGCGTAATCAATTCTGTTTTCTATGATTATCAACCATGGAAGGGCGAAATTAAACGCCGCGATGTGGGCTCACTTGTTGCACATGAAGATGGTGAAGCTATCGTTTATGGACTTTTCAATGCTCAGGAAAGGGGAGAACTTTTTGTTGAAGCGGGCATGAAGGTCTATGCAGGTATGGTTGTTGGCTCAAACCCAAAAGGTGGCGATATTGTTGTCAATGTCTGCAAGAAAAAACATCTTTCAAACTGCCGTGCTTCTGGCTCTGATGACGCACTTAGACTTACACCACCAAAAAGGATGAGTCTTGAAGATGATATCGAATTTTTGGCTGATGATGAAATTCTTGAAGTTACACCAAAGAGTTTGAGAATCCGCAAAATTATTCTTGACCATAACCTCAGAAATCGTGAACGTGGAAAGGTTATGAGAGGGGAAATTTAATTTTTGTTTTAAAAAAACATGTCTTGAATATAAATCAAATTTTGCAATTTAGTTTAATTTATGAAAATTTAGTTTTAGGAGAACTGATACTTTTTTAGAATTTTGTTTTTAGGAGAACTGATTTTGTCTTAAAAAATTTTAGAATTTTGTTTTTATGAGAATTTAATTAGTTATATTAATAGCTTGGGAGAGCGTGATTTAAACTGCATTTTTTAATAGCTTGGGAGAGCGTGACAATTTTAGCATTTTTTAAAAACTTAAGATAATTTTTTAGTTTATTATAGCTGCAAGAAAATTTGCATGAGGAGGGCATAATGCTTATCAATCCAGAAGAAAAAAGAGATTTAAAAAAATCCAATAAAAGACTTGTAATTTTTTTGCTTATCACCTTTTTTCTTGACGGTTTTATTGCCTTCCTCTTTTTTAAATATACCAAAATCCATACAGCACTTTGTGTTTTTATTATATTGGTTATCACAACAATTTTTTACTTGCTGTTTTTGTGGATATGTGGTAAAATTGATAAGAGAAGGGCAAAACGACTTGAAGAAAGTGGAAAGAAAGACCCTTTTACAAAAGAATAATATTTTTTGGTTTTCACTTTTAAATTAAATTATTTAAATAAACCATTTAAATAAAATCATTTTAAATTGTGTTTTTTAAATTTATATTTTTAATCTAAAAGAAAAAACATATGAAAATTATTAAAAAAACATATAAAACAACATTTTTGAAAGAAAAATTCAAAAAATATATAAAATTCTTAGGAGGACAAGATGGCAGACTATAAAATTATGCCACATAATATTGAAGCAGAGCAGTCAGTTTTAGGGGCGATTTTGATAGACTTACAAGCACAAATTGATATTTTTGGCATGATGAATGAAGATGATTTTTATTCTCAAGCTCATAAAAGCATTTATGCTGTGATGAATAAAATTTATCAACGTTCTGAGCCTGTTGATTTTGTCACACTTACCGACCAACTTGACCAAGACAAACTGCTTGATAAGGTGGGCGGAATTGATTATATAACCACACTTACAAATGTTGTGCCTTCAGCTGCCAACTTTAAGTTTTATTGTGAAATTGTAAAATCAGACTCGGTAAAAAGAAAGCTCATCTATGCCGGTCAGAAAATCATTGAAAGTGCCTATGAATTTGAAGATAAAGAAAAAAGTCTTCAGCTTGCTGAAAAGGAAATTTTTGACATTGCTGAAAAGCAATCTCGTTCTGCACTTGAACATGTTGGTGCAAGTGATGGCGCAGTGAAACACGTGATTGATAAGTTTGACCAAATTGCAAAGGACCCATATTCAATAAAGGGTATACCAACAGGCTATCGTGACCTTGATGCAATCACAAATGGTCTTCATAATAGTGACCTTGTTTTGCTTGCGGCACGTCCTGGTATTGGTAAAACTTCCTTTTCTATGAACATTCTCGTCAATGCTGCCGTTGACCATGGCAAAAAGTGTGCTATATTCTCACTTGAAATGAGCAGGGACCAGCTTATGCAAAGGGCTTTATGTTCTCTTGCAAAAGTGCCAATGTCAAGGGCTTTGAATGGCTCTATGGATGGCGATGAGTGGAAAAGAATTTGGACTGCAGCCAAAAAGCTTGAGTCAAGCGGACTTTATATAGATGACAGCTCGCTTACCACACCTGCAGATATTCTCACCAAATGCAGACGTTTAAAAGCCAAAGATGGTCTTGATATAGTCATGATTGACTACGTTCAACTTATGAGTTCTGCTGGCGGAAGAAAAAATGACAATCGTCAAAATGAAATCAGTGACATTTCAAGAAATCTTAAGATTGCCGCCAAAGAATTGAATGTGCCAATCATTGCGCTTTCACAGCTTTCGCGTGGGGTTGAAAGCAGGCAGGGCGACCATAGACCAATGCTTTCAGACCTTAGAGATTCTGGTGCGATTGAGCAGGATGCCGACATTGTAATGTTTTTATACAACCCTGAAAAATATAATGATGTTGAGCAGGAAGATGAGCCTGGCACAATTGAACTTATATTAGCCAAGCATAGAAATGGTGGAACAGGGACTGTTAAACTTCGTTGGATTGGTGAATACACCACCTTTGTCAATCTTGGCGATAAATCACAGACCTTTAAAAAGAAAGACAGGGTAGAGGTTGACCAAATTGAAGAAACACCTGTTGAAAATATGACAGACGTTGATGTTTTTGATGATTAAGGCAAAAAAATAAATTATTTTATATTTTTTACTTGAATGTATATGTAAAATGATGTAATATATTATTGTAAAATATTTATCAATTTTAAATTTATTTTAATCGATTTAAATTATGTCAAAACAAGATTTGTTTAATTATCAACACTTTAAAATAGATAAAAGTTTGACAAAAAATATAAATTATTAAAAGGAGGCAATATGGCAAAAGGTAATTCAAAAGGTTATTCGGCAGGTGGCGGAAAAAAATGGCTTATTGCAATAGCTTTGATTGTGCTTGTAGCCATTGTGGTTGTTGTGGTTTTGATTTGTATTCCACCAAATACATACAATGCCGTCCAAACATTAAATAGGACAACTCAATCTTCTTTCCTTGTCAAATCTCCGACAGACAAAGAAAATTTTAATGACCTAAAAAATAAGCTTGGTGCTGGTGAAAAATTTAATGTTTATCAAAAAGAGATGGAGGACTATGCCCTTATTACAGATTCCATTTACAATATACTTGATTTCTATAATGATAATTTGATTTTTGCCTCAAGTAATAAAAATTTAAAGAAAAATTTTAAACCTATTAAAAACAATTTGAATGATGCAAAAGCCATTCAAGGAAGATTAAGCAGTGCGCTAGTTAAGATGAAAGACATTGCAAGAGATACCGATTCTATGAGAAATGCCATTATTGACTTTAGAAATGAGTTTGTAAAATGGCTTAAGGCAAACCAAAAGGCATTTGTTGCATTAAATTCTGCCTACTCGGGCTCAATGGGCAACATCTTGGAAAACAATCTTGCAAGCAGAATCATTTTAAACACAGCAGATGAAATGCTTAGTGAATTGATTGCAAAAATAGAACTTGCAAATGATTTTGATAAAAAAGGTGCTTCGCTTGATAAAAATTATTATAAAGCTGAAGCAATGACAGGGCTATTTACAGACTTTGTAAATAAAAATATTAAAAATGAAAATTCAGCTATAAAAAATTATTATTTTGATGAAGCTATTCAAACAAACTATCAAAAGTTTGACAAATTTATAAAGACCTATCCAAAAGATGCCCTTTCTCAGGTGATAGAATCGGTAAGAAAAGAAAATGGGAAAATTGTGTTTACAAAAACCTTTGAGGGTGTTGAAGACGCAGATGGTGTTTATAATACAGTCAAAATTCTTTTGGGAGGGCAGGCATGAAAGTTAAGAAAATAATTTTACCAATAGTGCTTTCTCTTGTAATTGCTCTCTCTGGATTTACACTTTTTGGATGTGGCAAGAAGGAAGCTAAGGAAGAAAGTTTTAAGCTTTATTCAAGCATTGTTCAGACTATGAAAGATGACAACAAAATTTTTAAGAGTGATAAGATTCATGGGCTGGAAACAGATTTTTATATCAAGGATATCGGCTATAAAACTGCAAATAATAATCAGCTTCAAGGTTATCAATATTATGTTTCACTTTTAGGTGCGGGGCTTAATTTTATTGATGATTATTATGTCAAACTTGATACAAAGCAGGGTGTTGTAAAAAATGTTGCAATAAATGATGCGGCATATGCGATGAGAAATAGTTTTAATGTTGTAAAGAGCGAGCATGAAAAATTGGTGCTTGCACAAAACACATCAAATCTTAATTTCAATATCTATAATGCACATTTCTACAATTATAGAATTTCAGTTTCAAACTTTATAAACAAGGTATATGATTGTGCTTTCTCTCTTGCAAATTACCTTGATAAATACTTGGGACTTTCTGCAAATGTAGGCACAAATAAGATGTCACAGGAAAATTTTGATTTTTATCTTGATTATCAATATCTGAGAATTTACAATGATTATAAAACTTTGTATCTGATATCGGCAAAAGGTGCTGACCTTAATGTCAATTTCTTAAATGATAATTATTTCACAGAATTTAATAAACTTGTTTCTAAAGATAAATTGTCTATAGCAGAACTTGAAAATATAAATGACATTGTTTTGATTTTTAATAATTTGGCAGGCACTCGTGGTGATGCGACTGCGGCAATGAAAAACTTTTCAATATATAATTATGTAGAATTTTATGGCAAGGATTTGGTTGCTTACAACAAAGATTCTGAGCATGCTTATGCTTATGCAAGCAAGATTTCAGAATATTTTTCAAATGAAAATTCTGTTTTGAAAAATTTGACAAGAAAACTTGATAGAAAATTTACACAATAAACAGCAAAACTTTATTCAATTGTTATGAAAACCATTTCAGAAGATAGTTCACTCTTTGAAAATGGACCAACTTATAGTTTGCAAACAAAATTCTATATCAAAGATATTGGATATAAAACAGCAGACGGAAAAATTCAAGGTTATAGACATTATAGGGCTATTTTGGCTGCCGGTCTTGAATATATCAATGATTATTATGGCAAGCTTGAAGTGGTTTCTGGAAATGTTGAGTCATTGACTGATACTGTGAAGGTTATGTTTGACCAATATAGAAAGGTTAAGATAGAGCATGATAAATTGGTGACTGCAAATAAAAAATCAAAACTTTCAGCAAATGAATATAATAAATACTTTGATTCTTACAAGCTTGCAATCGCTGAGTTAATAGATGATGTTTATGATTGCGCTTTGACTTTGAATGATTATCTCAAAAATGAATTGAATCTAGGCAGCAATTTTGGCTCATCAGATATGACAGAACAAGATATCAATTTCTATCTCGATTATAATTTTATTAAAATTTATAATGACTTCAAGGTATTATATATCGATTCAATAAATGGTGAAGATTTGGAAGCAGATGTTTTGAATAAAGAAATTTTAAGCAGTTTTAATTTGCTTACCTCAGCTGATAGAGTTTCAAGTTTGGCTATTGATAAGGCAAATAATATTGCACTTGGTTTGGCTGTTGTGGAAGTCAATAGCGGTGAGTTTAGAGAAGCTGTTAAAGAATTTTCAATCTACAAATTCATCACACAATATAATCAAGATATTGATGCTTATCAAAAAGATGACGAAAATGCAGCAACAAATTATAAGAAAATAACCGATTATTTTGTTGGCGAAGATTCAATTTTGAATGTGGTTATTAAAAGCCTTAACAATTTGATTTTGGCTTAAAATAAAAAATATCGCTTTTATAGAGGCGATATTTTTTTGTTAATCTATAAATCGGGAAAACAATTGAGGATTATAAAATTGAAATGTATGAAGAATATAAATTTAAAAAACTAGTGAGATTGTAAATTTAAAAACGTGTGAAGAAAAAAAATACGTGAAGCTTTAAAAATATGAAAAAGTTGGTTTTTTCAAACAAGAAAAAGTTTCAGCAAAAATCCTAAAAAAGTATTAATTTAAATATCAAGGACTTTTTTAATTGATTTTTTTTGTTTTTATGATATAATTACAATAGAATTTTTAAGGAGAGTTTATGAAATATAATGATATTGCAAATCTCATCTTTCCAGATGTGAATATATCAACAGACGAAATTTTTGCAAGATATCCAAAACGTCAATTAAAAGATGGGCAAATGGTGACAAGGTTTGCACCAAGTCCAACCGGTCTTGTGCATATTGGCAATTTTTTTCAGGCATTTATAAGTTATAATATTGCCAAAAACACAGACGGAGTTTTGTTTTTGAGAATTGAAGATACCGACCGCAAACGTGAGAAGGTGGAAGCTAAAAAGGTGCTTTATGATGTGCTTGAAAATTTTGATATGAAATTTGATGAATATCAAACGCTTGACGGAAAGGATATTGGAAATTATGGCCCATATGTGCAAAGTCAGAGGGTGGAAATTTATAAAGCTTTTGCAAAAAAATTGGTGAGTGAAGGAAAGGCTTTTCCATGTTTCTGCAAAAAGACAGAGGGCAAGGAAGATGTTTTAAAGCAGAGAGAAACAAAGTTTGTCCAAGATGATGAAAAAGAATATGACCCATGCAGAGATTTGACTTTTGATGAAATAAAAAAACATATCGACAATGGCGAAAGCTTTGCTGTGAGATTGAAAACAAAAAACCGCGGCGATGAGAGAATCAAATTTAATGACCTTATAAAAGGTGAACTTGAAGCGAAGGCAAATGCTAAGGATTTTGTAATTTTAAAGAGTGACGGAACTCCACCTTATCCATTTGCTCATGCTATTGATGATACCTTGATGGGCACAACCATAGTTGTCAGAGGTGAAGAATATATCGCTTCAACTCCTGCTCATATAGAACTTTTCGAGGCGCTAGGATTCAAGCAGATTCAATATTGCCACAATCCATTGATTTATAAGTTGAACGAGCTTGGAAACCGCCGCAAAATTTCAAAGAGATATGACCCAGAATCTAATATGATGTATTTCTGTGAAAATGGTTATCCAAAAGAGGCTGTATTTGAATATCTGCTTAATATGATAAACTCTGGCTTTGAAATTTGGAGAAAAAATAATCCAGATAAAGCTTGGAAGGAATTTAAGTTTAAGCCTTCACAAATCACAACAGTTGCTCCAATATTCGACCTTGTAAAACTTAATGACATTTCAAAAAATGTTATTTCGCTTATAAGTGGTGAAGAACTTTTTAAAAACTGGCTTGAATGGGCAAATATTTATGACCCAGCTCTTGCACAGGTCCTTGAAAGGGATGAAGAAAAGTTTGTTCGCGTTTGCCAAATGGATAGAGATGGCAAGCCAAAACCAAGAAAGGATATTTACAACTATTTTATGATGAAAGAAAAATTCCATTATTTCTTTGCTACGCCAACAGAGTTTAACATTGACAAAGAGGATAGAGAAAATGCTAATGAATTTTTAAATGAATATAAAAAGAATTTTGTTATGCCTGCTTCAAATGAAGAGTGGTTTAATTCGGTGAAAGCTCTTGCAGGTGAAATGGGTTATGCGACAGATAATAAATTATATAAGGCAAACCCAGAACAATTTAAGGGCAATGTTGCCAAAGCCTGCGAATTTATCCGTCAAGCAATCACCGGCGAAAAAGATTCACCAACACTTTTTACAATCATGGAAATTTTGGGTGAAGAAGAGGTTAAGGCAAGGCTTGATGTTAAGTTTTAAATTGAAATTGACTGAAAATTATAATAAATTGATTTAAAAATTTTGATAAATTGATTTAAAAATTTGATATTAAAAATGTGATTTATCGAAAAAACCTGATATTATAAATTTAAATTGATTGATGTAAATTAAAGTTGAAACAAAAATCAACATAAAAAAGGAGAATGAGATGAGGGTTGTTTTAATAACTGGTGCGACATCTGGCGTAGGCTTTGATGCGGCAAAACTTTTTTCTCAAGAGAAAGATACTAAAGTTGTGAGCTTGTCAATAAATTCAGATAAAATTGAAAGTGCAAAAGCCCGGCTGCCAAATGTGGAATTTTTGCAATGTGATATTTCAGACTATAATGCGCTTGTAAAAATTGCGCAACAGGTTGAAAAGAAATATGGCAAAATTGATGTTTTAGTAAACAATGCTGGCACAATTATTCCGGGCAATATTGAAACACTTGCTGCCGAAGATTGGGATAAGGTCATCAAAAACAATTTTTCAAGCAATTTTTATGTTTCAAAGGTGTTTTTGCCTCTGCTTAAAAAGGGGACAAATCCAAATATTGTTTTCATTTCTTCAATTTCTGCTGTTGCAGGTGGAAGTTCTATCGCATACTCTTGTGCAAAGGCTGGCGTGAATATGATTGCACAATCACTTTCAAAACATTGTGCACAATATAAAATTCGTGTAAACACCATTTCTCCAGGAATGTTTAATTCTGGTTTTCATATTCACAACAATATTATGAATGAAGAAGAATATAATCAAATGCTAGAAAAACATAGCGAGGGTTATCCATTCGGTATTGGCTCGGCTTTGGATATCGCAAATGCAATACTTTTTATTTCAAGCGAAAAGGCAAGCTGGATATCGGGGGCCGATTTAGTGGTTGATGGTGGAAAACTTGCAAGCAGATAATATAAAAAACGAACTCAAATTTCTGGGTTCGCTTTTTTTAAATTTTGTTGACAAGAACCATTTTAGCCATAACAATCATAAATATTTATATGAGTAAAAATGGTTGTTTTGAAGAAGATAAAGGGCATGAGAGTTTTTGCAAAGAGAAGAAAATATGTCTGACAGGGCCTGAAATTGTAACCTTGGCAGGAAGCATTGCCATATGCTTAAATGAAAAATATTGCAAAGACGACCTAAGAAAGCTGAAGCATCTCTTTAGCTCTATTTGTGCCAATCTGTCAGTAATTGAGCATGATAAACATGATTGACAGATTGAGTATAATAAATATGATGACAGATTGAACATGATAAACGTGATTGACAGAAAGCTTAAACTTAAATCACTTTGCATATAAGGCAGGCGACAACCGAGCCGACAACTGCCGAAATAAGTGCCACAGGAATTGCATAAAGAAGCCTTTTCACCTTTGTTTGTGAGGTGTAAACGGCAGTTACATAAAATATTGTTTCGCTGCATCCAAGAATGACGCAGGCACATCGTGAGATGTAGCTGTCGGCCCCATATTGCAAAAGCACATCATTTAAAAGGGCAAAACTTCCAGAGCCTGTGAATGGTCGCAAAAGGACAAGTTCGATAAGCTGGTTTGGCACGCCAAGCAGATTGAAAAATGGCGAAAAAGCTTTTGCAAGCAGGATGGTTATTCCGCTTACCCTTAAAAGAGCGACAGCAATCATAATTGTTGCAATATAAGGGAAGATATCCACAACAAGAGGGACAGCTTTTTTTGCACCCTTTACAAAAGTTTGATAGGTGTTTATCTTTTTATATTTTGAATAGCAAAACAGTGAAATAAATATCACTGGAAGGATATAACCGCTCATGATGCTCCTCCCAATTTTTTGTCATTTATTTTATTTTCATTTGATTCATTTTTGGCTGCAATGGTTTTATTAAAATCAGATTTATCATCCTGAATTTTTTGTGATAATGATGTAACTTTTTTTTGTGATAATGATGTGATTTTTTGTTTTTTGCCGCCAAAGTGCTCTCTCATTCTTCCAAAAAGTTTGACAAGCGTAACTCCAACCACGCAAGTGCAAATCGTTGAAATAAGTGTTGGCAAAATTATGTCGGCGGGGGTGGAAGAGCCGGCTGCAGCCCTAAGTCCTATTATGGTTGAGGGCAAAAGTTGGATTGATGTTGCATTAAGCACGATAAGCATGATTACAGCCTGCGAGGCATATCCGCTTCCATCGTCAAGTCTTTTCATTGCGGCAATTCCCATAGGCGTTGCTGCATTGCCAAGTCCCAACATATTTGCTGACATATTCAGGGCAATCATTTTTTCTGTTTCTTTATCATCAATTTTAAACAGCCACCTGATAATTGGATGCAAAAGTTTTGCCAGCTTTTGGCTCAGCCCACTTTCCTCAACAATTTCCAAAATTCCAAGCCAAACAACATAGACGGCACAAAGTTCAACTGCAAGTTTGAGTGCACCGGCAGAAGCATCAATCATAGTGCTAAGCATAATAGATGGGTTTGAAAAAATTAAAAAACAAATGGATAAGACAACCATCAGCAGCCAGATAATATTCATAAAATAATCTATTCTTAAAATGGACAAATTAGAATAGCCTGTCTAAAAAAATACTTTTCTTAAATTCATCAGCAAAAAATATTAAATACCTTAAAAACTTAATCAAGAAAAAAAGTAATAATATTTTAAAATAATATTTTAAGAAAAAGATTTAAACTTGAAAAACAAAAAATAAAGCATGCAAAAATTTGACTTTTGCTAAAAAAAAATGCACAATATATTTATAAAGTTTTTAAAAGAAGAAAAATAAAAACAGGCAAAAGAAAGGACGGCCAAAAGAAAGATGTCAAAAGAAATTTTGCTAAAAAATGTAATCTCTTTCGTTGATACCCATGCTCATCTTACAGACAGGGCTTTTGATGAAGACAGAGATATGGTTATAAAAAATTGTTATGATATGGGGGTGGAAAGGGTTATCACTTCTGGCTTTAACATTCCATCTTCTCGTGAAGCTGTAGCTCTTGCGCAAAAATATCAAGGCGTCTATGCCTCGGTTGGCGTTTATCCTGAAAATATTTTAGAACTTGATGAAAATGCTTTTAAGTCGCTATCAAAACTTGCACAAGAGAATAAGGTGGTCGCTATTGGTGAAATTGGTCTGCAATGGACAGAAAACATGCCCTCAAAGGAAAGGCAAATAGAGGGTTTTATAGCCCAGCTTTCACTTGCAAACAGCCTAAAACTCCCTGTGATTATACATTGCAGAGAGGCAAGCGGTGATATGCTTCAACTTTTAAGAGAAAATCATCATCTTTTAAAGTATGGCGGGACTATGCATTGCTTTAGTGGCAGTTTAGAAATTGCAAAAGAGCTTATGAAGCTTGGTTTGCATATCTCTGTTGGTGGCGTTTCCACCTTTAAAAATGCAACAAGTTTGCATAAGGTTATTGCTGAAATTCCGCTTGAAAGGATTTTGCTTGAAACTGATTGTCCCTATCTCACCCCTCATCCTTATAGAGGAAAAAGAAATAGCCCTTGTTTTATCCCCACCATTGCAGAAAATCTTGCAAAACTGAAAGGGTTGGAACTTGAAAAGGTTATCAGGCAAACCACAAAAAATGCAAAGGAGTTGTTTAAAATATGACACAACATAATTTTAAAAAGAAGTTTGGTCAAAATTTTATTTCTGATAAAAACCTGCTTGAAGCCATCTGCAATGATGGTGATGTGACCGACAAGGATGATGTGCTTGAGATTGGTGCCGGCATGGGCAGCTTAACCACAGCCCTTTCAAAAAAGGCGAAAAGGGTGGTAAGTTTTGAGATAGACAATGACTTGAAGGACCATCTTTTATCACTTGAGCTGACAAATGTTCAGTTTGTTTTTGGCGATGTGATGAAGTTTGAATTAGAACAAATTGAAAATAGTTTTGACAATGGTTATAAAATGGTGGCCAATCTGCCATACTATATAACATCACCGATAATTTTTAAATTTTTAAAATCTGAGAAGCTGATTTCTTTGACCATAATGGTGCAAAAAGAGGTGGCTGAGCGAATAGTTGCGGGGCCGGGCGATAAAAATTATGGGGTTCTGTCTGTCATGACTTCATTTTTTGGAAGGGCAGAGATAAAAAGAATTGTATCTCGCAAATTATTTTATCCTCAACCAAATGTCGACTCTGCAATTGTTTCAATCAAGGTTGAAAGGCCCTTTGAAGGTGTTGATGAGCAAAAGTTTTATAAATTTATTTGCAGTGCTTTTGCAATGAGAAGAAAAACTTTGAAAAATAATCTTCTTCAAAGTGGTTTAAGTCAGGAGAAGTTGGCCCTCTTATCACCAGAAATTCTTGCCAAAAGACCTGAACAATTTGATTTAAGCCAATTTGTTGAAATTTATTTAAAATTATTTGGCTGAATTTTAGACTTTTTCTTGTTTTTTGTATTTTTATTTGTTATAATGAAAATGATAAATAGTGTAACAGGCTAAGTTTTTGTTTTTCTACTGCTCACCAATGTTTGATTAAGACTTTTGCACTAAAAGGAGGTAAACTTGATGAATCAATCGCTTCTTTTACTTGGTTTTTTTGATTGGGTTCTTTCGCTTCTCGATAATATTCCAAGAGCGATATATTTCTTTTTTGCTGCCTTCACAAGCGGTATTGATGCTCTTCAATGTCTGATTAGAAAACTTGCAGGTCTTGATGTTTATTGGACAGGTGGGACTCCTGGACTGGGCGGCGGCTCAGCTGGTGAAAAACCTATTTTTGGTCAGGACCCTCTCACAGAGTTTATTTATGGAACTTTGGGCATAGGTGATTCTGCGGTTGCTTACAAAGCTTTAAATACTGTTTTTATTTCACTTTCAATCTTTGCTTTGATTGTGCTTGCAATTACAACAATGGTTGCAATTATAAAGTCGCATTACAGCGAAGAATATCAAAACACAAATCCTTGGAAATATATTTACACTGCAATAAAGTCAGTTCTTACATATGCAATTTTGCCGGTGGTTGTGGTTATTGGTCTTCAACTTTCAGGTCTTATCTTAAGGACTCTTGACAATATCACAGCAGGGACAAGTGCAGAAAAGATTATTGGAATTTATGGAAGCGATGTTGTGCAAAATAAATTTCAAGCGACTGAAATTGTTGGCTCTAATGGTAAAAAGTCCTATACACATTATGATTTCTTTGGTGCAGGTTCGCCAACCACCTCACAGACGTTTGGCGGAATGCTGTTTAATGCGGCGGCTTATTCTTCAAACCGAACTAGAAATACTCAAATTACAATTTCGCAAGCAGCAAAGACAGGCATTTTTGCTCAGCAAAGTGTTTTAAATGGTTTTAATTCTCAAGAGGAAAAGATAGAACACACTGCCTATCAGGTGGATTTTGCCTTTGCAAATAATATAAATTTGAAAGAACGTTTAAAAATAGGCGATTTGCAAGACTATTTTGAAGATGTTAGATACTTTAAATCTACCGATTTCTTGGGCGGATTTGGTGTTTTAGGTTTTATTAAATCTTTCTCAAAATTTAATGTGCCTTTGGTTTGGATGTTCTATGACCTGTGGCAGTTTAATTTTATTGTTGCCTTTGGTGGCGGTGCTTCTATTTTAGGGCTTATGCTTTCCATAATTATAGGTCTTATGTCAAGACTTATAAAAGGTGCAGTTTTATTCCTGATGTATCCTCCAGTGCTTTCAATAGCACCACTTGATAATTTCAAAGCCTTTAAATCGTGGGGCGGCGAATTTATGAAGCAGATTTTGATGGCTTATGGTATGGTTGTGGGCTTCAATCTGCTTATGATTGTCCTTCCTCTAGTTCAGAATATTTCATGGTTTGGACCTGGTATGGGTGTAATTGATGCACTTATAAACATGGTTATCATGATTGTTGGTCTGTTGATGACAAAAGATATCATTGCCCTTGCAAGTGGATTTGTGGGTGGCGGTGATGCGGTCAGCGAAGGTGACAAATATAAATCTCAAGTTGCAAGCACAGTGAAAACAGGTTTCAATGCTGCAGCAACAATAGGAGCAGGCGCTGTAAGATTTGGCGCAGGAGCTATTGCAAGATTACCAGGTGCTGGTGTAAAGAAGTTTAATGAAATGCGTGACAAACGTGCACTTGATGCTATGGAAGATAACAAAAATAGCATTAATAATTCTGACTTTGGCAAAAAATACAAGAATGCACAAGTTCTTGATAATCAAGTAGATGAATTGGTCAACGCCGGCAAGATGAACAACTTTAAAAATTTGAAAGCTGGCAACGGAATGACGGAAGAAGAAAAGAAAGATATTGCAAGAGCTTCTAAGAAGACTTATAGAGATGCACTAGATGCTGGAAAATCTAAAGATGAAGCTGAAAGTATGGCAAAAGCAGAAGTAGAAAAGAGATTGAAATCTAAAAAAGATGGAAATGGATTCTCAGTTTATAATGAACTTAAAAATAAACAAAAAGATAATATTTCTGAACTTCAAAAAGATAGCAGAGATGGCGGTCTCTTCATGAATAAGGAAGATAAAAAGGTTCAAAAACAAATCAAACAACTCAAACGTGCTGAAAATGTTAAAGAAAAAATTGCTAATGGTGAACTTAAGTACAAGAAAGACCAGTTTGGACACTATAGTAAGACTAATAGAACAGATGAAGAAAAGAGATTGTCGCATAGAGAAACTAGGACAGCTATTAATGGAAAAGTTGGTGGATTTGTTAAAGGCAAGTTTAATGATTTCTTCGATGCGGGTAAGGCTGGCAAGTCTATGAGTGATGCCTTCATTAAGAGCATGGCAAATATGGGTAAAATGACAGGTCTTGACAAGACAATTGGTGGATTGAAAGACATCTTCAAGGATTCTATGACAATGACTACCAAGAAGTTTACTGGTGATAATCTTGCTAAAGAAAACGCTAGCAAGGCTAAAGCTAGTGCTGATAAACAAGCTGAGATTAGCACAGAAACTAATGCTCTTCTTAAGAAACTTATTACAAGCAATGATGAAGTTAAGAAAGCAAATAGTGCAAGCTTCCAGAATTTGGCAAGCATTATGAAGGAAAACAAGCCAAAAGAAAACAACAATGGCACAGCTCCAAAATCTAAAGATTAATTCTAAAGATTAGCTGTTTCAAGGTTTGATGCTAAAAAGAAAACACATTGAAATTTCAATGTGTTTTTTTTGATGAAATGTAATCTAAAATGAATTTTATTTATATTCAAACTCTAGTTCGGTTTTTCTTTCATAAATCTCTCCGGCAAGAGTATCATACATACTTTTCTGTGAACTTTTGCGTGCGTAACAATAATTACAGCCATGTCTGCAAGTGTCATATCTTCCGATATCAATTGATGGCATACAACCACAATTTTTGCGTTGTCCGTCAATCTTGTTATTTTTGCGCTTTGCATTAATGTTTTTATCTTTATACTTATTAGATAACAACTCTTCAAAAATATCTCCATCAACGCATTTGCTTGGCACAATCCCAAATTTAGACCAATCACCACTTTCTGCACATGCCTCAATTTGAATGTTATTCTCTCTTGCAATTTTTGAAAATGACGAAAGCAAATCATTCTTTTGTGTGAGATTTGGCGCCCAAACGGTTTTTGAACAACCTTTATAGCTTTCAATCACAAAACTGATTTTACAATGTTTTGTATAACCTTTAAGTGCCTTGCAAAGTTTTTCAAATTCTCTCTTGTGCCAATCCACATCAATCCCGTTTGACAAAAGGATTGGGTCATATCTCCAAATAACAGGGCAATGTTTCGACAATTCTTTGAAAGTTTTAATTCGTTCTTCTAGTGATGGTAAGTTTGTTTCAATATTTCTAGGATAAGCGTTTAATGTATAAAGAAAATAGTATATTAAATCTCCCAATTCATTTAGTCTCGATAACATAGGCTTTGGGTTTTTTGTCCAAAAGACAATGCCTTCTATATTTCCTTGCATCTCAATTTTCTTATTATCTAACAAATTTGTTTCAATGTTTTTTATCTTGACAGGCTCGAGTTTTATTTTTGCAATCTTAGAAGGATTAATTGGATTTGGAACTAACACAAAACCGTCTTTCAACCTATCGAAAAACCAATCTGAATAAAATGCAGGGATATCTGTCCGTCTCGAAACACTTAAAATCATTATTTATCTTTCTCCGCAAATAATAATACCATTTCCATCTAAAATTTCAAAGCGTTTAAACTTAAAATTACCACGAAGTTGATTTAATAGTCTATTTAAAAAATCTTGCTCTTCTTTTGGCATATGAAAATTGCTGTTTATAGTATAATCGCAAACAATATAAAAATTCTTTTTGTCTTGCAACGCATTTACAAGTTCTTTTTCTAAATCTGTGTTATTTAAAATCGTAAATAAAGAATTGAAAAAACAAAGCACCGCGTTTTCTTTTGTAGCAGTAAGTAAAAACAGCCCTTCATCATACTTGATTGTTTTTGGCAACTGAGGCTCAAAACATTTGTAATTTTCAGTTTTCTTAATAGCCCAATCACATTCATCAATACCATAATATTTCATATTTCTGCCAAAAACTTCTTTCGCTCCAATGTAATCTAACCCCAATCCGCAACTAAACGAAAATATGTTTGGTTCTGCTTCTCCAATAATCTTTTTAAATTCAACAAAACTTTCTTTGTTCTTTTCATAATTCCTTTCCGCATATTCTTTTAGATAGTTTACATTTGCACATAAATTCTCATAATCTAAATGTCCTTTACAATTCTTTTTGCAATTTTTACATTTAGGGAATTTATAACCTTCCCATATTTTTTTAATTTGCATATTAAAACTCCTTTAAGCTAATAAAAATTTAAAAGTTTAGTTTTTTAAATCTGCTAAAAGTTTTAACATAGAAATATCATCAATTTCAAGATTGACTGACAAATTTTAAAAGATAAGAAGAAAAATGAAATATTTGTTACAAAAAAAGAGATTGAATATTGAAAAAAATCTAAGTAGGGGAGCGAAAACAAAAAAACATGGCTTAGCCATGTCCTTTTTTTTGGTGGAAGTTATAGGGCTCGAACCTATGACCCTCTGCTTGTAAGGCAGATGCTCTCCCAGCTGAGCTAAACTTCCATTGCCTTATTACTATATCAAACTTTAATCTATTTGTCAACTATTTTTTTAAAAAATTTCAAAATTTTTATTGTTTTATTTATTTGATTTTTTATAGCATAAATTTTAATCAGTGGAAATAAAAAAATAAAGATTAAAACAATACAATGTTTATTACATTAGCCATGTCACCAGTCAGATTTTTTGTGTTTAATATTTCTGGGTTTATTTAGATTTAAATTTTTTATTTGCATTTTAAAATTTTATTTAAATCTTAGTTTTTTTTCAGTTGTTTTTCTTTGTTGACAATATTAAAAAAAGGCGGTGCAATACCGACCATTTTTTAGGAAGGCAAGATAGGCACGGGCGAAGAGAGTGCTTTCTTTAGGAAGGCAAGATAGGCACGAGCGAAGAGAGTGCTTTCTTTAGGAACGCAAGATAGGCACGAGCGAAGAGAGTGCTTTCTTATATTTATTATCTTTACAATTCTATTTCGTCACTATAATTTTCTTGGTAAGAAGTTTCAGTGAATTTATAAGCTGATTTTAAATATGCAGATTGAATCATATCAAAAAGTTCTTTGTTGTTATCCTTTCCTTGTTTACTGATTATGTTTAATGCTTCAAGGGTGATAAATCTTTCCAGCTTTAAAATTTCAGTCTGTTTATTTTGCAGTTTTAATAATTCAGTTAAGTTTGATATTTTAAAATATTTTCCGATATGTATTTCATCATAATGTTTTTTAGCAATAAAATTAGAAAATGCGATTGCCAAAGTAGGGTCATTATTTTCTGCTTTTTCAATCCAACTTTTATTTTTGAAATATTTTTTTAGTAAGGTTTTAGTTTTATTGCTATACATTTTTCCCTCCGAGAATTTTAAATAATTTTTAACTTATAATTATTATATACCACTATTTAAACAAAGTCAATACCGATTATGACTAATCAAATTTTGTTTTTATTATCATTTTTAAAATAAAAAACCACCTAGGTGTAGGTGATTTTTTAGTCAGATTTTGGTTGTCATTCACGCAGATTAGATTTGCACAAATTTTATATGGCTTATCATTCCTTAGTGGTTTTTTCTTGTGACATTTGCAAGCGAAGTTCTTTATTTTCTTTTAAGAGGTCTCTAATTTCTTTTAAGAGATATTCTGTTGAGTTTTTCATTTTCTCTTCTTCTTCAGCTTTTGCTTTTTCTTCAGCCTCAGCTTTTGCCCTTTCTTCTTCCTGTTTTTTGCCTTCAAGGTAGAGAGCAACAGCTTCTTTATCTTTTTTGTTTATGCCAAGGGTTTTAAGTTCTTGCTTTTGCTCTTTAGTGAGTTTTCCTTGTTTTGCCTTATCGCTTGCATTCTTAAGAAGAGCTGAGCTTTTCATAACTGCCTTTAAGATTAAAAACAGAACAAAAGCAATAAGTAAGAAGTCAATAATTGCGGTTATGAATGAGCCCCAATCGATATAGATACTTTTGCTAAAGTCAACTACATTTGTGGCAAGGCCTGTTGTTGGGTCAACCTGATAAACCTTTTTCAAAAAGGTATAAGCTGAATCGAGGCCGCTTCCGCCCAGTGCCAACAGCCAATTTATTACCGGCATGATAATCTTGTCTGTGAGAGCTTTGACAATTGTGCTGAAAGCACCACCAATGATAACACCAACTGCCATATCAATGATATTGCCTCTGCTGATAAAAGCTTTAAAATCTTTAAAAAACTTTTTCATTATTTGATTTTCCTCCTTTGATATTTGATAATCTATTGTATAACAGAATTTAATAAAAATCAATAAAAAATTAAAGTTTGTCACTGTAAATTTTTTATTAATATAATGTTATGGAGGGAGTGACAAAAAGAGGAGAAAATTATGCCTTGCAATTTAAATTTTAATCAGTGCTTTACTGGAAGAAATTATCCAGAGCCTATTTTTACTTGTAGAAATATTTTTATTTCACTTTTCAACAATGCTTCGCCAAACATTATTGTTTTGCCTGATTTATCATTATAGATTTTTTAGGAATTTTCATTTTGATTGGTGAATTTGTGGGATGGGCGGAAAAGCCATATAAAAACGCAGTTTTTATAGGCACCCGTGCTTGTAAGCGCGGGTGGGCGCGCCCGCCTGCGTCCCGCAGGGGCGGCTGGCTTTTCCGCCCATACACTCAAATTCAGCTTTCTTTAAAAAACAAAAAACAGCTTCAAAATTTGCAATTTCAATCTGATAAAATATTTTATAATTAAACCAGCTTTCTATTTTTCCTACAAAATAAACAAAAAAGTGCATTTTTTCCTTTTTGTTTGCATAAAATAAAAATAGACAAGCTAAAAAAACTCGACAAAGTTATAAAATATTTATCAAAAAAGTTTGTGTGTTTTAAAGATTTTGGTATATACTATATTTACAAGGGAGGGACAAAATCATGGAGGCAAATTTAGTTACAGCAAAAGAAAATATGCTTGAATGGTGGGATATCTTCAGTATGACAGGTGATATTGAGGATGCACGTGGTCTTATAGAGGCCTCAAATATATATGATTTGCTTCTCGCAGCTGAAGAGGAAGGAGAATTAGAATTATAAGATATGGCAATTACAAAAGTTAAAGCAATTGTTCTAGGCGGAGTAAATATAAAAGAAAAGGACAAGCTTATCACTTTGTTTTCTTTAGAAAAGGGCAAAATCGCCATTTCAATGAAAGGTGTCAGGGGTGATAAAGCAAAACTTAAGTCAGCAAAGGAAATTTTTACCTTTGGAGAATATTGTATTGAAGAAGGAAAAATAAATATAATCACAGCTGTTGATATCATTGATAATTTCTATGATTTGTCAAAGGATATAGATAAATACTATGAGGGATGTGCAATTTTAGATATTGTAAATAAAATTTCAATTAATCAGTCAAACCCAGCTCTATTTATTGAGTTGATAAAAGCACTTAAAACACTATGTTATGAAAATGTCAGAAAATATTATGTTTTTGATAAATTCATGCTTTCTATTTTAAAGAATATGGGTTATGGTTTTCTGTCAGATAAATGCTCTTCTTGTGGCACAAATTTAGAACATAAATTTTTTAATTATGATGTGGGTGAAATAGTATGTGCAAGATGCCAAAACTCTCTGTGTGAAAAGTTGTCTGATGCGACTTTTAGCGCAATGAAAATGCTCGATAATATAGATTATGAAAAGCTTTCCACTGTTAGACTTGGTGGAATGGGAGAGGTGCAAACATACAACATTTTGACAAAAAATTTTCTATTCAGAACTGGCCAGAATTTGATTAATTTTTAAACCAAGGTGTAATTTTATTGCACCTTTTTTGTTTATTAAAATTAATTGACTAGAAATTTATCTTTTGATATAATAATTTAGGAGATTTTATGACATTCACACACCAGCTTAATTTACAGCCTCAATATTTTGACCTGATTGAAAAGGGAATAAAAGTATATGAAGGCAGATTGAATGATGAAAAAAGAAAGTTGTTTATGATTGGTGACCAAGTTATCTTTTTTAGACAACCAGAAAGAGAAAGGACTATAAAAGCAAAAATTGTCAATAAGTTTTTATTTAAGGATTTTGATGAAATGGCGTCAAAGCTGGAAAAATCAAAGCTAGGTTTTGCTGACTTTTCAAAACAAGAGATGATTGATGTTTATCATTCAATTTATCCAAAAGCTAAAGTTGAAAAATATGGCGTTGTTGTGTTTGAAATTAAATTAATTTAACCAAATTTACAAAAAAATAAAGGAAGAAAGATGAAAATAGGGATAGATTTAGATGGCGTGCTTTTTGATAGCGAGAGATATTATCGTGCAAGGGGTGAGTTGTTTGATATAGAAAATGGCGGAAAGGGAGAGTTGAATTATCACAGTCAAGATGTATGCGCTGTCTATGATTTGACGGGAGAAAAACGTGAAAGGTTTTTAGATTTATATTTGGACCAAATTCAACTGGAGTCACCTTTTATGTCTTGTGCTGTAGAAGTGATAAAAAAGTTGCAACAAGAAGGGCATAAACTTGTGATTATCACTGCAAGAGGTGCCCTTGCTGAAAATGAAATTGACATCAGTATGAAAAGATTTGAAGAAGCTGGCTTAAAATTTGATGGTCTATTTTTCAGGTCGTCTGACAAAGCAAAAGTTTGCCAAGATGAAAAGGTTGATGTCATGATAGATGACAATTTAAAACACATCAAAGCGGTAGCTGCGGGTGGTATAAAATGCCTTTTCTACAGAGAATTATGGGTTGAAAAATATGACAACGAAAATGTGATTGAAGTCAAAAATTGGGGCGAAATCTATAGAAATATTTTAAAATTATCTGGCAAAATTTAAAGCTTAAGTAAAAAAAACATGTCTAAAAAAACTTAATCAAAAATATTAAAACGAAAAACTAAGTTATTATATTAAAGTGGATAAAAAATTAAACCAAATAAAATCAAAAATAAAACAAATTAAGGTTAAGTTGAAATAAAAAATTTTTAAATAAGAAAGTTTTAAAAAAATCAAATTTATTTTTTAGGGGGATATTATGAAAATTTCACTTACTGGTGCAACAGGAAATATGGGACAGGCAACGATTGCCGAGCTTTTAAAGATAGAACAGCTTGAAAAGCTTAAACTTCTTGTTTTGCCAGGTGATAAACGATTTAAGAAGATTATAAAAAAATATAAGAATTTTAAGGATAAAATCGAGGTTGTATTTGGCAACTTAGCCGATAAAGAAGCCTGCAAAAAGCTTGTGGAAGGTGCCGATTATGTCATCAATTTGGCGGCGGTTATTCCTCCTCATTCAGATACATATCCACAAAAGGCGATTGAGTGCAACGAAGTGGGAGTGAAAACTCTTGTCGGAGTGATTGAAGAGATGGACGTTCAACCAAAGTTTATTCATACTTCAACAGTTGCTTTGTATGGCAACAGAAACTCATTGCATCCATGGGCACAGGTGGGCGACCCACTTCTTGTAAGTCCTTATGACATTTATTCGGCAACCAAGCTTCGTGGTGAGTTCTGCGTGCTTGAAAGCGAAATAAAAAATTGGGCAATTTTAAGGCAGTCGGCAATGCTACATCAAAATATGCTGAATGATAATATGAGTGATGGTTTGATGTTTCATACTTGCTTCAATGCTCCGCTTGAATGGGTTACGGCAGAAGACTCTGGCAGACTTATTGCCAATATAATCAAAGAGGACATGACAAAAGATTTAAGCAAATCTTTTTGGAAAAAGTGTTTTAATATCGGGGGTGGCATTGAAAATTGCCTGACTGGTTATGATACTTTAAATGATGGCTTTAAAATTATTGGCGGAAGTGCAAAAGATTTCTTTGAGCCAAATTTCAATGCTATCAGAAATTTTCATGGTGTTTGGTTTTATGATGGTCACAAACTTGAAGAGCTTTTTCATTATCAAAAGCAAACTGCAAAAGAGTTTTGGGCTAAGTTTGCAGAAAATCATGGATATTTTAAGCTGGGAAAGGCTGTTCCTAAATCTTTAATAAAGAAGTTTGCAATAAAAAGACTTTTCAAAAGTCCAAATTCGGTTAAATATTGGGTAAAACATAATGACGAGCCAAAGCTTTTTGCCTATTTTGGAGGAAAGGATATATATAATCAGATTTCAAAAAATTGGAATGATTTTGGTCTTTTGGTAGAAGGCAAAAATGAAATGGGAGAAGAAATTGATTATGACAGTCTTAGAAAAAAAGAAAGGGCAAGCATGATTGATTATGGCTTTGACATTGAAAAAGAAGATATAACAATAGATGACCTGAAGAAGGTTGCAGCTCTTCATGGCGGAAAACTTCTCTCGACAAGTTTTGATAATCTTTATCAAAAATTGGAATGGTGCAATATGGACGGAGAGAAATTTGTTGCAAATGCCTATACAGTTTTAAAGGCTGGGCACTGGATAAACAAAATTTACTTTGAAAATGTTTGGGACTTTGATAGGCTTGCAAAACAAGATAAAATATATTCTCAAATTTGGTATGACAGCCATGACGAGAATGAAGATAAGTTGTATTATTTAGATGAAAATTATCAAGCAAGAATAAAAAACTTGTGATAGAAGGTTAAAACATATGAAAAAAATATTGATTTGTTATTTTTCTGGGACAGGAAACACAAAAAAGGTTGTCCAAAAAGCGTATGATAGCTTTGAAGAAATGGGTTGTGATGTGACCTTATATAACATCGATGATGGTTTTTATAAAGATGATTTAAATCAGTTTGATTGCCTTGGGATAGCATATCCTATCCATGCTTTTAATGCACCATCAAATGTGATAAAGTTTGTAAAGAATTTAAATAAACTTAATAAAGACAAAAAGGATAAAAAAGACAAAAAATCATCAAAAAAGCCACTTTTTATTATCAAAACATCGGGAGAACCACTTGCATTAAACAATATTTCCTCTGTGAAAATTAAATCTATTTTAAAGAAAAAAGGGTTTGTGCTTAATAATGAATATCATTATTGTATGCCTTATAATATCATTTTTAGGCATAGTGATAATATGGCATATAAGATGTGGAAGAGTGCTGAAAATGTTTTGCCAATTGATTGCAAGGAAATTATTGAAGGCAAAAAATCAAAATTAAAATATTTTCCTTGCGGGAGATTGCTTGCATGGATATTTAGGATAGAGCATTGGGGCGGCAGGGTCAATGGCAAACATTATAAAGTCAATGATAAATGTATAAGTTGTCAGTTGTGTGTAAAGAGGTGTCCTACTCAAAATATCACTATAGAAGATGGGGAATTTAAATTTGGCAAAAATTGTTTAATGTGCATGAGATGTTCTTTCCATTGTCCAAAAAACTCTATTAAAATTGGTTGGTTTGAAAAATGGAAGGTCAATGGCCCGTACAACTTCAATAATCCAAATGAAGGTGAAGAAGAAAGACATAAAAAATATTGCAAAAAATCCTATAAAAAATATTTTGCAAGAATGGATAAAAAGCTTGAAAATAACAAAAGTTTTTTAGAAAGCGGAACAAAGAGTAATTTAAAGTTTGATGATAATTTTACATAAAAATGCTTAAAATTGACTTTTTTTATTGAAAATTTTGATAAATTTCTCTATTTTTAGCTTAATTTTATTAAATTTATACTTTTTCGATTTGGATATCTTTTATTTTTAAATTAAAGATGAGAAAAATTTTAATTGTTATATTTTAAATTTAAGAAAATTTTTAATTATTTTATTTTAAGATTTTATTTAAATTAGTTGAATTTTCTTTTTTATATTTGATTTTATTTGTTTTTTTAAATTTTCAGATTATACTATATATAAGAGTGTGGAGGGAGGCAATAAAATGGAAAGAATTAGAAGAAGGGCGTTTGTTCCTTACAAAGAGGCTTTGGATACTTTTATGTCAATGCGTAAAGAGATTAATGACAGCAGAGAAAAGGGTGATAGCGAGTTTTTAAAGAAATTTGAAAATTTAAAGGAAAGAGCTGCAAATGAAGATGCTGTTGCAATGGACCTTCTTGCATATTATTATAAAAGTGGCGTCCCAGGGCTCTTGCCAGAAAACTATATGAGATATGTTACTTGGGAAATTGTGGCTGCTGCCAGAGGAAATGAATTTGCTATTGAAAAACTTCAATTTTTGATAAATTTGGCTTGCGAAAAAATTATTACTTCAGATGACTATGAAACTATCAAATATAAAAATGACATAGATGAATATAATGCACTCTATGTCGTTGGTAAAAATTTGTGTAAAGTTTTAGTTAAAGATTTTTTAAAAGCTTATCCTGTAAATCTTGTAGAGCTTGAGGATGACTATCAACCATATGAACAAAAGCACTTTGTCACTTTAAGAAGATATATCGAAGAGGCAGTGCCTAAAACTATTGTTTTTATGAAATAAATTCATTTTTTAAATTTTATATATCAAGAATTTCACTGAGAAGGTTCAATCGGGCATTTATCATATCTCGCAACTGGCTTTCATAGTTTGTTCGGTCACTAAGAGTGATAAGATTTTTGATAAGTTGACATTCACAAGAAAGAAATTTAAGAAGACATTTGGTTTTGTCGTGAGGGGGATTGATTTTAAAATCCTGCCTCTCGTAATCAAATAAAACTGATAGTTTTTTTACCTGTCTTTCATTGAGAGAATAAAATTTGCCGGTATTTAAAAATCCACCTAGACTAAAAAGATAGGATTTTATGGAGTAAAGATTATTGAAAGTTTCATTTAAAAGAATTCTGTTTTCTTCTGAATCAATCTGAACGACCATGAATCCTTTGCTTTTTAAAGCTGATGAATAAGCTTTTGCAAGATTTTCATAATCGCTGATACTTAATAATTGTTCATCATTATACATCTAAAACAGCCCCCGTTGTTATTTATGAAATAAAAGGGCGAAAGGTGCAAAGATGATTTAATTGATGCCGATTAATTAAAAAACGTTTTTTAAAACAGAAAATTTTTAAGATGTTTGTTAAGAATATTTCAGCAAATAAATAAAATAAAAATATGCACCCATAGTGAAGTGGATATCACAAACGTCTTCGGAACGTTTATGCCGAGTTCGAGTCTTGGTGGGTGCACCAAATATACTAACTAAAAAGTCTTTTCTGAGGTGAAAATGAAAATAAAATATGAAACTAAAAGATTAATAGTAAGAGAATGGGAGAAAAGTGATTACAAAGATTTGTTTGAATATGCCAGTGATGAAGAGGTAACCAAGTATTTACATTTTAAGACTTATGAAAATGAACAAGTTGCAAAAGAAAGAATTAATACTCTAATTGAAAGTTATAAAGAAAGTCCATTTATCAATAATTTTGCAGTAATGACGAAAAATGATAATAAAGTAATCGGGGATATAAATATTTCTACCTATAAGCCACAGGCTGGTGGTTCAGTGCATATTGGTTATACATTGAATAGAAATTATCAAGGCAATGGATATGCGACTGAGGCTGTAATTGGAGCGTTAAATTTCATAAAGGGAAATAATATAGCAAAAAGAGTTGAGGCAACACATGATATTGACAACTCTAAGAGTGGAAGTGTTTTGAAGAGAGCAGGAATGAAATTTGAAGGCATTCTTCGTAAAGCAGGAGAGAATAATTATCATTCTCGTTATGATGTAGCATTATACTCTATTTTATATGAAGAAATAAACGAATAGAAAATAGATTATATTTTTTGATTTTCGCAAAATCAAAAGTCTGTCGCAAAATCAAAGTTTGATTTTTTTGATTTTTTGCCCAAAATTTTGATTTTTTATCAAAAAATTGGCTGTCGCAAAATATAAGATATAAGTCGGATTTGCTCACAAGTTGGCTTGCAAGCAATCCAGTTTGTTTCGCTCATTGACTTATCAAAACTTCAAAAATCAAAACTGACCACCGAGAAAATCAAAACTAATCAAAAATAATCAAAAATAATCAAAATAAATCAAAATTATGAGCAAAAGCCGATACAGATTGCAAAGAGTTGTGGTATAATGAAATTATGAAAGATATATTGACTTTTTCAAATAGAGATGAGTTCAGAAATTGGCTTTCGCAGCATTGCAAAACAAATGAGGGTGTTTGGCTTTTATTTGGCAAAGAAAAAGGCCCAAAGACAATCAAGGCAGAAGAAGCTCTTGAAGAAGCACTTTGCTTTGGGTGGATAGATGGACAGATACAAAGTATTGATTGTAAAACATACAAGAAATATTTTTCAATGCGAAGAGTAAACAGTAAGTGGTCAGAGAAAAATAAGGAATTGGTTAAAAGTCTAGAAGAACGAGGGTTGATGACTGAATTCGGCAGAAAGAAAATAGAAGAAGCAAAGAAAAATGGACAATGGGATGCCAAAGATCCTATGACATTTACAGAAGAGCAAATCAATGTATTGAATGAAATCTTAAAAGAATACGAACCTGCACACACCAATTTTCAAGCGATGTCTATGTCGGTAAAAAAGACATATACACGAGCATATTTCGATGCAAAAACAGATGCGGGCAAAGTAAAGAGAATTGCTTGGATAGTAGATAGACTTAACAAAAATTTGAAACCTATGTAAATTTTATATAAAACAATCACGAGCAAAGTTTCGTGATTTTTTATTACAATAATTAAAATTAAAGGAGAATAAGAAAATGGCAGTTTAAGACCAATTTAGATTAAAGATAGACAGCAATGATGTTTACAATAAAAATCAGATATATTACAAATTAAAGGAGAATAAAGTGTCAAATAAAAATGATGCAATGTAGAATTTGAAAAATGTTACGAAAACTTTTAATAAAATCAATATTCCAAACTATGATTTCACAAATTATTTTATATTTTGCGACAGACAAATTTCGATTTCCAGAGGATAATCAAAAAAAATCAAAATAATGAGCCAAAACTGATACAGATTGCAAAGGGTTATGGTATAATGCAAATGAAACTTAATGGGGATGAGTATGAAAATTGTAGTTGTTAATGGCACAATGAAAAAAGGTGTTACATTCAAATTAAAAGAGATGTTTTTGCAGCAGTTTCGTGGCAATGCGGAAATTTCAGAATTTTATTTGCCAAAAGATTGCCCGACATTTTGCGCTGGATGCACAACTTGTTTTATAAAGGGCGAGGATAGTTGCAGAAACAGCCAGCATTCAAAACCAATAAGAGAAGCAATTGAAAATGCCGATTTACTTGTTTTTACATCGCCAGCGTATGTGATGCACACCACAGGTGCAATGAAATCATTTCTTGACCATATGGCTTTTCGTTGGATGCCGCATAGACCACATCCAGCAATGTTTTCAAAGAGAGCAGTTATAATTACGCAGTGTATTGGAGCAGGAGCAAAACCAGCAGCACAAGATATAAAGGATAGTCTTTCATGGTGGGGAATTTCAAAGATTGAAATTTTCACAACAAATTTGATGACTGAGATTATTTGGGATAAGTTGCCACAAAAGAAACGAACCAAAATAACAAGAAAAATCAAGAAGCTTTCAAATAAGTTTGCGAGAATAAACTATGAAAGACCAGCACACACAAAGTCCAAAACAAAATTAAAATTTTATATGTGCCGATTTATTCAAAAATCAGTGAGGAAAAAACAAGGAAGCCTTGATAGTGATTATTGGGTAGAACAAGGATGGCTTGGGAAAAGACGCCCATGGAAAAGATAACTTTTTGATTATCGCAAAATCATAAAGTTGTCGCAAAATCAAAATTTGAATTTTAAGAACAAAATTTTTGATTATTTTATGCTAAAATGAAAGAAATCAAAATGTGTCGCAAAATCAAAACTAAGAAATCAAAAAAAAGACTTCGTTTTGTGTTGACACAAATATATGCAACAAAAAGTCTTTTTTTACAAAGACTTTTTTTGTTGTCAAAAACACAATATACAGTGTTATTTGATAAAAATATCACTGCATACAGATATGACATTTTTCGAGAAATGAAACTTCGCCATTTCAAGTCTTTTTTCAAAATCAAACATTTTTGCTGCCGAGCCGTAAGGCGAACGCCACGAATGTCTTTTTAAGCAAAAAAATCAAATTTTTAGAAAAAATCAAAAAATCAAACTTTGATTTTGCGACAGACAATTTTTGATTTCCAGAGAAAAATCAAAAATAATCAAAAAATCAAAATTATGAGCCAAAACCGATTGCAGTTGCAAAGACTTGTGGTATAATGCAAGCATGGAATGGTTCAACTATATAGGTTTGGTTTTTGTTGTTTTGTTATTGATTCCAAATATTGTTTTTGCTATCAAAAATAAAAACGAACAGAAACAATCAAATAAAAGATTTTTGGAAATTTTCGAGCAGATTGGAAGATATGGTTCAATGTTGTTTATGATTTTCAACATTCCATATACATTCTGGGGATTTTATTTTGCACATGCACAAATCGTTTACATTGCAATAAATTTGGCATTGATGCTTGCGTATTATATATTTTGGATTATTTTTTGGAAAAAAGATTGTTTGACAAAATCATTGTTGCTTTCAATCATTCCATCAATCCTATTTATATTTTCTGGGATAATGGTTGTAAGCATTCCGCTTATTATTTTTGCGATTATATTTGCAATATTTCACATTTGGATTTCGGTTAATGATTAAAAAATAATCACGAGCAAAGTTTCGTGATTTTTTGAAAAAACCGATTGCAGTTGCAAAGAGCTGTGGTATAATGAAATCAAGGAGATTTATTATGGAAAATTTGACTTTGACAAAAGCATGGGATAAAACATTCCCCAAAAGTGATAAAGTAAATCACAAAAAAGTGACATTCCAAAATAGATTTGGAATTACACTGGCGGCAGATTTATATATGCCAAAGGGAGCAAAAGGCAAACTTCCAGCAATCGCTGTTTCTGGGCCATTTGGAGCAGTAAAAGAGCAATGTTCAGGATTATATGCACAGACAATGGCAGAGCGTGGCTTTTTGACTATTGCATTCGACCCTTCATTCACAGGCGAAAGTGGTGGACAGCCAAGATATGTTGCAAGTCCAGACATCAATACAGAAGATTTTCAAGCGGCAGTGGATTATTTGACAAGCCTTGACAATGTTGCCCCAGAGAAAATTGGAATCATAGGAATTTGTGGTTGGGGCGGAATGGCACTCAATGCGGCTGCCATTGATACAAGAATTAAGGCAACTGTTGCTTCAACAATGTATGATATGTCAAGAGTAAATGCCTATGGATACTTTGACAGCACAGATGTCAACGCAAGATATGAACTTAAAAAAGCACTCAATGAACAAAGAACAAAAGATTTCAAAAATGGAGAGTTTGAACTTGGCGGTGGGGTTGCCGAAGTAGTTCCAGATGATGCACCATTTTATGTGAAAGACTATCACGATTACTACAAAACAAAGCGTGGTTATCATAAGCGTTCACTGAATTCGAATGGTGGATGGAACAAGACATCAGCATTGTCTTTTATCAATACAAAAAGCCTTTCATTTATCAATGAAATCAGAAATGCAGTTTTAATAATTCATGGCGAAAAAGCACATTCTTGTTATTTCAGTAAAGATGCTTATGCCAGCATGATTAAAAATAATAAGTTCAAAGCGAACAAAGAATTGTTGATTATTCCAAATGCAGTCCACACAGACCTTTATGATAAACTTGACATTATCCCATTTAACAAGATGACAAGTTTTTTTGAAAATACCTTTAATAAATAAAAAGGGAGAGAAAGAAATTTGAACATTAAAAATGAGAATTCAGTTGCAAAGTTTAATTTTGAAAGTGGAAAGAATGGAAATGCACCAACAGTGAAATTAAATAGCGGATACGAAATTCCGATTGTTGGAATTGGCACATATAGTTTGACAGGAACAACTTGTATAAATGCAATTAAATCAGCATTGAATCAAGGATATAGATTGATTGATACAGCATCATTCATTCTATGGCAACGAAAGAGAAGTTGGCAGAGCAATAAAGGAAAGCGGAATTCCAAGGGAAGAAATTTTTGTTTTAACAAAGATTTATCCTGGTAGTCAATATTCAAATCCAGAAAAAGCAATTCAAGAAGCTCTAGACAAATTGGACATAGGATACATTGATATGATGTTGCTTCATCATCCTGGAATAAATGATGTTGAAGCTTACAAAACAATGGAGAAATTTGTAAAGCAAAATAAAATTCGCTCGCTTGGGCTTTCAAATTGGTATGTTGAACAAATAGATGATTTTGTTTCAAAAGTTAATATTAAGCCTGCACTAGTCCAAAATGAAATACATCCATACTATCAGGAAAACGAAGTTATTAAATATATGCAAAATCGTGGCTTTGTAGTTCAAGCGTGGTATCCATTTGGTGGAAGGGGCAACACAAAAGCATTGCTAAACAATAAAACCATTATTGAAATTGCAAAGAGGCATAGAATTTCGCCAGCACAGGTTATTTTGCGCTGGGATTTGCAAAACGGGGTTGTAGTTATTCCAGGTTCAAGCAATATCTCACATCAAATAGAAAATATAAGCATATTTGATTTTGAACTAACAGAAAGCGAAATGCAACAAATTGCATTATTGAACAAAAACGAAAAGCACGATTGGTATTAAAAAATAAATCACGAAGCAAAGGTTCGTGATTTTTTGTTTCAAAAAATTAAAATTATGGTTTGGAAAAGACAGATTCTTGATTATCGCAAAATCAAAACGAAGAAATCAAAAAAAGACTTCGTTTTGTGTTGACACATAACATGGATATATAAACACCCTGAAAGAGAAACCGAGTTTTCGGTTTCTTTTTCTTTTGCGCTGTCTGCTTGTGTGCGGACTATGGCTTAAAAATTTTATTGTTAGATTATGCTTTTATAACCAGCAAAAAATGCCGATGCAGGCAAATTGTCAAGGGTTTGCGCGTAAGCGACGACAGTTTTATGTCTTATTGGAGATAAATGGTCGTCCTTTACAAATTTGTCAATGCGGCGTATTCTGTCCCCAGATAGTAAGCACAAGCGAATTATAAATCTAATACTAACTGAAAATGAAATAATATCTCACATTGATTTTATTACGAATAGAATGAGAAAAAATATTGTAATTATGGAAATTGCGATGTATATTGTAGATACTTGCAGCTATAAGTTTTTTATGCTATAATGACTGCACGATAAACAGTAATTTAAAGGATTAAATATGAAAGACAATTACGGAAATAAAAGAAAAATATCATTCAGATATATTTGTTGGTTAGTTGGCTTAATCATAATGTTTTCTGCATTTTTTTTAGTATTGACATTACATTACCGCATTTTTGACAAATATGAAACCACTGAAATTATTAAAATAGACGGCATCACCGACCCCAAAATCAAATTTACTTCAGGTAAACTTGAAATAACCATTATGGTTGATGGTGATGAATTTATAACTTATTTTCAAGAGCCGGTTAAACTTTCCTTATCAAGAATAACATTTAGAGTCGGCGATAAAATTCAATATTTAGCCGGAAATCCCGACAAAATTTTCCCCGCCCGTATTAAGGGAATCGTTTTTCTTTCTTGCGCAGAAGTGGTTATAGTTGCTCTATTGATTGGAACTACAATTTATGAGATAAAAAAAGGGTTGTAATTTTAAGAATATAAAATTTTCGGTAACTCGGTGCACCATATAAACTAAGTAAATGTTTTTATGGGGGAAATAATGAGATGTAAAGAGCAAGAGATTATTGATTTTTGGGGAATAAAAATTCCACAATTAAAGAACAGAATGGAGAATGAGTATTTGAAAATAAAGAATGATAGTGATTATTATAAAAATAAAAACAATAGGATTTATAGTCTGCTATCTCAAACTATTGTCGAATATTTTGATAATATATTGAGGACACAATCAGCTAATAAACTTAAAATATTTTTTGAAACCTATTAAGAATTTTATAATATTTTCAAAAATCAATTTGTATCTGATATAAATATTCCTGACAATCTTATCTTAGACATACTTTATGTTTATATTTTTGAAGGCATAGATGATGAGAAAGGAGAACTCGCTAAAAGCCAGATGACAGAGTGGGCTTTAAATGAATATGCTGATTGGTTGGAAAATTAGTTTTGATTTTTAAAGAAAAATCAAAACGGATTAGATAAATGTGTGTTATAATGCTTTAGGAGGAGTTTATGAGAGATAATTTTCCAATTAAAGACTTTATAACAACAAGAAATAAAATTCTTAATATTGTAAGTTTTTCCATTCTTCTTTCTATTGCAGTGAGCTTGTTGGTGTTTGGTCTTACAGGTAATGGCGATAATGATTTTATTTTTGCAATAATTGGTGGTATATTGATATTTTTAATATTAACAGTTTTTTCCATAATTTTATTTATGAGTTTGAAGAGAGAATTTATATGTGAAGGGTTTTTAATTTATAATCCGATAAAGCAAAGATTTTTGTCAGTCCCCGAATACGATATTTCTCTACAATTTGACGAATGTTTGAATTCTTATATCAGAAAAGATAAAGAAAACAAAAAAGAATGGAGATGTTTATGTGAAAAGCTAATGCGACTATCAGATATAGAAACCGATTCAGAGGAACAAAATCGGATTATAATTGAGGATAAAAACATTATACGAGATTTAGTAGAATACATGGTGTTGGATAGCTTGTCATCAAGTTTGATAAATTATTATCATAATCCTTATCTTAAAAAATGTAAAACAAAAAAAATTGTTGATTCTGAAATATTGAAGATTTTAAATAATAGATTTCAAGCACAATTTTCAACAGAAAAGGTAGACCCAAACCAAAATAACTATTCGGAGATTGTTTTTGGGAATAAAATAGAAGAAAAATTATTTATTGCTAAAGATGGTTTTGGCAACATGTATAGAAGAACAGATTTGATTCTCCCAAAAGCTTCAAAATTACTTAAAACTGAATATGGTTTTGTGATAAAAACGAGAATGTTTGATTTGAATTTCGAATTTTATTTCAATGGAAATCAATCACATTTAGATTCAGAGTTTATAGAATATTACTTAAATGAAAAAACAAACTACTTTGATAATAGAGTGTTTGAAATTGATGTATGTGCTACAGTGAGATATAAGCCTTGGGCTTTGTTTTTCATCTCAAGCTGGGATAATTATAAGTGGTTGGATGTTTTCTTAAAAGAAATGCAAGTCGCTGACAAAAAAATATTTTTAGATAAGATAAATTGGAATACGCTTAAAACTCAGATTTGGGCGATGACTCATGTTGTAAAATAGGAGGGCTAATGTTTAATAATGATGAAGGCAAAAGAGAAATGGCATATGTTATTACTCGTTATGCTTATAGGGATACCGCTCTTGAAGATTTTCATTCAATATCAATAAAGATGGATATGTCTTTTTATAAAAAGATATATAATATAGTTTATGCTAAATTAAAAAAGGTGAGTTTATTATTTAAATATATTGAAAATTATCAAGCAGACGAACTTAAAAATAAAGAAGATTATGAAAAATTGCTAGATACAATCCCAGAAGAACTTAAATTTAAGTTTATGAGGTTTTTAAGTGAAGTTTATGAGCTTTTGCAACAATATTTTGAATTTGGTTGGGCTCCTGCGAAAATTGTCGATTGTGATTTTAATGGAAAAAGTCTTGCAAAATATGTTTTATCGGGACGATTTATTGAGTGTTGTAAAAATGGCTCAATCTTAGACGACAAAACGATGTGTTATATTAATAAAGACATACACAACAGGATTTATACATTATTAATAAATGGTTTTTTTAGTTAAAATCAAAAGTCTTTTTAGGAGAAAACATATGATAAAATTTGAAAGTGTAAATAGTAAGCAACTTGACAAAGAAATAATAACAATGTTGCATGAATTTAATAAAAATCATAATGAATGGTTTAAAAACAGGACAAATAGAATTAAAAATAAAAGTTTTTTTGCTTTTGATGGCGATAGGCTGATTGGCGGAGCTGTTGGTTGTATAAAATACAATTGGTATTATTTAGACTTCTTATTTGTTGAAAAAGAATATAGAAAACAGAAAATAGGAAGTCAATTATTAGGGCTGATTGAAGATTATGCAAAAAAGAATAATTTAACAGGTGTGAGAATGGAAACTTGGGATTTTCAAGCTCTCGACTTTTATAAATCTAATGGCTATGAAGTTTTTGGAGAGATTGAAGATTGCCCACCAGGGAGCATTGAATATCATTTGAAGAAGGTGCTTTAATTTTAAAAAAAATCTTACCAAATTTTAAAGTGAAAAAATTAAGTGATAAAAATTAAGCAATAAAAATAATACTGGCATGGTTATATATCTTTAAAATAAAAATTGTCAACAACGAAGCAAAATGAGATTAACCAAGAGTTGAAAATTATAAGCCAAAATGGATACATATTGCAAATAGTTGTGTTATAATACTTGATAAAGAAGATAACAAGAAAAAACGATGTGCATGGAAATGCAAAATTATGGAGGGGGAAAATGTTTTTAAAATTTTTTGGAAACGGAAGTGCGTTTAATGTTTCGAGAGGCAATAATGCGGCCTTTTATAAGGAAGATGATAAGGTTTTATTTTTAGATTTTGGTGAGAATATTTTTGAAAGAGTGTTAAAAACAAATCTGCTTGAAGGGGTAAAAGAAGTTTATATTGCAATAACTCATTTACATACCGACCATGCAGGCAGTTTGCCAAGTTTTGTGTATTATAATTTTTACAGAAAAGGCATCACTTCCCACTTGGTTGGCGGCTGGGCTAGCAAGGACAATGAAATCAAAAAATTTTTAAGCATATGTGGTGTTAAGCAATGTTATTACCGCTGGTGCGAGAGTGATTTAAACAATGCTTTTAAAAATATATCATCTTTAAATTTTATTCCTGTAAATCACACTGATGAGGTGGAAGACTGTTCTTCCATCAAATTGCAACTCTCTGACGGAAGAAAAATTTTCTATTCTGGGGATACAAATGACCAAGAATATATCAAGAAAGTTGTGAATAATTTGCAAGAGAAGGATGAGTTTTATTGTGATAGCTGCCTGGCAGATTATCCTGGAAATGTGCATATGAATATTGATTTATTGGCAGGACTAATACCAGTTGAAAAAAGAGGGCAGGTTTATTGTATGCACATTGACAATGAAAAGCTTTTGGAAAAGATTGATTCTTACGGCTTTAATGAAGCAAGTTTGGATTTTGAGTTTGAGAAAGAAAATTTTTAAAAAAATGAAAAGGTAAAATAATTTTAATAGAACTTTAAATATTTTTTTAAGATATTAAATTTATTTTATTGAGGGGATTATGGAAGAAAAAATTGAGCTTGCACTTTTAGATAAATTTAGAGATGATTACAATAAAATCAAAAATGAAAAATTGCAAAAAGCTTTGCAAACAAGGCCTATACTTGATGTTTGCTTAAACGAGGAAATAAAAGCCGAGAATAAGTTTGAGTTTAATATAGAACTTGAAGATTGCAAAATTTATAATCAATATTCATCAAAGAGATGTTGGATGTTTGCAGTTTTAAATTTGATTAAAAATAACATGGCTCAAAACTTAAATCAAAGTGTTATGACTTTTGAGCTTTCCACCAACTATTTAAATTTTTATGACAAGCTTGAAAAGGCTAATCATGCCTATCAAACTATCATAGATTTAAAAGTTTCTGATGATTTTGTAATGTGTGATTATGATAGTCATCCATTATTGACAGGATATTTAAAGGACCCTGTGAGAGAAAATGGAAAATTAAATTTTGCAAGTGCTCTTTTAAAAAAGTATGGAATAGTGCCTATGTCTGTCATGCCAGAAACTTTTAACAGCAGGTATTCTGAGGATTTTAATAATTGGTTTACACGAAAAATTAGATATGATATGCAAGAGCTTTTATCTTTAAAAGGCAAAAAGAAAAATCTTTATAAAGCAAAAAAAAGGATGCTTAAAGAATGTTATAATCTTCTTGCTAATATTTTGGGAGAGCCCCCAAAAACGATAAATTACAACTATATTGATAAGAATAATGATAAAAAAAACATACTCAATTTTACACCAATTGAGTTTTATAATCAATATTGTTCTATAAATCTTGATAATTTTGTTCAGATTGCACAAATGCCAATTTTTGATTATTATAAAAAATATGAAAGGAGGTATTCAAAAAATCTTGTTGAGGCTGAAGCTCATAATTTTATCAATGTGCCTCAAAATGAGTTTACTAGTCTTTGTTTATCTCAGCTAAAAGAAGGAATACCTGTTGTTATTGGTTGTGATAATAGAAAGTATAGAGATAAAGAGAGTAAAATTTTGGATACAAGAATATTTGATTTTGAAAAATTGTTGGGAATAAAGGACCTTGAAAAGCTGGAAGCATTAAAGACTTTTGATTGCAAAACCCGCCATTTCATGACAATCAGAGGTGCCTTTGTGGAAAATGACAAACCTTTAAGATGGAAAGTTGAAGATACGGCTGGCGACGAAGCCAGAATCAATGGCTTTTATGTTATGAATAATAATTATTTTGAAAAATGTGTCTATTATGCTTGGATTGATAAAAAATTTTTATCAAAGAAAATAACAAACTTGTTGGAAACAAAGGCAGAATTGTATGGGTTTGAGGGTAGTGAGTTATAACTCTTACCATTTGCTTAAAATCAATATCAAAAGAAGTCAGCTTAAAAAACACAAATTAAAGGGGAAAACAATGAATTTAACAAACAAGCAAAAAAAGAAACTTGTAATGGATGACTATGATGCAATTGCAGAAATTTATTCAAAAGATGAAAGAAATATTGAATTTTATTCACCTTTCGTCGACAAATTTTTAGCCAGCCTTGATGGCAAGCGGGGGGGGGTATTGGATGCCTGTTGCGGCTCTGGAGAATTTTCAAGCTATATTGCCAGCAAAAACAAAAATGTGATTGGTGTTGATTTTTCTAAAAAACTGATAGAAATTGCCAAAATTAAACATAAAGATGTTGAGTTTGTTGAAGAGGATATTTGCAGCTTTAAATCTAAGTCAGGTTTTGATGGCATTTTCAGCAAAGATTCACTTTTTCATCTTCCTGATGAAGACTTGCAAGTCGCAATACAAAATTTATATTCTTTGCTTAATGAAAAAGGAAAGATGCTTTTGATACTTGACATTCCAAAAGAAGCTGGCGAAAAAATTTATGTAGAACCTTTAGATGAAAGATTTTCTTTATATTACAACTATTTGACAGTCGAAAAGGTGAAAGAGTTGCTACTTTCAAACAACTTTAAGATTGATGAAATTAATATTCATAATGATAGCGATTATCAATATGCACAAGGGATAATGTTTGTGTATGCCTCAAAGTAAGAAAATTTAAAATTGCTAATCAAATTAATGAACAAAAAAACAAATGAAAAATTTTTGTTTGTTGGCATGGTTTTAAATTAAAAATTATTATGATTCTGGCGATTTTTGCAGAATTGTGATATAATAAAATGGGAAAGATTTATGGATAAAAATATATTTTTATTTGATTTTGATAATACGTTGGTAGATTCTCTTGATATTTGGTATGATGTTTTTGACAGACAGACTTTTATTGAGTTTGGATTTGAGCCATTTGAAGATTTTAAAATCTACAGACAGGGTAAAAGTAATTTTGAAATAGCCCAAGCTTTTATCAAACTTAATAATCTAAATGTATCTGAAATGGAAGTGATAGAATGTTGGAACAGATATATGAAAGAATACTATTTAAATAAGATTCAAATGATAGAAGGTGCCAAAGAATTTTTATATAAATTAAAAATGAAAGGGAAGAAACTTGTCATTGTTTCGGCAACCGAGAGTGACTTATTGAAAGTTGCATTAAAGCATTTTGATATCGACATATTTGATAATATATTTACAGAAACAAATATTGGTTACCCAAAGCATAGCCCATTATTTTATAAAACTTGTTTAGAAAAATTGGGGACAGATGTTGATAATGTTGTCCTTTTTGAAGATTCTTTTGTTTCTATTAAAAGTGCGGTGGAAACGGGGATTGAAAGCATAGCATTGGTGCATAAATACAACAAGTCGCATTTGGCAGAGCTTGAAAAAATGTGCAGTGATGTAATAAAAAACTATAACAAGTTGGTTTGATTTTAATAAAAGAAAAAAATTGACCTAAATTTTAATAAGGCAGTTTTTGTTTTGATAAGAGGGGATATTCAAAGATGTTAGATTTGGATTTGACATAACAAAAGTTGATTGTAAAAAAGTATAGGATATTGATATTAGATTATTTGTTTTTAAGATAAAAATAAATATAACCATGGAGGAGTTTGACAAAACGATGCTTACAAAAGAAATAAATGTCAGAGATATTATTGTAAAATCCAATTTGCCTGCCTGCGACTATGCTGCCAATCCTTATACAGGTTGTGCCCATGCTTGCAAATATTGTTATGCCTCTTTTATGAAGAGGTTTAGCGGTCATGATGAGCAATGGGGGACTTTTGTTGATATAAAAAACTGGGGAGAAATTAAAAATCCTGATAAATATATTGGAAAGGAAATTTTTTTAGGCTCTGTCACAGACCCATATCAGCCGGCTGAAGAAAGCTATCAAAGGACACGCCGCTTGCTTAAAGAGTTGCAGGGCAGAGATATTGCCCTTTCTATTGCTACCAAAAGTGACCTGATTGTCCGCGATTTGGATTTGATAAAAACCTTTCCAAGTGCAAAGGTTTCCTTTTCGGTAAACACACTTGATGAAGCCTTTAAAAGTGATATGGATTGTTCGGTCAGCATTGAGAGAAAGCTTGAAGCAATGAAAAAATTTCATGATGCAGGTGTCAAAACTGTTTGTTTTGTTTCGCCAATCTTTCCAGAAATAACCGATTGCAGGGCAATTATCACCAGAGTGAAAGATATATGTGATATGGTCTGGCTTGAAAACTTGAATTTACGTGGAGAATATAAACCTGTCATTATGAGATATATTGCCAAGAAGTATCCGCAGCATTTAAAGCTTTATAATCAAATTTACAATAGGGAAGATAAAACATATTGGTTTAACCTAAACAATGAAATGACCCAGTTTTGCGAAAAAGATGGGCTAAAATATCTTTCTTGGGATGAATATAAGGATGCAAAATTTGATAGTGTGCCGGTGGTTGTCAACTTTTTTTATCATGCACAAATTAAAAAATCGGCAAAAAAATGTGATTAGGATTGATTGAAAGAAAAATTATTAATAAAATTTATTTTAATTAAAAACTTTTTATTAAACAATTTAAAATAAAACAATTTAATAAAAACATTTAAAATAAAACATTTAAAAAAATTAATAAAAACTTATTTTTGGTTGAATTGGCTTTTTTTAGCCCTTTCAACCTTTTTTATTTAAATTTAACCAAATTTTTAAAATTTTAGCGATTTTTAGTCAATTTTTATCAAAATTATATTAAATTTTAATCAAACTCTACGGATAGTAGGTGTAATTTTGGCTATTTTTGTGATAAAATAGGTTTAGGAGTAAGAAATGGATTTATCAAAAACAGGGAATTTTATTTCAGAAAAAAGAAAGGAAAAAGGTTATACTCAGTCAAAACTTGCACAGGAATTAGGAGTGAGTGAAAAGACAATTTCTAAGTGGGAATGTGGAAAGGGCTTTCCTGATACCACTTTGATATTGCCCCTTTGCGATGTTTTGGGAATCTCTGCAAATGAGCTTTTAAGTGCAAAAGACTTGGCAGGTGAGGAATATAAAAGGCAGGCCGAACAAAACTTGATTGTTTTAAAGGGGCAGCAGGTGGAAGCAAACAGAAATTTTTTGGTCTTAGAATGGGTGATTGGCTATCTTTCAACATTATCATTTTTGGTTATGGTTTTTACCGCATCTTTTCTGGTTGAGAAATTGGCATGGCAAATTGTATTGATTGTGTTTGGTTTTATAAATTTCTTTGTTGGAATAATTGTTGCAATGAAGATTGAAAGAAAGGTGGGTTTTTATGAATGTGAACATTGTCACAATAAATATGTCCCTTCCTTTAAATCCTTTTTCTTTTCTATGCATTCGGGCAGAACAAGATATTTAAAATGTCCAAAATGTGGCAAATATAGTTGGAATAAAAAAAGAGCGAGTGAAGAATAGAGAATTTCTATTAAACACTTTCTCTTTTTTTTCATATTCATTATTATGAAAAACTTTTTTATTTGCGATTGTCATAATGACTTTTTGACAGAACTTGATGAAGAGAATATAGCTGATTATGTTTGCCATTGCAAGAGGGAGAATGTCAAAGTTTTATCCTCTTCTTTTTGGAGTAGCAAGATGAATAAGCCATATATTTTAAGTCAGCTTGGCAGGCGGGCAGATTTGCTTAAAAATTGCTGCCCCGACTATCTTTTTCATATTGAAGATTTATGGTGGATTGAAAGTGAGAGAGATTTGAAAAAGCTTTTAAAAATACATCCATTTTCATGCTCGCTTACATGGAATGACGACAACTCTCTGGCGGGAGGGGCTTTGGGAAGCTTAGGGCTTACAAAGTGGGGGCAAAAGTGCACCGATAAACATTTGGAAAGGGGAATAATCATCGACACCGCTCATTTAAACAGAAAAAGTTTTTATCAGGTGGCAAATATCATTAAAAGCAATATTTATTGTTCGCATACAGGCTTCTATGGCATGAAGCATCATAAAAGAAATTTAACAGATAAGCAAATTGATTTCATAGTCAATTCCAATGGTTTCATTGGTATGTATTTTTACCATAAAGCTTTAAAAGTCAAAGAAAGCTTTTCTATTTCTGACATTGTAAAAAATCTTAAATATTTTACCGCTCGTTGGGGATATGATAACATTGGCATAGGCAGTGATTTTTATGGGATAGAGGTCTATCCTGAAGGGCTTTGTGATTATTCTGATTTTGATAAACTTTATTCAGCATTAAAATATGAAGGGCTGTCGCAGACTCAAATTGAAAAAATATTCTATAAAAACTTTATCGATTTTTTGGAAAGAGTGGATAAGAATATGTTAAGTGGAAGAAGGAAGAGAAATGAAGATTGAAGAATTTGAAAATTTTTTGAAAGATGTGGGCGACTATTATGATATTAAGGTGATAGGGCATTCGGTGACAGGTCAAAATATCTATGCAGTCAATAAGGTTTTTGATAAAGATTTCAAGTGGGTGCTTTTGACTGCGGGTATTCATGCAAGAGAGCATCTTTCAACCGATTTGCTATGTCGATTTATTGGCGACAGCAAGGGCAAAAAATTGAATTATAATATCTCATTTATTCCGCTTATAAATCCTGACGGGGTGCGGTTGTGTTGTGACGGGCTTCGGGGCTTAAGAAAAAATGAACAAGAAAAATTGAAAGCCATAAATGGAAGCGATGACTTTTCTCTTTATAAAGCAAACTTTAATGGTGTTGATTTAAATAATAATTGGGATGCGGGTTGGAATAATAAGTTTTCAAGCGTAAGCAAACCATCTTCTCAAGGTTTTTATGGCAATGAACCCATGTCTGAGCCAGAAGTTAAAGCGGTGGCAAATTGGGCAAAAAAGCTCAATCTCTTTTTGACATTAAATTATCATCTTAAGGGAGAGGAAATTTATTTTGATTATTTTCAAGATGACAAAACTTTGCTTAGAGATTTTTTGATTGCATCCATATTTGCAGATGATAATGGATATAAAATCAAATCCACACAGGCTATAAGCAGTGGTGGGTTTAAAGATTGGTGTGTGAAAGTTTTGAAAATTCCTTCGCTTACCATAGAGGTGGGTGATGATAGTTTTTCTCATCCTTATCCTAAGTCGCAACTTGAAAATATATATCAAAAAAACATAAATGTTTTTGATAATATTCAGTGCGCTCTTAAAATATTTAATAAATTTGAAGGAACTCTTGATATAAAATAAAATTGAAGGAACTCTTGATATAAAATAAAATTGAAAGTGCTTTTAAAATTTAATAATTTTGAATGTGTTTTTAAATATAATAAATTTGTAGGTTTTGATTAAAACAAATTATTCCATAACTATGTGGCTTTCTTTCTTTTGTTTTTCGTTTAAAGTTTTTTCATTTTTATTTTTATCATCTTCGCTTGTCAAAGAAGAAAGGCAGTCGTTTCGCTCTTGAAGCAATTTATCAAGAGTGAGTCCTTTTTGCATACATATTTCTTTTGCAACATAAAAGGTGGCTTTTGCATCATCACAACTTCTATGAAAGGTGAGGTTTGGTGCATCAATTTCAAGTTGAGCCAAAATATTTTTAAGCGATTCAACATGAGGCCTTTTATAAATTATTTGAAACATCTTTTGTGTGTCATAAGCTTTTATATTAAACTTTGGCAGGTTATATCTTTTGCAGGCATATTCAAGAAAGAAGAGGTCACTTCTCACACTGTGACCTAATAGAATATATTTTTTATCCTCTAAAAGATTTTTTATTTCATCATAAAACTCTGCAAAATTGTTTTGTTTATAAAAAAGCTCTTCTGGATAGGCAAGCTCAATTTTCGGTCTTTTGCCAGAAGGTGACAAGATAAATTTGTTTTCAGGATTGATAAGAATATCTTTTGTGGTGACTATATGCATATTTTCGTCAACCAGGCAATAACCAATTGAGCAGATATTATAACCGTTGCAACATTCTATATCAAAGAAAAGATATTTTCCTTTTTTGTTCATATTTTATATTTTAAAATAAAGTTGAAAAAATGTCAAAAATATTTTATGGTTTTGATTAAAAGACTTTTAAAATCCTCTTTTAATGTAAAAAAAAGATGAAAACAGATAATATAAAACATTTTTTTAAGAAAATTATACCTATTTTTCAAGTTTTATTTTATTTTCATCGTTTTTTGTTTTCAAATCTTTTAAAATAATGTATAATATCTTAAAATGGAAAAAAATATGTAAATAATCATTTTAATAAATATCTTTTTTAGGAGGCAATAAGATGTTAAGATTATTAGTAGACAGCGGAAGCAGTATTAAAGAAGAAGAGGCAGAATATTATAATATCGAGCTTATCCCGCTTAAAATTCTTTTGGGTGAAACTGAATATGAAGATGGTGTAAATTTGCCAATGGATGAATTTTATCACAAGCTTATTGATGAAAAAATCTTCCCTAAAACTTCACTTCCAAATTTAGCTGACCTTGAAGAAAAAATTAGTGGTTATACAAATCAGGGCGATGATGTGATTATTCTTACCATTTCTTCAGAAATTTCAGGAACTTTCAATGCAATTAAAATGCTTTTTGAAGATAATAAAAAAGTTAAGATTTTAGATTCTCGTTGTGCGGTTGGCGGTATGCGTCTTATCGTTGATGAAATCAATAGAAATCGTGATAAGTCAATTGCTGAGATTGAAGAAATTGTAAATCAATTAATTCCTCGCATTAAAATCATGGCAATTCCAGAAACTTTGGAATATCTTTTTAGAGGTGGCAGACTTTCAAAGAAAGAATGGATTTTGGGAAGTATCTTAAAAATAAAACCTATCATCGGTTTTATTGAAGGCAAAGTAAAAGTTATTACCAAAAAAATTGGTCTTAAAATGGGTATGCAATATATGGCAAATGCACTTAAAGATTTTGAGTGCGATGAAAACCATGAAATTATTGCATCTTACACCTATCAAAAGAATAATCTTGAAAAACTTATCGAAATGACCGATGAAAAATATCATAAACAAATTCGTGTTTATGACAACCTTGACCCAGCAATTGCCTGTCATTGGGGACCAAATGCATTTGGATATGTTTTTGTTGGAAAATAAAATTTTATGTGATTGACATAATTGAATGTTTCAGAAAGAGGTTTATATTTAAACCTCTTTTTTTAAAGTATTTTGATACGAATTCGCATCAACAGACAAAACTGAATTTCTATATTGTATAATCTTAAATTGAGGTGAAAAATATGAAAAGTCAGTTTAAATATAAGATAAATTCAAAGCTTATCAAAGCATTTATAAATGAAAATAGATTGACGGTGAACCAGTTTTGCCATTTGTGCGATATTGGCAAATCCTCTTATTACAATCTGATGAAAAGTAATTTTAAAATTAGTTATGTTGTGTTTTTAAAGGTGATGAAAGTTATGCACATTGAAGAGCATAAGTTGTTGATTAAAAAAATTTAGTGATTGGTAAGTTTTTTAGTTTAATTTTTAGTAAATATTTTGTTATGGTTTTTTAGCAATAAAACCTTTTCCATTTTTTATTTGTCAGGTGTGCTAAAAAAAAGTCATCTGAAAAATGACTTTTTGATAGTTGAATTAAAGCTATTAATTTTTTACCCAGTTTGGAAGAGATTTAAATGACCTTCCATTTAGATATTCGAGGGGTTGAAGCAGATTTTGAAACTGGATAAAATAGGCATGAAGGCGTTGTTTATTTTCCTTAAATCTTTTGTTATCTTCATTTTTGCCATATTTTCCATCGCCTATAATTGGATGATTTAAAAAGGCGAGAGAGGCCCTTATTTGGTGAGTTTTTCCTGTATGAAGGGTGCATTCAACAAGGCTTGAAAAATTTGAAGTTTTTATTGTGTTGAAAGTTGTTGAAATGGCGGCCGAATTTGGCATCTTTTTTGTGTAAATTTTTACTCTACTTTCTTTTGCGTCCTTTACCAAAAAGGCATCAAACTTATAGTTTTTAAAATTAGTTGAGCCAACCACTTCGGCATAATATTTTTTTGTAATTGTCCTTTCCTTAAAAGCATCAAGCAGCACCTTTTGGCTTTTGGCATTTTTGGCAAGAATTGTAAGGCCTGTCGTGTTTCTATCAAGTCGATGGACGGGAAGGGCATTGAAAATTTTGGCAAGGCCATCATTTCCCTCAATCTCAATTCCAAAGGGTTTGTTTACAATAATCAGGTTTTCATCTTCAAAGGCTATATCAAATTTTTGGGGCGAGGGTGGGGAAGGTGACTTTGTTTGGTCATAAAAAATGGTGAGTTTGTCACCAATGCAAACAAAGCAGTCTTCTTTTATTTTCTCATCATTAAGGCGGACATCTTTTTTCTTAAACATATTTAAAATTTGTCCATAAGAAAAACCAATTTTTTTAAGTTGTTCGCTTATCATGCAATCATTTTCAATTTCGATTATCTTTTTTTCCATGGTATTATTTTAACTTAAAATTTGAAATAAATCTATCGATTTTGAAATAAATTTAATGTTTAAGTCATATTTATTTAATTTTTTTAGTTTGGTTTGATTTTACAGGTGGCATAGGTTGATATATAAGTAAAGGTTGACAGGCAAAGATATTTTATAAAAATGGATATTAAATTAAAATATGGTTATTAAAAATTTATTTTTTATCTTTTTAATCATTTTGAAAGAGTTTTGAGAATAAAATACCTCTAGGAGAAAACTATGTCAAATTTTATTCATTTAGAAGGTGAAGTTTTGCAAATCAAGGGGGCGACAAAGGTGGCTTCTTCTACACCAACTCAAGCTGTGGTTGAAATGGGTGGCAGTGCTATCATTTTGACTGGAAACAATATCGAAGTGAAGAAACTTAATCTTGAAGAGGGCGAGGTTGTCCTTCAAGGCAAATTTCAGCTTATCAAATTTTCAGAGAGTGCAGCCAGCAAAGGTTCTCTTTTGAAAAGAATTTTTAAATAGAAATTTTAGTTTATTTTATTGCAATAAAAAATTAAATTTTTTTTGCCAGAATGAATTTTTAAAAGGGGGTGCAAATGCTTTATCCAACATTAAATCAACCTCTTATGTTTTTGCTTCTTATTATTGCAGGGCTTGCAAGCGGCGTGATTTTTGATATTTTAAACATGGTTGTGACCCTTCTTGGAAATGATAAATATTCTCATCATTTCTTTAATTTCTTGTCGGTGTTATTTTCTTTTGCACTGCTTTTTGTGATAAATTTAAAATTTAATTATGGTCAATTTAGGATTTATGTTTTAGCTATATTTATCGCAAGTTTTTTGTTGGAGCGACTTATTTCAAAAATTTTGTGGACAAAGCTTATAAAAAAATGTTATAGTATATTCGGCAGGAAAAGACAAAAGGATGAACAGGGAGAAAGCAATTAAAATTTTTGTAACTATAATGCTTGTGATGGTGATTATGTTTGTAATCATCACCTCTATCGTGCTTGAAATTAAGCGTAAAAAACTTGAAGAACTTGAAGACAAAAATGAAATAGTCAAACCCATCGAAAAGCCAGACAAGGATGAAGGTGATGTTTCAATAAAAGGGGAAGAGGGAGAAGCGAAAATTTTAATCAAAAAGAAGATAATAGATAAAAAATAAAATATTTTCAAAAAAGTTTAAAAAACTTTAAAAAAATTATTGACAATCGGTCAAATTTTTGATAATATATTGTTGCAAACTTTGGTTTGCGAGAATATAATGTTTTGAAGAGGGCAAAAAACAAGATAAGGTTTTAAGCTTTCAGACATTACAACTTAATATTCCCCTATAGCTCAGTCGGTAGAGCACTCGGCTGTTAACCGAGTTGTCGTAGGTTCGAGTCCTACTGGGGGAGCCAAATTCTTTTACATCCATGAAATTATGATGTAAAGGGCTAAAAACAAGTGAAGAAGGAGTTGAATTAGTTTCAACTCCTTTTTCTTTTGCCTCTAAAATATCTTTTGCTGTTATTTCCATGGCTACCTTTTCATAATTAAATGAGGGTAATATATTTATATATACTTCGACCCTATCATTATACACGACCACTCTATTAAGTAGGGCGTCAATAATTAATTTTGTATTTTCAAGTTTATTATCCTCAAAGAGTTTAGCCAGTTTATTATAGGCTTTTTCGAACCTTTTTTTATCAATTTCAGGTCCGAGCCTTGTTCTATTTTTGGATAATTCATTTTCCAAGTTGCGTTTTTGTGTTTCCAGCATTTCAAGTTGATTTTTAAGTGAGGTTGAAAAGCCTAACTCTGCTATTGCCTCGGTAATATTTTTTATTTTATTTTCAACCGAAACTATTTGCCTTTTCATTGCTTCTGCCGAATATTCTCTATTTAATAATTCATCTTGATATTTTGTGTAAAGTTCTAAAATGCAATCAAAATTCTTTTTGCTAAACACAACCTTAGAAATTTCACTCAATACAAATTTTTCTATCTCGTCTTGCCTTATACAAGTGTTAGCACATTTATTCTGTCCCTCTGGAAGATTACCCCTTTTTGTGTTGCACCTATAATATGTTCGATACTCAACTCTATCTTTATAAACTTTGCGTTGCCTTTCGCCAGTAAAAGCCGACCCACACTCGCCACAAATTATTTTGCCACTTAATAAATAGTCCACATAATTAATACCAGGTGTCTGCCTAATTCTTGCATCCAATATTTGTTGAACTAGATTAAAAGTGTCCTCTTCAATTATTTTTGGTAAACCATCTTTAACCTTAATTACTTTGTCCTCTTCGTTTGGTTCTTTACTTATGCCACCAGACCTAGCCATTTTTTTGCGATATTTATTGAATATATAAGTGCCAGTATATTTTTCATTTCGTAAAATATTTAATATGGAACTTGTTGTAAAATAATTGCCACGAGATGTTTTAAACCCTTTCTTGCTCAATTCCTCAATTATCTCGGGATATGTTTTGCCCTCAATTACTCTTGCAAATATTAATTTTATAGCCTCTGCCTTTTCCTCGTCAAGTGCTATGTCGTGAAGCATTGCACCTTTTTTGTTGTAAACAATATTTTTATTGCTATCAAGTCTAGGAACAAGTTTATAGCCATAAGGTGGAACACTGCCATTGCTTTTTGCATTATAAGCATTCTCGGTCATTCCTTTTAAAGTTTCTCGTGCTAGATTTTTTGAATAATAAGCGGCTAAGCCTTCTATAAGGCTTTCCATTAGAACACCCTCAGGTGATTCGTCAAATTTTTCAGTTACCGAAAAAACTTTAACTCCGTTTCGTTTTAAAATAACTTTATATAGTGCTGTATCATCTTTATCTCTTGAAAATCTATCAAGTTTATGAACTAATACCATTGTAAAATTTCTATGTTTGCTTGATTCAATCATTTTTTGAAATTCTTTTCGGTCAGCACTTGTTCCACTTTGTGCATAATCCAAATACCAATTTGTAATTATTATATTATTTTCATCTGCATAATTTTGTATAGCTCTTTTTTGTGCGTCAATCGACTCGTTGCGTTGATTATCACTGCTAAACCTACAATAACCAACTGCGTAGATTATTTTATCCATTTTGTTTTTCCTCCTCATAATAGTAATTTAATAGTTGAAATATAGGGTAAAGCGTATTTAAACTTTCGTTTATTTGATTGTCAATTTGTCAGCCCTCGTTATAATTTTCGTCCAATTTGCTTTTAACCCTAAGTTTCGACTTTTTAATAGTTAGCATTTTATCATTATTGATTTTCATTTTTTATCTCCCTTTAATATTTTATTTTCGACCAATGCTATTTTTCAAGTGTTTTGAAAGGTGTTTTTCAAGTTTGCCAAGTTTTTTGTTGATATTATCTTATACAATCCCTAATTTTATCTTGCCTCTTCATAAATCATACTTAAATATGATTGTAATTTTTAATTCTTCTTGCTATAATAGATGTTATATTCTTTTGTGAGGTGCAAATTATGGAAAATCTAACAAATGCTTTTTCTAATAATCTTGATAAAATTTTAACAGACAATAGTAAATATTTTACTAGGAAAACCTTTTCCTATGCAATAGGATATGGTAACGATAACTCAGTAAAAAATGCCTTAAAAGGAAAATCTGAACCTTTTTGGCAAAAGACTTGCAAGTGCATTGAATATTTTTATGCTAATGTGCCTTGCTTTACTTTAAACGACCTTATTCCAACCATCGACGAAAAGCAAGAAGATAAAAAAAGTTTTGCAGAACTTGAAAAGGACTACAAAACCTTAAAATCTAATTATGAGCAACTTGAAAAGCAATATAATAAACTCAACCAATTTGCCGATTTTATTAACATAATTAAAACCTTATCTCCCGAAAGACAAGATACTTTAATTAATTTAATGTCAACCGAATGCTTTGCCAACTTTTTAACCAAACTAAGAGAATATTCACATAGAGCAATGGTCTTTGCAAACGGAAATAAGAAGCCGTCATCTCAACATTTTTTTAAGCCATACGATTATTTAACTTTTCCGTTTGGTGATTTATTATGCCAACAAACTATTTTTAATCTTCGTCAATCTTACATTTCAAATATTAATAATAAGACAAAAGAAGAATGGTCATCAAATCGTGTAGAATTTAAAAATGATAAAATTAATTCTATTAAAGAAAATGGCAAAAGTAGAAAAGGTATTAAGAAGCAAATAGAAAATGTAAATGCAAAATATGATAACATAGCCTATCAATATGATATAGGTTATTTAAAAAAGAAGTTTGGCAATATAAATTTAGACTTAACTCGTTGGAGATTTGACCCTAACAATTTTGATAATAACTATCTTTGGGATAATAGTATTTTTACATACGATAAACTTATAGAACAAGTTGACGAAGACGAACAAATCACAACAAATAATCTTCCTTTGCGTTCTCGCCCTCCAAAATTAGAAACTAAAAATAGTTGCGACTTTTCTAATTATCTTCGTCCCGACTCTCCATTTCTTTTGGAAGAAAATACTAAACAAGACAACACAAACAATCTAAGCGACGATATATTTTAAAAACTTATATTACAATGCGTCTATGAGCTTATAAAATGCGTCTACAATCAATCACAACCTTTTTCTTAATAAAATATATTGCTTATTACATTTCGTCCGTTAAACTTTCAGTTTTTATAATCTTTAAAATTTCTTTCAACCCT